>JBBSMQ010000023.1:0-56237 GCA_038233075.1 Acidimicrobiales bacterium
CGGGGGCCCCCCTCCCCCCCCCCTGGGGGGGGGGCGGGTGGGGCGGGCGTGGCGGGGGGCGGGGGCCCCCCCCCCCGCGGCGCCCCCCCCCGCCGGAACCGCCGATCAGACGGGGCGCAGCACCACGGTGGTGGCGATGGCCTGGGTCGACGGCTGGTCGACCCCGGCGGTGAGCTCGGGTGTCGGTCCGTCCGCGGTCGCCACCGCGTCGGCCAGCAGCTCCGAGACGTGCCCCGGGCCGGAGCCGGCGAAGGCGTGGCGCACCGTCACCCCTGCGGGCGGTGTCCAAGTGGTGGTCGTCGACGTCTTGTCGGCCCAGAAGGAGACCACCGTGGAGCCGGCGACGGCGTCGCGGGACGGTGTGGTGTAGCCCTGGATCGCGACCTGGCCGCCGATCTGGAGGGCCACACCCCGGTAGGCGGCGAGGACGACGTCGGTGCGGGCGTACACCGAGGTGGTGACCTCCACCGTGGTCCCGGCGTCGGTGGCGGTGGCGGTGCGGGCGAAGAGGGCCGAGCGACTCTTCCTGGTGGTGCCGTCGACCACCCGGGTCCAGCCCGCCGGGGCATCGAGGTCGTCGGTGCCGGCCGCGTTGGACGCAGCGAACAGCAGGAGCTGGTCCCCGGCCTGGACGTCGGCGGGGACGGTCACCCGGTCACGGAGGGAGGTGTTCTGACTGGTGGCGGCGTCGAGGGCGATGAAGCCCCGTCCGGCGGCAACGGTGACGGTGACGTCCTGGCTGGCCGTGTCGGTCAGGCCCTGGTCGTCGGTCACGGTCAGGGTGATGCGGTAGGTGCCGCCCGCCTCGTAGGTGTGGGTGGTGGTCGGGCCGGTGGCGGTGCCGCCGTCGCCGAAGTCCCAGGCGTAGGACTCGATGGTGCCGTCAGGGTCGGACGATGCCGAGGCATCGACCGAGCAGCTGGTGTCGGCACACGAGGTGTCGAAGGCGGCTGTGGGCGACAGGCCGCCGACGGTCACCGACTGGGTGTCCAGCGCGTTGGCACCGTCGTCATCGGTCACCGTCGCCGTCACCTGATAGGTGCCGTCGGCCGCGTAGCGGTGGGTGGTGGTGGGGCCCGACGCCGTCTGGCCGTCACCGAAGTCCCAGGTCACGCTGGTCACGGTGCCGTCGGGGTCGGTGGAGGAGCTGGCGTCGAAGGAGCAGTCCAGCCCCGTGCAGGAGGCGGTGAACGACGTCGTCGGGGGTTGGTTGGGCGTCTGGCCCGCTCGGGCCCAGAGCACCGTGTCGGTCCAGCTGACCCCGCCGGCCCCGCTCGGAGCGACGGTGGTGCGACTGGCGGCGTCGATGCCGCCGCCGGGGAGCCAGGCGGCCCGCACCAGGGTGCCGGCGGCGCGGTCGACGTAGTAGACGTCCCCGCCGGCGAGGACCATGCCGCCCACGTCGCGGTAGCTGAGCCCGTTTCCGGAGGTGGCGATGTCGAAGCGCTGGGCACCGACGACGCGGTTCTCGGTGCTGAAGTACCGCATGTAGAGCGTGTCGCTGCCGCTCACCGTGTAGTAGAGGCGCCCGCCGTCGTAGACTGCCCCGTTCATGTTGGCCAGGTCGGAGGCGAAGTCGGTCAGGCGCTGGAGGTTGACCTCGGTCGGCGAGCCCAGGGTGGTGCCGTCGAAGGAGCGGGCCTGGAGGGTGCCGTTCGACTGGGCTGTGTAGAGGACCCCGTTGACCAAGAAGGCGGTGCGGGCGCCGGTGAGCGCCGCGGCGTCGCCGACGATCGTGCTCGGGTCGTCGAAGGTGGTGCCGTCGTAGTTGCGGGACACGACCCGGGCCGGATCGGCGCCGGTGGGGACGTACTGGTCGAGGGCCAGAGGCAGCTCCTTGCGGGCCGGCTGGGGGACGGCCCGGCCGCCGGCGAGGGGGAAGAAGGCGATGCGGCCGCGGTACCGGTAGCCGGCGATGCGGTCGGTGTCGCTGGCCACGTAGAGGCCGTCCGGGGTTGCCACCAGCTGCCACACGGCGCGGCCCCGGTCTCGCCCGGGGTTCCACGACAGGGGCAGACCGTTCGACGGGTCGAGGGCGGCGATGCCGGTGGTCTCGATCCCGCCGGGGCCGAGGGAGTCGCGGCCGAAGGAGTTGTTGCTCCACCGCATGTGGCCACCGACGTAGATGGCCGCCCCGGTCACCTCGACCGAGTAGTGGCTGTCGCCACCGGAGTACTCGATCCACTGGTAGCCGCTGCCGGGCGTCTCGGAGTCGGCCCAGCGGCTGACCGAGTCGCAGGTGCCGTTGAGGCCGGTGCCCTTGGCGCCGGTGGTGACGACCACGAAGTAGCTGCCATCGGGACTGTAGGACACGTCGCGGACGTAGTCCTGGAAGGAGGCGCAGTAGCCGGAGAAGGCGGTGGTCGACCACGGGCTCACGGTCATGACGCCGCCGTCGTTGGTGTCGAGCTTCACGATCTGGTTGCGGGGTTGACCCCCGACGGTGGCGAAGCTGCCGATGACCACGAGGTGCTGGCCGTCGGGAGAGGGCTCGATGCGCCAGATCCGGCCGTCGCCCCCGGTGCGGTGGACGCCGGCGATGTCGACGGCCACATCGTCGTCGATGGCCCCGGTCTCGAGGTCGAGGCCGGCGAGGCGCCGCTGGCGGCCCTGGACCGACTTGAACGCCCCGCCGACGTAGAGGCGATCACCGGAGATGGCCATGGTCGTGACCACGGCGTTGAACCCGGCCTGGAATGGAAGGGAGCGACCGTCCCCGATGGCGAGACGGGCCACCTTGTAGCGGATGGCACCGTCGACCTGGTTGAACCGGCCGCCGACGTAGACCGACTGGCCGTCGGGGGCGGCGACGACGCTGTAGACCTCGTTGTCGAGCTGTGGGGCCCAGTCGCGGAGGATGCGGCCCGTCGCCCGGTCGAAGGCCAGCAGGTAGGACCGGTCCACGACGGTGCCGTCGGGGTCGGTGGAGCGGGTGAAGTCGCCTCCCAGCACGACCACGTCACCCACCACCGCGACTGACCGGACGTTGCCGTTGGTGACGTGGGGGGTGGTGGTGGTGGGCAGGTCGGCCACCAGGGTGGGCTGGGTCGGAGCCGCGGCCGAGGCCACCTGGGCGGGCCCCACGGCCAGGCCCACGGCGCCGAGGACGAGGACCAGCGCAGCGGCGAGGCCGCGGCCGACGTGACGGCGGCGGCCTCGCGGCGCCGAGCCTGGATGGTCGGCACCGCTGGTGCTCGCAGTGGTCGGCATCGCCCGCATCGTCTGTTCCTCTCCCCCGTGATGGTCACGGTTCGTATCGTCGTTCGCTCAACTGTGACTGAGCGTGGTTGTCGGAGGGGAAGGTAACACTGAGCGCGGTCGATAGCAAGGTCGCGGTACGCACTGTAGTCAGTCTGGCCGCGATAGGGCCGCCACAGACCACTGCACGCGGGGTGACGAGCGCGGCCGGGCGGCCGCCGCGCCTAGCGACGGGCGCGGGCGACCCGATCGAGGGCGGTGCCCAGCTCGATGGCCAGATGGTCATAGGCGAAGTCCGCCACCGCCCGCCGACGGGCCGCCCGTCCGGTGGCAGCGCGGTGCTCGGCGTCGTCGAGGTACGCAGCGAGGGCGGCGGCCACCTCACCGGCGTTCGTGGGGTCGGCCACCACCGTGCCGGTGACGCCGTCGGCGACGGCTTCCGCCGCTCCCCCGCTGGACCCCGCCACCTGGGGGACGCCGCAGGCGGCGGCTTCCAGGAACACGATGCCGAAGCCCTCCTGCTCGAGGCCCGCCCACCGGTCTCGGCACAGCATGGCGAAGACGTCGGCCGCGCCATAGAGCGCGGGCTTCTCCTCCTCCTCGAAGCGGCCGAGAAGGCGCACCGGTGCCCCCGTGCGGGTGATCCGGCGGGTGAGGCGGGCCTCGTCCCGACCGCCGCCCCCGATGAGCACCTGGAGACGGGGACGGTGCGGCGCGAGTCGCGCGGCCGCGTCGATCAGGGTGTCCATGCCCTTGCGGGGCACCAGGCGGCTGATCGACATGATCAGCTCGTCGGCGTCGGTGATCCCGAGGCCGGCCCGCGTGGCGCGCCGCTCCTCCGGGCTCGGCGGTCGGAAGCGCTCGGTGTCGACACCGGGGGGCACCACCACGACGGGGAGGCCTCGCCGGGCGGCTCGCTCGGCCTCATCGGCCGCGTAGGTGCCGCCGGCCACCACCAGCTCGGCTCCGTGCAGCACGCGGGCCAGGCGCCCGCGCGTGCCCGGCAGCCGTCCCGGCACCGTGACTTCGGCCCCGTGCAGCACCACGCCGTAGGGACGGGACAGCCCCGGGCCGAGGTGCCCGACGGGGAGGGCCGGGTCGAGCAACACCAGCTCGGCGCCGACCTCGGCGGCGAGGGCGTCGCTGCGCCGGGCCAGCGACCGGGTCGGCAGCAGCACCCGCTCAGGCGTGCGCACGATCCGGTGTTCCTGGACGGCGTCCCACCCGACGGCTTCGGGGTGGGCGGAGGTGAGCACCGTGACCTCATCGGACGGCAGGCGGCGCCACAGCTCCCACAGGTACTGCTGGATGCCCCCGGTCTTGGGGGGGTAGTCGTTGGTGACGAGCAGGTGCTTCATGGCGGCGGAGGCACCGGTGAGGAGGCGACGGCGCGCGGGGTCGGCGGCGGCGCCTCCAGCTCGGCGCGGGTCTCGGGCCCAGCGTCGACGACGGCGGCGAGCAGGTCGTGACGTCCGAGCCGACCGGCGGCCCACGCCGCGTGGGCGGCCAGGAGGTCGTCGTCGCCGCCGAGGACGCGGGTCAGGGCGGCGGCGACGCGGGGGGCGCCCGGGTCAGCCGTGTTGCCCAGGGCGACGAGGGCGTTGCGCCGCAGCCACCGGGGGTCGCGTCCGGCGATGTACCAGCGCCCGTGGCGGTCGAGGAGGGTGGCGTCGTCGGCGGCCAGCAGGTCGAGCAGATCGACCCACGCCCCGTCGGCGCCCGCGGTGGGCGGCCGCGGGTCCCGCTCGGTCGGGGCGTCCCGGCGTCGGAGGCGGACGCGGTTGGGAGGGCACACCTCCTGGCAGTCGTCGCAGCCGTAGATGCGATCGCCCATCGCCTCGCGCAGGTCGCGGCGGAGCGGTCCGGGGGCCTGGACCAGCCAGGCCAGGCAGCGCCGGGCGTCGACCACCCCGGGGCCCACGATGGCCCCCGTCGGGCACCCGGTGAGACACCGGGTGCAGGGGCCGCAGCCATCGGCCACCGGCTCGGGGTCCTCGGTCAGGAGGGGCGCGTCGGTGACGACCGAACCCAGCACCGACCAGCTGCCGACTCCGGGCAGCAGCAGGAGGCTGCTGTGGCCGTACCAGCCCAGCCCGGCCCGGTGGGCCACCGCCCGATCGACGAGGTGGTTCTGGTCGACCACCACTACGGCCCGCCATCCCTCGGCGCGCAGCACCACGGCGACGGCTTCGAGGCCCTCGGCGAGGGCGGCGTAGTGGTCCTGACGGGCATAACGGGCCACCCTGCCGTGCGGGCTCCCGTCGGGGGCGGGCTCGGGCTCGTCGCCGTAGAGGAGGGCGCCGGCGACCAGGGACCGGGCCGATGCCATGAGCGCCCGGGGATCGGTGGAGCGGGCCGGGTTGCGGAAGGTGAACTGCATGCCCCCGTGCAGTCCGCCCTCCCGACGGGCCTCGATCGCCTCCCGGGCCTGGTCGAAAGGCGCTGCCGTCGCCAGTCCGGCCGCGTCGAGGCCCGCCGCCCGACCGGCGGCGAGCGCACGACGGCCCAGGTCGACCTGGATCGGGGGATCGGGACCAACGGGCACCTCCCCATGGTGGGGGCCCGGGGTCCTCGCTGTCACACCCCCTCGTCAGGATGGTCCCTGCTCCCCACTCCCCTGACCCCGCTGGAGGTCCCGTGCCCCCCACCTCACCCCTGCGCATCGACTGCGCCGAGTGCGCCATGGCGCACACCGACGCCTGCGACGACTGCGTCGTCACCTTCCTGTGCGCCCGCGAGCCCGACGATGCCGTGGTGGTCGACGTGGCCGAGCTGGCCGCCCTCCGAGCTCTGGGTGACGCCGGACTGGTGCCCGGCCTGCGGCACCGCCCGGTACAGGCGGCGGAGGGCTGAGGGCGCAGACCCCGCTACCGTCGGCGCCCCGCACGCCCCCCGGAGGCCCCGTGACCACCCCTCACATCTCCGCCGCCAGCGGCGACTTCGCCCCGGTGTGCCTCATGCCCGGCGATCCCCGTCGAGCCCGCCACATCGCCGAGGCCTTCCTCACCGACGCCCGGCTGGTCACCGACGTCCGCAGCATGGAGGGCTTCACCGGCACCTACGAGGGGCGCCCGATGTCGGTGATGGCCCACGGCATGGGCATCCCGTCGCTGTCCATCTACGCCACCGAGCTGGTGCACCACTACGGCGTGGGCACCCTGATCCGCGTCGGGTCGTGCGGATCTCTGCGGGTCGACCTCGCCCTGCGCAGCGTGGTGGTGGCCCTAGCCGCCTCCACCGACTCCCACGTCAACCGCACCCGCTTCGCCGGGCTCGACCTGGCCGCGGTGGCCGACTTCGACCTGGCCCGGGCCGCCGTCGACGCGGCCCAGGCCCTGGCGGTCCCGGTGCGGGTCGGCCCCGTGTTCACCTCCGACCTCTTCTACGCGCCCGACCCGGCCATCAACGACCGGGCGGCGCGGCTGGGGGCTCTGGCGGTGGAGATGGAGGCCGCCGGGCTCTACGGCGTGGCCGCTGAGCACGGTGTGCGCGCCCTCACCCTCCTCACCGTCTCGGATCACCTGCCGAACGACGAGCACCTCTCCCCCGACGAGCGCCAGCGCTCCTTCGACGACATGGCCCGAGTCGCGCTGGCCACCGCCACCTCGGCATGAACCCCGGGCCCCGGGCCTGCCCGCGTGTGCTCACATGGCCCCATGCGCTTCTCGGTGTGGCCCGCCTCCCTGCACGGCTTCGACGACCTGGCCGAGGTGGTCGGGCACTGCGAGCGCACCGGCTGGGACGGCGCGTGGGTGATGGACCACTTCATGGTCGACCGCACCGATGGTGCCCCCGACGACTCCCCGGTGCTGGAGGCCTTGACGGTGCTGGCCGGCCTGGCCGCCCGCACCGCGCGCATCCGCCTCGGTCCGCTCGTCCTGGGCGGCACCTACCGTCACCCGGCGGTGGTGGCCAAGAGCGCGGTGACCCTCGACGACCTGAGCGGCGGCCGGTTCGTCCTGGGCCTCGGGGCCGGGTGGCAGGCCAACGAGCACGCGGCCTACGGCATCCCGCTTCCCGCCGTCGGTGTCCGCATGGACCGCTTCGAGGAGGGGTGCGTCGCCATCCGATCGCTGCTCACCCGGGACCGCACCACCCTCGCCGGCGACCACGTGCAGCTCACCGACGCGCCGTGCCGCCCCACACCGCCCGAGGGTCGGCTTCCGCTGCTGGTGGGGGCCAAGGGCGAGCGTCGGGGTCTGCGGATAGCGGCCCGCTGCGCGGACGAGTGGAACTCGTGGGCCACCGTCGACCAGCTTCGCCACCGCAGCGAGGTCCTGGCCCGCCACTGCGACGACCTGGGCCGCGACCCGGGCGAGATCCGCCGCTCCACCCAGGCGTTCGTCCACCTTGTCGACGATCCCGCTGAGGCGGACCGGGTGCGGGACCAACCCTCGTCCCGGCCCCGCCTCGTCGGCTCCCCGGCCGAGCTGGTCGACGCCATCGGTGCCTACGCCGAGGCCGGCCTCGACGAGCTCATCGTGCCCGACTGGAACCTGGGCACGGGCGCCCAGCGCCTCGACGTGCTGGACCGCCTCCAGGCCGAGGTCACTCCCGCCTTCCGCTGAGACCGTGGGGGCGGCCGGGATCGAACCGACGACCTTCCGGGTGTAAGCCGGACGCTCTGGCCAGCTGAGCTACGCCCCCGAGCCGTGCACCGGTCGGACCGCTGCCCCGGCCACGCTACCGGTCGGCCCCCCGCCGGCCCCGGGCCCGGTCCTGACCATCGACCGAGCGCCCTCGCCTGCGCCCTGAGCCCGGGCCAGGGCCACGAAGGCACCCGCGGTCTCGTGCTGGAGCTCGGGGAGGTCGCGGGCCGGGAACCAGCGGAGAGACGCGATCTCGGGGCTCCGGGGGCTGGCATCGGCGGGGTCGCATCCCGGAGACACCCGGGCCCGGTAGACGACGTCGACGCGCTGGGGCACGGGGTCGACCACCACCGCCGGCTCGCCGATGAGGACCACATCGAGGCCGACCTCTTCCCGCACCTCTCGGAGGGCGGCGTCGGCGGGGTCCTCCCCCTTCTCCAGCAGACCGCCGGGCACGCCCCAGCGCCGCCGGTAGACGTGCTCGACGAGGAGCAGGGCACCGTCGCTGCGCTCGATGAAGCACATCGCGCCGACCGTGAAGGACGGGGAGATGGTGCGGACCACCCGCCGCCGGGCCGAGGTCGGCAGCCGCTTGAACAGCCGCAGGAGGTTTCGGTGCAGCCCCGGGTGCATCGGGGCAGCCTACGGGCCCCCGATGGGCTCCGAGGGCGGGGCGTCGAGGCCGTCGTCGAGGAGGGGCAGGGGCCCGACCCCGCGGTAGCGGTGGGCAAGGGTGGCGGCCAGGTCGGGGGTGGCGCCGGCCACGATCGGCCGCCGCAGCGGGGGGTCCAGGTCGTGGAGGGGCCGGTCGTCGAGGCCGGAGATCGTCGCCCCCGCCTCTCGGCCGATGAGCACGGCGCCGAGGTAGTCCCAGGGCGCCAAGCCCTCGGGGCTGCAGTCGAGGAAGCCGTCGAGGTTCCCGGCCGCCACCGCCACCAGGTCGAGGGCGGCGGCTCCCAGGGCCCGGCACTGCCGCCACCCCAGGTGGCGGGCGGGCAGGCCGTTCAGCCCCACGATGGCGTCCGCCAGCCGACCGCACCCGCTGACCCGGAGAGGGGTGCCGTCGCGGTGGGCGCCGTGACCCCGGATGGCCGTGGAACGCGTCGCGTGCACGAGATCGTCGACCAGCGCCACACGGGGACCGTGGTCATCGACCACGCAGAGGCTCGTGGCCCACCACGACACCCGGCGGGCGGCGTTGGTGCTGCCGTCGAGCGGATCGATGACGACGGTGAGGCTCCCGGACCCTTGCGTCCAGCCGCTCTCCTCGCTGAACACGGTCAGACCGGCCTCGGAGAGCACCCCGAGGGCAGCGGCGTCGGCGGCCAGGTCGCTCAGGTGCTGACCGTCGACGGCGCCCGTCGTGCCCCAGTCCGGTGTCGCCGACAGCGCGGTGGCGACGGCGGTGGCCGCCTCCGCCAGGGTGGCCAGCAGCTCCTCGTCGCGGTGGCGTGGAGCTCCGGTCACCAGGCGACGGTAGCGGCGAGCCCACCCCGACCGAACCGGAGGCATGGCCTCCCATCGGTCCGTCGCCGCTCCCGATGTGCACGACTTCGCTGGTCACGGCCGTTGGCCGACCGCGGGTGGCGTGGCAGGCTGTGGTCCCCCCGAAAGGACCTGAGTGGCAGTCATCGATGTCCCCGGCTTCGTCGCCGAGCAGAAGGAGCACGCCATCGCGCACGGCTTCCACGTGCACGATGAGCGTCACTTCGTCGAGACCTACTCGCTGCGCCAGGCCTGGGAGGTCGACCTCCACCCGGAGGAAGCGTGTGGCGGTCCCCTCGACATCCACCTGGCCCTGGAGGTGGACCCCCGGGTCCTGCTCTCCTTCGAGGATCTGGTCATGGAGCTCGACGAGGGCAGCGACCCTCCGGACCTCCACCAGTTCCCCCTGCACTTCACCTGGTCGCTGCCACCGCTGGAGACCTCACCGGACCTCCTGGTGCTGGCCACGGACCTGGCCGGGCTGGGCGGCACCGAGCTGCCCCTCGAGGTGTCGGCCATCGACTCCTTCGCCTCGGTCACCGATGCCGCCGACCGCAGCATCGGCATCGTGGGTCGCATCGAGGTCTCCCTCGCCGAGGTGTTCGTGGGCGAGAACGAGCTGCTCTGCGCTGAGCTGGACAGGGCCATGGAGGTCAGCCGCTGGCTTCTGGAGCGCAGCGAGGGCTGGCTCGGCTCGCAGGGCTGACGAGCCCCAGGCGGCCCCGGGCATCCGCCCTGGACGTCACCCCTGGATGGCGGTGGCGAGGGCACCGGCGAACGCCAGTCGCCCCTCGGGCGTGAGGTGGACCCCATCGTCGAGGAACCACTCGTCGTGGCCCTCGGAGACGCGGTGCCAGTCGAAGACGGTCGCGCCGGATGCCGAGGCCATCTCGTCGAGCAGCCCGTTGACCTGGCCCTCCCACTCCTTGGGCACCCGCACGCTGACCAGCAGCAGCCGGCGACCCTCGGCCGCGGCGGCGACGTCGCCGCCTGCGGCTCTGAGCTCGGCTCCAGGCGCCCAGACGCGGTGGCGAGGTCCCCCTCGCGTACCTGCGACAGCCAGGCGTGGTCTTGCCGCCTGGGTGTCGCATGTTCGATGGGGTCAGCTCCAGGCGTGGACGGCGATGTCGGCGCCGCGGCGGTTAACCACCGAGCGGATCGGCGACACGTGGGTCGTCTACGGCCTCGGCAACCAGCTGGCCAACCAATCCCAGACGCCCCGCCACGAGGGCCTCACCGTGGTGGTCACCGTGGGCGGCCCCGAGGGCGGAGCGCTCGAAGTGCGCAGCATCGAGGCGGTCCCCCACCTTCATCGACCTACAGAGCTACCAGGTCCTGCCCACGGCCGAGACCCTCGGCGACCCGGCCCTGCCCGCCCCCCGTCGCCAGTAGCTGGAGGACTCGCTCAACCGGGTGATGGAGGATGGGCTGCACCACGTGGGCGTGGTGGCCGATCATGAGGTCGATGGCCGGTTCCTGGGACAGGAGGTAGGCGACCCGTTGCTGCTCGGCGGTCGGGTCGGACTGGCACTCGGTGCCCCAGTGCAGGCTCACCACCACCAGCTGGGCCCCGAAGGCCTTGGCCGCCCGGGCATCGGCGGCGATCCGCTCGGGGTCGATCTGGTTGGCCGCCCACAGAGCTCCCTCGGGCAGCGGGATGCCGTTGAAGCCGTAGGCGTAGGAGAGGTGGGCGATCCGGGCGCCCTCGACCTCGTAGAGCATGGGGCCCGACGCCTCCTCGGCGGTGCGGGCCGTGCCGGTGTGACCCAGACCCAGGAGGTCGAAAGTGTCGAGGGTGTGGCGATGGCGGCCTGACCGCCGTCGAGACTGTGGTTGGACGCGGTGGAGCACCCGTCGTACCCGACGGCCTCGACCGCGGTGGCCAGAGGGGGTGGGGCGTGGAAGGTCGGGAACCCGGAGATGGGCTGGCCGGGGGCGGCCAGCGGCACTTCCAGGTGGCAGAGGGCGAGGTCGACCTCGCCCACGACCGGGGCCAGCGGCGCCAGCATGGGCTCGAAGTCGTAGGGCTGCCCGGTGGCTTCACCGTAGCGGCGAGCCACGTCGACCAGGGGGAGATGGGGAGGAGGTCGCCACCGAAGGCCAGGGTGATCTCGGTGTCCGGTGAGGACGAGGCCGGCGGCCCGCCGGTCCCGGTCGACCGGGTGGAGTCGGTCGCCTCCGGGGGATCAGTGATGAACGAGCGGGACGGGCCCGGCGGTTCCGGCGGCAAATCGTCGGTCGGGCCAGAGCCATCCCGGGTGCACGCGACGAGAGCGACGAAGAGCGCGACCGCGCCAGCGACCCGTCGGGCCGATGCCGCTCCCACCGGCCCCGTGGCCGACCGACCCTGTGTCCCTCCGGCACGCCGCGAACCTACTCAACCCAGCCGGCTCAGCGGCGATGGTCATGACCGGACCCCCGGTCCGGCCCCGCCGCTCGTCGGTCAGGACGGGTCGGGGGTCAGGCCGAGGAGCTGGCGCAGGCCGATGGTGAGACCCGGGTGGTCGGCCACCGCCTTCACCGCCAATAGCACACCGGGCATGAACGAGGCCCGGTCGTAGCTGTCGTGGCGGATGGTCAGCGACTAGCCGGTGGTCCCCAGGACCACCTCCTGGTGGGGGTAGCGGTCCGAGACCGCCAGGAGGAACGTGTCGCCGGCCAGGGCGATCACGAAGAAGGCGATGGCCGCGCCCACCACCAGGTTCCGGGCCGTGGCGCTCGGCGGTCCGTCCGACCGGTCCGGGACAGGGTCGCCGGCCGTGGGATCGGCCCACACCGGTTGGCCGGTCTGGCCCCTGGCTCCACTGCCGTGGGACCCGGCGGGTTCCCACCGTCCTCGGTCACCCCCCTCCCGTTCGGAGTCGTCCCCGGGCTGGTGGTCCCCGGGCTGGTGGTCCCCGGCGGTCGGTGCCGACACGCCGCGACGGGTCAGCTCCCTGCCGGCCACCTCGGGCCCTCGGGCCGGGGGATGGTCCTGGTCGTCGGGAGCCAAGCCCCGATCATGCCAGCCGGCCAGCCCACCAGCGGGCCAGCCAACCATGTGGCCCGGCCAGCCGGTCGGCCGTAGCCGAGGTGGCGAGTGGAGGAGCAGGGACGGGATCCGTAGGGTTCGGCCGTGTACCGGTTCGCCCTGCGGCCCTGGTGGATCGTGTCCCACCTGGTGGTGGTGGCCCTCGTCGTCACCTTCGTGGGCCTGGGCTTCTGGCAGCTGCGGCGCCTGGATGAACGTCGGGCCGACAACACCAGGCTGGCCGAGCGGCTGGAGGAGCCCCGGGTGCGGCTGTCGGACCTGCTTGACGACCCCGACGGAGCACCCGAAGACGAGATCAAGGATCGTCGGGTGGTGGTCAGCGGTCGCTACCGGCCCGAGGAGCAGGTGCTCATACGGGGACGCAGCCTCGACGACGGGAAGGTGGTGGCCGTCAACCGGGGCTGGATCCGCAACGACGGACGGTTCAGTGCGGTGCCCGACCGTTCGAGGTTCCCGACGGGGAGGTGACGCTCGGGGGGGTCGTCCATCGAAGCCAGGAGCGGGGGACCCTCGGCGCCACCGACCCGCCGGATGGTCGGCTCACCAGCCTGGCCCGGGTCGACCTCGACCGCTACGACCAGCAGGTCGAGGGCGACCTGCTCCCGGTGTGGGTGCAGCTCACCACGGTCGAGTCCGGCGCGCCGGACCCGCCCCCCCAGCGGTTGGATCCGCCGGCGGCGACGACGAGGGCCCCCCCCTGAGCTACGCCGTCCAGTGGTTCATCTTCGCCACCATCGCCGCCGGGGGCTACCCGCTGATCCTGCGCCGGGTGGCCCGCGACGACGAACCCGAGGAACAGGACGGCGGGCCCGGCCTCGACCAGCCTGATCCCCTCGACCGCCTCGCGCCTGACGATCCCCGGCTGGACGCCCCGACCTCCTCCTGATCCTCGGGCGTGATAGGTCATAGTGGTGGGCCATGGTAGACACCGGCCATGGAGCGACGCGGAACCAGATCACGTCGGTGGCTGGCGGTGGCGGCGACCCTCGCGGTGCTGGTGGCGGCGTGCAGCAGCGACGACGAGCCCGCCTCCGACGCAGCCGACCCGACCACCGACCCCACCGGCGACCCGGCCACCGAGTCGACGACCGCCTCGGGGGACCCAGGTGAGGACCCCGCCGGGCTGCGGGCCGGATCGGCCACCCGCAGCATCCTGCCCACCGTCGACGGCTCCCGTGACTTCCTCGACCAGGCCCCCGGATGGCCGACCGCGGATGAGGTCGACCCCGACGATCCGGGGGTCTTCGTGGCCGAGTGGGACCAGGGACGAGTCGACGTGGGCAACGGCTCGGAGGACAGCGCCTGGGTCCACGACGACCTCTCGGTGGTCGCGGTGGCCCTGGACCGGGGCGGCGAGCGGACGGTCATCGTCTCCAGCGACACCTACATGCACTTCGCCGCCGATGCCGACGAGATCGTCCGGCGGGCCCACGAGGCTCTGCCCGACGACTGGGCTGAGGTCCCGATCCTGGTGGCTGCCACCCACAACCACCACGGCCCCGACACCGCCTTCAGCATCAACGACGACTGGTACTCGGAGATGGCCGACCAGGCGGCCGACGCCGTCGTCGGCGCGGTCGAGGCTCTCCAGCCGGCCACCGCCTCGGTGGCCTCCGGGTCCCACGGCTACGGAGTGGCCGACGTCCGTGATCCCATCGTCATGGACCGCCGGCTCAACGTGCTCACCCTGGACGGGGCCGACTCGAGCGAGGCCATCGCCACGATCGTGCAGTGGAACAGCCACCCCGAGACCACCCTGGGCTGGGAGCCGCCGGCCGACGCCGCCGGCCTCGACGAGGCCTGTGCCACCAAGGGCTGGGAGCCTGACGACTGCACCGCCGAGGGGCGGTACCTGACCGCGGACTACCCCGGGGTGCTGCGGGACCGGCTGGCCGAAACCCGGGGCGGTGACGTGCTCTACGTCAACGGTCCGTTGGGGAGCCAGATCGGACCGGGTCAGGCGCCGACGTGGGTGGTCGACGCCGATCACCCGGTGACCGACGACGGCACCGCACCGGAGGGCGCCGAGCCGCTCACCACCTGCGACGAGGGCGACCCGCTCCTCTGTCGCAGCCTGGCCAAGACCGAGTCCATCGGCACCCAGCTGGCCGCTGCGGTGACCGACCTCGTCGCCGAGGCCGAGCCGCTCGACGTGGCCGGGGTCACGGTGGAGACCGAGCCCTTCTTCACCCGCCTCACCCACATCGGGTTCCGGGTGCTGCTGGCTGACGGGACCCTGGGATGGCAGGACCCGGAGCTGTTCACCTGCGACGGCCACCCGGCCGAGGACACCTGCGAACCGGCCGCGGAGGACACCGAGGAGGACCCGGTCATCACCCCCCTGGCCGACAGCGAGGTGGTCATCGGCGACGTGATCCAGACGCGGATCGTGCGCCTCGACCTGGGCGACGTGGGCTTCATGTTCATGCCCGGCGAGCTGCCGCCCGAGCTGGTGGTCGGCCTCCCTGACGACTTCGCCTCCGCCCCCGAGCAGTACTTCCGGGAAGCCGGGCTCCACGACGTGAGCGACTACGAGATCCCCGGTCACCTGCTCGACCTGGTCGACGAGGACATCACCTTCACCGTCGGACTGGGGACCGACGAGCTGGGCTACTACGTCCCCGTCGGCGACTACCGGCTCACCTGCACGGACCTGGCTCTGCCCGACGGTGCGACCTGTGCCGATCTGGCCGCCCGCGACGTCATCCCCGCCCCCGAGTACATCGACGGGACCACGTGCGACGAGATCACCGAGGACCCCGCCGCCCTGGAGCCCCTGGGCGACGACGGTCCCGCGGTCGCCGCCATCTGCCGCTACGGCCAGGCTCTGGGCCGGGAGATCGGTGAGCCCGACGGCCACTACGAGGAGACCGTGGCCGCGGGCTGGGACATGGTCGAGGACCTGTGGGCCGGGGCCCGACGACTCTACGGGTAGGGGTCGGGCGAAGAGGATGGCGGGGTGGTCACCCGGCGCGGAGCTGGGCGGCGATGCGAGGCCAGAGGTCGCCGGGGGCGCCGTAGGGGGCGTAGAAGCTGAGACGGTCGACGGCCTCGCCGAAGCGGGCCCGCAGGGCGTCGGCCACCTCGTCAGGCTCGGTGACGACGCGAAGGCGCCCAGCACGTCGTCGTCGATGAGACGGCCCATCTCGTCCCACGCCTTGGCCTTGGACAGAGCCTTGAGCTCGGGCTGAAGATCCCCCCAGCCGTGGTGGTCGAGGACGCCCCGGTGGGCGGGGGTCGATCCCGTAGAAGGCGATCTGGCCCCGCACGGCCCGGGCCGCCTTGGCGGTGGCCTCCTCGCTCTCACCGGTCACGACGAACGCAGGGAGGGAGATGGAGATGTCGGCCCGGGTGCGCCCGGCGGTGGCGGCACCCTCCTCCAGCGCCGGGAGGGTGACGTCTCGCAGGTACTCGGGGGTGGTGAAGCCGTGGGCCAGCAGGCCGTCGGCCACCTCGCCGGCCACCGCGGTCATCATCGGGCCCACCGCGGCCAGGTACACCGGCGGCGGCCCGTGGGGTGACGGCGGGGGGGTGAAGAACGGCGTCATCAGGGTGTGGGTGTAGTACTCGCCCTCGAAGGCCAGCTCGGCGCCGCCGTTCCAGGTGGCCCAGATGGCCCGCAGGGCCAGGATCATCTCCCGCATCCGGGCCGCGGGGTGGCTCCACTCCATGGAGAAGCGGCGGGTGATGTGGGGCTTGATCTGGCTGCCCAGCCCCAGCAGGAAGCGGCCGCCGGAGAAGCGCTGGAGGTCGTGCGCGCTCTGGGCGAGGGTCATGGGGTTGCGGGCGAAGGCCACCGCGATCCCGGTTCCCAGCTCGATGCGCTCGGAGTGCTCGGCCGCCAGCAGCAGGGTGAGGAACGGGTCCTGGTTGGTCTCCGCGGCCCAGGCGCCGTCGTAGCCGGCGCTTTCGGCCAGGCGGACCCCGTCGGCCACGCCGATCAGGTCGCCGCCCACCCCTCCGTCGACCTTCACCGGGTCACCGTCGCCCGCCGTTCGAGCCTACTGGTGTCGGTCATGTGTCTCTCCTGGTGGCGGTCACAGCCCGGACGACGCGTCGGTGTCGGTCGCTGTGGGGTTGGTCGGTGTCGTCGCGGTCGGTGCCGGCTCGTCGCCATCGGGGTGGTCGGTCCGGCCCAGCTTGTCGAGGCGGCGGCGGACCTCGGCCAGATCGTCGGCCAGACGGGCCTCGGCGTCGGCCAGGATCCCGGCGGTGATGCGGTCCTGGTCCAGGGCGCCGTCGAGGTCGGCACGAGCGGCGGCCAGGCTGGCCTCCACCTCGACGAGGCGCTGGCCCAGGGCGGCGGCGGCCGGTCGGGGCGGGCGCCGCAGCGGGCGGGAGCGGGTCGGTGGGGACACGTCGTCGTCCTCCTGGGGATCGGGACGGAGGGCATCGGGGATCTCGGCACCGCCAGCCTCGTAGCTGGCGGCCCAGGCGGCCGGGCCCTGGTCGGGGATGCGCTCGGAGAGGAGGTCGTGGACGACGTCGACGGTGGTGAGGTCGCGGGTCTTGGACTTCTCCCACTGCCCGTACCAGCGCTTGAGCTGGCGGGTGACGTAACCCTCCTTGCGGCCCAGGTCGCCGAGGCCGACGGCGTCGGGATCGACGGCATGGATGCGGGCCAGCACGTCGACCAGGTCGTGGCCGGCGTGGGCCCGGGCCTCGGGGGAGAGGGCGTCGGCCGACTCGGGACTGCGGACGACGAGGCCGTCGACGAAGTCCATGACGTAGAAAGGTGGCGCTCCTGTCGGTCGCGTGGGTCATGGGGCTGTCCGTCCGGGGAGGTGGGGGGGTCCTCGGCCTCCCCCAGGTGGCCGGGCTCTGCGACGTGGGCGGCCGAACACCGATCCACAACTTCCCTGGTCACACCGGTGGGCCCGGTGGGGATCGAACCCACGACCGAGGGATTATGAGTCCCCTGCTCTGACCACTGAGCTACGGGCCCCGTCGACGAGCCGAAAGACCGGCTCTCCGGCGGGCGACGCTACCTCCCACTCGACGAGCCGAGGGTCAGCCGCGCGAGCGCCAGATCCAGGTGTCGGTCAGGAGCTCCGATGGCGCGCCATTGATCGATCCACCCCTTGTGCTCCGCCGCGGCGAATGGCTCCGGGGGTGGGGCTCGAACCCACGACAAGCTGATTAACAGTCAGCTGCTCTGCCAGCTGAGCTACCCCGGAATGAGACGGTCACGGTAGCAGAGGCCCCTCTCGGCTCTGGCGGCAGCAACTGACGTCGACGTCGGCTCCGGTGCGCGAGGCTCGGGCCCATGAGACTCGTCGTGGTCCTGCTCGTCGGCGCCGTTGCCGGAGCGGCGGCCGCCACCGCCCTCCGTCCCCGGATGGGGTCCTCCGCAGCCGCACCCCTTCCCTCGCACGACGGCGCCGAGCGCGGCGGCCCGGTCGCATCGGGGCGGGTGGCCGTCGACGTCAGCGGCACCCCCACCGACCCTGTCTGACACCCCTGGCCCTCAGGCCTCAGGACCGCCGCTCACTCGCTGTCGAGGTAGTCGCGGAGCTTCTGGCTGCGGTGCGGGTGGCGCAGCTTGGCCAGGGTCTTGGACTCGATCTGGCGGATGCGCTCCCGGGTGACACCGAACTCCCGCCCCACCTCCTCGAGGGTGCGGGACTGGCCGTCCTCCAGCCCGAACCGGAGACGCACCACCTGTCGCTCGCGCTCGTTGAGCTCGCTCATGGCCTCGACCACGGCATCGACGAGCATGGTGCGGGCGGCGGCATCGGCCGGCGCCTCGGCCTGGAGGTCCTCGATGAAGTCCGACAGGTTGGAGTCGTCGGCCTCGCCGACGGGTGAGTCGAGCGACAGCGTGTCCTGGGCGATGCGGAGGATCTCACGGACCCGTGAGGGCGACATGTCGACCTTGTCGGCCAGCTCCTCCACCGTGGGGTCGCGTTCGAGCTCCTGGAGCATCTGGCGCTGGATGCGGTGCACCTTGTTGACCGAATCGACCATGTGGACCGGGATGCGGATGTTTCGGGACTGGTCGGCGATGGCCCGGGTGATGGCCTGACGGATCCACCAGGTGGCGTAGGTCGAGAACTTGAAGCCCTTGGTCCAGTCGAACTTCTCCACCGCCCGCATCAGACCGAGGTTGCCCTCCTGGATCATGTCGAGCAGCTGCATCCCGCGGCCGACGTAGCGCTTGGCCACCGACACGACGAGGCGCAGGTTGGCCTGGATGAGCTGGGACTTGGCCTCCTCACCGTCGCGGGCGGCGCGGTCGAGCCGGCGCCGCTCCGCGAAGCTCAGATGATCGAGGCCGTCGGCGGCGGACAGGTCGGCCAACTCCGTCGCAGCTGCCGCGCCCGCCTCGATCCGCTGGGCCAGATCGACCTCCTGAGGGCCGGTGAGCAGCGGCACCCGTCCGATCTCGCGCAGGTAGACGCGCACGGAGTCGCCTCCCGAGGAGCGATCGGCCGCGGCGCGCGAGGCGGGGCGACGCCGAGCCGGGGTGACCCGAGCGACGGGGACGTCGATGACGCGCTCCGCGATCGGCGGCCCGTCGGGGACCGGACCGTCGGCCGCCGAGTCCGGAGCGGCCAGATCGTCGGCGGCTGACCCGTCGGCCGGTGACCCGTCGGCGGCAGGACCGTCGGCGGCGGATCGATGGTCGGCGGCGACATCGTCGGCGCTCTGGCCGGCGCCGACCCGAGGATCGTCGGCCAGGCCACCATCGACCGGGGCGTCGCCCGTCGTCGGGTCGTGGATGGGGGCGACAGAGGCAGCCGGAGCTCGGAAGGGCGCGACCGGCACCGCAGGCCCACCCGTCCCCGACCCAGGAGCGCCGGGGGGCACTGCTCCCATGGCTCCGTCCATCACCTCTCCTCAGCCCTCTCCGCCAGCCAAGTTACCAACTGGTCCTCGACCTCACGTGAGGGACGGGCGTCGGGGCGGACCTCCTCCAACCGGACCAGCAGCCAGCTGAGGAGCGGCTGCAGCGCCGCTGGGTCCCCGTCGCGACGCAGCTCCCGGCGCAGCCGGTCGACCTCCCGCCACCCCTCCAGCCGGAGGAGGGTGCGGCGGGAGTCGGACGGCTCACCGGTCACCTCCTCCGCGGCGAGTCGCACCAGCAGCTCGGTGGCCCGGGGGTCAGCCGTCTCCAGCGCGGCGTGGAGGTCGCCGTCGGCCTCCTGCAGGGCCCGGAAGGCGGCGGCGTGCAGGTCGTCGACGAACAGGACCTCGTGGAGCAGCGGCAGCATGACGGGCCGGTGCTCGGTGTCGACCGCCAGGCGCAGGGCCACGGTCTCGGGCGTGTCGACGCCGACCCGCCGACGAGGGGCGGGCTCGGGGGAGGGTGGCTGGGCGCCGGTGCGCAAGGAGGCACGCAGGCGGTCGACGTCGATGCGGCACTGGTCGGCGACCTCCATCACGTACTGGTCGCGGATCAGCTCGCTGGGGTGCTCGCGGATCACATCGAGCGCAGCCTGCGCGACCCGGGCCCGCCCCTCGGGCGTGTCGGTGTGGCCGGCGCCGAGGGCGCGGTCGACCCGGAAGCCGAGGAACGGCTTGGGCTCCTCCACGGCGGCTCGGAGGCGGTCGGGGTCGCTGCGGGCCAGGTCGCCGGGATCCTCCCCCGGCGGCAGGTCCGCCACCGCCACTTCGAGCTCGTGGGTCTGCTCCCAGGCGTACACCCGCTCGGCCGCCGCGGCACCGGCGGCGTCGGGGTCGAAGGCCAGCACCACGCGCCGGGCGAAGCGGGTGAGCATCCGCACGTGCTCCTCGGTGAGCGAGGTGCCGCAGGTGGCCACGGCGCGGTCGAGGCCGACCGCGGAGAAGCCGATGACGTCGGTGTAGCCCTCACAGATGATCACCTCATCGGCCTTCACGACGTCGTCCTTAGCCCAGTTGAGGCCGTAGAGGACCTTGCTCTTGTCGTACAGCGGGGTCTGGCCGGTGTTGCGGTACTTGGGCCCGTCGGCGCCGGGCATGGCCCGACCGCCGAAGCCGATGGGGCTGCCCTGGGCGTCGAAGATCGGGAACAGGACCCGCCCGCGGAAGAAGTCCTGCTGGCGTCGGCGCCGATTGACGAACCCGAGCCCGGTGTCGATCAGCATCGGGTCGGGCAGCTGAAGGTGGCGGGTCAGCTGGTCCCAGTCGTCGGGGGCCCAGCCCACACGGAACCGGCGCACCGTGTCGCCGTCGAATCCACGCTGGCGCAGGTAGGCACGGGCCGGGCCGGCCTCGGCGCCGGTGAGGAGGCGGTCGTGGTAGAAGTCGACGGCGCGCTCCAGGGCCTCGATGAGCAGGGTGCGGCGCTTCCGGCTCTCACCCTGGCCCTTGTCGGTGTAGCGGAGCTGGACGCCGCACTGGCCGGCCAGCCACTCGACGGCGCCCACGAAGTCGGTGTGCTGGAGCTCGCGCACCAGGGTGATGACATCGCCCTTGGCCTGGCAGCCGAAGCAGTAGAACAACTTTTCGGTAGCGTTGATGCTGAAGGAGGGGGTCTTCTCGCCGTGGAAGGGGCACAGCCCGACCCAGCGCCGACCGACCCGCTTGACCTGCATGAACTGGCTGGCCACTGCCACCATGTCGGTGCGATCCCGCACCGTGGCGATGTCGTCGTCGACGATGCCCATCAGCGTGGCCGCGCGGCCCGCCGGCGGGGCGCGGCGCAGAGCGGGATCATGGCCCGACGGTACCAGCGCCCTGTCACAGCGGGGCCGGGTCGGGGCCCGCCGCCGTGACGCCGTCAGTCAGTCCCGGCGTCGGTCCTCGGGGTGACCGCCGCAGCCGCCTCCTCGTCGTCGGGTCGGGGCTCGGGCGTGGCGTCGAGGCCGCCGCCGCTGTCGGGGTCGGGCGGGCCGCCGTGGCGCTTGTCGGCCCGGAGCGAGGCCACGATGGTGATGGTCAGCACGACCACGATGAAGCCGAGGGAGATGGGCGTCGAGATGTGGAAGCCCTCGGTCGGGAACGACAGCTCCTCACCGGTGAAGGTGAGGATCATCTTCACCCCGACGAAGGCCAGGATGGCGCCCAGGCCGTAGTTGAGGTAGCGGAAGCGATCCTGCATGCCGTTGAGCAGGAAGTAGAGGGCGCGCAGGCCGAGGATGGCGAAGGCGTTGGACGAGAAGACGATGAACGACTCCTTCGACACGGCGAGGATCGCCGGCACCGAGTCGACGGCGAAGACCACGTCGGTGGTCTCGATCATGATCAACACGGCCAGCAGGGGCGTGGCCACGCGCTTGCCGTTCTGCCTGGTGAACAGCTTCTGGCCGTCGAGCTCCTTGCTCGACGGGACCACCTTGCGCACGGCCCGCAGCACGATGCTGGTGTCGGGGTCGACCTGGGTCTCGTCGTGGAAGGCGATCTTCTGGGCCGTGTAGAGCAGCACCACGCCGAAGATCACCAGGGTGAAGGCCGCGGCCTGGATGAGGGCCAGGCCGGCGAAGATGAACATCGCCCGCAGGACCAGGGCACCGAAGATGCCCCAGAACAGGGTGCGGAACTGGTACTTCGCGGGCACTGCGAAGTAGCTGAAGATCACCGCCCACACGAACACGTTGTCGATCGAGAGGCTCTTCTCGATCAAGAACCCGGAGATGTACTCGCCCGCCGCCTTGGCCCCCACGTTGACCGTCTCGCCATCGACACCGACGCCCGAGGTGCGCCCGATGTAGTACACGACACCGGTGAAGGCCACGCCGATCGAGATCCAGATGGCGGACTCGATGGCCGCCTCCTTGAACTTGATGTCGTGGGGTCGACGGTGGATCACCAACACGTCGAACATCAAGAGGGCGGTGATGAACGCCAGCAGGGCCCCCCACTCCCACGGGTGGATGTCGAGATCGACGAAGTTGCCTGAGGCCTCAGAGGCGGCGAGGAGGAGGCTGGACATGGGCAGGGGATCTCCGGCTGATCAACGGGTGTGGGTTGTTCAGCCGGGAGTCTCTCCACCCGTCATCACCGGATGGCGAAGGCGGGCCGACCGTCCCGGGTGGCCCTGGGCCACCGTGCTGACGATGCGGTCGTGACGGATACTCCCTCCCGGGTGCTCACAACCTACCGGCTGCAGCCCGAACCTGCGCCAGGCAGTACGGCCGACTCCTCGAACTGCTCCCGACAGTGGTCGCCGGGACAATCAGAACCGGGACCAGGACGGCGGTCAGAGGCCGAGACGGGCGGCGACGTGGTCGGCCAGGCCGTCCACGGGCACCCGCTCCTGGTCCATGGTGTCGCGGTCGCGGACGGTGACGGCACCGTCCTCGACCGAGTCGAAGTCGTAGGTGACGCAGAGCGGCGTGCCCAGCTCGTCCTGGCGTCGGTAGCGCCGTCCGATGGCCTGGGTCTCGTCGTAGTCGCACATGAAGCGGTCGGCCAGGGCAGCGAACACCTCCCGGGCCGGGGCGGTCAGCTCCGGCTTCTTCGACAGCGGCAGCACCGCCACCTTGTAGGGAGCCAGGCGGGGGTGGAGGCGCAGCACGACGCGAGTCTCGCCGCGCACCTCCTCCTCGTGGTAGGCGGCGAGGAGGAAGGCGAAGGCGGCCCGGGTGACCCCGGCCGCGGGCTCGACGACGTGGGGCGTGTAGCGCTCGCCCGTGGCCTGATCGAAGTAGCCGAGCTTCTCGCCCGACGCCTCGGCGTGGGCCGAGAGGTCGTAGTCGCCCCGGTTGGCGATGCCCTCCAGCTCGTCCCAACCCCAGGGGAACAGGTACTCGACGTCGCTCGTGGCCGAGGAGTAGTGGCTGAGCTCGTCGGCGTCGTGGGGCCGCAGCCGCAGCCGCTCCTCGGGCATGCCCAGGTCGAGGTACCACTGGAACCGCTCGCGACACCAGTACCGGTGCCACTCCGGGGCCTCCTCGGGCGGGACGAAGAACTCCATCTCCATCTGCTCGAACTCCCGGGTGCGGAACACGAAGTTGCCGGGGGTGATCTCGTTGCGGAACGACTTGCCCACCTGAGCGATGCCGAAGGGGGGCTTCTTGCGGGCGGCCGTCATCACCTGGGTGAAGTCGACGAACATGCCCTGGGCCGTCTCCGGTCGGAGGTAGGCGGTGGCCCCGGCGCCGGCGACCGGGCCGGCCTGGGTGGAGAACATGAGGTTGAACTGCCGGGCCTCGGTGAAGGACCCCTTCGTCCCGCACGACGGGCAGGTGTCGGGGTCGTCGAGCTTGTCCAGTCGGAACCGCTCCTTGCAGCTGGTGCAGTCGACGAGAGGGTCGGTGAAGCTCTCCAGGTGCCCCGAGGCCTGCCACACCGCAGGCGGCGACAGGACCGCAGCATCGAGGCCCACCACGTCGTGACGACGCTGGACCATCTCCCGCCACCAGGCCTCCTTGACGTTGCGCAGGAGCAGCACGCCGACGGGCCCGTAGTCGTAGGTCGACCGGAAGCCGCCGTAGATCTCCGCCGACGGAAAGGCGAAGCCCCGGCGCTTGGACAGGTTGACGATGGTGTCGAACAGGGCCGGGTCGGCAGGGGGCGGGCTGTCGGGCGACATCCGGGCGATCGTACCGCCACCCCGTCGGGCCGCTGTTCGGGTTCCCGGTGACGTCGGGCCGCGTCTGCGCCCCTTGACCAGGCGGTCGAGTACGGTCGACCGCCGTGTCGGACCTCTTCAGCATCGAAGGCAAGACGGCGCTCGTCACCGGCGGCAGCCGCGGCATCGGGCTCATGATCGCCACCGGCTTCATCGAGGCGGGCGCCCGCGTGGTCATCTCCTCCCGCAAGGCCGACGTGTGCGAGGAGGTGGCGGCCGCCCTGTCGGAGAGGGGTGAGTGCACCGCCATCCCCGCCGACCTGTCCCGCGAGGATGAGTGCCGCCGCCTCATCGACGAGCTGGGTGCGACCACCGACCGGCTCGAGATCCTGGTGAACAACGCCGGCGCCACCTGGGGCGCTCCGCTGGCCGAGTTCGATGACGCCGCGTGGGATCGGACCCTCGACCTCAACGTCAAGGGTGTGTTCCACACCACCAAGTTCGCCCTGCCCCTCCTCCAGGCCGCAGCCGCGGACGACGACCCGGCCCGGGTGATCAACATCGGGTCCATCGACGGCATCCACGTGCCCATCCTCGAGACCTACTCGTACTCGTCGAGCAAGGCCGCGGTGCACCAGCTGACCCGCCACCTGGCCGCCCGACTGGCGCCGCGGGTCACGGTGAACGCCATCGCGCCCGGGCCGTTCGAGTCCAAGATGATGAAGGCCACGCTCGACGCGGCCGGCGACGAGATCGCGGCCTCGGCGCCGATGAAGCGCATCGGCCGACCCGACGACGTGGCCGGGACGGCCATCTACCTCGCCTCGCGTGCCGGGTCCTACCTCACGGGCACGGTGATCCCCGTCGACGGTGGCATCGCCACCTGCAAGTGACCGCCACCCCACCACCGGAGCACCCCCATGGCTGACGACGACGCCGAGCCGACGGCCCCCGACGCCAGCCCTCCGGGCTCGGCGGGATCCGACCCCAGCTCCGAGGAAGCGACCCGGGCCTGGGCCACCGGTGCGCCCGATGCCTCTCCCGACCCTGATGCCACCCAGGCCTGGGACCCGCGCCAGGGCGCAGGCGATGACGCAGGCGATGACGCGACCCAGGCCTGGCGGCCCGACGAGGCGGGGGCGCCAGGCGCGCCCAAGACCCCACCCATGGGAACTCCTGCCGCGGACCAGACCCAGGTGATGCCGCCCGGCAGCTACCAGGTGCCCGCCCCCGAGGCCGCCGGTGCCGGTGCGGTGGCGGTGGACGAGCCGGTCGACGAGCCCCCGCGCCGGGGCAACGGCGCCCTGATCGCCGCCGTCGTCATCGGCATCCTCGCCCTCATCGCGCTGACCGCGCTGGTGGTCCTGCTGGTGACCGACGACGGCGGGTCCCCGACGACCACCACCTCGACCACCCTGCCGACGACGACGACCTCGACGACGAGCACCACGACCACCACGTCGACGACCACCACGACCCAGCCGCCGACCACCACGACCACCCCGCCCACGACCACCACCCAGCCGCCGACGACCACGAGCCCACCGACCACGACCACGACCACGACCCCGTCGACCACCACGACCCCGACGACCACGAGCCCGTCCACCACCACGACCTCGGGTCCTTAGCGACCTCCCCCACCCTCCGTCCCATGACCGACACCACCACTCCCCCCGTCGATCTCCTGGCGCCCTCCTTCTACGGCGACCTCGACGCCATGCACGCCGCCTTCCGGCGCATGCGGGCGACATCGCCGGTGCATCGCGACGAGGCCAACGGCCTCTGGGGTGTCACCCGCCACGCCGACGTGCTCGATGTCGAGCGCCGCAGCGACGTGTTCTGCTCGGGTCGGGGGTACCGGTCCCACTGGGAGCCCGACGAGGACAACATGATCGCCCTCGACGACCCCCGGCACACCGAGCAGCGGCGCCTGATCAACCGGCGCTTCACCCCCAAGGCGGCGGCCGGCCTCGAGGGCTACCTGGGCACCCTGGTCGACGATCTGCTCCGCAAGGCCCTCGACGGCGGGTCCATGGAGGTGGTGGACGAGCTGGCCGCGCCGCTCCCCGCTCTTCTCACCGCCCACCTGCTCGGCTTCGACGAGGACCAGTGGCCCGGGATCAAGTCCTGGTCGGAGCGGCTGATGCGCTACGACCAGGTCGACGCCGATCCGGCCGTGGCCGAGGACTTCATGATGGCGATCCTGGAGTTCGCCTCGGTCCTGAACGCCACCGTCGACGCCCGGCGGGCCGTCCCGGCCGACGACCTCATGTCGGACTGGGCCCAGGCGTCGGTCGGTGGTTGCCCCATGAGCCAGGGGACCCTCATCAACGAGACCGGCCTGGTGATCTCCGGCGGAGCCGAGACCACCCGCACCGTCATCAGCCGGGGCCTGGCCACGTTCGCCGAGCACCCCGACCAGTGGGAGGCCATGGCCGCCGACCCGTCGCTCGTGCCCGGAGCGGTCGAGGAGCTCATCCGCTGGGTGACACCGCTGAACAACTTCTTCCGCACCGTCACGCGCGACGACCACATCGGCGACCAGCCCGTGACCGAGGGCGACCGGGTCATCCTGCTCTACCCCTCGGCCAACCGTGACGAGGCCGTGTTCGCCGAGCCCGACACGTTCGACATCACCCGCACCCCCAACCCCCATGTCGCCTTCGGGCGGGGCACCCACTTCTGCCTGGGCGCCAACCTGGCCCGGGTCGAGCTGCGAATCCTCTTCGAGCGCCTCAGCCAGCGGGTCACCGACCTGCGGGTCACCGCAGGCCCCGACATCGAGGACAACATCTTCGTCGGCGCCGTCCGCCACCTGGAGATCTCGTTCCGCCTCCGCTGACCCGACCTCGTTCTCGCGACGATCCCGACACGAGTCGCCGTCGTCGCGAGATGTCTGATGGGGAGGGGCCCGCCGTGGACGCCGGGCCTCAGCTGCCGCGGGCGATCCACTCGTCGAGGTGGGGGGCCTCGTCGCCGATGGTCGTGTTGTCGCCGTGGCCGGTGTGGACGACCGTCTCGTCCGTCAGCGGCAGCAGCCGGTCTCGGATCGAGTCGATGATGGTGTCGAAGCTGGAGAACGATCGGCCGGTGGCACCCGGACCCCCGTTGAAGAGGGTGTCGCCGCCGAAGACGAGGCCGGCCTGGGCGTCGTGCAGGCTGACCCCACCGGGGCTGTGGCCCGGGGTGTGGATCACCTTCAGGCGACGACCGCCCACCTGGATCACCTGATCGTCACGCAGCGGAGCGTCGACGGCGCGATCGGGGTGCACGTCCTCCCAGAGCATGGTGTCGGCCGGGTGCATCCAGATCGGCGCCCCCACCGCCTCGGCCAGGGCCGGCGCCGCGTTGATGTGGTCGTTGTGACCGTGGGTGCAGACCACCGCCACAACCCGTCGGCCGTCGACGCCCTCGACGATGGGCTCGTGGTCGTGGGCGGCATCGATGACGATGCACTCCTCGTCGTCGCCGACGATCCAGATGTTGTTGTCGACGTCGAACTCCTCGCCGTCGATCGAGAACACGCCGGACGTGATGACCTTGTCGATGCGGGGTGCGGACGCCATCAGGACCCCTCCCCGATCACCACGACGGACCGCAGCACCTCGCCCCGCTCCATCTTGGCGAAGGCCTCCTCGACCCCGTCGAGCCCGATGGTCTCGCTGACGAAGGCGTCGAGGTCGAGTCGGTCCTGCATGTAGAGGTCGGTGTAGAGGGGGAAGTCGCGGCTGGGCAGGCAATCGCCGTACCAGGAGGGTTTGAGGGCCCCGCCCCGCCCGAAGAAGTCGATCATCGGGATGTCGATGCGCATCTCGGGGTTGGGCACCCCGACCTGGACGACGGTGCCGGCCAGGTCACGGGCGTTGAAGGCCTGCTCGAACACCGCCGGGTGACCAACGGCCTCGACCACCACGTCGGCGCCGAAGCCGTCGGTGAGGTCGCGGATGGCCTCCACCGGATCCACCTGTGAGGCATCGACGATGTCGGTGGCTCCGAAGCCCTTCGCCGTCTCCAGCTTCTTGGCGTCGAGGTCGACGGCGATGACGGTGCGGGCCCCGGCCAGGCGGGCGCCGGCGATGGCGGCGTCGCCCACCCCACCGCAGCCGAACACCGCGACCGAGTCGCCGGGGCCGACCTCTCCGGTGTTGATGGCCGCGCCCAACCCGGCCATGACCCCGCAGCCGAGGAGGCCTACGGCCTCGGGGCGCGCCCCGGGATCGACCTTGGTGGCCTGGCCCGCGGCGACGAGGGTCTTCTCGGCGAAGGCCCCGATGCCCAGGGCCGGGCTCAGGTCCGTCCCGTCGAGGGTCATCTTCTGGGTGGCGTTGTGGGTGGCGAAGCACAGGTGGGGCCGACCCCGCTTGCACGCCCGGCACTCACCGCAGACGGCGCGCCAGTTCAGCACCACGAAGTCACCGGGGGCGACGTCGGTGACATCGTCCCCCACCGCCTCGACGATCCCGGCGGCCTCGTGGCCGAGCAGGAAGGGGAAGTCGTCGTTGATGCCGCCCTCTCGGTAGTGGAGGTCGGTGTGGCACACGCCGCAGGCCTGGACCGCCACGAGTGCCTCTCCGGGGCCGGGGTCGGGAACCGAGATCGTCTCCACCCGGACCGGATCGCCCTTGGCCGTCGCCACCACCGCTCGCACCTCGTGGGCCATGTCGTGATTCCCCTTCGTCGCCGTCGTCGCCGTCGTCGCCGTCGTCGGGCCACCGTACCCACCCGTGCTGCGCTCACCCGCCCGCGCCGCCATTCGTCGAAGGTGTCCGGTGACGACGGGACGGATCCGGGTAGGGACGGGATGGATGGGTAGGGATGTGGTCATGACACCCGTGCGCCTCCTTGCCCGCCCCCTGCTCGCCTCGGTGTTCATCTCCGGCGGCATCAACGCCCTACGGGCCCCCAAGCCTCATGGAGAGATGGCCGAGCCGGTCGTCGGCACTGTGGCCGAACCTCTGGGCCTGCCCGAGGACCCGGAGCTGCTGGCCCAGGTCAACGGGGGGGTCATGATCGGAGCCGGTGTCCTGCTGGCCCTCGGCAAGGCGCCTCGGCTGTCCTCTGCTGCTCTGGCCGTCACCCTCGTGCCCACCACCCTCGCCGGGCACCGCTTCTGGGAGGCCGAGGACCAGGATGAGGCCGATGCCCAGCGGATCCACTTCATGAAGAACCTGGGTCTGTTGGGCGGCCTGGCCCTGGCCGCAGTCGACACCGAGGGCCGCCCCGGCGTCGTGTGGAGGACCCAGCGAGCCGCCCGCGACGCCCGACGCGGGGCCAAGGCCGCAGGAAAGGGAGCTCAGACCGCAGGGAAGGTGGCCAAGGGAAAGGGCCGGCGAGCCCGCCGCCAGGCCCGAGTCGCCGGCAAGGTCGCCAAGGCCGGGGGCCGGCGTGCGGGCACCAAGGTCGGCGCCGCCCTCCCCGGCTGACCCGACCACCACCCCTGCGGAGGGCGTCGACCGTGACCGGCGCCGGGCCCCGCTCGCTCCTGGGCTCCACGAGGACCGTCGGCCGCACCGGGGAGGCCACCCCGTTGGCGATGCCGAGACCGCGCCGAGGACCTGGCCTCGGTGGCCCAGATGACCCTCGTCGGCGTCGCGGTCGGCACGCCGGCCTACCTCGCGCCCGAGCAGCTCGTCACCGGGGCCGGCGCCGCCGTCCTCGTCATCTTGCTGGTCGCCCTGCTGATCGGAGCGTTCCGGGTGAGCGAGGAGGATCAGCAGGAGCCGTCACCCCCGGCGGCGACCTCGACGGATCCGTCGGATGGAGCCGACTCGGAGACGTCCATCCCGGGATCGGCACCGGAGTCCGACGAGCCGGGCCCATCCGGTGGGCCCTTCCGTACCGACCCCGCTGAGGGCGGCCTGGGGAGCGACCCGCCCGACGCCGGCGGTGGGGTCGGCGCCGGACTGGGGGAAGGTCGTGACGGCAACGGCAGCACCCCTCGGGACGACCCCGCGGCGGGCGGGCGCTGAGGCCGCCCCCGGGGCCGGCGAGGCTGCTTGAGGGGTGAGTCACCGCTGCGGACCCTCAGCTCGGGGTGTCGACCGCGAGGCCGGCGGTCAGCTCCAGGGCCTCGACCAGGCCGTCGGCGTCGACCGGCGCCACGTGGTGGCGCGCCGCGGCGCGCGTCTCCTCCTCGGCGTTGCCCATGGCGATGCCGTGGCCCACCGCGGCCAGGGCGAGGGCGTCGTTGTTGCCGTCGCCCACCATGGCCACATCGCCGACGGCGACGCCGGCCAGGTCGGCCAGGGCGGCCACGCCCGACGCCTTGGTGGTGCCGGTGGCGGTGATGGACACGAAGGCGGCCGCCGGCATGGCCGGAGAGGTGGCCGAGTGGGCCACCGTGCCCTGGGGGGCGAGGGCCCGGGCGTCGGCCGCCTCGGCGACGGGGACCACCAGCTGGGCCCGCACGACCTGGCCGTCGAGGTCAGCCAGAGGCCGGCGCCGGTGGGTGATGCCCAGCAGGACGGCGTGGTCGCGCGCCAGCGGCGCGTCGCTGTCGACGGCCAGGTCCCGATCCGCGTAGGCCTCGAGCACCCATCCCCTGTCCTCGGCCGTCGTCACCAGCGCGGCCACCGCGTCGGGGGGAAGCGGGGTGTGTCGCACCTCCCCGGTACCCGTGTGGACGAGGCTGGTGCCGGACTGGAACAGGTGCCAGCCGTCGGGATCGAGGCGACGGGCCCAGTCCCAGGTGCTCCCGAAGGCGGGGCGCGCCGTGGCCAGGGCGAGGTGCTGGCCCCGCTCGACAGCCCGGCGGGCCGATGCCCACACGGCGGCGGTGGGAGCGCCGGTGGGGCCGACCAGGGTCCCGTCGACATCGATGAACACGAGGGGCAGCACGGGCCGATGCTGGTGCCCGGCGTCGTCCGAGGGCCAATGCGCCACGACGGCGCGCCGCATGGGGGCGGGCGCGCCAGCCTCTCAGAGGCGGCGCGGATAGGTGGGCGTCCACAGAGCGTCGGAGCGCCGCCTCTCCCAGCCTCGGCTGGCCCCTCGGCACCGTGCTGTCGCTGAGAGACCTCGGGAGCGTCTCGTGCGACTTTGCCCCGTCGGCGCCCATCCGCTCGGCCTCTCAGCCGACGCGGGCGCGGGCCTCGGCCAGCGTCGGTGGGTCTCCGGTCAGGAGGCGAAGCCCGGTGAGCGCGCCTCGGGTGACGGGGCGCACCACGGCCACATCGATGCCCGGGACACGGGGGACCCGCAGCATCCGTCGCGCCCACCCGGGCAGGGCACCGAGGGCAGCACGCACCGCGAAGAGGTAGGAGGCCTGCAGGGGAAGCGGACCGGGGATGGGGCGCAGGATGAAGCGGAGGGTCTCGCGAGCCTGGCGGCCGGCCTCCAGGTCGGGGCGCACCGCACGGAGGTACGCGTCCACCTCGGCCCGGCTGCGGGGCACGTCGGTGGCGCCCAGGGCCAGGGCGATGACGGCGACCTCGTCCCAGTAGCGATCGATCTCCGCGCCCGACACGGGTCGGAGGGCGTAGAGCCGATGCGCACGGGCGAAGGAGTGGAACTCGGCCACGTGGACCCAACGCAGCAGCTCGGGGTCGTCGGCCGCGTAGGGACGCCCGTCGGGCGCCGTGCCCACCACCGTGCGGTGGATAGCTCGGACCGAGCGGGCCATGCGCTCGGCCACGGGCGTGGCCCCGTAGGTCGTGGCGGTGACGAACGACGAGGTCCTCCCCAGGCGCTCGAGCGGTCGGTCGCGGAAGTCGGAGTGCTCGACCACGCCGGCCAGGGCCAAGGGGTGCAGGGCCTGGAGCATGATCGCGGCGAGCCCGCCGACGAGCATGGACGGGTCGGCGTGGATCTTCCACGTCGCGCTGTCGGGTCCGAACCAGCCGGCGTCACCGGCGGGAGCGTCGTAGCACTCGCCGGGCAGGCGATCGGCGGTGAACAGGCCCTGGAGGGTGCCTGCCACCGCCTCCCGCAGCGGTGCCAGCGGGTCGGACAGTCGTACCTCGGGCATCAACGCCGTGGATCTCCGTGCATCCGGCCAGCCTACGGCTGGCTCGGCTTGGGCGGGCGGGGGAAGAAGGCACTGGTCCGGGCGATGTAGTCGGCGTAGGCGGGACGCCGCTTCTGGATGTCGCGCTCCAGCAGGGCCACGCCGGACACCTTGAGCAGGAACACCGTCATCACCACCGGACCGACCACGCCCCACCGGCCGTCGGCGGTCTCCGCGGCCACGAGGAAGATGCCCCACCAGATGCAGAAGTCACCGAAGTAGTTGGGGTGGCGGGTGTAGCGCCACAGGCCCTGGTCCATGACCTGGCCCTCGTTGGCGGGGTCGGCCTTGAAGCGCGCCAGCTGCAGATCGCCACCGGCCTCGAAGACCAGCCCCACCAGCCACACCGCCACGCCCAGCAGAGCGAGGAACCCCAGACCCTCTGGACCGTCGGCCGCAGCCGAGAGCGACACCGGCAGAGAGACGATCAGCACGAGCAGGCCCTGCAAGCCGAAGACGGTGCCCAGGCTGATGAGCCAGAACCAGGGGCCGTGGTGGCGACGCATCCTCTGGTAGCGGCGATCCTCCCCGTGGCCCAGGTTCCGGACGGCCAGGTAGCCCGCCAGACGCAGCCCCCAGAGCCCGACGAGCCCGGCCACCAGCAGCCGACGGCCGCCGGGCGCGTCGCCGACGATGAGGCTGATCACCGCGACCACGACGAACCCCAGGCCCCAGACGATGTCGACGATGCTCACGTCGCGGATCGCCACGCTGATCAGCCAGGCGCCGACCATGAGCGCGGCCACCCCACCGAGCGACGCCAGGAGCACGGCACCGGTCACGATCCCCCCGTTCCCGTCCCGCCGTCGGGCGACAGGAGGATAGCCATCCCCGAACGCTAGTGGCATGCCATCACGTGACGTTGGTGGTGGTCAGGGCTCAGGGCCGCCGGGGGAGCAGGAAGAGGACGCTGGCCGCCCCGAAGAGGATGCTGCCGGCCACAACGACCGGGTCCTCCGCCCGGACGCCCGCCCAGGTGAAGAGGGCTGCGCTCCCCAGGAACAGGACCCATCCGAGACGGTGGGCCAGTGGCATCGGCTCGCGGCGCTCTGCGGGCCAGGGCTCTGGCTCTGGCCCGGGCTCTGGCTCTGGCTCTGGCGACGTCACCGGTCGAGCGCCGCCGGCAGGTCGCCGGGGTCGACCTCGGACAGGCGGGCCTCGGTGAGCACGGCGTTGCGGCCCGCAACTGGGAGGTCGGCCAGCACCCGGCCCAGCGTCGAGGCCCGGTCGAGGGCGCTCATCCCCGCGAGGGCGCCGATGTCGAACGCCACCCGGGCGCCGGTCCGGGCGGCGTGGACAGCCGCCAAGCGGAGGGCGAGGAGCGCGCCCGGTGCGCTGTCGGCACCGGCGACGACCGGCTCCCAGACCGCAACGGTCGCCCGTTCGAGGCTGGCGGCGGCGGCATCGACCCCGGCGGCAGCGGCGGCGAGCGTGCGGCGGGCGAGGGGATCGTCGGCGAGACGGCCGGTGCCCATGGTCGGCGCCTTGTCGCGAGCCAGAGCGATGGCAGCCCGGATCGCGTGGCGCGCCAGGCCGACGGGCACGGCGGCCATGGTGGCGTGGGCGAAGGCCTCGAACCCGAGCCGGAAGAGAGGTTCGTCGCGCACCGGTGGCCCGTCGGTCACCCGGAAGGCCCGGTGCGGCGGGACGAGGGCGCCGGCCACGGAGACGTCGATGCTGGCGGTGGCGCGCAGGCCTCGGACATCCCAGGTGTCGGCGTGCAGGGTCACCTCGTCGGCCGGAACCGCCACGGTGAGGATCTCGCCCTCGGGGTCGAGGGCGTTGAACGTGAACCACTCGGCCCATGGCCCCCCGCTGCACCACCGCCATCGCCCCTCGAGGCGCCAGGAACCGCCTCCGGCGGGCTCCGCTCGCCCGGGCTGGCCCGAACCCGCCACCGCTGCCCCGCCACCGAACACCTCGGTCGCACCGGTGGGGTCCATGCGGCCCGCGAACCAGGCCGGTCCGGCGCCGATCATGGCGGCCCAGCCCGCGGCCCCATCAGCCGCGGAGACCGCGGCGATGACCCGGCAGGCATCGGGGAGAGCCAGGCCCAGCCCACCGAGGTCCGGCGGCTGGTGGAGGGCGAAGAGGCCGGCGTCGCGCAGGGCGGCCACGGCACGGGGCGTCAGGCATCCCGCCTCCTCGCCGGCCGCCGCCTCGGCGCCGACCACCGCGGCCACGTCGGTCAGGTCCGGCACCATCGCCATCGACCGACGGTATCGCTCGGCCACCCGCCACCCTGTCTTGACCCAGCGGTCAAGATCGGGCACGCTGCCCCCACATCCCCCCGCGCCCCGGGAGCTCCCATGACCGACACCGTCGCCCGCCCGTCTGCCACCGAGCCGTACCTGGAGGAGCTCCATTCCTTCCTCGATGCCGAGTGGGATCCGGACCTCACGGTGGCCGAGTGGTGGGAGAAGCTGGGAACGGAGGGATGGTCGGCCCCAGCGTGGTCGGAGGACCACTACGGCCGCGGCCTCTCCCCCTCCGATGCGGTTCGGGTCCAGCGGGCCATCGCCGACCACGGTGCCCTGGGTCCTCCCGGGGGTCTCGGTCTCCTGCTGGCCGGGCCCACCATCGCCACCCATGGCAACGAGGAGCAGCAGAAGGTCTGGCTCCGCGAGATCGTCACCGGCCAGAAGGGTTGGTGCCAGCTCTTCAGCGAGCCCGGGGCGGGGTCGGACCTGGCCGGGCTCAACTCCCGAGCCGTGCGCGACGGTGAGGAGTGGGTGGTCAACGGTCAGAAGGTCTGGACCTCCGCCGGCCACATCGCCGACCTGGGCATGCTCATCGCCCGCACCGACCCTGACGCTCCCAAGCACCGCGGCATCACCTACTTCGGCATCGACATGCACCAGCCCGGCATCGAGGTGCGCCCGCTCAAGGAGATGACGGGTCGGGCCCTGTTCAACGAGGTCTTCCTCTCCGATGCCCGAGTACCGGCCGACAACGTGATCGGCGACAACGGGCAGGGCTGGATCGTGGCCAACACCACCCTCGCCTACGAGCGGGCCGGCCTCGGTGCCGGCGGCGGCTCGGCCGCGGCCTCGGCCGCCACTCCCGGCACCATCTCCGGCGACCTCGACCGCCGGGCCGGGGACTTCGTCAGCGGCGGCGCCGGTCGCCGCCGCGGTGGCGGGGGCCCGAGCGCCATGGCCGGCGCCTACGAGCTCATCGTGGAGACGGCCCGGGAGAACGGGATGCTCGACGACCCGACCCTGCGCCAGGGACTGATGCAGCTCTACACCGCCAACGAGCTGGCCCGCATCGGCGGCCAGCGCCTCAAGGCCGAGAAGGCCGCCGGTCGCGACCTCCCCGGCTACGGCAACCTGGCCAAGCTCTCCATGAGCAACATCCTGCGCCAGTCGCGGGAGCTCGGGCTGCGGGCCCTGGGCCCGGCGGGCACCCTGCACTCCTACGACGGCGAGGGGCGCAAGGCGCTCGACGACGCCCCCACCCCGGCCACGAGCACCGCCCTCACCGAGCTGGCGCTGTTCTCACCCGGTCCGCCGATCTACGGCGGCACCGACCAGGTGCAGCGCAACATCATCGGTGAGCGGGTCCTCGGCCTGCCCAAGGAGCCCGGCCCCGGCAAGGACACCCCGTTCTCCGAGCTCCGCAAGAACGGCTGACCATCCGCGCCAGCCGGCCCACGGACCCCACGACCCCGTTCCCGCGACGGAAACGACACACATTCGTGTCAGAACCGTCGCGAGAAGGCGGTTACTCGAACTTGCGGCCCATCTCCCTGAGCATGGGGATGAGGTTGGCCGGCGCGTCGGAGGGGCGGTCGCCGGGCTCGTAGGTGACCGAGGCGACGTGCCCGGTGTAGGGGTAGCAGCCGTGCGCCTCATAGAGGCTCCAGACCACCGGCGAGCGCCGGTCGAGCCCCACGTCGATGCCCTCGAACGGGGCCATGGCGTAGAGACAGGGCCAGCCCGCCTCCGACGCCACCAGCTCACCATCCACGCGGAGCAGCGCGTCCCAGGTGCCCCCACCGGGCGCCTGCAGCTCGACGGCGATCTCCCGGGCACCGGACTCGGGGCGGGGACCGTCGATCTGGCGCATCCGGCCGCAGCCGTCGTTGTGGGCCACGTGCAGCCCCCCAGCGTCGAGCCAGACGGCATAGCCGCCGCCCTGGTCGCCGTGGGCGACGAGGATGCCCTCGTTGTCGGCACCGACGACGACCCGGATGGTGATGGTCACGCTGCGCAGGAACAACAGCTGGAGGGACCGCCAGCGCTCGAGCGTGGGCGTCTCCGGCAACAGGGTGACGGGCTGCTCGTAGGCGGCCTGGTGGGGCGGGCGGATCAGGTACTTGAGTTGCGAGCCCTCGTCGAGGGGGTAGACCCGGTTGGCCCAGGCCGCCTCTTCCCAGCGGGCCATGAGGTCGGCCAGCCGCTCGGGCTCCTCGGCGGCCAGGTCGCGGACCTGGGTGGGGTCGGCGGCCATGTCGTAGAGCTCCCACTCGGCCTCGTCGAACGGCGTGAGGGGCTGGTGCAGGGTGACCGCCTCCCACCCACCGAGGCGGTAACCCCGGTGGCCGATCATCTCGGTGTACTGCTCGGGGTGGGTCGAGGGGTGGGCGGGGTCGGCCAGGAGGGGGGCGAAGCTGGTGCCGTCCGGCGCCCGGACACCCTCGGCCCCGGCGTCAGTCGGGTGGGTGAGCCCGCACAGCTCGAGCAGGGTGGGGAGCAGGTCGGTGATGTACTGGTAGCGGTCCCGTCGCTCGCCGGCACCGCCGGGCACCGGGCCACGGATGATGAAGGGCACGGTGTGCCCACCGGCGTGGGCGTTGATCTTGTAGAGGCGGAACGGGGTGTTGCCGACCATGGCCCAGCCCCGCGGGTAGTGCGGTGTGGTGGTGGGCCCGCCCATCTCCTCCAGGCGGGCCAGGTCGACCTCGATGTCGGTGTCGTTCATGAGGTGGACGTAGTAGGAGGCGGTGCCGTCGACCTCGCCCTCCCGGGAGGCCCCGTTGTCGGAGGTGACCACGATGATGGTGTCGTCGAGCTCGCCCATCGCCTCGAGGGCATCGACCAGGCGGCCCACGTTCTGGTCGACGTTGTCGACCATGGCGGCGTAGATCTCCATGTACCGGGCCGCGAGGCGGCGCTGGCCCTCGGACAGCTCGCCCCAGGCGGTGACGTCGTTGTTGGGCTCGGAGTTGCGGGGCGGCAGCACCGTGTCCGGCGCCAGCAGTCCCATCTCCTTCATGCGGGCGAAGCGCTCCCCGCGCAGGGCATCCCAGCCGGCGTCGTAGCGGCCCCGGTAGCGCTCGATGTCGGCGGGCCGGGCGTGCAGGGGGGCGTGCACGGCGCCGTGGGCCATGTACAGGAAGAAGGGCCGGTCTGGGTCGGCCGCCTTGGAGGCCTTGACCATGGCGACGGCCCGGTCGGTCATGTCGTCGGTGAAGTAGTAGCCGTCGGGGTACTGGTCGACCTCGACGGCGTGGTTGTCCTCGATGAGCCGGTGGGGGTGGTGCAGGTTGGTGAAGCCGTCGAGGAAGCCGAAGTAGCGGTCGAAGCCGCGCTGGCAGGGCCAGGAGTGACGGGGACCGGCATCGTTCTGGTCCGAGTCCTTGGACAGGTGCCACTTGCCGACCATGGCGGTGAAGTAGCCCGCCTCGCGGTAGATCTCGGCCGCGGTGGCGGCATCGGACGCGATCTCCATGGCGTACCCGGGGAAGCCGGGGTCGCTGTGGGCCACGGTGCCCACGCCGGCCGCGTGCGGGTTGATCCCGGTGAGCAGGGAGGCCCGGGTGGGTGAGCACATGGGCGTCGAGTGGAAGTCGGTGAGCTGGAGACCGCCCGCCGCCAACCGGTCGATGTGGGGGGTGCGGATCTCCGAGCCGTAGCAGCCCAGGTCGGAGTAGCCCAGGTCGTCGACCAGGACGACGATGACGTTGGGCCGGCCGGCTGCGGAGGCACGCTCGGGCCACCACGGCTCGGAGCCGGCGAAGGTGCGCCCGACCAGGCCCCCGAACCCAGGGTAGGTGCGGCGGGCGGCCGCGTCGGTGGGCTGGTCGGTCATGGTTCCCCCGGGGGTGGCGACGGCCCCGGCATGGTGCCACGCTCCGACCCGTTCAGGCTCGACCCACGGCCGGGGCCAGTCCTCAGCTGCTGCCGCGTCCGGTGCGGTCCTGAAGCTCGTCGATGCGCTGGGAGGCCTGGGCCTTGGTGAGGCCGGGGTCCAGCTCCTCGCCGGCCTGGTCCGACAGCGTGCGGAGGTAGCTCTCCTGCGCACCGGTCATGGGCTCGTCCCCGGTGGTCCATTCGTCGGGGTCCTTGTCCAGGTTGGACCCCTCGAGGGAGGGGTCGATCTCCGGGAGGTTCTGCTGTGCGTCACTCATGGCGCCAGCCTACCCGAACGCACGTTCGACAAACCTCGTGCTTGGGACGGGCTGGCGATCGGGTTGCTCTGACGACCGATCCGTCGGCCAGGACGCTGGTCACCACGCCGGTCACAGGTGGAAGTCCTTGTTGGGTCGGACGACGATCTCGGCCAGGTGCACCGCCGCCGGCCGGGTGATGGCGTAGAGCACGGCGTCGGCCACATCGTCGGGGCCAGCCAGCACGTCGCGCAGCTCGCTCTGGGCCCCGGCGATCACGTCGTCGGGCAGCCGCTCCCCCTGGACCACCTCGACGTCGCTGCCGACACCGCTCATGGCCGCCACCCCTTCGAGCACCGAGGGATCGAAGTTGCGGGCGAAGTTGGTGGCCACCGCGCCGGGCATGATCGTGACGACCTGGATCGGGTCCTCCATGAGCTCGTCGCGCAGGCTGGCCGAGATGGTGTTCACCGCGTGCTTGGTGGCCCCGTACACGCCGGAGGCCGGGTTCTGGGCGGCCACCGAGGAGATGTTGACCAGGTGGCCGGTGGCGCCACAGGCCCGCATGGCCGCCACCGCGGCCTGGCACCCCGCCAGCAGGCCCAGCACGTTGGTCTCGAGCATGGCCCGCCACCCCTCGGGGTCGGCCGACAGGATGGGCTCGGGGTAGGACAGCCCGGCGTTGTTGACCATGACGTGCAGGCGGCCGGTGTCCGACACCGCCAGGTCGACCAGCTCCTTGACCTGGGCCGGGTCACGCACGTCGGCGGTCGAGACCCGACACGTGCCGCCGCCCGCCTCGATGGCCGAGGCCGTCTCCTCCATGGCCGAGGCGGTGCGCCCGCAGATCGCCACGTGGGCCCCGCAGCGGCCGAGGCGCTCGGCGATGGCCCGGCCGATGCCGCTGGAGGCGCCGGTGACGACGGCGGTGCGCCCGGACAGGTCGGGGTCAGGTGCGGTCATGGAGCTCACCGCAGGGAACCTAGGCCATCGCCGGAGCCCCAGCGTCGGGCGACCCGTCGCCGGCCGCTCAGCCGGTGAAGCGGGCGTCGGAGGTGACCGCGACCGCAGGGGGCGCCGCCGGCGGCGTGGTCGTGGGAGCCTCGGGCGGGTTCGCCGGGTTCTGGGTGACCTCGTCACACTCGCCCACCTCCCACAGTGCGGTGCGGGCCACCCCCGTGTCCTGCCGGTAGTACGTGAAGCTGAGGTAGTCGGCCCCGTCACCCTGGTAGGCGAAGACGACGGGCGGGCCGGCCTCCGACCCGGGCGGGTCGGGGCGCAGGCCGTAGGAGGTGATCTCGCCGTTGCGGGCCAGACGCAGGACGACGTCGTCGCCCTGGACGAAGATGGTGACGATGTCGCCGTCGCGGCGGTAGACGGAGTCGACGCCCTCCAGGTCGTCGGCGGGGGCGTCGAACCGGGCGAAGCCGTAGACCACGCCCGGGAGGCTCAGCAACGTCGACGACGCGGGCGCCTCGGCCCCGAGCCCAGCGGCGACGATGGCCGCGCCCGACAGGACCGACGACGAGCCGGACAGGAGGTCGTCGGTGGCGTAGTCGACCACGATGACGTCGGGAACGCCGTCGCCGTCACGATCGGGGCTGAACGACGGGAGCCCGGTGCCGACGGAGGTGCCGACCACGGCGGGGTCGACGTCGCCCGGCGGGGTGGCGCCGGGGACGACCCAGGCCTCGGTGATGTTGGTGTAGATGGCGCGGGCGCCGTCGACTGGCGCGGCCGCCCAGACGCCGATCTCGTCGCCCGGCACCCCGTCGATGTTGCCGACCCCGCCGGCCCACAGCACCTGACCCTCGTGGCGGAAGGTGACGATGCCCCGGCCCGAGGTGATCGACAGCTCGGCCGAGGGGTTGTCGATCTGATCCGGGTCGCCGTCGGCATCGCTGTCGACGCTGTCTGGGGACGACGTCAGCTGGGTGTTGAAGTAGCCGAAGGCGAAGCGGCGCTCGATCTCGGGCGCGGGCTCGTCCGGGGCATCGGCGATGGCGATCGGGTCGAAGGTCGCACAGCTCTCGCTGGCGTCCTGACCGCCCGACGGGGCGGCACCGGGCGCAGCGACGGCGAGAACGATTGCGATGAGGACCACGAGGGCGTGGAGGACACGGGGGCGCATGCGCGCGAGTCTCGCAGATCCGTCCTCGCCGCGGCGTCAGCGGACGGCGTCCTGGGTGTCGGTGTCGACCTCGGCGCCGCTCTCGGAGTCGTGGGCCTCCCGGGCGCGGATGGCGGCGAGGAAGTGGTGCACCGCGCCCACCGCGGCCAGGGTGCGGTTGGAGTCGAAGATCTCGAAGGCGTGCTGGGCGCCGGGGAGCTCGGCGAAGACGACCGGCTCCTTGGACGCGTCGCGCAGCATGGAGACGAACGAGCGGGCCTGCTCGACGGGCACGAGGGTGTCGTTGGCGCCGTGGACGACCATGAACGGCGGGGCGTCGGGACCGATCCAGCTCATGGGCGAGGCCTGGTCCCACACCTCGGGGGCGTCCTCCAGGCTGGTCTTGAGCACCCGGCGACCAAGGAAGTCGTCCATGCCCTCCAGGCCGGTGCCGTCACGGTTGGTCCAGTCGAACACGCCGTAGAACGGCACCGCCGCGACGACGGACGTGTCCGCCTCCTCGAAGCCGGGCTGGAAGACCGGTTCGTTGGGGCTGAGGGCAGCGAGGGAGGACAGGTGCCCGCCGGCGGAGCCACCGGTGATGGCCACGAAGTCCGGGTCACCGCCGTGCTCGGCGATGTTGTCCTTGACCCAGGCGATGGCCCGCTTCACGTCGACGATGTGGTCGGGCCAGGTGCCCCGGGGGCTGAGCCGGTAGTTGATGGCCACACACACCCAACCCCGCTCGGCCATGTGGGCCAACAGGGGGATGGCCTGCTGGTCCTTGTTGCCCATGACCCAGGCGCCCCCGTGGACCTGGAGCAGCACCGGGGCCTTGCCGTCACGGGGCAGGTCCCCACGGGCCCAGATGTCGAGCTGGTTGCGGCGGCCGAACTCGCCGTAGGAGAGGTTCTGCTCCCGGCGCCAGACCTTGGCGTGGGACATGACCGGACCCGTCACCAGACGTCGCCGGACCACCGCGGGGTCGGCGGCGGGCATGGGATCCTGACCGGCGTCGAGCTCGTCGCCGAGACCGTCGCGGAGGGCCTTCTCGAAGATCCGGGGGGCCTGGGTCGATTCGGACCAGATCCGGGCCAGGGTGGCCCACGAGCCCACCGTGAGGCCGAGGCCGATGAGCCCCGAGGGCGTCCGGAGCGCGCCCTTGCGCGCCCACCCGAGGGTCGCCAGGGCCTGCCAGCCGATGGCGTGGAGCGACATCTCCGAGGTGAGCCAACCGGGGAAGAAGCAGGCCACCGCGCCCTGTCCGGTGCGGGTCAGGGGCTGGCGGGCGTTGGCGGTGTTGAGCGCGCCGAGGGCGGAGGCGAGCAGGAGGCGGCGACCAGCCCGGCGGGACCGGCGGCGCCTCTCCGGGGAGCGGGAGGATCGGGCCATGACGCCATCTTGCCCGACCGGGCACCGCCGCCGGCCAGACGACGATCGGACCGGTGCCGGGCATCGTCCTCCGGCGCGGATCAGTCCTCGTCGTCGGGGTCGTCGACGGGCCGCAGGCCGGCGGTGAGGGCCAGCACCTCGGCCGCCATCTCAGCTGCCTTGTCCACGGCCACGGCCAGGTTCTGCTCGGCCTTGGCCCCCTGGCCCTTCAGTGGGGGCGAGCCGAGGGACCGGACCACGGCGGTGGCGTCGCTGGCCCGGCGGATGGGCTCGGGTGGATCGAGCGGGGGCACCGGACGCCAGAGGTCGACCGCCTTGGGCTTCTTGCTCCGGCGCCGCCGTCCCTGGCTCATCGGCGCGCCTTCACATCGCAGGACAGATCCGGGCCATCGCCAGTCACCGGGCACCGATGAGCACCGCCGGCTCCGCCAGCTCCGCCACCGGAGGGCCCGCGCAATCTGGTTCGCTCGCTGCGCTCGCTCATCGGCGCGCCTTCACATCGCAGGACAGATCCGGGCCATCGCCAGTCACCGGGCACCGATGAGCACCGCCGGCTCCGCAAGCTCCGCCACCGGAGGGCCCGCGCAATCTGGTTCGCTCGCTGCGCTCGCTCATCGGCGCACCTTCACTCGGCCTCCTCGGTGACGAGGGCGTCGGGCCGCAGGCCCAGCGCCATCTGCAGCTGGTCGGCGTCGAGGTCCGACAGCGAGCTGGACTTGGGCAGGACCAGGTCGGCGATGTGGCGCTTGCCGGCCACGACCTCCTCGACCCGCTCGTCGACGGTCCCGGGACACACCAGCCGGTGCGACACCACGGTGCGGGTCTGACCGATGCGCCAGGCGCGGTCTCGGGCTTGGTCCTCGACCGCAGGGTTCCACCACCGGTCGTAGAGGACCACGTGGCTGGCGGCGGTGAGGTTGAGGCCGGTGCCGCCGGCCTTGAGCGACAGGACCAGGGCCCCGGGCCCCTCGCGCGCCTGGAACTCCGCGATGATCTTGTCGCGGGCGCCCCGCGCCAGCCCGCCGTGGTAGCAGGCGACCGGGGTGGCGGTGGTGCCGGTGAGGTAGTCGGCCAGGCGGACGCCCCACGACGCGAAGTGGGTGAAGATCAGCGCCTTCTCGTCGTAGGCGAACACGTTCTCGAGGATCTCCTCCAGGCGGGCCAGCTTGCCGGATCGTCCCTCGATCGGTCCGTCGGTGCGCTCGTAGTTCTCGGGGTGGTTGCAGATCTGCTTGAGGGCGGTGATGGCGGCGAGGATCTGGGCCTGCTCGGGCCCGGCGCCGGGCTCGGGCTCGGCCACCAGACGGTCGAGCACGGCCTGGTAGAGCCCGATCTGCTCGGGGGTCATGGCGCAGTGGTCGAGCTCGTCGATGCGGTCGGGCAGCTCGGCCGCGACCTCGGGCTCGGCCTTGGTGCGGCGGAACACGAGGATGCCGTTGAGCGCCCGGAGAGCCGCCTCCCCCTCGCCGGAGAGCTGGGCGATGAAGGTGGCGCGGGGTCCGACCAGGCCGGGGTTGGTGAAGTCGAGGATCGACCACAGGTCGCCGAGGCCGTTTTCCACCGGCGTGCCGGTGAGCGCGACGCGGGTGCGGGCGGGGATGCGACGCAGCTGCTGGGCGGTCTCGTTGGTGTGGTTCTTGATGGCCTGGGCCTCGTCGATGACGACCCGACGCCAGGTGAGCCCGGACAGGGCTTCCACGTCGCGCACGGCGGTGCCGTAGGTGGTGATGACCAGGTCGACCCCGTCGAACACCCGGTCGAGCTCGTGGGCCTCGGCGCGGGAGGCACCGTGGTGGACCACCACCTCCAGCTCGGGGGTGAACCGGGCCGCCTCGGCGGCCCAGTTGCCCACCACCGCGGGCGGGGCGATCACGAGCGCGGCGCCCTCCCCCTGGGTACGGCGCAGGTGGGCCAGCACCGTCGGGGTCTTCCCGAGGCCCATGTCGAGGGCCAGGCACCCGCCCAGCTCGGTGGCCTCGAGGTAGCCCAGCCAGGCCAGGGCCTCGGCCTGGTAGCTGCGCAGCTCGCCCTGGAACCCTTCCGGACGGGTGACGGGGTCGGTGGAGACGAGGCGGGCCTTGTCGAGGAGATCGGTGGCCCACCCGCTGCCCTCCACCCGGAGCCCACCGGCCAGCGGCGTCCCCTCCAGGCCCACCGAGTGGCGGAGGATCTCGGCCCCGGTGAGCTGGGTGGTGTCGGCCCGCTCGGCCAGGGCGACGGCGGCCTCCTTGAGGTCGGCCCGGTCGAGCTCGACCCAGCGACCGTGGGAGCGGACCAGGGGGCGGGCCTCGGCCGCCAGGCGGGCCACCTCGGTCGCGGTGAGCTCGACATCGTCGAACAAGGCGGTCCAGCGGACGTTGCTCAGCTGGTGGGCGCCGACGACCGACTCACCGACGGGCTCGGTGAACAGGCGCAACCCCGCCGAGGGCTTGCGGCGCGACAGCGGCGGCACCCGCACCTTGAAGCCCGCGGTGCGGAGCGTGGTGCCGGTGACGGTCATGAGCTCCCAGGCCTCGTCCTGGCTGAGGTACACCTGGCCTCGACGCCGACCACCGGGGCGCAGCAGCGGTTCGTAGATCCGCTCGAGGCGGGCCAGCTCGTCGCCCAGGGCCTTGCCGTCCTTGCCGTCGACCAGGGCCACCTCGACGTCCATGAGGGTGCCCTCGGCGCCCGGGCCGAGCACGGAGAGGAACCAGGCATCACCCTTGTCAGGAGGATCGAGGGCCACGACCAGGGTGGGGCGGTTGGCGTTGACGACCGCCTTGGTCCACCGCTGGAGGCGCTTGGACACCTCCGCTCCGGCGGCGACGGGAGCGGCGAAGGTGGACCCGTCGAGACGGGTGATGACGGCCTCGGCCACGTCCACGGCGTTGCGGACGGCCGGAGGGGGTGCCTCCAGATCGAGGAAGCGGGCGGCCTGGGACACGATGGCGTCGATCGCCGCGGCCAACACGTTGCGGGTGACGGTCTTGGCCTCGGCGTTGCCCAGGGCCACCACGGGGCCGGGCATGGCCTGGGCCAGGCCCTCCACCTCGTCCTCGTCGACGAGCGCCGGGACCCAGTGGACGTTGAGCTCCATGGTCGAGCCCTCGCTGCGACCCTCGCTGCGCAGGTTGGGGACGATGCGTCCCTGGGCCACCAGGCGCACCGCGGCCACCGCCACGCGACCCAGCCAGGTGACGCTCAGGCCCAGGCCCTCGCCTCCCTGGCCACCGCCCACCGCGACCAGCCAGCCCAGGCAGACCCCGGCGGGGATGGACACGGCCTCGGCGTGGGCGCCGCCGGGCAACCGGACACCGGGATGGACGGCCCAGCCGTTGGCCGGGGCTCCGGTGGCCTTGATGCGCTCGGACAGCTCGGCGTTGCCGGCGGGGGGCAGGCCCGGTCCGCCGGCCCACAGCACCACGTCGCCCGACGACCACGACGCCTGCAGGCGGACCTCACCGGCGGGATCGGCCACCAGGCCGGCGGCGGCGGAGACCTCGACCCGGGTCATGAGGTCGACGGTGGACTCCAGAAGGGCCAGGTCGGATTCGAAGTCGGCCACGACCAGGGTGCGCTCGTGGCCCTTGAGCCGGCGTGCCGCGTCGAGGCGCTCGTCGGTGTCGTCGATGAGGCGCTCGACGACCCGCTGGTGCTCGGCGGGCGCGGCCTCCAGAGCGGCCCGCTGGTCCTCACTTGCTCGCCCCTCGACGGCGGCCCAGACCGCGGCCTCGAAGGCTCGTGTGGCGTCATGCATCGCTGTGCGGCGCTCCTCGCGCCGGCCCCGGACCCTGGCGCAGGAAAGGGGGTACTCATCTGCTCCGGTGTCTGGGCGACGTCCGTCCTCGTGTCACCTCACCGCCCCGCAGGGGGGACTCCGGATGCGTTCACACTACCGCACCGTCCTGCTCAGAGCGGTCGACCCCCGGTTGTGACACCTGTCATGTCCCGAGCCCGCGTCCGGTGGTCCACCCTGGGACGTGATGAGCGAGCGCAGCGAGCGAACCAGACAGCGCGGGCCCTCCGACGGCGCCGCGAGCGGAGCCGACGGCGCTCATCGGCTCCCATCGACAACCACCGGCGACACCACCTCCCACCACGTGGCGCGCCGCCGATGAGCGCCCGTGACCTGGTGTGCCCGGCGTGCGGGACCGACGACCATCTCTCCGGCGAACGCCGCGGCGACCTGATCCGCATCACGTGCGCCGTGTGCGACCTGACCTGGGAGCGCGACCCCTCACCCCGGTGCCCCACGTGCGGCGGAGATGCCCTCACCGCCGCGCCCGAGGCCGTGTGGGAGAAGGCGCGGGGCTCGCAGCTGTCGATCGTCTCGATCCGGGTGATCGATCTGTGCGAGGCCTGCGACGCCGACCGCCTCGAGGTCTGGTGGCAGAGCGGCACGCCGCTACCGCCACGGGCCAACCCCGCCGAGGGGATCAAGTGACGCCACGCCCATGAGGTCCGGTGGCATCTCGGTTGGGCGCCGGACCGAGGGGGTAGCGCCTCTTTTGCCTCTGCCGTCCGCTCCGCGGGGGGGGGCCGCGCACCGATCACGACCGGAAGCTTTCCCATGGCGACCACCGACCTCAGCTCGACCACCGGGACCGACCAGTCGGACTGGACCGAGGGCCTGGCGCGCGTCGGACTGGTGGCCCGGGGCATCGTGTACTTCCTGTTCGGGGTCATCGCGGTGCAGCTGGCCGCCACTGGTTCCACCGGCGGGGAGAAGGCCAGCACCACCGGCGCCTTCGGCGAGCTGGCCGAGAAGCCCTTCGGGAAGGTCCTGGTCGGCGTGGTGGCCCTGGGCCTGTTGTGCTGGGCCCTGGCGTGCGGGGTGGCCGCGGTCGTGGGCCGCAACGGCGCCAAGCCGGGCGAGAGCGACGCCAAGGACAGGGTCAAGGACGCGGGGAGGGCGGTGGCGTCACTGGTGCTCGCGGTCGCCGCGGTCGGGGTGGCGACCAGCGCCGGGTCCGGCGGCGGGGGCGGCGGTCAGAAGCGCCAGGCGACGGCCCGGCTCATGGACGCTCCCTTCGGCCGCATCCTCGTCGGACTGGTGGGCGCGGCGGTGGTCGGCCTCGGCCTCTACCGCCTCTACAAGGCGTACCAGCAGGACCACCTCGACCACGTCGATCTGGGCAAGGCGCCATCGTGGGCGCCGACCGGGTTCCTGAAGGGCCTCGGCACCGCCGGCGCCGTGGGGCGAGGCCTGGTGTTCGCCCTCCTGGGCGCCTTCGTGGTCAAGGCTGCGATCGAGCACCAGCCCGACGAGTCGCGAGGCGTCGACGGTGCCCTCCGGGAGCTGGCGGGCGGAGGCCCGGGCCGGATCCTGCTGGCGGTGACCGCCGTCGGTGTCGTCTGCTACGGGCTCTGGACCCTCGTCGAGGCCCGTTGCCGCCAGGCCGACACCTGAGCGCGGTCCGCGCAGCCGAGCCCCACCGTTCTGAGCCACCCACGCGTCACGGGTGACGCGCTCGTGGCTCAGAACCGGGCCGGGCGTCGCGCGGGGCTAGCGCAGGCGGGTGGTCTGCTCGGCGAAGGGCGCGGTGAGGGCGGTGACGGGCATGGACCGGAGGGTGCGCTTCAGCTCGGCGAAGCCGGGCCAGCGGGCGAGGGTGACCAGCGCGTCCCAGGCCTCGCCGGCCTCCTCCGCCGTGGGGAGCACGTCGGAGATGACAGGGCCGAAGAACGAGGGCCCGTCGGGGGGTCCGAAGGTGATGATGGGCGTCCCGACATCGCCACCGACGCGGTCGGTGGCGATGTCGGTCTCGGCCCGGAGGGCCTCGTCCCACGAGTCGTCGGCGGCGGCTTCGGCGTGGCTCGGGTCGAGATCGAGATCGGACAGCACCGAAGGGAGGTCGAGGTCGCGCAGCTGGTGGGCGGCCATGTCCTCGCCGTCGTCCATGCGCTCCGCCGGCGTCTCCCACAGCAGCTCACCCAGCGCCTCGTGGAGCGGCCCCATGGCCTCGGCCCCGTGGTCCGCGCGCACCGCGGCGGCGACGCGCAGCAGCTCGGTGCCCCGGGCGTGGACCGCGGGGTAGAACGAGGGGCGGTCGTCGTAGCCGATGGGTTCGTTGAGGAACCGCAGCGAGATCAACCGCCAGTCGACCTCGACGTCGCGCACCTCCTGCACCTGTCGAACCCACTTGCTAGTCACCCAGCAGAAGGGGCACACCGGGTCCCAGAACAGCTCCACGTCAGCCATGGCCGGCACGGTACCGGCCGGGCGCGCCGCCCGGATCAGGCCAGGGTCGATCGGTCCCGCCGAGGCCCAAGGGCTCGGCTCAGGGGCAGCCGTCGTCGAGGGTCGCCCCGTGCCCGTCGCCGAGCCATCGTCATCGGTGTTCGCCGCGTCGCTCGACGGCACCGCCTCTCCATCGATCCCTCGCTTCGGCCTTGACCTTCGAGTCGGGTCGAAGGCGTACGGTCCGCCTCATGGGACGGACATACCAGATCGCCGAGGTGGCCCAGCGGAGCGGGTTCCCCGCCAGCACCCTCCGGTACTGGGACCAGATCGGACTCCTCTCGCCGTCTGGCCGCTCCGGTGCCGGCTACCGCCTCTACGACGACGAGGCCCTGGAGCGGTTGACGTTCATCGCCGCGACCAAGCAGGTGGGCGCCACGCTCGAGGAGATCGCCGACCTGCTGGGGGTCCGCGACGCCGGACGCTGCGGGCCGGTCCAGGACCGGCTCCGGGCCCTGTTGGCGACCAAGCTGCGCCAGGCTCAGCGCCAGATGGAGGATCTGGCGGTGCTGACGGCCGAGCTCGAGAGGGTCGAGACCCACCTCGCCGGGCCCGCCCCCAACGGTCCCTGCGGCGCCTCGTGCGGCTGCACCCCGATCCCGGCCGACCCCGGAACGACCGGAACGACCGGGGCGACCGCTTTCGCGCCATCGTCGACCGTGCGGGACAGCCGGGCTCTCGACGGCGCCTGCTGCGCGGGGTCGGCCCTCGGCGTCGCCCACGAGGCCGGCCTCTCCCCGACCTCAGCGGGCGTCGCGGCTGAACGGCCCCCTGGTGGGCCGGGAGGCGCGCCCGACGACCTGGCTCACCCTCTTGAGGACGTCGCCGCGGCCTGCACCCTGGCTCCGAGCGACATGGCGTCCCGACTCGACGAGTGGCACGGCCTGCTCGCCCTCGTCGCCACCCGCGAGCGACTCGACGGAGGCGTGCGCCTGACCTTCGCCCCCGACACATCGCTGGCCGAGGTCGCGCCCCTGGTGGAGGCCGAACGGCGGTGCTGCTCGTTCTTCTCCTTCGCCATGACCATCGACGAGCGCGGGGCCGCCCTCGAGGTGCGCGCCCCAGATCACGCCGCCGACGCCCTAGGGGTCCTGTTGGGCGAGGTGCCCTAGCCTGGCGCCCATGGAGGTCTTGCTGCTCGCGGTCCCGGGTTGCCCCCACCTCGCCCGGGCGCGAGCCGGTGTGGAGGAGGCCCTGGAGCAGACGAACCGGGACGCGGTGATCCTCGAGTGCGAGGTGGGCTCCCAGGCGGACGCACAGCGCCTGGGGATGCGGGGCTCCCCCACCGTGCTGGTCGACGGTGAGGCCGTCGGCGAGGGTGACCCGACACCATCGCTGTCCTGTCGCCTCTCCGTGCCCGCTGTCGAGGAGCTGGTGGCCGCCCTGTCCCGGTGAGGCTCCCGCTCCGGGTCGCCTCGCCGAGGGCCAGGACCCGACGCCTGGGAACCACACGTCTCCCGGCTGTGCTCAGCGCATGAGGCAGAGCTCGTTGCCCTCAGGATCCTGGAGCACCACGAAGCGATCGTCGGGTTGGTCGGCCTGGCGGACGGCCCCCTGCGCCGTCAGGCGGTCGGCCTCGGCGTCGACGTCGTCGGCCACGAGGTCCAGGTGGACACGGTTCTTGACCACCTTCTCCTCCGGCACCCGCTGGAAGAACAGCCGGGGCGCGCCCTCCGCGCCCTCCACCAGCACGGTGGGATCATCCTCGGGGTCGTCGACGCCGAGGGCGCGCAGCCGGGCTCGCTCGTCCTCGTCGTAGGGGGCGATGGCGTACCCGTCGAGCGCCTCGGCCCAGAACCGGGCCAGCGAGGCCGGATGCGCGCAGTCGAAGGTCACGTCGCGCAGTGCCGCCATGGTGCCAGCCTGCCCTCCCCGCCCCGTCGATGCCGACCCACGGCGTCCGGCCCGGCCTCGGTGCCCGTGAGGGTCCGTCGGGGGTGAAGGCGGCTGCGGTAAGCGCTGGGCACCGAGAGGGGTCCCCGCGTCGGTACGTTGCCGGGATGACTGCGACAAGACGACTCGACGGAACGGTGGCGCTGGTGACGGGGGCCAGCAGCGGGATCGGGGAGGCCACGGCCACGCTGCTGGCCGCCGAAGGGGCGCTGGTGGTGGGCGCGGCCCGGCGCACCGACCGACTCGACGCCCTCGTCGACGCGATCGGTACCGACGGTGGGACGGCCGTGGCCTGCGAGCTCGATGTGACCGACCAGCCGGCCGTCGCGACGGCCGTCGACGGCATCGTGGCCGAACATGGCCGCCTCGACGTGGTGATCAACAACGCCGGGGTGATGCTCAACGGGCCCGTCGAGGGTGCGCCGCTGGATGAGTGGCAGCGCATGGTCGACCTCAACATCTCGGGCCTGCTCTACGTGGCCCACGCCGCCCTCCCCCACCTGCTGCGGGCGGCCGACGACGAGCCGCGTCGGGTCGCCGACCTGGTCAACATCTCCTCGACCGCGGGACGAGTGGCCCGCGAGGGAATCGGCGTCTACAACCTCACCAAGCACGGCGTCGGCGCCTTCAGCGAGAGCCTGCGCCAGGAGGTGACAGAGCGCCACGTCCGGGTCGCCCTGGTGGAACCCGGGATCGTGGCCACCGAGCTGGCGGGCCACCAGCGCGAGGAGGTGCAGGAGGCCTTCGCCCGCCGGTTCGAGGGCGTCGAGCCGCTGCAGGCGACTGACATCGCGGATGCCATCACCTACATCGTGACCCGACCCCGCCACATGGCCGTCAACGAGGTCCTGATCCGCCCCACCGAGCAGCAGGGCTGAGCGGACCGCGCCGTGAGGGCGTGACCCCGCCCGATCCCCGGGGTTCGTCGGACATCTGCCGTTGCGTCCGCTGTTTCGGGGCCAGAACAACCCGGCGCCGCCGGGTGAGGTCACGGCTCCCCGCCGACACCCACGGTTGTCACCGCGGACCCACTGTTGATGATCCTTGTTGCTCTTGCTTGTTAGTGCTTATGGCGCGGGTCAGGGCGATGGTCCGGCGCGGGACCGAGGACGAGGTCGACGAGCTGTGCGGCCTGACGCGGGCTGAGCGGCGTCGGGGTCATGGTACGGCAGTAGATGATCGGGCCGCTGAGTGCGAGCGCGGCGAGCTCGGCGTCGAGGTGGGTGGGGAGCTCTCCGGAGTCGAGCCCCCGCTGGATGACATCGATGAGGCGCTGGCGGCGCCCGGCGCTGTAGGAGTGGAGGAACTCGGCGACCTCGGGGTGGTGCTCGGCCGCCTCGATCAGGGCCGGGATGCACGCCGAGAGCACCGAGTCGGTGAACACCGAGGCCAGGTGCTCGAGGAGTTGGCCCACCTGATCGCGAGCGGTCGTGGCGTCGATGTCAGGGCGAGGTTGCCGGTTGAGCGTGTCGAGTGAGTCGGCGATGAGAGCGAGCCGGGTCGGCCAGTGGCGGTAGATGGTGCTCTTGGCCACGCCGGCCTCGGCCGCGACGCCCTCGACGGTGAAGGCGGCATAGCCCCGCTGACCGAGCACCGCGAGGGTGGCGTGGTGGACGGCGGTGCGGGTGCGCTCGATGCGAGGGTCCATCAGCGGATCAAACTATGAAACGTTTGCGTCCTATAGTGCGCGGGTAGCCCGATCACCGAGACCGACCAGAGAGGAGCAGCTGCCATGGCTGTCAGTGTTCGCTACATCGTCTATGACGTCGAGGCCGCCATCGAGTTCTACCGGGACCGGTTGGGCTTCCACCTCGACATGCACCCCGCGCCCGGGTTCGCCGGGCTCAGCCGGGGCGATCTGAAGCTGTACCTGAACGCACCCGGCGCCGGCGGGGCGGGCCAGGCCGGAGGCGACCCCGAGCCGGGGGGCTGGAACCGCTTCCAGGTCGAGACCGACGACCTCGACCCCCTCGTCGACGAGCTGCGGGACAAGGGCGCGTCGTTCCGAGGCGACCTGGTCGAGGGCAAGGGCGGCCGTCAGATCCTGGTCGAGGATCCCGCCGGCAACCCCGTCGAGCTCTTCGAACCCGCCTCCACCTGACCAAAGGTGAGCACAACGTCATCAACCTGGGTCAGTTGTCTGCCGCGGCAATCCTCTCCGCCACACGTTCGGCGGCGTCCTCAAGCGTGGCGTGCAGCCTCCCTCGATGGGCCCGACGGTCATGTTCACCCTTGGCAGGACGTAATCTGTAGCAGTGCGGGACCGTCGGACCGTTCGACGAGCTGGAACGAGAAGCTCACACCGACTCTTGTCATCGCGTTCCTGACCGTGATCCGGGATCCTCTGGGGCCGTCGACCGTGACGGGTCCCGGGCCCGGCAGGCTCGAGTCCGCGGTGCGCCCCGGGCCTGACGAGACCTGCTGCGCGTAGGCCTCGACCACCTCACGCCCGTCGCCCTCGACCGCCAGCAATGCCGCGAAGGAACGGTTCGTACATCCGAGGATAGTTCCAAGGGTGGTGGGAACGATGAGCCGACTCCCATCCTCGAGGATCAAGGGGTCGAGCTCGCCGCCGTGGTAGCCGACCGCGAACGGCTGACCCGTGGCCGGCAGCGCCGACCAGTCCAATGGGACCGGCGGCGGTGCGGGTCCCAGCGGTGCGTCGGCCGGTCCCAGGGCCAGGAACTGCTCTAGGCCGATCGCCTGCTGCTCACTGTCGGAGTAGGTGACGAGGGCGTAGGATTCCGGGCCGATGTCGCCGTCGCGGGGTCGGCGATGGACCTCGATCGTGAGGTAGCGGCCGTCAAAGGGCTCGCTTCCGCCGGCAGCGAAGCACTCGTACACGGCCCCGTCCCGCCGGCAGAACGATTGTGGAACCTCAACCGCGCTGTCCATCGCCGGTCGCACGTCGAGACCGACCGCCCTGGCCTGGCGTCGGAGGTCACCGAGGACGGCACGTGGATCACCGGGCACGACGAGGTGCGCTTCCCAGCCGCCATCGGGGGTCGGGGCACCGCCGTCCGAGAGCGCGGTGATGAAGGCGAGAGGCCCGCCCGCGAGGACGGAGCCCGCCGGAACAGAGAATCCGTTGGCGATGGGCGACCCGGCGACCGCCATGTCCTCAGCCGAGGTGGGGATGGGATCGGCGGGGGAGTCCGGGAGCCCGGACTCCTGAGATCGTCCAGAGTCGGCGACCACGGTGTCCGCTCCCGTCCCGCCGCTCCTGGTCCCTACGACGCCGGCGACGGCCACAACGATGACCACGGCGGCCGCGACTCCCGCGGCGGTGAGCCGGTGTCGACGCTGGAGGCGGGCCCGGGCACCGTCGAGCGGCGCCGGGGTCGGATCGAGGCGCTGGCGGGTGTCCCGGCGGGCGTCACTGACGCGGGCCCGCAGCGCCCGCTCGGGGGCGTCGTCGTGGGGTGCGGTGTCGGTCATGTCAGTGGTCCCTTCCCGTGGCGGTCGGAGAGGCGGTCGGCCAGGGTCGAGCGACCCCGCCGGAGGTGGGTGCGGACCGTCTCCTCGCCGCAGCCAAGGATGCGGGCGACGTCCGCGACGCTTCGGTCTTCCAGGAACACCAGGGCCAGGACCTGAGCCTGGCGCTTGGGCAGGCCTCGCACCTCGGCCCACAGCTCCTCGGCATCGTCGGACAGCTCAGGCTGGCGCGGTCGTTCCCCCGACAGGCGGGCGATCAGGCGCAGCTGCGTGACGTGGCGCCGCCCTGACGAGATGCACCGGTTCGTCACCACCCGCCGCACCCATCCGCCGGGGTCGTCGTAACCCGAGACCTTGGCCCACCGGCGGTGGGCAGCCAAGAAGCCCTCCTGGGCCAGCTCCTCGGCCCGGTCCCGGCGGCCCGTCAACGTGTACGCCAACCGGACGACGGAGGCGTACTCGGCTCGGTAGAAGTCCTCGAAGGAGTCCGCGTGGACATCCGCCGACTCGTCGGGCTCGTCGCTCGTCGTCACCGGCACATGATCGAACACGTTCGACCGTTCCGGTTCTGGTACGAGTGTCCGGGAGATCCCGTCCGCCACTCCCAAACCGTGCCCGCCCGGGATCTCAGGACCCCCGTCGCTCGTCAGGGGTCCGAGGGGCTTTCCCGCTCCGTGACCGCCCTCGCCAGGGTGGCCGCCAGGGCCGCGAAGCGTTCGTCCTTTGTCGTGGGCAGGCTCATCGGGCCATCGTGGCTCATGTCGGGCACCGCTCACTTCTCGCCCCCGTTCTGAGCGTTGAGCGGCCTTGGAGGGCCACTCAACACTCAGAAGGGTCGACCTCCCCGGGGGGAGGGAGCGACCGGTGGCTCAGCTGCAGCCGCTGGTGCTGCCGCAGCTGGGACAGGCGTGGCAGGAGCCGGCCCGCACCATCTGCACGCCGCACTGCATGCAGTAGGGGGCGTCGGAGTGGCGCACCTCGGGCTGGACCTGGGGCATGTCGCGGGCGGGGGCGGACTCGGCGTCGGTGACGCCGGCCCGGTCCAGCAGGCTGGGCTCGTTGCGGCCATCGTCCTCGAGCTCGCGGGCCAGATCCGAGGCCGACGGCACCGACTTGGGGTCGGCGTAGGCGTCGGTGCCCTGCACCGTTTCGGTCACCGTCTCCTCCACGCCGGGCAGGGTGGGCTGGGTGCGCTCGGACACGGTGAGGATGCCGAGCTCGGCCCGCTCCTCGTAGGAGAGGTACTCCACCGCCAGGCGCCGGAACATGTAGTCGACCAGCGACGAGGCGATGCGGATGTCGGGGTCGTCGGTCATGCCGGCGGGCTCGAACCGGGTGTTGGTGAAGGTCTCCACGTAGGCCCGGAGGGGCACGCCGTACTGGAGGCCGTAGCTGATGGACACTGCGAAGGCGTCCATGATCCCGGCGAGGGTGGAGCCCTGCTTGGAGATGCGGATGAAGATCTCCCCGGGGCGGCCGTCCTCGTACTCGCCGACGTTGACGAAGCCCTTGCAGTCGGCGACCCGGAACTCGAAGGTGCGGCTGGCCCGGGACCGGGGCAGCTTGCGCCGCACCGGCTCCTTCACGGTGATGACCTTCTCGACCACCTTCTCCACGACCCGCTCGACCACCTCGCCGGCAGCGGGGGCTGTGGCCTCGCCGTCCTTCTTGGTCATGGACAGCGGCTGGGACACCTTGCAGCCGTCGCGGTAGATGGCGATGGCCTTCACGCCCATCTGCCAGGCGTCGATGTGGAGCTGCTCGACGTCCTCGACGCTGGCCTCGGTGGGCATGTTCACGGTCTTGGAGATCGCGCCCGAGATCGCCGGTTGGACCGCCGCCATCATCTTCACGTGACCGAGGTAGTGGATGGTGTTGTCGCCCATGGAGCAGGCGAACACGGCCAGGTGGTCGGGGTTCAGCCCGGGGGCGCCGACGATGGTCTTGTTCTCGTCGACGTAGGCGACGATCTCGGCGATGGCGGCCTCGTCGTAGCCCAGGTTGCGCAGGGCCCGGGGCACGGTCTGGTTGACGATGGACATGGTGCCCCCGCCCACCAGCTTCTTGGTCTTCACCAGGCCCAGGTCGGGCTCGACGCCGGTGGTGTCGCAATCCATCATGAGAGCTATTGTGCCGGTGGGAGCGACGACGCTGGCTTGGGAGTTGCGGACGCCGAACTGCTGGGCCAGGTCGCAGGCTTCGTCCCAGGCCTGCTGAGCGGCGCCGAGGAGCTCGGACGGGACCTGCTCCTCGTCGATGTCTGCCGCGGCGCTGCGGTGCATGCCGAGGACCCGGAGCATGTGCTCGGCGTTCTCGGCGAAGCCGGAGAACGGGCCCATGCGAGCGGCGGTGCGGGCTGAGACCTCGTAGGCGTGGCCAGTCATCAGCGAGGTGATGGCGGCGGCCCAGGCCCGGCCTTGATCGGAGTCGTAGGGGGCGCCGATGGCCATGACCAGGGCGCCGAGGTTGGCGTAGCCCAGGCCCAGCTGGCGGAACTTGCGGCTGTTCTCGGCGATGGGCTCGGTCGGGTAGTCGGCCCGGCCCACCAGGATCTCCTGGCCGGTGAACATCACCGCACAGGCCTGCTTGAAGCCGTCGACGTCGAAGACGCCGTCGTGGAGGAACTCCAGCAGGTTGACCGAGGCCAGGTTGCAGGCCGAGTCGTCGAGAGACATGTATTCACTGCAAGGATTGGAGCCGTTGATGCGGCCGGTGTTGGCCGCGGTGTGCCACCGGTTGATGGTGGTGTCGTACTGCATGCCCGGATCGGCGCACTCCCAGGTGGCGTGGGCGAACTGGCGCATGAGGTCGCGGGCCTTCACGGTGCGCACCACCTCGCCGGTGGTGACGGCCCGGAGGTGCCAGTCGGCGTCGTCGACGACGGCCTGCATGAACTCGTCGGTGACCCCCCCCGAGTTGTTGGGGTTGTGGTACTGGACCGACGCCAAGTCCGTGCCGTCGAGGCGCATGTGGTAGCCGGCCGGCTCGAGGACCCGGATCTTCTTCTCCTCGCGGGCCTTGACCCAGATGAACTCCTCCACGTCGGGGTGGGCGACGTCGAGGATGACCATCTTGGCGGCGCGGCGGGTCTTGCCCCCGCTC
>JBBSMQ010000024.1:0-55510 GCA_038233075.1 Acidimicrobiales bacterium
CCGGTGGGCGCCACCCCCCCCCCGGCCCCCCCCCGCCGCGCCGGCCCCCCCGGCCGGGCCGCCCCCGCGCCACGACGGCGGCTCCGGGCCCGGGTCGGTCTCGGCCGCCACCCACGCCCGTTCCTCGTCGAGGGCCGCCACCTCGGCCCGGAGGGTGACCAGCCGGTCCTGGCCCCGAGCATCGACCGCGGCCCGCGCCTCCCGGAGGGGTGCCGTCAGCTCCCGGTAGCGCGACGCCAGCGTGGCCTCGCCGGCCCGGCCCACCTGCTCCGCGGCCGTGACCATGGTGTCGCGCCCCTCGGTGTCGAGGCCGGCTGCAGCCTCGGCCCAGCCCGCCACCGCCTCCCGCAGCTCGGTCCGGGCCCGGTCGCGCGCCTCCCCCGCCTCCTGGGCGGCGAGGGCGGAACGATCTGCCGCGGCCAGGGCCGCCGACGCCGACACCTCGGCCCGCTGGTGGTCGCGGCCGGCCTCGTCCCGGCGGCGCCGCGCCCCCTGCTCGGCCTCCTCGGCGCGGGTGGCGGCCTCGGACGGCCACATCGCGGAGCACGCTGGGCGAGGCCACCAGCAGGCGCGACGCCGCATCCCGGTCGAGGTCGTAGAGGGCATCGCCGTCCTCGGCATCAGCCAGCCAGCGCTCGGCGCCGCCGTCGCGCAGGGTCACCACGCCCCGCTCCTCCAGCCACCGCACCGCGTCGGCCAGGGCCCGGCGCTGGTCGTACTGGGTGAGGTCGACCGGCAGCTCATCGTCGCCGGAGCGCAGCCGCAGCACCTCGTCGGCCAGGGCCGAGAGCGTCGTCTGCTCGCCGAGGGTCTCGATGGCGGCCAGGGTGAGGCACAGCAGCGAGCCGCCCCGCGGCCGAGGGGGCGGCCGGTGGCGAGGGTCGGCCCCCGGTGCACCGACAGGGCGGCCGACCGGCGGTAGAGCCGGGCGCAGGACCGGCCCACGTCGAGGCGGAAGCCGAGGACCCGGCTCATCTTGTTGCCCGGCACCGCTTCCCACCGTCGCACCAGGGCCAGGCCGCCCGGCTCCGGGGCCGCCTCGGTGACGAGCGGGTGGGCCAGGAGCAGCCGGGCCGCCCGCTGCACCTCGTCGAGGTCGCCCCGGTCGACCTGCACCGCGGCCCGGGGCGCGCTGCTGGAACTGCCGACCGTCGGCGCGGTCACCGTCGGGCCCGGGCCGCAGGCGTCGGCGTCGTCACCGGCGTCGAGGGACCGACCTCGAGGCGGTGGCCCTCCAGGGTCAGGGTGCCCCGGACGGTGCGAACGGCCATGCCGGCGCCGCCGGGATCCGAGAGCAGCCGGGCGGCGGTGCCCTCGATCACCACCGGGTGCGGGGCGTACGGCGCGTCACCCACGGGGCGTTGGTGCGCGGCTCGGTCCAGTAGCTCGAGGAGCACGGCCAGCTCGGCCTCGGAGAGGACGCGGCCCTCGAGGGGACGGGCCCGCAGGCGGGCCGCGGCCTCGGCCCGGGCGGTCCGCGCCGCCCGGTGCTCGGCGGCCAGGCGGGCCTTGGTGGCCGCGAAGTCGGCGGCCCGCGCCGGTCGCCCGGGCGAGGCCCGTCGGCCGTGCTCCCGCAGGGTGACAGGCACCTCCACCGGCGGCGCCGTCCACCACGACGTGGTCGCCGACGCGCTCCGGTCGACCTCCGCCTCGCCCAGGTGGAGGGGACGGCCCAGGCCGAAGGCGGCGTCGAAGAGCTCGGCCGCCGCCGGGTCGTCGGGGAGGCGGCGGAACCAGCGGGCCAGGACGACCAGCTCGGAGGCTCGGGTGATGGGGCGCCGGGCGCTCTCGGTCAGGCGCCGCAGCAGCGCCAGCAGGTCCCGGATGGCGCCGGTGGTGGCCGCCGCCAGGTCATCGGCCCTCGCGGGACCCTCGGCACCCGCCGCGAACCAGCCGGCCAGGCCGTCCCACCGGGCCCACCAGGCCGCCTCCAGGTCGACCGGGGCGAAGAGCCCGCCGGAGTCGTCACCCGCCGCCGCCAGGGCCACCAGCCGGTCGACGCCCCGGGCCGACACCTCGGCGACGGCCGCGCTGATGAGGGTGCGCTGGGTGAGGAGGTGCTCCAGGAACTGGTCGAGGTAGTCGATGAGCAGGTGCTCGTAGGCCAGGAAGCGGTCAGGGTCGACGTCGTGCTCGCGCCGGAGCTGAGCCACCGCGGCGTGGAAGTCGCGGGCGTTGGCGGCCAGGTCCCGCAGCGAGCCGTCGAGGTCGCGCAGGCGCAGGTAGACGCTCTCGGCATCGCCCTCGTCGACGGCGCGACCGAGGGCCGCCAGGTTGTCGCGGATGTCGCGGAACAGCGTCCGCTGCAGCGACCCGGCGGTGTCGCTGGCGCCGAGCACGGCGGCGATGGCGTCGTGGGCGGCCTGGCCCGCGGCGGTGAGCTGCCAGATCGCCCGCCGGCGCCGGAAGTCCTCCAGCCGGGCCACCCGGGCCGTCTCCTGGGCCAGGTGACGTTGCCCCACTCGTCGAGCTGGCGCAGCTGGGCCTCGACCCCGTCGGTGGGGAGGCCACTCGCGGCCATCCGAGCGGCGACCTGGTCGGTGCGGAGCTCGATCTCGTAGCGATCCCGGGCGGTGGCGAAGACCGAGAGGGTGGCGGCGTACTGATCGGCGTTGGCCTCGGTGGCGGCTCGTAGGGCGCGCAGCCGGTCCCGCTCCTGGCCCGTAAGCGGCTCGCCATGTAACGGCGCGCGGCGGGTGGAGGCCTCGACCGGAGCGTCCTCGTCCATCGCCGCGCAGGGTAGGCGCGCCTCGAGTCCGGCTGGCCCAAGGGCTGCGATGCCGCGTCATCCACGGCGGTCTCGTCGACGCCGTCGACGCCCAGGGATCACTGTTCGACGGAGGCGGGCAACAGCCCCTCGGTCGCGCCAGTCAGCGCGGGCGGTCGAGGTTCACCACCTCGACGAGGCTGAAGCGCACCCTCCCCTCGGAGGCGGAGGGTGGATCGATGCCGAGGAGGTGGGCGATGGTGGGGGCGATGTCGATGTGGTCGACCGAGACGCGCGCGTCAGAGGGCCGGGTGCGGACCCCCGCGCCGGAGATCAGGAACGTCGCCTGGCTCTCGCCGGTGGAGCCGTGGCGGCCGTCGGGCGGGGCGAGCACCGGCAGATCGCTGGCGGCCCAGCCGGGCTGGGCCTCGATCACCAGGTCCGTGGCCTCGAGGCCCCGCACCGCCAGCTGGGCGATGAGCTCGGGGCCGAAGGTCCGCGCGAAGCTGGTCATGCCGTGGTCCCCGGTGAGCACGATGGCGGTCCGGTCGGCGATGCCCACCCGTTCCAGCGCATCGACGAGCCGGCCGACCTGGGCGTCGAGGTCGACCAGCGCGCCAGGGATGAGCGCGGACTCGGCGCCGTCGGCGTGGCCGATGGTGTCGAGCGCGTCGCAGTAGACGGCGAGCAGCTGGGGGATCCGCGGCACGGTCACCTCGGCGCCGGCGGACGACACCCGTCGCTGCTCCACCATGGCGATGGCGTCGTCGAAGCGTCGGGAGCACGGCCCGCCGGGCTGGGTGTAGAGGGCCTCGGGATCGCCGTAGGTCACGCCGTGGTCCTGAAGGATGAAGTACTGGGCCGAGCCCACCGTGCCCCCCTGGTCTCGCACCGCCTCGGCGATGGTGGGCACGGCGAGAGCACGAGACTGGCCCCGGTACGAGCCGGTCGTCCGGTCGTAGACGTAGGCCACGTTCCCCGTGGTGTCGGGCCACGCCCCGGTGGCCAACGTGGCGAACGACGGGTTGGTCACCGACTGCGCCGGCCCCTCGGTCGTGCCCAGCGCCCCGCGCCGGGCCAGGTGGTCGATGTTCGGCGTCGGCGCCCGGCTGAGGTAGTCCGGGTCGAAGCCATCGAAGCCGATCAGCACCACGTGGTCCGCGAGAGGCCTGGTGGGACGGCGCCGGGCACGTTCCTGGGCGTCAGTGGGATGCACACCCACCACGCCGGTGAGGACAAGGGCCAGGGCCACGGCGAGCAGGGCGCGGATGGGCGTGGAGATGACGGACCTCCCGTTCGAGCCGGCCGGGATGATCGCACGACGCAGTCGGACGCGCGTCGGGACACCCACGTCGGGGCCTCGTCGCCGACGCAGATCTCGCTGTCACAGGGCACCCGTACGATTGCCCGACCTTCCCCGTTGACAGCACGATCACGGAGGAGTGTCATGTCCCTGAACGAACGCGACCGCTCAGCCCTGTACCAGGGGCTCAGCCACATCATCGACGAGGAGCCGGTCGGCGCCATGCTCTCCTACTTCCCAGCTCGAGATGTCGAGGAGCCCGCGACCAAGGAGTTCGTCCGCGCCCAGATCGCCGACGTCCGCACTGAGATCCACTCCAGCGCCAACCGCATCATCATCTGGGCCGTCGGGGCCAGCACTGCCATGGTCGGGTTCGTCCTCGCCCTGACCCGGCTGACCTGACCTGCGCCGACGAGGCGCCTCGGCCGCCGGGTGGGCGGAATGGATTCGACGCCGCCCGGGCGCCATCGCTGGCCTCGGTAGAGACCGGGCATGACCACCCTCCGGACCGTGGGCCACGGCACCCTCGACGCCGAACCCTTCGCCCGACTGCTGCGCGACGCTGGGATCGTCGAGCTGGTCGATGTCCGGCGCTACCCGGGCAGCCGGCGCCACCCCCACTTCGGTTCCGACGAGATGGGTCGGTGGTTGCCCAGTGCCGGTGTTGCTTACCGGCACGTGCCGGCACTCGGCGGCCGACGGAAGCCGGACCCGGCCTCGCCCCACGTGGGGCTGCGCAACGACCAGTTCCGCGCCTACGCCGACCACATGAGCTCCTCCGAGTTCACCGACGCACTGGGTGAGCTCGTCGCCACCGCCGACCAGGAGGCGACCGCCGTGATGTGCGCCGAGTCGCTGTGGTGGCGCTGCCACCGCCGCCTGGTCGCCGATCACCTCGTCCTGGTTGAGCAGGTCGAGGTGGAGCACCTGTTCCACGACGGGCGCCTGGCTGCCCACTCCCCCACCCCCGAGGCCCGGGCCGTCGGCGGCGCGGTGGTCTACGACGTCGGCGTCCAGGGCTCCCTGCTCGACGACGGCTGATCGCCGGGCCCGCTGTCACAGGCTCCGGGTAGGTTGGGCGGCACCTTCCCCCGTTGACAGCGCAGCACCGGAGGAGTGTCATGGCCCTGACCGAACGCAGCGCTCAGCCCTGTACCAGGGTCTCAGTGGCATCATCAACGAGGAGGCGGTCGGCAAATTGCTGTCGAACATCCCCGCGCACGGCATCGACGAGCCCGCGACGAAGGATTTCGTGCGCGCCGAGATCGCCACCGTTCGCACCGAGATCGGACATCTCCGTGACGAGCTGCACCAGGAGACGGGCGGCCTCCGCACCGAGGTAGGACATCTCCGTGACGAGCTGCACCAGGAGACTGGCGGCCGGCGCACCGAGTTCGCCACCGTTCGCACGGAGATCGAGTCGGTCCGGACCGAGATCCAGTCGACCGCCAACCGCATCATCATCTGGGCCGTCGGGGCCAACGCCGCCATGCTCGGCCTGGTCCTGGCCGTCACTCGCGCCACCTGACCGGGGAGCATCCATGATCGCCAGCCCGCCGTACGACACAGCCAGTCGGGCGGAGGTCGCCCGGTTGTGGGACGAGATCACCCACCTGCGTCGACAGGTCAGCACGCTGGAGAGCGATCAGCGCCAGCTGCACCAGGTCCAGGAGTCCGAGCGATTCCGCCGCCAGCTCCGCACCGACGCGCTGATGATGTTCGTGCCGGGGATGATCGCGTGTCTCGCGCTCGCGATCGTCATGCTCGCCGCCCGAGGCCGGCTCTGACGAGCCCAGCCCCTCTCTACGACTCCCGCAGGACGTCGATCCCCAGGAGCATGGCGGCCGACGACACGCCCTGACCGGCCTCGGCCGCGGCGTCGATGGCGACCACCGCGGTCGACGTGTCGAGGTCGTCGTCCAGGGCGGCCCGCACCTCGGCCCGCGCCCCGTCGCCCTCGCCGGCAGCCACCCACCGCTCCAGTCGGGCCTCGGCCTCGGGCATGACGCTGTCGTCCCACTCCCACTCGGTGCGGTAGTGGTGGGCCACGACCCCGAGACGGATGGCCCGGGCGTCGTGGTGCTTGCGCAGCTCGCTGACGAACACCAGGTTCCCGAGCGACTTGGACATCTTCTCGCCGTCCATCCGCACCATGGCCTGGTGCATCCAGTGGCGCACGAAGGGCTCGCCGGTGGCGGCCTCGGACTGGGCCGCCTCGCACTCGTGGTGCGGGAAGATCAGGTCCGACCCGCCCCCGTGCAGGTCGATGGTGGTCCCCAGCTCTCGCAGCGCCAGGGTCGAGCACTCGATGTGCCAGCCCGGCCGCCCCGGTCCCCAGAGCGAGTCCCACGCCGGCTCGTCGTCGGCCGAGGGCTGCCACAGCACGAAGTCGAGAGGGTCCCGCTTGTCCGGGTCGTCGATCTTCCCGCCTCGCTCCGCAGCCAGAGACAGCATCTTCTCCCGGTCGTAGCCTGACAGTGACCCGAACCGCTCCGACGACGACACGTCGAAGTAGACCGACCCGTTGACCTCGTAGGCGTGGCCCTGGTCGATCACCATCCCGATGAAGCCCCGGATGTCAGCGATGGCGGAGGTGGCGCGGGGCTCGCTGGCGACCGGCAGGAGGTCGAGGGCTTCCATGTCCTCGTCGAACTTGGCCACCTCGGCTGCGGCCAGGTCGAGGTAGTGGACCCCGACCTCACGGGCCTTCTTGAGCATGTCGTCGTCGACGTCGGTGATGTTGCGCACGCAGCGGGTGTCGTGGCCCCGATCCCGCAACCGTCGCTGGAGCACGTCGTAGGTGATGTACACCGCGGCATGGCCGATGTGGGTGGCGTCGTAGGGCGTGATGCCGCACGTGTACATGGTGACCAAGTCCTCGGGCGCGAACGGGACGACCTCACCCGGGCCAGTGTCGTACAGCCGCATGGGCTCCTCGGCCGCCGCGTCCCCCGGGCCACTCATCGATGCGCCGACGGGTCCGGGCCCGTCGAGGTGGGGGTCGCCTGCGACCAGCCGGCGCGGCCCGCGGCGTCGTCGAGGAGACCGGGACGCCGCGATGGATGCTGACGCACGCTCATGACGCGGCGTCGGCCGCGGGCTCCGGCGCGGCCACGTCGGCCGTCGCCGTCTCGCCGGTGCTGGCGTCGCCGGCTGCGACCTGGCCGTCCGACGCCGCCGCCGTGGCCGAGCGGCCCGGCACGGCGTCGTCGAGGCCGGTGAAGCGCACCGCCACCCGGGTCTTGTAGCGGACGTTGACCTGGAGCAGGACGGCGGCGAAGGCCTCGATCGGCGCCGCGTTGGAGAGCTCGCCGGAGTCGAGGGCCCGCAGGTCGGGGATGGTGGACACGATGTCGATCACCGTCTCGGTGGCCGAGGGGTGGTCGGAGCACACCAGCACGTCGGACTCGATGGGGTGGGCGATGTCGCCCAGCTCCTTGGCCGGCACGTGGTGGAAGGCGGCGGCGACGTGGCTCCGGGGCACCGCGGCCTGGACGCTGGCGGCGACCGAGCCCCGAGGGGGCACCAGCGGCTGGAACTCGTGGCCCACCTTGGCCAGGGCGTTGGCCATGGAGATGACGACCTTGCCGGCCAGCTCCTCCTGCACCGAGGCCGCGGTCACCGCCGCTGCGTCCCACGGGGTGGCGATGACGACGACATCGGCCGCCGCCGCGCCCTCGTTGTCGGCCGCCTCGATGGGCAGGTTGCGGTCCGGCCAGCGGGCGCCGAGCTTGTCGGCCACCTCCATGGCGCGGTACTTCGACCGTGAGCCGATGACGACGTCGTAGCCGACCGAGGCGAGGCGGACGGCCAGCCCACTGCCCGCGGGGCCGGTCGCTCCCAGGACTCCGATGCGCATGGCCGGCACCCTATTGGGCCACGGTCCGGGCCGACACGATCGCCTCGACGCCGAGGTCCCGTCGTCCTAGGAACGAGACCCCCTGCTTCACACCCGATCCCGTCGCAAGAACCGAGACCGCACGACCCGGCACCGTTCTCGGTCCGAGAACCCGTGCACTCCACCCCACCCGTGCCAAGAACCGACACCGCCGGGCGAGGCCGGGGGGAGTCGTTGGTCCTCGTTGACTGCACCAGACGAGCACCACCCTCCGGCCGGCGCGACGCGTTCGCTCCTGAAGAGGCGGCAGGGCAAGGATGCGGCCGTGACCGGCACGGACGAGACCACCTCCGACGCGGGCCCGCCGGCGCTGGAGCTGCACGGGGTCGGGGTCATGCGCGCCGGCCGAGCGCTGCTCGCCGACGTCGACTGGACGGTGCGGCCAGGCGAGCGCTGGGCCCTGCTCGGACCCAACGGCAGCGGCAAGACCACCCTCGTCCGGGTCGCCGGGATGTGGCTGCGTCCCACCACCGGGTCGGTGGCGGTGGCGGGCGAGGTGTCGGGACGCACCGACGTGCGCACCCTCAGGGGCCGGATCGGGCTCACCAGCGCCGCCCTCGCCGACTCCCTGCGGGCCGACGTCGACGCCCTCGACGTGGTCATGACCGGCCGCCGAGCCGCCCTGGAGGCGTGGTGGCACCCCTGGACCGACGCCGATCGCGACGCGGCCCACGCCGAGATGACCCGCGTCGGAGCCGAGCACCTGGCCGGGCGACGCTTCGGCACCCTGTCGAGCGGCGAGCGCCAGCGGGTGCTGCTGGCGCGGGCCCTGGCCGGCGATCCCGTCCTGCTGCTGCTCGACGAGCCCGCCGCGGGGCTCGACCTCGGCGCCCGCGAGGAGCTGGTCGACCGTCTCGGCGCCCTCGCCGAGGACTCCGCCACCGCCCCCCTGGTCCTCGTCACCCACCACCCCGAGGAGATCCCCCCCGGGACCACCCACGCCCTGCTGCTCCGTGACGGTCAGGTCATGGCCGCCGGACCGGCGGAGGAGGTCCTCTCGGACGAACCGCTGTCCGCCACCTTCGGCCTCGACCTCGACGTCACCCGCGAGGCCGACCGCACCACCGCCCGGCGACGGCCTCGGCCCTGATTCGGCAGCGGAGGCCACCAGCCATCGCCGGATCGCGCCGCCCGTCCCCTCGTGGACGCGCCCGATGCGGGCCGACCCGGATCCGGTTTCCCGTCACATCCACCCGGAGGCACCGGCCGCCCACCCCACGCCCGTCCCCTGCTCCTCCAACTTTGGACGGACCTGGCCGCATGTGGCGCCCTTCCGTCCAAAGCTGCGCGTCGCGGGGGCGAACGCGGTGATGGCGTGAGGCGACAGCGACAGCGACAGCTCGGACCGGGTCTTGCGACCCTCAGGATCGCGTCCGGGCCGATCTTGGACAGGGGCCACCGCCCTTCCGATCCGCCGACGACGAACTGTGGCTCACCCGTGGCGAGCGCTCGGGTCAGTTCTCGAAGTCGGGCTCGGCGCTGGCGAGGGCGTCGACCATGTCGGCACCTGGTCCCGCAGGGCCTCGGCGGAGGTGTCGACATCGGCGCCGAGGCCCTGGATGAAGAGGCCGACCACGATCTCCTCCCCCACCCAGTCGGCTCCGCATCCGTTGTTGGTGGAGTCCTCCCCCGGCTCCACGCAGTAGGCGTAGACATCGCCGCCCCGATAGCCGTCGGGGTCCTCGATCGTGACGTCGTCGTCTTCGAAGGTGTCCTCGACGCTGTCGGGGTAGTCACCCGAGGGCGTCGGCGTGGAGAAGGCGAAGATGCCCGGGCCCGGGTCGTCCGCGTCCTCGTCCTCGACGGCGACGCAGACCACCCCGGCCTCCTGGCCATCGACCTCGTCGAAGGCGCTCTTGACCTCGTCGACCAGGTCGGGCTCCTCGTCGAGGACCGAGTCCACCCCGTCGACGATCTCGTCCAGGTCACCCAGGGGGCAGTCCCGTCACATGGCGTCGGTGTCGAAGTCGGCCTCGTCGAGGATCTCGTCGAGCGATGCCGCCGCTTCCTCCTCGTCGATCGACGAGAACCCGCCGGTGAGGACGATGACGGCGACGAGGACCAGCACGATCATCACCAGGCCACCGGCCCCCAGTCCCACGATCAGGCCCACCCGCGACTTCGGGGCCGGGCCACCGGGGCCGGCCGGCGGGTACGGCGCTCCGGGGGGGGCGCGCCCGGCGCACCGTAGGACCCGCCGGGTGGGTAGGGGCCGGGCGGGTAGCTCCCCGGTGGACCGGGCGAATACTGGCCGTAGGGGCCGGGCGATCCGGGCGGAGGGGGTGGCACCGAGGACATCGGGCCGAGGCTATCCATCCGCACCGAGTGCCTGGTAGGAGGGGGTGCGGCCGAGGCGGGGCGCGGTCCGCCGCGACCAGCCGGTACCTTTCCAGACGATGAGCGACGAGACGATCAAGGGGATCGACGCCGAGGCCGTCACGGCCTGGATGGCCGAGCGGGTCGACCTCGCGCCCCCGCTGTCCTTCGCGCTCATCGCCGGCGGACGCTCCAACCTCACCTTCCACGTCACCGACACGGCCGACGGGCACTGGGTCCTCCGTCGTCCTCCGCTACACCAGGTGCTGGCCACCGCCCACGACATGGGTCGCGAGCACCGCATCATCTCCGCCCTGGCCCCCACCGACGTCCCGGTGGCGCCCGTCATCGGCCTCAGCCCCGACGACTCGGTCAACGGCGCCCCCTTCTACGTCATGGACTACGTCGCCGGCCACGTGCTGCGCGACGCGGCCTCGGCCGAGGTGCTGAGCGCCGACGCCCGGGCCTGGGCCGGCCCCGACCTCATCGACGTGCTGGCCCGGATCCACGCCGTCGGCCCCGACGAGGTCGGCCTGGGCGAGCTGGGTCGCAAGGAGGGCTACATCCCCCGCCAGCTCAAGCGCTGGTACGGCCAGTGGGAGAAGTCCAAGACCCGCGAGCTGCCCGCGGTCGAGGAGGTCCACGACGCTCTCCTGGCCCAGGTGCCCGAGCAGGGGCCGGCCAGCATCGTCCATGGCGACTACCGCCTGGACAACTGCCTGCTGGCCGACGACGGCTCGGTGCGGGCCGTGCTCGACTGGGAGATCTGCACCCTCGGCGACCCCCTGGCCGACGTCGGCCTGCTCGTCGTCTACTGGGGCCAGGACGACCAGGACTTCACGGCCCTGCCCGGCTCGGCCACCTCCGTCGACGGCTTCGCCCAGGCCTCGGAGCTGCTGAGCCGCTACGCCGACGCCTCCGGTCGCGACGTCAGCCAGATCGACTTCTACATCGCCTTCGGGTACTGGAAGCTGGCCTGCATCCTCGAAGGGGTCCTGGCCCGCTACATGGGCGGAGCCATGGGCGAGTCGAACGGCGACTGGGAGCCCTTCGCCCAGCAGGTCGAGATGCTGGCCCAGGCCGCGCAGGAGTCCCTGGCCCGCAGCGGATCGGGCTCATGAGCCACCGGCCGACGACCGAGCGGGGCGAGCGGACGAGGGCCCGCCGGCCCTCCCGCGGGTCGGTTGCCGGGTCGTTCCGCGGGTCGGTTGCCGGGCCCGCTCGACGGCGGCTGCGCGCCACCGGCGCACCGAACCCGGAGCGCGACGGCGGGGTGGCCCGATGACAGCCGGCTACGAGCGGGCCTCGCACCGGGCCCTCACCGAGCCGGTGTTGCTCATGGCGCTCGAGGGCTGGATCGATGCCGGCATGGCGGCCAGCACGGCCGTGGCCACCCTGCTCTCCGACCTCGACACCGAGGACGTGGCCACCTTCGATGCCGACGAGCTGCTCGACCACCGGGCCCGCCGACCGGTGCTGCACCTGGTGGCCGGGGTGGCCGAGAGCCTCAGCTGGCCGTCGATCGAGCTGCTCGCGGCTCAGGACCTCGACGGGCGCGACCTGCTGATCCTGGCCGGGCCCGAGCCGGACCACTCCTGGAAGGGCTTCGGCGGCGCCGTCGTCGACCTGGCGGCCGAGCTGGGGGTGACCCAGGTCGTGGGCATGGGTGCCTACCCCGCCACCGTGCCCCACACCCGGCCGGTCCGCCTGTCGGTCACCGCCGGGCGCGAGGACCTGGCCGCCCGCTGGCCCTACCTGCGCGGCACCCTCGACGTGCCGGCCGGCGCCCAGGCCGTGGTGGAGCGCTTCGCCACCGACCGCGGCCTCGACGCCCTCACCCTCTGGGCCCAGATCCCTCACTACGCCTCGGCCTGGCCCTACCCGGCGGGTAGCGCGGCCCTGCTGGAGAACGTCGAGGCCGTCACCGGGCTCCGCCTCCCCCGGGGCGACCTGGACCAGGAGGCGACCGAGACCAACGAGCGCCTCGACACCACCATCGCCCGCAACGACGAGCACACCGCCATGCTCCACGCCCTCGAGGCCGACGCCGACGAGGCCCCCAGCGAGGGCGAGATCCCCTCGGGCGACGAGCTGGCGGCGGAGCTGGAACGCTTCCTCCGCGACCAGGGCGGGACCTGAGTGCACGACTGGGGCGATCGACCAGCGAGGCTCCGATGATGGCTCCGCCGGGGGTCGGAGGCTGCACCGTGGCCACCCGCAGCTACCTGGCCGATGCCCGCCTGGCCGCCCGCTCCTTCGTCAACCACCACCCCGGCAGCCGCTTCACCATCCTCGTCGTCGACGGCGACCGCACCCCCGCCGCCACCTGGACCCACCGCGACGTCGACCTGGTCACACCGGGCGAGCTGGGTCTGCGCGAGGCCGAGCTGCTCGCCATGGCCGCCATCTACAGCCCCTTCGAGATCGCCTGCGCCCTCAAGCCCCTCGTCCTCCGCCACGTCCTGGCGGGCGCCGATGTCGCCGTCTACATCGACGGCGACGTCGAGGTGCTCTCGCCCATGCCCGAGCTGCTCGCCGCCGCCGCGTCCCACGACGTGGTCCTGGTGCCCCACCTGGTGTCGCCCATGCCCCGGGACGACCGCCTGCCCGACGAGGAGGGCATCCTCGCCGCCGGCACGTTCAACGGCGGCCTGCTCGCCGTCCGCCGGACCAGCACCGACTTCCTGGACTGGTGGGAGGAGCGCCTGCGCCGGGACTGCCTGGCCCAGCCGTGGGCCATGATGCTGGCCGACCAGCGCTGGCTCGACCTGGTGCCGTCGCTCTTCGACCACCACGTGCTCCGCGACCCCACCTACGACGTGGCCTACTGGAACCTGCACGAGCGCCCCACCTCGTGGGTCGATGAGCAGCTGCACGTCTTCGACCGACCCGTCCGGTGCTTCCACTACTCCGGGCTGAGCGACGAGCGCCCCTGGGTCCTCAGCACCTTCGCCGCTGACCGGCCGCGGTGCAGCCTCACCGAGCTGCCGGCGGTCGCCCGCCTGTGCCGGGGCTGGCTAGCCCGGCGGCGAGCGGTCGACGCCAACGCCGACCGCGCCCTCGGCTACCACTGGGCCGCCACCGCCGACGGCACCCCGCTCGATCGCCGGTCCCGCATGGCCTTCCGCGACGCCCTGCTCGAGGCCGAGCGCGACCCCACCGGGCGCACCCCGGCCCCGCCCTCGCCCTTCGCCGAGGACGGTGGGGCGACGTGGCGTCGCTGGCTCACGGCCCCCGCCCCGGGCGGCACCGTCGGCCGCTACCTGATCCACGTGTGGGGCGAGGACCCGCAGCGCACCGGCCGCTTCCCCCCCGTGCACGGCAGCGATCGCGCCGCCTTCCTCCAGTGGGTCGCCAGCCCCGAGGCCGACGGCGCCGCCATCCCCGATGCCTTCCGTCCCGTCCCCGAGGAGGCCGACGTGACCCCATCCGAGCCCGCCCGGCCGCTCCGTCGACCGCCCCGGCCCGATGCCGGCGCCCAGCAGCCGGTGGCGGCCATCGCCACCGCACGGGCGGCCCTGGCGCGCCCCGCCGAGGGCCCGTCCGGCGCCACCGGGAGGGTGGTCGACCGCGTCCTCGCCGGCCGTGACCGCCGAGCCGACGAGTCCGCCGCCGCCCTCACCGCCGCCGTGGACGAGCTGGCCCGTCGGCTAGCCGACCTGTCCGCCCGCGTCGACCGCACCAACGACACCGTCTTCGCCGTCGAGCAGCACACCGACGAACTCGCCGACACATCGGCCTCGACGCGTTCCGACGCCGAGGAGGTCGGTGCCCGGCTGGACCGGCGGGCGGGTGACGTCGCGGCCGACCTGGCCGCGATCCGCGCCGACCTCGACGGTGCCCACGACCAGGACCGCATCACCGCCGGCATCGTGGCCGATGCCGAGGCCCGGCTGGCCGAGGCCCTGGCCGACCTGCGGCTGCGGGTGGCCAAGCTCGCCGACGAACACCCCGACAACCCCGACGCCGCCATCCCCGACGCCGACCCCGACCCCGACCCCGACGAGGACAGCACCATGACCGGATCCGCACCCCGCACCGACGCCGAGGACGACCTCCGGTGAAGGTCGACGGAGGTGTGGGCGGCGACCTGTCCCTCGTCCCTGAGGCGGCTCGTCGCGCCGAGGCCGACGGCTACGACGGCGTCTGGTGCGCGGAGACGAACCAGGATCCCTTCCTCAGCCTGCTCCTCACCGCCGAGCACACCGAGCACGTGGAGCTGGGCACCGGCATCGCGGTGGCCTTCGCCCGCAACCCCATGACCCTGGCCCAGAGCGCCCACGACCTCCAGCGCTTCTCCGGCGGGCGGCTCCTCCTCGGCCTCGGCAGCCAGATCAAGCCCCACATCACCCGCCGCTTCTCCATGGAGTGGAGCCACCCCGCGGCCCGGATGCGGGAGATGATCCTGGCCCTGCGCGCCATTTGGGCCACCTGGAACGACGGCGCCGAGCTGGCCTTCGAGGGCGAGTTCTACACCCACACCCTGATGACCCCGTTCTTCACGCCACCACCGTCGCCCCACGGTCCGCCGGCGGTGTTCCTGGCTGCCGTGGGGCCCAGGATGACCGCGGTGGCCGGCGAGGTGGCCGACGGACTCCTGGCCCACGGCTTCACCACCGCGGAGTACCTGCGCGACGTCACCCTGCCCGCCCTGGAGGAGGGCGCCGCCACCGCCGGACGCAGCCGGGCCGACATCAGCATCTCCCTGCCTGCCTTCGTCGTCACCGGCGAGGACGACGAGGACACCGCCAAGGCGGGCGCCGCGGTCAAGGGCCAGATCGCCTTCTACGGTTCCACCCCCGCCTACCAGGGCGTCCTGGCCCACCACGGCTGGGGGGACCTGCATCCCGAGCTCAAGCGCCTCTCCAAGCAGAAGGAGTGGGCGGCCATGGGCGAGCTGATCGACGACGACGTTCTCGACGCCTTCTCCGTGGTCGCCGCGCCCGACGACGTGGCCGCCGGTCTGCGGGCCCGCTTCGGCGACACCGCCGACCGCCTCAGCTTCTACGCCCCCTACCGGGTGCCCGACGGCCTCTGGGCCCAGATCACCGCCCAGCTCCGCGTCGGCTGAGCGCCACCCCGATCTTCGGCCCCCACCTCGTACTGGTGTCGATCGCGGGGGCCAGAACCACCACAAGCCGCACCACTTCGGCCCTCGAGCCCGCTCGCTCACGGGTCGAGGCGGGCAGTGACGGTGCGGTCGTCGACGGGCTCGTCCAGGAAGACCTCGAGCCCGCGGGTGGCGCGGACCCGCTCGCTCGAGGCGCAGTCGAGGTCGACGGCCGCGGGGGTGACGACCACGGCCACGCTGTCGATGGTGTAGGTGACCCGGACCGCTTCGGGCAACCCCGGGAGGTCGTCGGCACCGCACCCCTCCACCTCGTACCGGAACCGGACCCGGCGCGCGCCCGAGACCTCGGGGGCATCGAGGTCGGCGACGGGGATCTCCTTGAGGTCCCGGACCGTCGCCGCCCCGACCATCTCGGGCTCGTCGGTCACCGGGTCCGAGCCGCACGCGACGACCACGAGCGCACCCAGCACCACCGCCCCGACGATGCGAGTACGAACCACAGACACCATCCCAGTGTGGCCGCAGGTCGCGGCCGCCGCCGACCCCGAGCTCGCGCCGTGACCACCTACGTTCGCACCGGTCGGCGTCGGGATCGGCCCTGGCCCGCGGTGTGAGCGCCTTTCCTCAGGAAGGCGGACACAGCACTAGCCCACCGAGGCCCAGAACTCCTCGAGAACCGCGGCGGCCCGCTCCGGGGTCTGGTACGGCCAGAAGTGGCCGGCGCCCTCCAACGGGGTGAACCGGGCGCCGAGCGCTCCTGCCGTCTCGGCCACCATGGTGGCGTCGCTGAAGGGATCCTCGGTGGGGTGCAGCACCATGCCCGGCGCCGAGGTGGGTGCCCACGGGCCCCAGTCGGCGTACGGGTTGGGCATCGCCGACCGGTAGAGGGCGAGGATGCTCTCGCCCATCGTCGAGTCGGCGGCGGTCGCCATCTCGCGCGCGTCGTCGACGGGGATGCCGATGGCGGCATAGCCCACGGCGCGCTCCTCGACGCTCTGGGCCACCTGGGCGTCGAAGAACGCCTCCCCCTCCCCCGGTGTCTGCCAGAGCTGGGCGAAGTCGTGCCAGACGTAGTCGGGATGGGCGATGTTGCCCACGTCGGCCACCCACGAGCGCAACCGGTCGCCGTGGCGCACCGCCACCGGGTAGGTCAGTCCTGCGCCCCAGTCGTGGCCGACGAGGTCGACGGGGCCGTCGACAGCGTCGAGCTCGCCCACCAGCCAGTCGAGGTAGCCCTCCTTGGTCGGTGCGAAGCCGTCGGGGAGCGGGCAGCCGAAGCCGGGCAGGGCCAGGGCGACAGACGGAGCGTCGATGGCGGCGCGGACCTTGCGCCAGAGCGCGGCGGTCTCGGGCACCCCGTGGACGAAGACGATCACGGGCCGCACCGTACGACGCCCGCGCCCTTCCCCGCGAGTGGTCCTTACCTCGCTCCCACCGTCCCGGTGACCGATCCGCACGCCAGGGCGGGGGATCGGTCACCGGTTCGGGAGGGGTCTGGCCGCGGCGCTTGGAATCGAAGGGACCGGAGCCCGACGCCGTTGTCGGGCTCCGGTGTGCGGAACGCCGAGGCGCGCCGCGGCGTCACCCCAGGGTCCCGGGGCTCGCCTGTCCGAGACCATCGGCGGCAGACGGCGGACCTGCAGGCTTTGGCCGAGATCAGCCGGACGTGGCGCTCACCAGATCGGCCGCCAGGTACCGCTCACGGCACCGCGACCGCTGGAGCTTCCCCGAGCTGGTCTTGGGCAGGGTCCCGGCAGCCACCAGCACCACGTCCCGAGGGGCGAGGCCGACGGTGTTGCGCACCCGCTCAGCGATGTGGTCCGCCAGCGCGGCCGGCGCATCGTCGCGGCGCTCGGCCACGACCACCACCCCCTCGGTGCCCCGGCGACCGGTGACCCCGATGGCGGCGACGTTCCCGGGTCGGACCCCCTCCACCTCGCCCACCGCCTTCTCGACGTCCTGAGGGAAGACGTTGCGCCCGGCCACGATGATGACGTCCTTGATGCGACCGCAGAGGACCAGCTCGCCGTCGACGAGGTAGGCCAGGTCGCCGCTGCGGAGCCAGCCGTCCCGGAACGTGACCGGGGACAGGTCCGGGCGCCGGTAGTAGCCGCTGGTCACCGACGTGCCCCGGATCTCCAGCTCGCCCACCTCCCGCTCCCGGAGACCGGCGCCGGTCTCGGGGTCGACGACGCGCATCTCGAGGCCGGGGACGGGGCGGCCCAGCAAGGCCAGGCGCCGGCTGTTGGTGCCGGCCGGGTTCGTGGTGGGGGCGGCGTAGCGCCCGGTCTCGAGAACGCGCCCGTCGACCAGGTCGGTCCTCAGGCCCTGCCCCGGCTGCGGGAAGGCCCCGGCGATGCCCACCTCGGCCATGCCGAACGCGGGGAACAGGGCGCCGGGGTCCAGGCCGTGACGGGCGCCCGCCTCGACCAGGGCGTCCATGGCCGACGCGTCGATGGGCTCGGCTCCGTTGAGGGCGACGCGCAGACGGGACAGGTCGAGGCCGTCGAGACGACGCAGGGCCCGCGTGGCCAGGACCCAGGCGAAGTTCGGTCCCGCGCTGGCCGTGGCCCTGAAGTCCGACATCCACCGCACCCAGCGGGCCGGCGAGGCCATGAAGTCCTGGGGTCCGGCCAGGGCCAGGTCGCACCCCGTCGTCATGGGCAGGGTCAACATCCCGACCAGGCCCATGTCGTGGTACAGCGGCAACCAGGAGACCAGGACGTCGTCCTCGGGGTCGAAGTCGGTGGCCTCGATGATGGCGTCGAGGTTGGCGCAGACGGCCCGGTGCGGGAGCATCACCCCCTTGGGCTCGGAGGTCGAGCCGCTGGTGAACTGGAGGATGGCCAGGCGACCGGGGTCGACACGGGGGGCGACGAAGGCATCGGCCGAGCCCCGCAGTGCACCCAGCGTCACCATCGGCGGATCGTCGGGACGGGGGTCCAGATAGGGGGCCAGCGCTTCGTCGACGAGGACGAGGGCGGCGGCGTCGTGGCGCACGCGGGCCCGGGTCTGGGCCACGAGCTCCTCGATGGAGCCCATGCGCATCGGCAGGGGCAACACCATCACCGTGGCCCCGGCCAGCCAGGTGGCCTGCACAGCCGTGACCAGGGGGCGCGACGTGGGTCCGAGCAGGGCGACGTGGTCGCCGGGGCCGATGCCGCGGGCCTGGAGGCCGGCGGCCACGGCGCGGGCGTCGGCGTGGAGCGCGGCCCAGGTGACCGCCTCGGCGTCGTCGCCGGAGAGGAAGGTGATGGTGCCGCGGCCGCGCTGGGCTGCGGCCTCGATCCGGGAGGGAAGGGTCAACACGTCTGATCAGACCGCGCATCCGGGCGGCGGGTTACTCCCCCCATGGGCCCGACGGCGGGGGGCGCGGCGCCGTCGGGCCCCGGCGGGGGTGCGACAGGGGGGTCCGAGTAGCGTCGCACCGTGGCGAGGGATGGTGGGCCGGCGGTCGACCCCGCCCCCCGGTCGGTGCGCTCCGACGGAGGGAACCGGCTCAGCAGCGGGGTGCTGGCCGCGCTGGTGTGCGTCCTGACGGCGTCGGCCGCGCTGGTCCCCCTCGCAGTCGTCGGTCAGTTCCACGCCTGGATCGGCCTCCCCCTCGTGGCCGTGGCGTCGGCCACCCTGATGGCGCTGTGGCGGCCGGACCGGCCCGTCGTCGCCGACGCCGGCGGGCCCCGGTGGTTCGTGCCTGCGGCTCTGGCCGTCGCCGCCCTGGCCGTCGGACCCAGCCTCGCCTTCGCCGGTGAGCACGCCGTGGTCGACCGGGACCCGGGGATCTACGTCAACGCCGCCGCCTTCGCCCGCAGTCGCGGCTCGCTCGTCATCGCCCCACCCTCGGGCCCCTTCGCCGACGTCCCCGGGATCATCCAGCGGACCCCGGCGCAGCCGTCGCTCAGCGACGGGTCCCGTGGCTTCCAGGGCCTGCACCTGCTGCCGGTGCAGGCCGGGGCGCTGGGGTGGGTCGGGGGCGACGCCCTCCTGCTGCGGGCCTCGCCCCTCCTGGCCGGCGCCGGGCTGGTGCTGCTCATGGCCCTCGGTCGCCGCATCGTGGGCGCGCCCCTGGCCCTGGTCGTCGGGGCCGCGCTGGGCGCGTCGTTGCCCTTTGCCTACCTGAGCCGCGACCTCTACTCGGAGTGGCCCGTGTTCGCCCTGCTGGCGGGAGGCGTGTGGGCCCTCGACACCGCCCTGGCCGAGCGCTCGGTGGCCCGAGCGGTGGTGGCCGGAGCGGCCCTGGGCGCGGCGACCATGGCGCGCATCGACGGGCTGGTGACGGTGGGCGGGCTCGTCCTCGTCGTGGGCCTCTGGGTCGTGGCGGGACGAGGACGAGACACAGATGGCAGGGCGCGTCGGACCCGGGTGGCGCTGGCGGTGGCGGCGCCCGCGGCGCTGGGCTGGTCGCTGGGCATGGTCGACGGCTGGACCCGCTCCCGCGCCTACGTGGAGGCCCACACCGCCGAGATCCTCGGCCAGCTGGCGATCCCCCTGGGCGCCCTGGTGCTGGTCGTGGGCGCCACCAAGCTGGGCCAGGCGGGACGACGGACCACCAACCCAGGCAAGATCGAGCGAGACCCCGACGCCACCAACCTCGGCCGGGCGGGGCCCCGCACCACCAACCCGGACGAGATCCAGCGAGACCCCGAGGCCACCGAGCTGGGCCGGACTGCCAGCCCAGACGAGATCGAGCGAGATCCGATGGTCGCGATGGCGAACGGAGTCTGGGTCGCACCCCGAGCGTGGGCCCTGGCGGCGGCGGGCGCGGTCGTGGTCCTCGGTGTGCTGGCGGTGGTCGTGCGCCCGGCCTGGCCGTCGGGGGCCGAGCTGCCTCCGTCGGCCATCACCGCCGGGCTGCAACGGGCCGAGGGCGAGGCGTTGAACCCGGGCCGCACCTACGCCGAGCTCTCCGGGCGCTGGCTCGTCTGGTACCTCGGTGCCGCCACCGTGGCCGCCGCCGTCGTGGGCGCGGCGGTGGCCGTGGCGGCTTGGGCCCGGGGGCGACGGGTCCGGGTCGAGGCGCTGCTCGCCGCCGTGGTCGGTCCCCCACTGGTGCTCTACCTGGCCCGGCCGTCCATCTACCCCGATCACCCCTGGGCCAGCCGGCGCTTCCTGCCCGTGGTCCTGCCCGGGATCCTGGTGGCCGCCGCGTGGCTGGCTCGGCGGCTGTGGGGCGAACGGCGGTCCGCAGGCTGGCGCGGCCCCGCCGCCGGGCTCGCGGCCGTGGCCCTGGCCGTGGCCATGGTCGCCCACCCCGTGGTGGTGCTGGCACCGCTGATCCGCATGAGGCAGCACACCGACGAGGTCGCCATGGTCCGGGACCTGTGCGCCCAGGTCCCGACCGAGGCCGCCCTGCTCACGGTGGGCCTGCCGGCCGAGGGCTGGGTCCCGGCCCTGACCACCTTCTGCGACCGCCCGGTCGGCGGGGTGGTGGGACCCGACCAACCGGACCCGGCGGTCGTGTCCCGGCTGGCCCGCGACTGGCGAGGCGAGGGTCGTCCCCTGTGGCTGGTGGGCCCGGCCGGTTCGGTGCTGACCCCCCTCGGCGCCCGGCCGGCGGTATCGGTCGGCAGCGAGGACGACCTCGTCCTCCGCTTCAGCCTCACCCGCCGGCCCGGCCGCACCCGCACGGGCCGCACCGTCCTGGTGGCGGGACCGGTCACCTCCGGGGCCCGCTGAGGTTCGGTCTCGAGGGGGAGCTCCCCGATCGAGCTGGCTGTGTCGTCTGCGGCGCGCTGTCCTCGCACGGAACGAGCAGCAAGCGGATCGCTCCCTGGGTGGGGGTGCGGCGGAGCCTCTGTCCCCCACACCCGCCTGGAGGTCCCGCGCCGGCCCGACACCGGGAACGAGTGGTCAGAACGCTCGTCCCCACCGGCCTAGCGATCACCGGTCGGACGAGCATCGCTGGGCGCCCGGCGCTGACGGTCACTCGGGCAGGAGGTGACCGGCGGCGTCGAGACGGTCGAGCTCCGGCCCGGGCAGCACCCAGACCCCGAGAGCGGGGACACCGTCGGGTGTGGGCATGGCCTCGTCGACCAGTGCCAGGCGAGCCCCGGCCCGGGCCAGGTCCGGGTCAGTCGATGAGCCCACCACGAAGGGGACGTCGGGGCGCCGGTCCCGACCGGGCACGTAGGGGACGAAGCGGACCTCGGGCCGGCCGAACTGGTAGGTGACGACCGCCACGGGCGCGGCCCGGACGTCGATGGCGGCCCGTTCCACGCCGAGCCGATCCAGGCGCTGGGGGACGTCCCAGCCCCGGTACGCCTCGTCGGCAGAACGATCGGTCTGCTCGACCCGGGACAGCGCCACCCAGCCGAACCAGACGGTGAGGACGGCGACGGCGACGGTCGGTCGTCGGATGAGCACGGCGAGCCCTGCGACTGCGGCCAGGCCGACCAGGGCGACCACGGAGCCCCTCACGAACACACCATCGGGGTCACCCTCTAGCACCCGGCTGAGGGCGGCGATCGGACGGAGGGCGTACACGCCTCCGTGGGTCACCGGGTTCAGCGTCGCGATCACTGCGCCGCACACGACGGCGATCGACGCCCCCACCGCCACGAGGGTGCGGGCCAGGCGGGCCCGGACCGGCTCGCTCAGCAGCAGCGCGACACCGGAGGTCACCCAGATCGGGATGAAGGACTCGTTGTGGCGCCCGTAGATGAGGTGGTCGTCGCGGGTGTCGTTGCGGGAGAAGAAGTAGACGGAGGCCGCGAACACGCCCAGCGCCATCAGCATCGTCCCGAGCGCGGTCACCCGGGCCGCGGTGGTCGGCTGCGGGCCGTCGCCGCGCACGAGCCGCCGGCCGGAGGCGATCCGCACCAGTCCCCACCCCCCGACGACCGCCATGCCCAGGGTCCCCACCGCGAGGTACCAGCCCTGGCCGAGGGTCGAGCGACCCAGGGCCCGGATGCCCTCGGCCGTGGTCAGCTGGGCGACGAGCTCGTCCCAACCTCCCTCGAGGGTGGCCACGTCCGGCCACCGCGCCTCCACCAGCAACCGATCCACGATCCGCACCAGGATCACCCCGGAGATGAGTCCGACCAGGTTGGCCCCGGCGACGACCCTCGGCAGGAGCCGGACGACGAGGGCGACGACGAGCCCGAGTCCGACGAGCGCCACGACGGGCGTGAACCGGGGGTGGCTGGCGTAGAGCAAGGCGACGGTGGGACCGAAGGCCAGGCGAGCCCAAGGCCGCCTCGACGCCAACGCCGCGTGCAGCGTGAGCACGGTGACCACGACCAGGGGGAGGGACAGGTCCTCGGCAACGGCCTGTCCGCCGGTGCCGAGGACACCCGGAGACAGGGCGCCGACGACGGCCCCGACCAGCGCCGCCCGGGGGGCCGCGCCCAGGACGACGCGTCCCACCCGGTGCAGCAGCGGGACGAGGCTGGCGAGCAGGACCGCGTTGACGACCAGGATCAGCTGCCAGCGGAGCCCAGGATCCCTGGTGATCCAGTGGAGGGGGGCGACGACGGCGGAGTAACCCCAGCTGTAGTACGGGCTGACCGGCATGGCGAACACCGGGTCCTGGCCCGCCATCCACCGGGCGTTCCCGAGGTAGCCGGCCTCGTCGTTGATGATCGTGGGACCGGCAGAGCGCGCCGCCAGCAGGTGGAGGCCCACCACCGCGACCGTGGCCACGACCAGAGCGGCTCGGCTGTGCCACCCCCACCGGCCGGCCCTGGTCGTCGGCATCAGGGCCCCGAGGCTACCTGTGGCCTCCTCCGGGTCCGTCTCCCTCAGCCCGGCGTCGAACGATCCGCCGGCGGCCTCGGATCGCTCCCTGTGGCCCTCCGCCGGGCCGATGTCCCTCGGCCCGGCGCCGACGGAGCCCGGCGGCGACGGAGCCGGATCGGCCTGCAGGGCGCTGGGAGCCTCCCGAGTACCGTGCGGCCAGGGCCGCGACCCCCGAGCCCGACCAGCCTGCGCACCGCTACTCGGCGGGTCTGGCGGCGACCATCGAGGCCTCCTGGCAGGAGCGTTGGGAGGCGGAGGGGACCTTCCACACCCCCAACCCGGTGGGTGAGCTGGCCGAGGGCTTCGATGCCGTTGCCGGTCGGCCCAAGCGCTACGTGCTCGACATGTACCCTTACCCGTCGGGGGTCGGGCTCCACGTGGGTCACCCCCTGGGGTTCATCGGCACCGACGTCTACGCCCGCTACCTGCGCATGACCGGTCACCACGTGGTCCACTCGATGGGCTACGACGCCTTCGGGCTGCCGGCCGAGCAGTACGCCCTGGCCACCAACACCCACCCTCGGCTCACCACCGAGGCCAACATCGCCACCATGCGCCGTCAGCTCCGACGGCTGGGCCTGGCCCACGACCCCCGCCGCTCGGTGGCCACCACCGATCCCGCCTTCTACCGCTGGACGCAGTGGATCTTCCTCCGGCTGTTCGAGAGCTGCTACGACACCGAAGCCGACCGGGCCCGACCCGTCGCCGAGCTGGAGGCCGAGCTCGAGGCCGGTGACCGGGAACCCGCCCCCGGCACCAACCCGTCCGGTCGGCCGTGGTCGGAGCTCGACGCCTCGGCTCGACGGGCCGTGCTCAACGCCCACCGCCTGGCCTACCTGGCCGAGGTGCCGGTGAACTGGTGCCCGGGGCTGGGCACGGTGCTCTCCAACGAGGAGGTCACCGCCGACGGCCGCTCCGAGCGGGGCAACTTCCCGGTGTTCCGGCGGCCCATGGAGCAGTGGATGCTGCGCATCACCGCCTACGCCGACCGCCTGCTCGACGACCTCGACGGGCTGGACTGGTCCGAGGCCATCAAGACCCAGCAGCGCAACTGGATCGGCCGGTCAACCGGCGCCCAGGTCCGCTTCGCGACCCCTGCCGGCGACCTCGAGGTCTTCACCACCCGGCCCGACACCCTCTTCGGCACCACCTACATGGTCGTCGCACCCGAGCACCCCCTCGTCGAGGATCTGACCGCCGCCGCCTGGCCCGACGGCACCCCACCCGCCTGGACCGGTGGCTCCGCCACCCCCGACGAGGCCGTCGCCGCCTACGTGGGCGCCGCCGCCCGGCGCTCGGAGCTCGACCGCCAGGCTGGCGACCGGGTCAAGACCGGGGTGTTCACCGGCACCACCGCCACCAACCCGGTCAACGGGGCCGAGATCCCCGTGTTCGTGGCCGACTACGTCCTGATGGGCTACGGGACGGGAGCCATCATGGCCGTGCCCGCCCACGACCAGCGCGACCTGGAGTTCGCCCGGGCCTTCGACCTGTCCGTCGTCGGTGTGGTCGAGCCCTCATCGGAGTGGCTCACGGCCCGCTCCCTGGCCCCCGACGCCCCGGCGACGAACTGGCCCGAGGCCTACGTGGGCGCGGGGGTGGCCATGGCCTCGGGCAACGACGACATCGCCCTCGACGGTCTGGACGTGGCGGCGGCCAAGGCCGCCATCACCACCTGGCTGGAGGGCAAGGGCATGGGGGCGGGCAAGGTGCAGTACAAGCTGCGGGACTGGCTGTTCAGCCGTCAGCGCTACTGGGGCGAGCCCTTCCCCATCGTGTTCGGGACCGACGGCGAGCCCCGGGCCCTGCCCGACGACCAGCTGCCGCTCGAGCTCCCGCCCATGGAGGACTTCACGCCGACCACGTCGGACCGGGAGGACTCCGAGCCCGAACCGCCGCTGGGCCGGGCGGAGGACTGGACCTCGGTGACCCTGGACCTGGGTGACGGCGAGGGCCCCCAGCCCTACCGCCGGGAGCTGAACACCATGCCCAACTGGGCCGGGTCGTGCTGGTACGAGCTGCGCTACCTCGATCCGACCAACGACGAGATGCTTGTCGCCCCCGAGAACGAGCGCTACTGGATGGGCCCCCAGTGGGACGGCGACTGCGGCGGTGTCGACCTCTACGTGGGCGGCGTCGAGCACGCAGTGCTGCACCTGCTCTACGCCCGCTTCTGGCACAAGGTCCTCTTCGACCTGGGGCACGTATCGTCGTCGGAGCCGTACCGTCGGCTGTTCAACCAGGGGCTGATCCAGGCCTTCGAGTACACCGACGAGCGCGGCTTCTACGTCGAGGCGGCGCAGGTCGTCGAGTCCGGGGGGCGCTACCTGTTCGAGGGGCGACCGGTGACCCGCCAGCTGGGCCGCATGGGCAAGTCCCGCAAGAACGCCGTCGCCCCTGACGAGATGTGCGAGCGCTACGGCGCCGACACCCTGCGCCTCTACGAGATGTTCAGCGGGCCCCTGGAGCAGAGCCGACCGTGGGACGACACCGCGGTGGTGGGCATGTACCGGCTGCTGCAGCGGATCTGGCGGGTCGTCGTGGACGAGGAGACGGGCGCGGTGCGCGTCGCCGACGCTCCCCCCGACCAGGCCACCCAGCGGGTATTGCACCGCACCACCGCCTCGGTCCGGGAGGGGATGGAGACGCTCCGCTTCAACACCTCCATCGCCCGCATCACCGAGCTCACCAACCACCTGACCTCGGCCCACCCCGAGGGCGGTGTGCCCCGGGAGGTGGCCGAGGCCCTGGTGCTGCTGCTCGCGCCCCTCGCCCCCCACGCTGCCGAGGAGCTGTGGGCCCGGCTGGGCCACGACGCCTCCCTCGCCCACGCGCCCTACCCCGAGGCCGACGAGGCCTGGCTCGTCGACGACGTCGTCGAGGTCCCGGTGCAGGTCAACGGCAAGGTCCGGGGCCGCATCTCGGTACCTGCCGACGCCGACCGCGAGGCACTGGAGATCGCCGCCCGCGCCGACGCCAAGGTGGCCACGCTCCTCAGCGACGCCACGGTCCGCAAGGTCGTCGTCGTCCCCGGCCGCATGGTGAACTTCGTCCTCGCCTGATCCCGCGCGGTGCAGGGTGGGTGGCTCCCGGGTAGTCCTGACGACAGCCCCTGCGCCACCTGTTGCTTTTGGTGGACTTTCATGCTTTCTTGGTCCACGATGAAGCTGTTCCTCGCGGTGGCGCTGGCGATGACCCTGGTCACCTCGGCCTGCGGGAGCGACGACGACACCTCCGATCGGCTCGTCCCCACAACCACCGCCCCTCTGCGACCACCGAGGCGCCCCCCACCGACGAGGACCAGCTCGAGACCCTCGCCGAGGGCTGGTTCGAGGCATCGGACCAGATCTACGACGGCAAGGGAGCGCCAGGTCGTCACCAACTGACCGCGAAGCCGACCAAGAGCCAGACCCTGCTCCGCAGATCACCGACGCGACGCCACGGCCGGGCAGACGCCAACCGGTCCCTGCGGTCAAGACGCGGCCAGGGGTGCGATCACCTCGGCTCCGAAGCGGGCCACGGACTCGTCCTGGACCGACGGGTCCGAGGGGTCGCCGCCGAAGAAGTACCAGGGCACGGTGATGACCTCGGTGACGCCGGCCTCGGCAACCTCGGCCATGGCGTCGGGGGTGGCCGCCACCAGCGGCGTCACCTTGATGGCGAACGGCTGGTCGGGGCGGACCACGGCGTCGTCGCCCGCCTCGTCGCGCGCCCGACGCAGCCGCGCCACCAGGTCGCGGATCTGGTCCAGATCACCCTGGGCGCCCACCCAGCCGTCCCCCCGACGAGCGGCGCGCCGCAGACCAGCGTCGGAGTGTCCCCCCACCACGATCGGGACCGGCACGGCGGGGGCCGGGTCGACCCGGAGGCGGCCGAAGTCGTAGAAGCGCCAGTGGTGCTCCACCCAGCCTCCGCCGAGCACGGCCCGGAGGATGTCGATCGCCTCGTCCAGGCGGGCACCGCGGGTGGACATGTCCTGGTCCAGCCACGAGAACTCCTCGGGGATCCAGCTGAGCCCGACGCCGAGTTCGATGCGTCCGGGGAACAGCGCCGCTGCGGACCCGACGGTCTTGGCCATCAGCAGGGGATGGCGCAGCGGCAGCTTGGTCACGTTGGTGCCGAGGACGATCCGCTCGGTGGCCGCCGCCATGGCCGGGATGGCCACCCAGGGGTCGACCCAGGGCGCGTCAGACGCCCAGAAGCGCTCGCCGTCGGACGTGTAGGGGTACCTCCCCGACACCTCCTCCGGGTAGAACACCGACTCCGGCATCGACAGTCCGTGCCACCCGGCGGCCTCGGCCGCTCGGGCCCAGGGGTACGAGACGTTCGGGCCGGAGCATCGGGAGGGCCAGGCTGAATCGCACACCCGCAGTGTGTCCGACCCGACCGACCCCGGTGGCCTGAACCCGCGGGACGGGCGCAGCTGTCGTCATCCAGGTCGCGTGCGGGCCCGGGACCTGGACGTCCTCCGACGATGGCGCACGGTCGAGCATCGCTCCGGGGCCGGTGCCACTTCCGACGGTCTTCTGCCGGGGTTCGTCGATGGCCGTGGGCACCCGGATCGACCTCCGGCCGTGGTCCCGGGACCGTGGAGGAGTGCGCCCGCCACGCTGGATGGGGATTCTCCACCGACCTAGGCCGATGCTACGGTGATCGCTCCCACGGGGCTATAGCTCAGTTGGTAGAGCGCTTCCATGGCATGGAAGAGGTCTGGGGTTCGATTCCCCATAGCTCCACTGGCGTTGCGGCCTCTCTCCAACCTCGTTGGGTGCCGTGCTGGGTGCTTATCCACTCAGCCACCGGAGAGACACCCATGACGACCATCGACCCGAGCCCGAATCAGTCCGCTACGGTGGACTCGACCACCCCCGACACGACCTACGTGGACCCGAACGGCGTGCGGTACGTGCTGGCCCTCAACCCGACGGCCACCGGCTCCGACGACGAGGCGACGGTGACCCAGCACCGCGACGACCGCACCCGCACCGTGGCCACCGGGCCTCTGGCGGCGCTGCGGGCGATGCTGACCACCTGGGCCGAGGCCGAGGGCGGCGAGCTGACCGGCGAGCCCGAGCTGGTCATCGTCCCGAGGGTGGCGGTCCCGGCGGACTACCCGGCGAAGGCGGACGAGGCGCTGGCCGAGCTGCGGGCCATGGCCCCGAGGGTCGAGGCTCTGGCCGAGCGGGTCGGGACCGAGCTGGCGCCGACCTACGTGCGGGTGGTCCGCGCAGACATCGGAGACGACCTCCCCACCGCGTTCTCGGAGCGCACCGGCTGGTCCGAGCTCTACAGCAGCCTGCTCACCCTGGCCGACCACCTCCACGGCGCCGTCGGCGACCGTCCGGACTTCATCAGCATCGGGTGGTACGACGAGCTCGACGAGGCCGACCGCTTCTGACAGGAGCACCCCTGGGGCAGATCTGCCCCAGGGTCCGGAGCCCTGCCAGCCCTCGGCCTTCGGGTCGGGGGCTGGTGCGCGTCTACGACTGGTCGCCGTGGGTGTACCGGTCGAACGCTGGGCCCTCCACCACCTCGAACGGCACCAGGCCGGCCCTGAGCGACGCGTGGGCGGCCTCGGCCATCTCCCGGCTGTCCCACTGGTGAGCGCCCCTCGGGTCGGCGGTGACAGAGATCCGGCCGTCGCGGTCGACGTGCTGTGCCCAGCCGTGCCCTCGGGTGGCCTTGAGGCGCCAGGTGGTGGGCATGGGGGCAGTGTGCCGGGTGACTACGACAGCCAGTCCACCCGAGGTCGTGGGTTGACCGCGACTGCGTCGCCATACCCGGTAGTCCTGCTGGCACGGCCTGACACGGTAGTGTCCGCCGTCACGTCGACCAGACGGCGGCGGCCCACGAACTACCCCCTGGAGAGTCCATTCATGAAGCGATCCCTGTTCCTCGCGTCAGCACTCCTGGCCGGCGCCCTCACCCTTCTCGTCGGCGCCCCGGGTGCCGGCGCCCAGGACGCCCTCAACTGCTCCGACTTCGCCACCCAGCCCGATGCCCAAGCTGAGCTGAACGCCGACCCGAGCGACCCCACCGGCCTCGACGGCGACAACGACGGGGTTGCCTGCGAGGACCTGCCTGGCATGACGGACGACAGCGGCGTTGCCGAGGATGATCCCAGCGTCCCCGACGGCGCTGCGACCTCCGCCCCCGAGACGGCCACCACCCTCCCGGCCGACGATGACGCCGACGACGACGCCGTGGCCGACGACGACGCTGGCCCCACGCCGGTCGGAGGCGTGGAAACCGGCGCCGGCGGCACCGCCCCCGACGCCCCGAACAGCGCCCCGATCCTTCCGATGGCTGCCCTCGGTGCCCTCGCCGTGGTCGGCGTCGGTGCAGCCCTCCGCCTCCGGACACGGTGACCCCCACCGCAACAGCGCAACCCAGAACCGCGCACGGCCGCCACCGCAAGGTGGCGGCCGGGGCCGCGCTCGTCCTCCTGGCCGCCTGCGGTCGCGAGGCCCCGATAGAGCGCACGGCGGCGACCGAGCCCGTGAAGGTCAGCACGACCACTGCCAGCAGCACCTCCACCACGACCTCGACATCGACATCGACCACGCTCGCCCCGACTACGCCCCCACCACCGCCACCCTCGTCGACCACAACGCCCCCTCTGCCGCCGACGACGACATCCCCGCCGCCACCGCCGACGACCACCATCCAGTCCGGCTCGGTCGACCAGCCGATCGCCGTGAGCATCCCGGCCATCGGCGTCGACAGCACCCTGGTCCCGCTCATCCTCCTGCCCGATGGGTCGCTCGAGGCCCCGGAGGACTTTGACGTGGCCGGCTGGTACCAGGCCGGACCTGAGCCGGGGGAGCCCGGGGCCAGCGTGATCGCCGGCCACGTCGACTCCCGGACCGGACCCGCGGTATTTTACCGCCTGCGAGACCTCGATGCCGGCGATCAGATCGCGGTCAACGGCGCCGGTGGTGAGGCCGTCGCCTTCGTCGTCGAGCGCGTCGAGCAGTATCCGAAAGACGACTTCCCCGCCGACCAGGTATACGCCGAGACCGAGCTGCCGGTGCTGCGTCTCATCACCTGCGGTGGAACTTTCGACCGAGACGCCCGGAGTTACCGGGACAACATCGTGGTCTTCGCTCGGTTGGCCTAGCGCGGCGCATCAGCGCCGCGCTGCCCCCCCAGTGCGGACCGGGCGGGAGTCAGCCCGGCGGCCTCGACGGCGTGGGCCCTCGGGTCCAGGTGGGCCCGGATGGCCTGTTGTTGGGGGCGTGGTCCAGGCCTTCGGCCCTAGCCCCGCCCTAGCCCGGTAGTCGGCCTGGACGGAGGGGTGTCCCCTAAAGGGCGACAGCGGTACCCCGGGGGGGTATCGAAGCGATGCTGGGCTGTCTCCTGGTCAGAGGGGTAGGGGTGGTTCCCCCTATCGGCCGCACCAGCCCTCGGCCTTCGGATCGGGGGCTGGTGCGCGTGTCGGTGCTAGTTGGCGGTCCCGGTTGCGGCGGCGATCAACCACCAGAGGAGGTAGGCGCCGAAAAGCACTCCCACTACGATGAGGGCCACGCGCTGGCGGTTGGCCCGGGTTCTGGCGAAAGTGTGGCCGCAGTGCTTGCAGACCTGAGCTTCCGCGAGCAACCTCCTTCGAGCCCGTTCTACGATGCAGGCTCCAGCGCGCGTCCCACGGAGGGGAACTAATGAGCCAACGGCGACGCGACAAGAAGCAGCGGAAGCTGACCCAGCAGAACACTGCGGCGATCTACTCAACGTCTGGTCACAGCCACGCCGCCCAGACCCAGCAGATGGCGATGCAGCAGGAGCAGCTGCGGATCGCTCAGATGCAGGCGGCTGAGGCGCAGGCCGCCGCAGCACTTGCCCAGCAGGAGGCGTCCCAGCGGGCCGGCCAGATCGCCGCAACGGCGATGGACGCTGCACAGTGGCACCCGGACCCCCTGGAGCGTCACGAGCTCCGGTATTGGGACGGGTCGGACTGGACCGACAGCGTGTCCGACGAAGGTGTGGTCAGCTCTGATCCGATCGAGCAGCCTGCGCTCAGCCCGGGGGACGAGATGCTTGCGATCGAGTCCTCCAGCGAGCCCGACAACGCCACGCTCGTGAACCAGTTTCGGGAGCTCGCTGAGCTTCGGGACCAGGGGATCCTGACGGAGGATGAGTTCGCGGCGCAGAAGGCCAAACTCCTCGGCTCGTCGAGCGGGGCCTACTCTCAGCCCTCCCGCCGAGCAGCGCCGTAGACGGGTCGGGCTGGTGTGAGACCTGCGGCTCGAACGGCCAGCGCCCAGGGGCCGAGGCGGCGGACGATGCACCCGGCGGCGGGGAGCAACTCGTCCTGATCTGCCCTCCAAGCCCGGTAGTCGACCGTGCGGAGCACGTCGTCGCCGGCTCGTCGGAGCGCGTTTAGGCAGCCAGGGCGCGGCCGGAGCGACGGTCGCCTACCCTGCCCGCTCGGATCACAACGGGGGAGGACCTAACATGTCCGATCACCAGTCGATGGCCGCGGGCTGGTACCCGGACCCAATGAAGGCCGGCCATCAACGCGAGTGGAACGGCAGCCAGTGGGTCGGCCCGTCCGTCCCCGTCGGGGGCCAGAAGAAGGGCGGCTTCCCCAAGTGGCTCATCCCCGTGATCGCCTGCCTCGGCCTCGCCTTCATCGCCGTCATCGGTGGAGCCATCGCCGGGTCACCGGATGAGGAAGCTGACCAGGTCCGCTCGGACCGGTCCACCACCACCACGGAGCCTGATGGTTTCGCCAAGTGCAACGACGGCAGCATCTCCGACAACGCCGACCTGGGCGCGATCTGCTCCAGCCACGACGGCGTGAGCGGGTGGCTGTCCGAGTACGGCGAGTGCGAGGACGGCACCGTCATCGCACTGCGCGATGACCCCCAGTGCCGGAGCGACGGCGACCTGGCCAAACTCCTCCCCGGCTACGAGCCAGAAGCCGGCCCTGACGACATCGCCCTTTGCAAGGACGGGACCTTCAGCGACAACCTTGACCTTGCTGCGACGTGCAGCAGCCACGACGGGGTCGAGGACTGGCTCGCTGACTATGGCCGGTGCGAAGGCGACGAGGTGACCCGTCTTGAGGACGACCCCCGATGCCCCGGTGGTGACGACCTGGCAGAGCTGATGCCGCCCGACTACGCCCCTCCCACCACAACCGAGCCACCCGCCACCACGGCACCTCCGACCACCACGGCGCCCCCCACGCCCGCAGCCCCTCCGACACCTCCACCTCCGACCACTCCCGCCGAGACGGTCAGCCAGGCGAACGCGCGGGGGTCAGCCGCGCAGTACCTCGAGTTCCAAGCCTTCTCACGCTCCGGCCTGATCGAGCAGCTGGAGTTTGAAGGCTTCTCGACGGAGGACGCCACCTACGGAGTGGATGCCCAGAACGCGGATTGGAACGAGCAGGCTGCGAAGTCGGCCGCGCAATACTTGGAGTTCCAGTCGTTCTCACGTAGCGGACTGGTCGATCAGCTGATCTTCGACGGGTTCACCCCGGCTGAGGCTGAGTACGGCGTCAGCACCACAGGGCTCTAGCGGCTCCCCATCCGCAGCTCGGGGCGGAGGCCTCGGCAGGCGGCGTGCCGGTGCCAGGCGGGAGGGAGGCGGGCCACGCGCTCGAGGAACGTCACCGGGTCGTGGCCGGCCATGAGCGCGGCGTAGAGCGGGTCCAGCTCGCGGGTCACGAGGCCCGCTCCACCAGTGCTCGCCCTATTCGCTAACCCGTACATGTTCCGAGGACCAGACCTCACCGGTGTCCCCTGACGGCCGGCGAGGGGTGCCCCCTGGGGCCGATGTGGAACGAGAACTCCGGGGGGGGTATCGGAGCCATGCCGGGCTGTCTCCTGGTCAGAGGGGGTGGGGGTGGGTCCCCCCTGGTCGGTCGCGGACACAGGCGCCGTAGACCCGGAAAAACTCCCCACCGCTTCTCTTTGAGGGCCCACCTCATGGACATCAGGAGGTCGGTTCTGGGGGCTTGCGTTAAGCGTTGTTCGGGCTCATCGTCGGGCGGTGCCAGGTCGGGTCGGTCTCTACGTCAGGGTGTCCAGAGACGACGTCGGTGAGGTGACCTCCACGGACCGTCAGCAGCGGCTGTGCCGCCGGTTCGCAGCTGAGCGGGGGCTGGAGGTGGCCGAGGTGTTCGAGGATCGCGACCGTTCCGCCTGGGCGGCCGGGGGGCGACGAGAGAGCTACGAACGGCTGCTCGCAGGGGCTGTGGCTCACCGGTTCGACGCCATCCTGGTCTGGCGGCTCGACCGGCTGGTCAGGTCCCCGGCTGAGTTCGAGCGGATCTGGGCGATCTGTCAGGCGAGCGGCACGGCGGTGATCTCTGCTACTGAGCCGATCGACAGCTCGGACCCGGTAGGGGTGGCGATCGTTCGCTTGCTCGTGACCTTCGCCGGTCTCGAGTCGGACGTGAAATCCATTCGGCTCCGGGCCAAGAACCGGGAACTGGCCGACGCCGGGTTGCCGCCCGCCGGTCCGCGACGGTTCGGCCACACGGCCGGGTTCTCCGAGGTAGTCGAGGCTGAGGCTGCTTTGATCCGGGAGGCGGCTGACCGGACCCTTGCTGGGGAGTCGACGACCGCAATCGTCGCCGACTGGTCCGCCCGCGGGGTGGTCGGTGTGACCGGGCGGCCGTGGTCGCGGTCTGGTCTGCGGTCGATGCTGCGTTCCCGGCGGCTCGTCGGTGAGCGCACCTACAGGGGGGAGGTCACAGCCGAGGCGTGCTGGCCGGCGATCCTCGACCCTGTCACGGCCGCCCGGGTTCGGAACCAAATGGCGGGCCTTCCCGGGGGCGGCCATCGTCGACCGTCCCCGTCGCTTCTGGGGGGGCGTGTCAGATGCGGCATCTGCTCCACGCCGATGCACTCGCGGGGCCGTCACGATGAGCCCCGCTATGTTTGCCCACCGCCGCGCGGCTGTGGTCGGATCAGCATCGACCGGCCGGCCTTGGACGGGTGGGTGACCGCCGCAGTGCTGACCCGGCTCGAGGCCCGTTCGCCAGCCAACCACCGGACCGCAACCGACCGGCGACACGCAGATGAGCTGATCTCGGCCCTCGATGACCAGGCCGAGCGCCTCGAGGAGCTCAACCGCCGCTACTACGTGACCGGGGAAATCACCTACCCCGAGTGGGTTCGCACCCGCGACGACCTTCTCGATCTCACCGCCGAACGTCTCCCGTCACCGTCGGCCCAGCCTCTTCCGCCCGGGTTCCCTGCCGGTCGCCGAGTCGGGGAGGCTCGCCAGCTTTGGTTCGAGCTCTCGCCGCAGACCCGGCGTTCGGTGATCGGTTTGGAGCTGTCGTGGGTGGCGATCGATTCGGCTCGGTCTCACAACGGCGTCTGGTACCCCGATCGGATCAAGCCCCGCTGGAGCCACCCGGACCCGCCGGGCGTCGCGACTGACCCGGAACGGGACCGGGCCCGACGTCTTCGCGGCCGACGGCGCGTCGTGTCCGAGCGAGGCCAAGCGTCGCTGGCGGTGAGCTTGACCGCGGCGGCCGACGACCTCGGGGTGAGCCGAGACACGCTCCGCAGCCTCATCCGTGCCGGCACGCTACACACGCTCGGCACCCGTCCAGACCGGGTCATGCCCGCTGAGCTTCGGGCGTGCGTCGACCGGTGCAGGATCTAGGTCTCTTCGGGCTCTACGGGCTCGGGGTAGAGGTGCGCTAGCGACCCGGGCTCGATTCGCTGCGCCTCGACGAACATCTCGACCTCGGAGCGTCGCAGCCGGATCACCCGACCGAAGCGATAGGCAGGCATCTCACCCTGGTCGATGAACCGGTACAGCGTCCGGGGGGTGATCCCCAGGGCCTTCGCCGCCTCTGCGGTTGAGAGCCAATCATCTGCCATGTCAGCCACGGAGGTGAGACTACAGGAGGTGAAGAGGACCGTTCTAGACTCTGGGCCGCCGAGCAGCCCCGCAGACCGGTCGGGTCGAGATCAGCCTGCGGCTCGGACAGCCTCGTCCCAGGTGCGAGGTGGCGGACGATGCACCCCTCAGCGAGGAGCACCTCGGCCTCGAGGTCGTCGCCGGCCCTGCGGACCGGGTCGATGCATCCCGCCGGCCGCCGTGTGGAAATCGGCCTCACACAAATGGAGCCATGCCGCTGTGTCCGGCGATTGGGGGTGGCGGGGACCTCCCCCACCCCCAATCGGGTTCAGCGTCGGTGTCGTCGTCGGCACTGCTCGCTGCACCACACGCGTCGCCCTCCGGTCGCGGACTGGGCCTGAGCGGAGCCCCCTTGACCCTGACCTGGCCGACCTCTTGGACCTTGGGCGCCCGACCCCGACCCTGACCCTGACCCCGCCTACGGCGGGGGTCAACAGGTCAAGGTCAGTCGGAGGATTCGGCACCTTGACCCAGGTCAAGGTCAGGTCAAGGTCAGGTCTAGGTGATCGCTCACCCATTCGACGGCACCTCCAAGGGGTGGGCGTAGGTCAGGATGTGGGCGCCTCGGGGGCCGTCCTCGATGGCGAGGGCACCGGAGTTGACGGCGTACTCGACGGCGGCCTTCTTGCGGTCGGTGCTGGCCTTCACCTTGAGGTGCTCGCGGACCCCAGACTTAGACAACGGCACTTCGGCGTCCTTCACGATGCGGACCACTTGGGCGGCGATGACCACCACCGCGACGTCCGCTCCGCCATCGGGGTCCGGCGGGTCGGGTGCGTAGATCTCGACGTCGATGCCGCCGGTGAGCTTCGGTCGGAGCACGACGTGGGCGACGACCTCACCCCGGGCGTGGTGGCCGTGGCGGTCTTTGGCGCAGGTGACCTTGAGCCGGCCGCCGTCGTCTCGGGTGAGGGGCTTCACTGCTTCGATCAGGTAGGAGGCGCCGCCGATGGCGGCCCGTTTGCGTTTGGACCCCGAGGGGTGGAGCGGGTTGTCGGAGGACTTGGTGGAGTGGTCGACGAGGAGCACGGCGGCACCGGTGTCGGCCAGGGGGCGGGCGACGTTGCGGAGCCAGGGGCCGACCTCGCTGTCCTTGTTCTCGTCGACCCCGGCGAGGGCGAACGCTTCGCCGAGCGAGTCGATGACGACGAGAGCGTGGCGTCCTTCGACGACATCGGCGCACAGTCGGGCGACGGCCGTGATCGTGAACGGTTCCTGGGGGCGCCGGTAGTCGAGCCCGGCGCTGATCTGGGCGTCATCGAGGCCGAGGAGGCGGAGGCGGGCGACGATGCTCGTCGGGGTGTCCTCCAGGTCGATGAGCATGGCCCGTTGCCCGCTGCGGATGACCTCGGCGATGGCGGTGCAGGCCACCCAGCCTTTCCCGGTGCCGGAGTCGCCGTGGATGCCGTTGATCTGCCCGGCGTAGAGCAGGGCGGCCCCGTCGGTGCGGGTGAGGAGCTCGGGGGTGGGTTGGGTCCAGTCGCCGGCGAGGACGGGGCCGAGGTCGACCCGGTCGAAGGTCGACGGTGTCGCGGTGCTCTCGTCGGAGCTGGACGAGGCGGTGGCCCCGTTGGATGAGGCGGCCTCCTCGTCGATGAGGTCGTCGAACCCGTCGGCGCGACGGACATGCGAGGCCGCTGCGTCGATGATGGTTGCAGCGGGGTCAGACACCGAAACGCACCTCCTTGGCTCGGGCGCCGATCGCTCGGGCGGCGTCGCTCTCGGTAAGGCCGGAGAGGATGCAGAACACCCGGAACTTGGTGTTGCGAGAGCCTTTCGCCTGCGGGAGCCCGCAGGCGTCGCTGTTGACGATGGCGTAGTGCTCCTTGCATTTGATCGAGTGCGCGCTGGCCGGGTCGCCGGGGCGGAGCCACTTCTCCACCGGGACCCCGTCGACGGCGTCGCTCCCGGCGTAGGTCCAGCCGAAGGGCTGGAGGATCTGCGCCCAAGCCAGGGACGCCACGGCGTCGGCTGGGCTGACCTCACCGGGCCGCGACTCCCGTCGAGGTTGCCTCGGTGGCGGCGCCGGCTCAGGCGGTGGGCGGGCAGGGAGCCGCTCCAGGAGGTCCCGGGCGCCGTAGCCGGCCGGAACCCACGGGCGTCGGTCCCGGATGCCCGCAGTGGGCCACCCGGCGCCGCCGACGAGCTGAACCCGGTTCACCTGGCACCCGGTTTTGCGCCGGTGGCTCCCGGCCGGGCGGAGGACCCGGGTGGCGTCGGGGGTGTCGAGGTGCCAGCCCTGCGCGGCCGCGGCGGCGACGGTGCGGTGCTTCCACTCCTCGATCAGGCCCACCGGGTCGTCGACCTCGGGCTCATCGAGTCGCCACCAGAGATGCTCTCCGCCCCCGGTGGCGACCCTGAGGGTGGGCTCGGGGAGCTCGGCCACGATGCGCTCGGCGGTGTCCCTGTCGGGTGGGAGCGGGTGGAGCCGGTCCGGCGAGGGTGCGTGCCCGGGGCCGGCTACGTCGAGGTCGACGGCGAGAGCGGTCACGCACGCAGTGTCGGCGGTGACCCCCCGCTCGGTCGGCCGGGTGAGCGGCCGGCCGACGAGGTTGGTCCGCACGTAGACGTTGAACCCGAGGCTATCGGCGTGGGCGATCGCCGCAGCGGCCTCGTCCACCTGGTCGACGGCGAACGATGCGGACCGCCACCCGTCGCCGCCGTCGCGGCCAGCCCCGGGCACCAGTACGGAGACGACGAGCCACCCCCCGGCGCCGGCGGTGAGCGCGTCGAGGTGAGCCAGCGTGGTCGGGTCGGCGCAGGTCATCGGGTCGGTCATCACTTCGCCCCCGGCGGCAGCAGGAAGAAGTGAACGCTGCGCCCGTCGTCGCGGAGCAGGCGCCACGTCGTCGGTGTGTCCTGCCCGTTGGCCTCACCCTCCAGCATCACGACGTCGGGAACGGCGACGAGCCCGCACATGCACTCGCATTCGACGACGCGGTCGGAGTCGAGGGCCCTGTCGGCCAGGTCGGCGGCGTGGGCGGTGGTGAGCTGACTCATCAGCCCGCCCCCGTCTCGTCGTCGTTCGCTGTGGCCGGCCAGGTCAGCGCGGCCAGCAAGGCCCGCTCCGGTGACGTCTCGTGTTCAGGTGCGCCGTTCGGGACACCTGAACGGCAGGCGGGGCAGACCCAGTCGCGCAGCCACCCATGGGCCGAGCCGACCGACACCACCTGGCCTCGCCCGGCGAGGTCGTCGTCGACGACCTGGCGGATCGTGCGGCCGTCGTGGGAGAGCCTGTGGACCAGACCGACGAGGCTGGCGCGGGCCTCGGGCGTCCGGGGACTACTGGGGTAGGTCTTGCCGTCGAGACCGAGCACCCGGGCCGGGACGACCACTGCCCTGCGCTCGGGGATCTCTGCGGTAGGCTTCCCACCGTCCTGCCCGGACCGCTCGGCCCCGCCCATGGCGGGGTCGTGCCGCGTCATGCGGCTTCCTGGTGTCGGAGCCATTCGAGGCACTCGCCGCGGTCGTAGCGGCGGCTGCGCCCGATGGCGAGAGACGGCATGCCCTGCACTCGGAGCCGATGGACCATCGCCCGGGAGATGCCGAGCTCGTCGGCGAGCTCAACATCCCGGAGCCAGTGCGCTCCCTTCGGCCTGTCGGCAGTGCCTCGGCGCTGCGTTCGGTTGGTGGGCATCGGGCGACCTCCGGGGTAGCGGGTGGCTTCCGATGGACACTGTGAGGCTCCCGGCTACTATGGACAACATGGCACACCAAATCTCACAGAATTCGTTGACGCTCGGGCACCTAAGGCGGTGGGAGGCCGTCCTGGCAGGGTCGACGACCTTCCCGGGAGGGTCGGTCGAGTGGTCCAGCGGCTACACGCTCGTCAAGCGGGGCGGGGTCAGGGGGCAGGGGGTCGCCATCTACGACGGGACCGTCTCCTTCGAGCTCGACTCGATGCAGGTCAGGATCCGCGTCGAGTGCGTCGACCAAGAGCACCGGGTTGCTGGCGTCGAGCTGTTCCCCCGTCCGAACGCACGCCTCTCGGGCCGGGGGGTCCGGTCTGCCAGCCTCGGAAGGCTGATGGAGCGCGCTCTACGGGCGCTGACGGTGGCGGTGGTGTCCAACGCTGACGGAGCTCCCCTGCCAGTCGGGCACCCGGGGGACCCAGATCGGGACCTTGTGCCCGCCGATGTCCAGGCCGCGCAGCGCGCCTCAGCGGGCGACCGCCGCTTCGCGCTCCTCGGCCGGGTGGCTGATGCCTACCGGGAGGCGATGGCCGAGGGACTGCCCACAGCCCGGACCGTCTGTGAACGGGTGCCCGAGGTCCCGTCCGAGGACGCTGCCAGGCAGTGGGTGCGGCAGGCCCGCAAGGCGGGGGTGCTGTTGTCTGCGCCCGATGACCGCCGGAAGGGCGAGACGTCGGCCTAGCCCTCGTCGGCCCCGAGTAGGACGGGGGGCCGGTGGCGGTAGACCTCGTCGACCATGCGGGTGGATCGGTGGCCGAGCAGGTCGGCGACGTGGTGCGGTGGGAGGCCCTGGGCGGCCCAGAGGGTGGCGGCAGTGTGTCGGAGCTCGTTCGGGCGGACGGTCGGGGTGCCGGCCTCGTCGCACGCCTTGGCCAGCTCCGAGCGGGCCGTGGAGGGCCACAGCGGTCCGCCGTTCGGGGCAGGGAACAGCAGCCCCGAGGTGATGCCGTGCTCATCCACGTGGGAGCGGAGGGCGCCGGCCAGGTCGGCGGGCAGGGCGATGGTCCGCCGGGCCCCACGGGTCTTGAGCTCCTCGACCACGGACGGCCTCCCCCGCTTGAGTTGCACGCCTCGCACCACCGCCACCGTCGGAGGCGTGGCGTCGAGGTCGAGGGCGTCGACGCACACCGCTGCGGCCTCCCCCGGTCTGAGCCCGGCTCGGGCCGATAGGAGGAACATGGCGGCCAGGGGGTGGCCGGTCAGGGCGACGGTCAGGCAGGCCAGCTCGTCGGCGGTGAGGGCACGCCGCCCCTGTGACGGGGCGGTGTCGTTGGGGAGCTCGGCCGAGGCGGCGGGGTTGTGGCCGATGGCCCGGCGCCGCTCGGCCCAGGCGAGGGCCTGGCGTAGGGTTGAGCGGGCCTTCACCAGCGACGAGCGGGACAGGCCCCCCCTCTTGCGGCCCATGCGGGCCAGGGCGGCCTCCACCGCCACCACGTCCAGGTCGGCCAGGCGGACCGCGCCGAGTTCGTCGGCCCAGAGGTCTGCCGCCCACCGGTGCACTTCGATGGTGGACGGGGCGAGGTCCCGTCCCGGTAGCGCCTTGGCCTGCCAGTCGGCCAGGACGGTGCGGACGGTGCCACGGCGGTCGGCGTGGCGGCCGGAGTCGTCGCCGTGGACGAGGGCGCCGAGCTTGGCTGCGGCGTCGGTCTTGGTCTTGGCGGAGACCTTTCGGCGCTGGCCGCCTATCCACACCTGACCGACCCAGCGGCCCCGGGTCTGGTCGTAGTGGATGGTCCCCTCGCCTTTGGTGCGTCTCTTTCCCACACCGGAAACCGTAGCCTGGGTGCTTACCTGGGTGCTTACGGGGTGGACAAGGGTGGACGTCCAGACCCTTGCATGGATGGGTTGACGTGCGTATGGTGTCGTCCACCAGCCCGGTTTTCTTCCATGGCATGGAAGAGGTCTGGGGTTCGATTCCCCATAGCTCCACTGGCGTTGCGGCCGGTGAGGTCGCCGCAGCAGGTCCTCGGTCATTCGTCGTGTCGGGAGGTCAGCTGGCAGCGCGGGTGGTGCGGCGCGCTTGGGCGACGCCGAACAGGAGTCGGGCGGCCACGGCCACGACGGTGAGGTCGAACAGCATCTGGATCGTGACCACCACGCGGGCCGGCTCGGATGCGGCGTGGATGTCGCCGAAGCCGACAGTGGCCAGGGTGGTGACGGTGAAGTACACGGCGTCCACCTTGGTGTCGAGGCCGGGAAGGTGGCGGCCGGTGCGGGCCATGGTGGCGTAGATGCTCAAGAAGCCGACGACGAGCGTCACCAGCATCAGGGCCACGGTGACGGCGGCGTCGACCAGCGGTCGGTCGGAGGTGACGAGGGCCCGCCGCCGGAGGAACAGGAAGGGAACCGCGACCACACCCGCCAGGACGACCACCAGGACGACCACCAGCGGGAGGCTGCCGCGGCGTAACGGCGCGGCGGCGTAGCCGGCGACGAGGAGGGCGCTGCAGAGGACCGCCCACAGGACCGGATGGCGGACGTCGGTTCGCGCCGGCACTGACATGGGGTCCCGCCCTGGGTCGGGGCTCAGCGCTCGACAGCGGAGGAGGTGGCGTCGGCCCACTCGACCCGGGGGACATCGGCCCACAGGCGTTCGAGGTCGTAGAACTCGCGGGCCTCGTCGAGGAAGACGTGGGCGACCCAATCGCCGTAGTCCATGAGCACCCAGCGGGCGTCGTCGAGGCCCTCGACCCGTCGGGGCCGGGGGCCTCCGTCGGCGGCCACCCGGGCCTCCACCTCCTCCACGATGGCCTTCACCAGCCGGGCGTTGGATGCGCTGGTCACCACGAACAGCTCGGTGATGCCGAGCACGTCGCCCACCCGGAGGACGACCGTGCGGGTGCCGCCCTTCTCGTCGACGACGCGAGCCGCCAGCACCGCGACCTGGTCGGTGGCAGGGTCGACGAAGCTCGGGCCGGGGTCGTCAGCCACAGCCGTCGCTTCCCTCACTGCCCATAGCGGTCGATGGCCTCCTGGCCGAGGGTGATGACGATGTCGTCGCCGACGGCCTCGGCCCGGGCGTCGGACATCTGGGTCACAGTGGCACCGCCCAGGGTCTCGGCGGCGACGTCGGCCAGATCCTTCCAGTCCTCGTTGCTGTACTCGATGGTGGTCTCCTCCTGACCGAAGTCCGACGCGTTGCCCAGCGTGCTCAGCGCCGCGCCGCGGAGGATCAGGTCGCGCACGAGGGGCCGGGGGATGGGCTCGCCGCTGGCCCCGTTCAGCAGCTGGAGGTTGTAGCGACCCCCTGCCCCGGGGGACCGGGGGAAGGGGACGGCGTCGATGATCTGCTCCTCGAAGCCCGGGGCCGGCACCAGCGGTGTGACGTAGTTGGGGTCGTCGATGACGACGTCGGTCTCCTGGCTGACGTCGAGGGTCTCCACGGCCGGGTCGCCGGCGGCCAGGGTCCGCAGGAACGGGCCGATGCCAGTGGTCGCAGGCCCGACCGAGTCGGCGGTGTCCGAGGTGTCGATGGCATCGAGCCAGGCCGCCCAGACCACCTCGTTGCGGGCCAGTCGACCCAGCTCGGACTCACTCTCGTCACCGGCGCGGAGGAAGGGGCCGAGCTGGTCGGCCTCGAGGCTGACGGGCCCAGCGTCGATCTGCTCGCCGCTGTCGAGCACCACCGGGTCCGGGTTGTCGACGGTGAGAGGGGCGACGGGCGCCACCAGCTGGGCCAGGCGCTCGTCGTCGAGCTCGATGGTGTTGGGGATGGCGACGTTGAGACGGGCCGCGACGAGGCCGACGAGGCGCTCGACGGGGCCGTTGGCGCCCTGGGCCAGGCGATCGAGGGTGAACGCGGGCGTCGCCAGCTTGGTGTTGAGGGGAACCTGGAGGACGGTGCCGCCGGTCTGGCCCATGCCCAGGGAGAGGAGGGTGGCGGCCACGACGTCGCCCTCGGCCGTGGGACGCTGGATGACCAGCGCGGTCTGGGTCGGGTCGACCAGCGCGCGGTACCCCGGGTCGGTGGGCCGGGTGCTGGCATCGACGACGTTGCCGCCCCGACTGTCGAGCAAGCGCTCCTTGCCGACCCACCCGAGGACGGGGACGGCAGCCAGGAACACGATGAAGGCGACGGCGAAGGAGACCGAGCGCAACGTGATCCGGCTCAGCCTGGGTTCCTGGCCCTCGGGCGGGGGCTCGGCCGTCTTCTTCGGCGGAGTGCTCGTCTCCTTCGAGGCGCCCGTGCGGGAGGTCGGTGGGCTCGTCTGCTTGGTGGCGCCGGTGCGCGGGGAGGGAGGACTGGTCTCCTTCGAGGTGGTGGCGCGGGCCTTCGGACCGCCACCGCGCTCGGCGGGCCAGGCGGTGGTCGCCCCGGCGGCCGCGGGTCGGGAGGGCACAGGACTGCCGACCCCATCGGGACGGGAACGTCGAGCCCCCCGGTCGGGGGCATCGGCCGGATCAGTGTCGGTCGGTGCGGCGCCGCCCCCGGCCGTCCCGGCGCCGGGACGGGCGCGGAGGACCGTGGCCGACCGCGATCTCGCGTCGGCCAGGCGGGTCGACGGTCGGGGCCCCGCCGCGCTCGGCGGGGTGGATGTCGAGGGTCGGTCGGGGATCCCCGGCGGAGCGAGCACCGAGGACATGTCGATCTGCGCCGTCTCCTCGCCGTTGGCCGCTCCGGCCGGGCGCGAAGCGGCGCCGCCCGGGGCATCGCCGCGTGCGGCCTGAGCGCGGGCGTCTCCGCGCCCCCCCTTGGTGGACCCCGCTGTCGCGCCACCGGACTCGCCGCCGCCGACCCCAGCCCCAGACTCCCCCGCAGCCACACCACCGGACCCGCTGCCACCGACCTCACCCTCAGACTCCCCGGGAGCCGCACCGCCGTCAGCCCCAGTCGGGCCGACCCGTGCACCCTCCCCCGGGCGCTCAGCGTCCTCGGCGTCGCCCGGCGCCGAGGGCCTGACGCGGGAGGTGGGGGGCGAGGCGACATCTCGGGGGCCCGACGACTCGTCGGGCCCCCGGCGACCCGTCGCCGGAGGGGGCGGGCTGGCGGGCTCGGACGCGAGGGGCGGATCAGAGGGTGCGGGGGAGGGCTGGTCGTCGGTCGCGTCCGCCAGCAGGGCAGCCAGCCGGGACGCCGCCTCGGAACGGGCCCGTCTGCCATCGTCGGACGGCCGATCGGTCATCGAGACCACGATAGAGGCCAGCCCCCCGTCCGGAAGAGCCACTCGGCCTCGGGGCACATCCGGGTCACCTCGTGGTCAGGTGCCGTACAGGCCCTCACGGGCGATGACGGCGGCGACCCCGGGGGTCACCAGCACGTCCACGGGAGCGCCTCGCGCCACCAGTGCTCGCACCTCCGAGCTGGACACGTCCAGCTGCTCGACCGGCACCGTCACCACCCGATCCGGGTCCAGCCCGACCAGTGGCCCGGCCCCGCCGCCGGGCCGATCGACGACGGCGAGCACGACCCGCCGGAGGAGATCCTCGTGGCGCTCCCAGGTGGGGACCAGGGCGGCAGCGTCCCGACCGAGCACCACGACGACGTCGACGTCGGGATCGTGGTCCTGGAGGGTCGCCACGGTGTCGACGGTGTACGACGGCCCCCGACGGCGGACCTCCACATCGCTGACCGCGACACCGGATCCGGGTGTGAGCGCCTCCTCCACGGCCCGGCGCGCCATCTCCAGACGGACCGCGGCGCCGCTCGGGCGCTGCGTGCCCCGCTTCTGCCACGGGTCGCCCGCCGGTACCAGGACCACCTCGTCGAGATCCATGGCATGGCGGACGGTCACCGCCACGCGCAGGTGGCCGATGTGGGGCGGATCGAAGGTGCCACCTAGCAGCCCGATCCGCCGTCCCCTCCCCGTCGTGACCAAGTTCACCGCATGGTCCGGAAGGTACGGGGAAGGGTCACGGTTGAACCGTAGCCACCCCCCTCAGCGCCGACCTCCGGCAGGTCGTGCACGGAATACTGGGAGGGGGTATTGAGTTGGACAGGTGGCAATGAGCGATTCAGTTGGACAGTACCTCAACGAGATCGGCCTGGTTCCCCTGCTCACCGCCGACGAAGAGCGTGAGCTGGCCCAGGTCATAGAGAAGGGCGTGAAGGCTCGCGAGAGCCGCGCCGCCGGCGACGACACCGCCGAGCTGCGCCGCACCGACCGGGCTGCGGCCCGGGCCAAGGACCGGTTCATCCGGGCCAACCTCAGGCTGGTGGTGAGCGTGGCCCGCCGCTACCCGCTGCCGCCCGGCATGGAGCTGCTCGACCTGGTGCAGGAGGGCAACATCGGCCTGGAGCACGCCGTCGACAAGTTCGACTGGCGCAAGGGCTTCAAGTTCTCCACCTACGCCACGTTCTGGATCCGCCAGGCCATCGGCCGGGCCCTCGACCAGAAGGCCAGCCTCATCCGCCTCCCCGGCGACCGCTCGGCCAGCCTCCGGTCCGCCCTCCGCCAGGTGTCGGGCGACGGTGACGAGCTCGACGACGAGCACTCCACGCTCCACCGCCTCACCACCCCCACCTCCCTCGATCGCACCGTCGGCGACGACGACGGCAACGAGCTGGTGGACCTCCTCGCCGACGACACCATCGGTCCCGAGACCATCGTCATGGCCCGGGCCGAGGAGGACTACGCCACCGGGCTCCTCGAGGTCCTCGAGCCTCGGGCCCGCTACGCCGTCGAGCAGCGCTTCGGCATCAACGACGGCCGCAAGCGGTCCTACCGCGAGGTGGGCGACGAGCTCGGCGTCACCGCCGAGGCCGCCCGCCGCCTGGTGAAGCGGGCCGTGCACACCGTCCGCTCCGAGGCCGAGGCTCGCACCTCCGCCGCCTGACCGGTTCCCCGATCCCCCATCCGCACCCTCTCCGGTCCTGTCCAACGGGACGGGGCCGGCTGGGTGGAAACCGCACCGACCTGGGCGATCTGTCCTCGTTCTGCGGACCGGGACCCTCGGGACCACGCGTACTGCACGGGCCCTGCTCGACCTTGACCATCCCCGCGGCGCGATTCGCGCTTTGCACTCATCACCCCCACGAGGCACGCTGGTCCCATGCTCACCGCTGAGCGCGACCCGTCACCCACCCCCGATTGGCGCAGCCGCCCTGCGGCCCAGCAGCCCGAGTGGCCCGACGACGGCCACCTGCGTCGCACCACCGACGCCCTGGCCGCCCTGCCACCGCTGGTGGTGGCGGCGGAGAGCCGAGACCTGACCGCCGCCCTGGCCCGGGTGGCCGAGGGCGAGGCCTTCCTGCTCCAGGCCGGTGACTGCGCCGAGTCCTTCTCGACGTTCTCGGCCGAGTCGGTCCGCCGCCGTCTCCAGGTCATCCTGCAGATGGCGGTCGTCCTCACCTACTCCTCGGGCGTGCCCACGGTGAAGATCGGACGCATCGCCGGGCAGTTCGCCAAGCCCCGCTCGGCCGGCAGCGAGACCATCGGCGACGTCACCCTCCCGTCCTTCCGGGGCCACATCGTCAACGGCGACGCCTTCGACACAGCCTCGCGGGTGCCGGACCCGGACCGGTTGCTGCGGGCCTACCACCAGTCCGCGGCCACCCTGAACCTCCTGCGCTCCCTCACCCGAGGCGGCTTCGCCGATCTCAACCAGGTCCACTCCTGGACCCAGGGCTTCGTCACCGGCACCCCCCAGGGCCAGCAGTACCGGGCCCTGGCCGACGAGATCGGACGGGCCCTGCGGTTCATGACCGCGTGCGGCGTCGACACGGGCTCGCTGCCCACCCTGCACCAGACCGACTTCTTCACCAGCCACGAGGCCCTCCTCCTCCCCTTCGAGGAGGCCCTCACCCGCGTCGACCCCCTCACCGGCGACCGCTACGCCAGCTCCGCCCACACCATCTGGATCGGCGAGCGCACCCGCCAGATCGACAGCGCCCACGTGGCCTACTTCGCCAGCGTGGCCAACCCCATCGGCGTCAAGCTGGGACCCACCGCCACGCCCGACGAGGTGCTGGAGCTGTGCGAGGCCCTCAACCCGCGCCGGGTGCCGGGGCGGCTCACCCTCATCAGCCGCATGGGCGCGGCGCAGGTCGAGGACGGGCTCCGCCCGTTGTTGGCCGCGGTCCGCCATGCCGGCCACCCCGTCGTGTGGGCCTGCGACCCCATGCACGGCAACACCTTCACCTCGGTGAGCGGGCGCAAGACCCGCCGGGTCGACGACATCCTCGACGAGATCGCCGGCTTCTTCCGGGCCCACCAGGCCGAGGGCACCTGGGCCGGGGGCGTGCACGTCGAGCTCACCAGCGACGACGTCACCGAGTGCCTGGGCGGGTCGCACACGATCCTCGACAGCGACCTCGACACCCGCTACGAGACGGTGTGCGACCCCCGCCTCAACGGCCGCCAGTCGCTCGACCTGGCCTTCCGGGTGGCCGAGCGCCTCCGCGAGCGCGCCGCCGCCTGACCTGGCTCGTCGGCGTGGGGCCGCGGGGCTGTCGCCTCCCCGGGGGAGCCCTGGCCCCCCGGCGGAGCTCTGACCTCCCGCCGGAGGCCTGGCCTTTCGGCGCAGTTCGGGAATGTTGACCAATCGGATCAGGTTTGTCACCATTTGACGCCCGATCGCCGTCCCCGGCGACCCGGACCCCCCGAGAGGCCCCCCATCCATGCCCATCGTGACGATCAATCCCGCGCTGACCGCGATCGACCCGGCCCAGCAGGCCGACATCGAGAAGTTCGAGACCATGTTGGCCCGCCACCTGGAGGGCTCGATGGATGAGGACGCCTTCCGGGTCTTTCGGCTCAACAACGGCATCTACGGCCAGCGTCAGGGCGGCCACAACCAGATGGTGCGGGTGAAGATCCCCTACGGCTCGCTGCGACCCGAGCAGCTCGAGGTGCTGGCCGACATCGCCGACGAGTACTCCCGCGGCTGGGGTCACATCACCACCCGCCAAAACGTCCAGTTCCACTTCGTCGAGCTCGAGCGCGTGCCCCAGCTCCTGCGCGACCTCGCGGCGGTGGGCCTCACCACCCGGGAGGCCTGCGGCGACACGGTCCGCACCGTGCAGGGCTGCCACCTGGCCGGGGCGTGCCCGTTCGAGGTGCTCGACATCAGCCCCTGGGCCGAGGCCGCCACCCAGCACTTTCTCCGCCACCCCCTGGCCCAGCGCCTGCCGCGGAAGTTCAAGATCAACTTCTCGGGCTGCGACACCGACTGTGGCCAGGCCATGTTCAACGACGCCGGGGTCATCGGCGTGCGCCGCACCCTCGACGACGGCACCACCGAGGACGGCTTCCGCGTCTTCGTCGCCGGCGGCCTCGGGGCCAACCCCCACCCGGCCCTCGCCCTCGAGGACTTCACCTCTCGCGAGGACCTCATGGCGACCCTGGAGGCCATCCTCCGGGTGTTCAACAACCACGGCAACCGCGACAACAAGATCCGGGCCCGCATGAAGTGGCTGGTCGACACCATGGGGTGGAACGAGCTGCGCGAGCGCATCCTCAAGGAGCGCACCCTGCTGCCGGCGTCGGTCACCTGGCCCGGCGGCATCCCCCGTCACGTCCTCGACGTGGGCGACGCCCCCGCCGGTCGCTCGGAGGTGATCGAGGCCACCCCCATGGGGCACGGCACCCAGGTCGCCATCCGCTCCGGTGCCTACGAGGCGTGGGAGAGCACCAACGTGGTCCGGGGCGAGGCCAAGGGCACCGTCTCGGCCTACGCCTGGAGCCGTCTGGGGGATGTGACCTCGGCCCAGTGGCGGGCCCTGGCCGCCATCCAGCGGGAGATGGACGCCGACGTGCGGGTCACCAACCGCCAGAACGTCGTCTTCCGAGCGCTCGACGAGTCCCAGCTCCCCCGCCTGTTCGAGGCCCTCGGCGAGATCGGCATGGCCCAGCCCGGCGCCGAGCTGGTGCGCGACGTGGTCGCCTGCCCGGGCGCGGACACCTGCAACCTGGCCGTCACCCAGAGCCGGGGCCTGGCCTCGGCCATCGGCGAGCTCCTCGAGGAGGAGGGCCTGGCCACGGTGGGTGGGGTCCGCATCAACATCTCCGGCTGCACCAACTCCTGCGGCCAGCACCACACGGCCGACATCGGCTTCTACGGGGCCGAACGCCGGGCTCACGGCCAGGCCGCCCCCGGCTACCAGATGCTCCTCGGTGGCTACGTCGGTCAGGAGAAGGCTGAGTTCGGCGCCCGGGCCCTGCGCCTGCCGGCCAAGGCCGCGCCCGAGGCGACCGCCGCCGTCGTCCGCCGCTTCAACGACGAGCGCGTCCCCGGTGAGAGCTTCCGCAGCTGGCTGGAGCGCTCGGGGGGCGCCAAGGGCGTGGCCGAGGGCCTGAAGGAGTACGGCGCCTTCCCCCTGCCCGACGAAGCCCCCGACTTCTACGTCGACTACGACGAGACCGGGCCCTACGTGGCCGAGGTCGGCGAGGGCGAGTGCGCCGCCACCTGAGCACGCCACTCGTTCTCTCCCCTGCACCGAGATCGAGGATCCACCCATGAGCGCCACCACCGGACCCGGTCTCGGGTCCCTGGACATCCCCGAGCTGACCGACGCCGACCTGGCCGCGCTCAACGCCGAGTTCGAGCACCGGTCCGCGTCGGAGATCATCGACTGGGCGGTCGCCACCTTCGCGCCCCACCTGTGCCTCACCGCGTCGTTCACCGATGCCGTCCTCATCGACCTCGCCGTCAAGGCCGACCCCGGCATCGAGGTCGTCTTCATCGACACCGGCTACCACTTCCCCGAGACGTTGGAGACCGTGGAGGAGGTGCGTCGGCGCTACGGGCTGAACCTGCGCATGATGACCGTGGCCCGCCAGGCCGAGGAGCTGTGGGCCAAGGACCCCGAGAACTGCTGCTCGGCGGTCAAGGTCGGTCAGCTGGACCGGGCCCTGGCCGGCAAGGCGGCCTGGATGAGCGGTCTGCGCCGGGCCGACGCCGGCACCCGCGACACTGCGCCCTTCGTGGTCCGCGACCTGCGGGGCCTGGTGAAGGTCAACCCCATCGCGGGCTGGTCCGATGCCGACGTGGCCGGTTACATCATCGACCACGATGTGCCCGTGAACCCGCTCACCCGGCAGGGCTACCCGTCGATCGGATGCATGCCCTGCACCTCACCGGTGGGTGAGGGCGAGGACGCCCGCGCCGGCCGCTGGCGGGGCCGGGACAAGACCGAGTGCGGCCTCCACGTCATGTGAGGGTGAGGGCCAGTGCGCGGGCCAACTTTGGGCGGAAGGGCGCCACATGCGGCCAGGTCCGTCCAAGGTTTGCACGCCATCGACGGACTTTGGGCGGAAGGGCGCCACATGCGGCCAGGTCCGTCCAAGGTTGCGGCGAATCCGAGGCTCACCGCTCGCCCGGCCACTCCAGGGCATCGTGCAGCTCGGCCACCTCGAGGGCGAGCACCTCGCTTCGGGTGATCGGTCCGTATCCCCCACCCGACCGCGCCAGCCAGGTGACCGAGCAGACCGAGGGATCCACGATCAGGACCTCGTCGACCTCACGGGCCGCGTAGAAGCCGAGCTTGGCCCAGCTCTCGTCATCGGGGGACACAATCTCGACGACGAGCGCGGCGGTCGACACGAACGTCTCGCGGGGAGGCGCGCGATGAAGGCTCCGGTCGGGGACGCGGTAGTCCCCGGTCGCACCGAGGTTGAACGGACCCGTCCCGACGAGGCCGACGGCACGCGCCCGTGGACCGAGGTGCTCGGCCAGCTGCTGGTCGAGCTGGCCGTGAGCGGGATGGGGCGCAGGGGCCATGTGGTAGTCGCCTTCCCAGACCTCGTCGAAGAGGTCGGCGCCGGTCGATCGGCGGCGTTCGATGATGGCCGCGAGCTCAGCGTCGGTCGGGCCCGTGGGCGCGGTCCGCATGAGGGGGAAGAGTAGGCCCCGTTCGCACTGCTCCCATCTCGCGACGGATGCTCCACACATGTGTGTTGCATTCGTCGCGAGATGGGACGGAGCGGGTGGGGTCAGCGGCGGACGTTCAGGGTGAGGCCATCGGCCACCGTGAGCAGCACGGTGTCGACGCGGTCGTCGGCCAGGGCGTGGTCGTTGTAGGCGCGGAGGGCGGTGCGGTTCTCGTCGGAGGCGTCGGGCTCGACGATGGCCCCGCCCCACAGCGTGTTGTCGACGGCGAGCAGCCCTCCCGGTCGCAGCCGGGGCACGAGCAGGTCGTGGTAGGTGACGTACCCGGTCTTGTCGGCATCGACGAAGGCCAGGTCGAGGGGCTCGTCGGCGCCGAAGAGATCGCCGGCCAGGGTCTCGGCTGCGGGTCCGATGCGGAGGTCGATGCGATCGGCCACCCCGGCCTCGGACCACGCCTCCCGGCCCAGCGCCGTCCACTCCTCGCTCACGTCGCAGCAGATCAGCCGCCCCCCAGGAGCCAGGTTCCGCGCCACGGCCAGCGCGGACAGGCCGGTGAACGTGCCCACCTCGACGGCCCGACGGGCACCGGTGAGGCGCGCCAGCACACCCATGAACGCGCTCTGGGCGGGGCTGATCTGCATGCCGGACACGTCGCCCAGCGCTTGCGTTCGCTCGACCAGCCCCGCCGCCACCGAGTCGAGGGGCTGGCTGTGTCCGGCGACGTAGGAGGCCAGCGCGTCGGACAGCAGGAAGGATCGAGGACTCATGGTGCCCATCCTCCCAGGCCCGGAGGCTCACGGGGGTGGCCTGTCGACCCACGTCGGGGCCGCACCGGGTCACGCTGGGGGGCCCGCCGTCGGTGCAAGGGTCCTCAGGACGGGGGGCGACGGCCGGTAGGTTCCGGCCCGAGCCGATCGACCCATCTCGGGGAGGCTGACGACGGCATGACCGACCTGACCGAAGACACCCTCGCCCCCGATGTCGTCGTCCGCCGAGGCAAGGGCACGATCATCGCGATCCAGCCCGGCGACAGCGACGGGTCGCCCCACGTCCGGTTCGTCGACGGTGCCCTGTGGGCCCGCGCCGAGCGGTCGAGCCCCGGCCTCGACCTGGGGCACGGCTCGCTCCGCATCGCCGTGCGGGGCGGCACCGTGCTGCTCGACGCCCAGGGCGGCGCCGGGCTGGTGATCGTGCTGCGGGGCGAGGCCGAGGTCACCCGGCGGGACGAGGCGACCCTCACCGCACGCGCCGGAGAGGCCGTCCTGTTCGACGAGGCCGGCATCGTCGGGGAGCCCGGTCCCGTCGACGCCTCTGAGCTGGCCAACGACCCGTTCGTGAGCCTGAACCTCGTCCTCGACTCGCTGGGCGGCGTGCCCATCACCCTCGACGACTCCCCCCTCGTGAAGGCGCACCAGTGAGCGAGCGCAGCGAGCGAACCAGACAGCACGGGCCCTCCGACGACGAAGCGAGCGGGGCCGACGGCGGTCATCGGTGCCCGGCGACCATCGACGCCCTCCATGTCCCCCACGACGTGAAGGCGCACCGATGAACGAGCCCAGCGCGCCCGGGCCGCTGGGCACGCCCTCGACCGCAGTGGTGATCACCGGCGCGGCGTCGGGCATCGGCCGGGCGTGTGCGCTCCTGCTGGCCGAGGTGGGACGGCCGGTGGCCTGCTGGGACCGTGACGGCGACGGGGCCGAGGCCACCGCCGCCCTGGTCGAGGACGCCGGGGCCTCGGCCCACGCGGCCGCGGTCGACGTCACCGATCACGACGCGTTGGGACCGGCGGTGGAGGCGACCGCCGCCGCCCTCGGTCCCCTCGGTGGTCTGGTCCACGCCGCCGGCGTGTCCCAGACCCGATCGGTCGACATGCTGCGCGACGAGGACTGGTCGAGGGTCCTCGACGTCAACCTCGCCGCCCATGCCTTCCTGGTCAAGGCACTCATGCCCCAGCTGGTCGCGGCCGGGCCCGGGTCCGCGGTGGTGGCCATCTCGTCGATCGAGGCATGGACCGGAAGCGCCCTGACCCCCGCCTACTGCGCATCCAAGGCCGGGCTCCTCGGGCTGACCCGCTCGGTCGCCCATCGGCTGGCGTCCGCAGGGGTGCGGGCCAATGCGGTGTGCCCCGGCCCCGTCGACACGCCCATGCTGGAACCGGTCATGGCCGTCCCCGAGTTCGAGCAGCTGCTGCTCGACCGCATCCCCATGGGCCGCCCGGCCCGGCCCGACGAGATCGGACGGGTCGTGCGCTTCCTCCTCTCCGACGAGGCCAGCTACGTCACCGGCCAGCACCTCACCGTCGACGGCGGGATGCTCAGCACCACCTGACCGGGACCACGGACCTGGGGGTCGGGTCGTCCCTGGTCAGGCGCCAGCCGACCTGACCGAGGGGTGGTTCGGGGCCGACCCTCGGTAGCGTGTGCGGCTTGACCATCGAGCAGACACCCGTCGCCGACCCACCCGAGCGTGGCCGTGACGGCCGCCACGTCGAGGATGATCGCGAAGAGGAGCCCAACGCCCACGAGATCGCCGCCGGCGGTGGTCAGACCGACGATGCCCTCGCCCAGGCCCTCCAGCGCGCCGTCGACGAGGGGGAACGTCGCCTCACCCGCTCCTGGTCCTCGCTGCTGGCCACCGGCGCCCTGGGTGGTCTCGATGTGGCCACCGGTGTCCTGGCGCTGCTGCTCGTACGCGAGGCCACCGGCAGCGAGCTCCTCGGCGCCCTGGCCTTCAGCATCGGCTTCATCGCCCTCATCCTCGGCCAGAGCGAGCTGTTCACCGAGCACTTCCTGCTCCCCGTGGTGGCCCGGGCGGTCCGCCGCGCCGACCGGAGGATCGCGGTGCTCCGGCTGTGGGGTGGGAACCTGACCACCAACCTGGTGGCGGGGTGGGTCGCCATGGCCCTCGTCGTGGTGGCCTTCCCCCAGCTCCGGGCGACAGCCATCGAGGTGGCTCGCCACTACCCGGACATGGGCATCGGCCGCGAGGCCTTCGCGGCCGCCGTTCTGGCGGGCATGACCATGACGCTGATGACGTGGATGCAGCAGAGCACCGAGTCGATGGTGGCCCGGCTGGTGGCGGCCGTGGCGGTGGCGTTCCTGCTGGCGGCGGGACCGATGAACCACGTGATCGTCGGCTCGCTGGAGATGTTCGGGGCCCTCGTGTTCGGCGCCCCCTTCGGCTACGCCGAGATGGCCGGGGCGGCGGCGTTCGCCGGTCTCGGCAACGCAGTGGGCGGCATCGGCCTGGTCACCGTGCTGCGGCTGGTCCAGGTGGGGCGGCGAGCGCTCGAGGCCCACGACGAGGGCAAGCCTGGGGGGCGCGCCGGCGACGACGGTCAGAAGCGGCTGGCGTAGCTGAAGGACCCCAGCAGGGACGCCGCGAGGAAGACGTTGGGCCGGGGGGCCCAGGTGGCCAGCTCGCCGTCGTTGGGCGCCCGGCGCACCAGACCGAAGAACGTGATGATCACATCGACGGCGATCTTGTTGTCGCCCTTGTACTCCGAGGACTCGGAGAAGCCGACCATCACCTCACCCCGGCTCCGACGACCCGACGACAGCTCGTTCACCCAGAAGGCACGGCCCCGCGCGTCGGGCGGTCGGCCCAGGACGTTCTGGTAGACGCGATCCACGTACTGGCCGTCGTCGAGGGAACCGTACCGGGCACGGAACTCGCCCGAGGAGGCCATGATGTCGGCGATCCGCTGGAGGGAACGCTTGCCGTTGGCCTGGTCCCACCAGTAGGTGAGCCCGCCCGTGTCCGGGGCCCGCAGGAACAGGGCCCGGTAGAGGCGGGTGACCCCACCCGTCCGACGCTGGTAGGTGTCGCCCTGCACCAGATCCCGAGCGAAGGTGTAGGGCTCGGTTCCGCCGTTCAGGGCCGCCACTCCGTAGAACTGCTCGGAGTTGGTCGGCAGCCGGTTGAACAGGTCGGCGTACGTCTGGCGCACGAAGGCGGTGGCGTCGGGCAGCGGGCCGTAGCGGATCTGGTCGCGGATCCAGCTGCTGAAGGCGGCAACCCGGGAGTAGACGCCCGGATAGCCGCTGGCGCACCCGACGCCCCAGCTGGTGATGCCGTACTGGACCGAGGTGCCGCCCTGGCCGACGACGAGGGGCCCGCCGCTGTCGCCCTGGCAGGCGTCCCGATCGACCCCTCCCGCGCAGAGCATGGAGGCGGCGATGTACTCCGAGCCGAAGGGTTCGAACCCTGACGGTGCCGTCGTCCGGCACTGCTGGTCACTGAGGACGGGGACCTCGACCTCGCGCAGCTGGGTCTGACGGCCGCCGTCGGAGACGGTCGACCCCCACCCCGTGGCCGTGGCGGTGGCGCCGGTGATTTCGGCGCCCGGCGCGGCGATACGCTGGTTGGGTGCGGTGGTGGCCGAGTCGATCCGTATCAGGGCCACATCACGGTTGAACGAGAAGTCGTCGTAGCCAGAGAGGACCCTGACCTCGGCGATGCGGTGCCGCGTCCCCGAGCCGGCGGTGAGCGACTGGGTCCCGGTCAGGACCTCGTAGGACGAGGTGGGGACAGGGTCTTCGCTGCCCTCGTAGGTGACGCAGTGCGCAGCGGTCAGCATCCAGCTCCGGCTGATGACGGTGGCCCCGCAGAACTGCGCCCCCGGGAGGGGGTTCCCGGCATCGACCAGGGCGGCCTGGGAGGGCCAGGCCCCGGGGGCGGACCGGACGCCGCCCACGATGCGGGGAGAGGCCATGGGTGCAGGCTCCGGAGGCTCGGCCGGCTCCTGGGCCCCGACTGCGGGCGACAGGGCGCCGAGGACCAGGGTGAGGAGAAGCACCAGGGCCACGGGGAGGCGACGCGAGAGCTCGGGTCGGGGCCTTCTCAGGGACATGATCTCTCTCCTCCGACGTCATCGCCGTCGCACGGGCCGTGCGGCCGTCACCCATCGGCCCCGGCGGCGCTGACACGAGGGCGCGACGGGAGACGGTACCACCGCCCTCCTGGCCGACCGCGGCACTCACCACCGAGGTCGGCGGGTCCGCACCGGACCGGTCGGCATCCCGTTGGCTCCCGCGACCGTGCGCCCGAGCCCCGTTCAGGACGCGACCGCCTCACGCGGGACCGGTCGTGGCGGGCCGGTCCGACCGGCTACCAATGGTCCGTGGCATCACGC
>JBBSMQ010000025.1:0-55314 GCA_038233075.1 Acidimicrobiales bacterium
AGGCGGCGACCGAGCCGGAGATGTCGGCCACCACGAAGATCTCGGGCTTGTGGGGCCGCGGGTAGCGGAACTTGGGGTCGGCGGGGACGCCGCCGTAGCTCAGCGACGAGCGGACCGTGGCCCGGAAGTCGAGGGCGCCCTTGCGGCCGTGGCGGCGCTTGCGGGCCAGGCGGACGGCCAGGCGGCGGGTGAGCGGGTACAGCGCCTTGCGGAGGTTGGCCATCTCCTCCCGGCTGGCGTGCATGAAGTCGACGTCCTCGGGCAGCGGCTTGCGCAGGGTGCGGGACATGGCCTCCACCCCACGGTCGGCCACCAGGCGGCGTCGGATCTCGGCCTCGACCTCGCGCTTGAGGTCCTCGACGCGGCTCTCGTACTCGTCGCGCTCGAGGCGCTCCTCCAGCGGGCTGAGCTCGCCGCCCTCCTCGGCCACCTGCTGGCGAGCCTGGTCCATGAGCTTGTCCAGGACGTCGTCGAGGTCGAGGTTCCGCAGGGTCCGGTACAGGTAGTAGGTGCCGCCCACGGGACGACCGGGCTCCATCCCCGCGAACCGCTTGACCGACTGTCGGGCCAGGGCCCGCAGCATGGCATCGTTGCCCTGGAGGAGGGCCTGGTAGAGCATCTGGGCCAGCTCCTCAGGGGTGAGGGACTCGGCCCCGCCGCCCCCGCCCCCTTGGCCCTCGCCGTCGCCCTGGCCGGGGCCGACGCCGTCGTTCTCGTCGTCGTCGAGCTCGCCGGGCTCGAGCCGGGTCTCGTCGTCGATGGCGTGCTGGGCACCCCGGAGCGAGAAGTAGACCTCGAACACGGTCTCGAAGGCCCGCCAGTGAGCGTTCGACTTCACCAGGGTCGCGCCCAGCGCGTACTTGAACGCGGCCCGGTCCTCCAGAGGGATGTGCTTGACCGCCTCGAGGGCGTCGAGGTTCTCGGTCAGGCTGACGGGCAGGCCGGCCTCGCGCAGCTCGACGATGAACCCCGACAGGAGCTGGAGCAGCGCCTCGCCCGAGGCCTGGTGGGCGTCGGTGGCCGGCACCGGTCCGACCTACTTCGGGCCCGGCGCGAAGGCCTTGACGCCGGACGGGTCGTTGGCCAGCTCGCGGACCGCCTTGGCGATGTCGGTCTGGTACTTGAGCAGGATGTTGGCCGTGCTGGTGGCCGTCTCCGAGTCGACCTCGGTGACGCCCAGGAGGAGCAAGGTGCGGGCCCAGTCCAGGGTCTCGGACACCGAGGGTGCCTTCTTCAGCTCCAGCTGGCGCAGCGAACGCACGATGCGAGCGACCTGGTCGGCCAGGGCCTCGGAGATGTCGGGCACCTTGGTCAGCACGATCTCCCGCTCCCGGTCGAGGTCCGGGTAGTCGACGTGGAGGTAGAGGCAGCGGCGCTTGAGGGCCTCGGAGAGCTCGCGTGTGGCGTTGGAGGTGAGGAACACCAGGGGGATCTGGCGGGCGGTGATGGTGCCCAGCTCGGGGATGGACACCTGGTAGTCGGAGAGGATCTCCAGGAGCAGGGCCTCGGTCTCGACCTCGACGCGGTCGACCTCGTCGATCAGCAGGACCACCGGGTCCTCGCTGCGGATGGCCTCCAGCAGGGGCCGCTCGAGCAGGAACTCGTCGGAGAAGATGTCCTCCTCCACCTCGGACCAGGTGGAGTCGTCGGCCCGCTCGGCCTGGATCCGCAGCAGCTGCTTCTTGTAGTTCCACTCGTAGAGGGCCCGGGACTCGTCGAGGCCCTCGTAGCACTGGAGCCGGATGAGCCGGGCTCCCATCATCTCGGCCACCGACTTGGCCAGCTGGGTCTTGCCGGTCCCGGCCGGCCCCTCGACCAGCACCGGCTTGCCGAGACGGTCGGCGAGGTAGACGATGCCGGCGATCCCCTCATCGGCGAGGTACTGGGTCTTGCGCAGGCCGTCGCGCACCGCGTCGACGGATGCGAACCGGGGCTCGGTCTCGGTGTCGGACATGCGCGGCAGGCTACCGGTCGGCTTGACCAGCCGGTCAACCGACATCGGGGGCCCACGCGGCCCGCCCCGACCGGTCCCCACTACGGTGCCGCCATGGCTCTGCCGTCGTCGCTGCGGGCCCTCGTCGTCGGCGTGGCCCTCATCAGCGCCTGCACCGGCGACGACGGGGAGGCGTCGGCATCAGGGTCGACCGCCGCAACGGAGGCGCCTCCTGCCACCGCGGCACCTGCACCCGGGGCTCCCGAGCCGTCGCCGGGGTGCGGGGCCGAGGGACCTCCCTCCGGCCGCTCCGAGGTGACCCTCAGCAGCGGGGGCCGAGAGCGGACCTACGTGCGCTACGTCCCCGCCGGGGCCGAGCCGGGCACCCCGATGCGTCTCATCGTCGACTTCACCGCGTACTCCCCCGCCTCCCTCCAGGAGCGCATCAGCGGCCTGACCCAACCGGCGGCCGACGGCGCCGTCCCCGCCGACGAGCAGGGCGTGGTGGTGGTGACACCCGAGCCGGTCGGGGGCGACGCCCCCCTCCTGACCTGGAACCTCACCGACCAGGACGGGTGGGCCGACGACGACCTGTTCGTCGACGATCTGTTGGCCGACGTGCGGGCCACCACCTGCGTCGAGGCCGCCCGGGTGGTGGTGACGGGGTTCGCCATCGGAGGGGTCATGGCCTCCCGCATCGCCTGCACCCACGCCGAGGAGGTCACCGCCCTCATCGCGGTGGCCGGCCTCGACGACCCCCCGGGCTGTGATCCCGACGTACCCGTGCCGGTGCTGACGTTCCACGGCACCGAGGACCCGATGCTGCCCCTCGAGGGCGGCACCGGCCCCAACGTGGGTCGCCTCGGTCTCGGCCCCGGCACCTCGGCCGGGCTGGTCGACGTGGTGGCCCGCCGGGGGTCGGTCACCGAGACCGTCGCGGCCTGGGCGGAGCGCAACGGGTGTGAGGCCCCCGTCGACATCGACGCGCCGTCGCCCGAGGTCGAACGGCGACGGACCACGGGCTGTGACCAGGGAGCGACGGTCGAGCTGATCACCATCCAGGGCGGCGGCCACACCTGGCCTGGCAGTGTGGGCATGGACGACCTGACCGGCCTCCTGGGCCCGGTGTCCGACGCCATCGATGCCAACGAGGAGATCTGGGCCTTCCTCGCCGCGCACGCCGAGCGCTGACGCTCCCGCCCCGCGGTCCTCGACGAACCCAGGGCCCCGCACGCGCGTGCGGAACGGGGACGGCGACGACCTGGGTGCGCGGTGGCGCGGTGGATGTTCTGGCATCCGATGCGCGTAGCGGGACGACACCGAGGCCCAGTTCGTGCAGACGCCGATCCCCGAGTGCGCCGACGACGACACCCTCGGCCCGGTGCTGGCGTGGATGGCCGAGCACCTGGACCAGCCCATCACGGTCGAGGAGCTGGCCCGCCGGGCCGCAGTCAGCCCCCGGACCTTCGCCCGGCGCTTCGTCGCCGGCACCGGACCGCGCCGGGCCCGCCCAGCCGGCCGCGCCTCGGCCCCGACACCGCCCCCGGCAGCCCTCAACGCACCCTGGTCGTCGTCGCCACCGAGACCTGCGGCCCGTGGGGACCACGACCGCGCCCACGAGCGCCGCGACCACGGCGCCCCGACGGCGAGGCCGCTGATGTTCCGGGCCTGGTGTGCGGCCGAGGGCACCGAGGTGCTCCTGACGGCGCGACGCATCCACGCTGTGCGGCGCGTCGGCGATCGCGTCGAGTTCTGGTTCACCTGCTGGTGCGGTCACCGCGGCCACGTGGTCGACGCCGCCGGTCCACCACGCCACGCCGGCGCCATCGTCTCCGAGCAGGCGGACATGGCCTCCCTGGCGTCGGCCTGACGCGACGCCTCCGGTGACCACATCCGCGGAGAAGGACCACGACCGTGCGCGACGCCGAGGGGCCGGGGTGCTCGGGCGGCCTCGTCGCTCGGGTCGTTCCCGCCCAGAGGGCATCGGCCATCTCGGCACGGTCGGCCGAGCCGCCGGGAGAGGCCGTGCCGGGAACGGACCCGGTCAGTCAGCGACCACCTGCAGCGACGTGTGGGCCGCCAGACGGTCGAAGACGGCGTCTGCGTGGAGCAGGGCGAGGTCCTCGCGGATGCACACCGATGCGATGAGGCAGTCCAGGGTGCGACGGATCGTCACCCCCTGTGAACGACAGGTGCGGTACAGGCGCGCCGCCCGGCGGTGGTCATCGAGCGGGTCCAGGGTCAGCACCGTGTGGGCGAGGAGGTGGGACTCGACCCGCCGCACCGACGCCTCGTCCGACAGCCCCTGGAGGATCTCGGTCAGGACGATGTCGGTGAGCGCGACGGGACGGTCCTCGTCGAGCGCCTCCGCCAGCACGTCGGCCTGCCAGGTAGGACTCCCTCGGAAGAGGTCGATCCAGACGCTGGTGTCGACGACGATCACCGGCTCGAGCGGCTGCGGTCGAGATCGCCCTCCCAACGAACGGTGCCGCGGAGCTCCCGCGTGGAACGTCGAGCGTCGCGACGTACCAGCTCGCGCAACGCCAGCTCCACGGTCTCCCGCTTCGTCGCCGTCCCTGCGATCGCCCGCGCCTCGGCCATGAGAGCGTCGTCGATCTCGATGTTGGTCCGCATGGTGGGAGATCCTACACATCAGATTGCCTCTGATGTGTAGAGGGGTCCGACCGCCGTCGCACCCAGGTCAGCCCCGGATCTGACCCTGGCCCTGCACCACGTACTTGGCGGTCGTCAGCTCGCGCAGACCCATCGGACCCCGGGCGTGGAGCTTCTGGGTCGAGATGCCGATCTCGGCGCCGAAGCCGAACTCCTCGCCGTCGACGAAGCGGGTCGAGGCGTTGACCACCACTGCGGCGGCGTCGACCTCGGCGACGAAGCGGTCGGCGGCGCCCAGGTCCGTGGTGACGATGGCCTCCGAGTGGCCGGTGCCGTAGCGGGCGATGTGGTCCACCGCCGCGTCGAGGCTGGGGACCACCCGGACGGCGAGGCGCAGGTCGAGGAACTCCTCGGCCCAATCGTCCTCGGTGGCCGGTCCGACACCCGGCACCAGCGCCCGGGTGCGCTCGTCACCGACCAGCTCCACCCCGTCGAGGGAGGCCGCCAGGTCGGGGAGGAAGGACTCGGCCACGTCCTCGTGGACGAGGACGGTCTCGGTGGCGTTGCAGACCGAGGGCCGGTGGGTCTTGCCGTTCACGACGATGGCGCGGGCCATGTCGAGGTCGGCGGCAGCGTCGACGTACACGTGGCAGTTGCCGTCGCCGTCGATGACGTAGGGCACCGTGGCGTTGTCGAGGATCGAGCGGATGAGCGACGGACCGCCCCGGGGGATGAGGCAGTCGATGCTGTCGCGCTGCTGCATGAAGGCCACCGCCGCCTCGCGGCTGGTGTCCCCCACCAGCACGAGGGCGTCGGCCGGGAGCTCGACCTTGGTGTAGGCCTCGCGCAGCACGCCGGCGATGGCCAGGTTGGACCGGATGGCCCCCGACGAGCCCCGCAGGAAGGCCACGTTGCCCGACTTGAGGCACAGCCCGGCGGCGTCGCTGGTGACGTTGGGGCGGTTCTCGTAGATGATCGCGACCACCCCGAGGGGGACCCGGACCCGGGAGATGCGCAGGCCGTTGGGCCGCACCCACCCCTCGAGCACCTCGCCCACCGGGTCGGGCAGGGCCGCGACCTGGCGGAGGCCGGCGGCCATGGCCTCGATCCGAGCCACGTCGAGCCGCAGCCGGTCGACCACCGTGGCCGAGGTCCCGCTCTCAACCGCCGCCGCCACGTCGCGCTCGTTGGCCTCGACGACCTCGTCGGCCCGGGCCAGCAGCAGGTCGGCGCCGGCCAACAGGGCCGCGTCGCGCTGGGCGGTGGACGTCCGGGCCAGCGGGCGCGAGGCGGCGCGGGCCCGACGTCCCAGGTCGGCGATGGCGGTGCTCACGACCCGGAGCGTACCGAAGCGGCTCCGGCGCTCGCAGCGACCGAGCCCAGCCCCGACTCCACGCCGGACACGGGCCCCATCCCACGAACGGTCGTGAGGTCAGGCCGCGGCCACAGCCCAGCGACCACACCCGCGCTCGACACCGCACGAACGGTCGTGAGGTCAGGCCGCAGCCACAACCCGCGACCACACTCGCGCCCGACACCCCACAAACCGGTCGTCAGGTCAGCCAGCGGCCACAACCGGCGAACCCAGGCGGGCACGGCACCGCACGAACGGTCGCGGGGTTCGCAGGGGTGAGCTGCGGCCAGGGCACGGTCGGACCATCGAAGGCCGTGGGGCAGACTGCGGAGGTGCCCGACGCCCGCCATGCGACACCGACCGACGTCGGCGCCCTGGCCGGGACGCTGGCCGCCGCGTTCGCCACCGACCCGCTGTGGCGCTGGCTCGTGCCCGACGGCGACGTCTGGCACCGTCGGGCCCCGGCCATGTTCGCCCACGAGGTCGGGGGCCGGATCCGACAGGGCCACACCTACACCACCGACGATCACGCCGGCGCCGCCCTCTGGGCCCCGCCCGGCCTCTGGCGGACGCCCTGGTGGGGACAGGTGGGCGCCCTGCCGGTCGCGATCCGGCTCACCCGCTGGCGCGGGTCGCGTCGGGGCCTCGCCCTGCTCCACGGCATCGAGCGGGCCCACCCGAAGGGTGAGCACTGGTACCTGGCGGTGCTGGGCACCCACCCCGATCACCAGCACCGGGGCGTGGCCTCGTCGCTGCTGGCGCCGGTGCTCTCCCGCTGCGACCTCGATGGAACCGGCGCCTACCTGGAGTCGTCCAACCCGGCCAACGTGGCCTTCTACCAGCGCCACGGGTTCCGGGTCACCGGCGAGGTCGAGCCCGGAGGGTCGCCGCCCATCGCCCTCATGTGGCGCGATCCGAGCCCGCCGGAGGACCGTTGATCGCCGATCCCGGCATGGCGAGCGCGACCGAGGCGTTCGAGCAGTCCCTCACCCCGATCGTGCAGTCGCTGGCGGGGACGGTCGAGGGTGTCGACCGCGACGCCCTGGCCGAGGACGTCACCCGGGAGGCGTTCCACCTGGCGGCCGCGTTCATCGACTGCGACGAGGTCCACACCGACGCCGAGCTGCGATCACTGTTGGTCATCTTCGGCCCCCGCCTGGGCGGAGACCTCCTCCGGGCCACGCCCCAGGACCTGCGCCGGGCCGGCCTGCTCACCGGACGGCGGGCCTGGCTGGAGACCCCTTCGACGCTGCTCGACCTGCTGGCCCGCTACGACCGACGCCACGGGTCGAGCCACGCCCGCACCTACCACGACCGGGCGGTGGCCATCGCCTTCGCGGTCGCCGCCCTCGATCCCTACACGACCGAGACCGAGCTGCGCACGATCGAGCGGTTCCGGACCACCATGGCCGGCGCCGGCGCTGCGCCCGGGCTCGAGGGTGAGGGCACGGGTGTTCCCGACCCCGCCACGCTCGGCGCCGAGGAGGCTGCCGGTGGGCCGACGAAGGAGGACCTGGGTCCGCCCCGACCTCTCGAGGAGCTCCTGGCCGAGCTGGACGAGCTCATCGGGCTCGAGGGGGTCAAGGCCGAGGTCCGGCTGGTCACCGACCTCATCCGGGTGCAGAACCTGCGCCAGGAGCGTGACCTCCCGGTGGTGGAGCAGAGCCGTCACCTGGTCTTCGCCGGCAACCCCGGCACCGGCACGACCACTGTGGCCCGCCTGCTGGCCCAGATCTACCGGACCCTCGGCGTGGTGGCCCGGGGGCACCTGGTCGAGACCGACCGCAGCGATCTGGTCGCCGGCTTCGTGGGCCAGACCGCGACCAAGGTCATCGAGGTCTTCGACCGGGCCGACGAGGGACTGCTCCTGATCGACGAGGCCTACGCCCTGGCCCGCGGGGGCGGCAACGACTTCGGCCGAGAGGCCATCGACACCCTGGTCAAGCTGATCGAGGACCGCCGCGATCGGGTCGTCGTCGTGGTGGCCGGCTACCCCGACGAGATGGGCGAGCTCATCGCCGCCAACCCGGGCCTGCGCTCCCGCTTCCCCAAGACCATCGTGTTCGACGACTACTCGACCGACGAGCTGGCGGCCATCTTCACCTCCATGGGTGAGAAGAACGGCTACCGCTGCGACGAGGAGGCCGACGCCAAGCTGCGGGCCTGGTTTGACGCGCAGCCCCGCGACCGCGGGTTCGGCACCGGGCGGGTGGCCCCCCCGGTGCTCGCCGCGCGGCCGCCGCCCCCCCCCGGCCGGGTCGTGGCCCTCGACGAGCCCACCGACGAGGACCTGAGCACGCTCGTGCCCGCCGACATCCCCGACCTCCACGAGCGCGCCGACTCCAGCATCCGCCGCCCCCCCTCGCCAGGACCCGAGGGCACCCCCTCGACCGACTGAGGGCCCGAACCTTGGACGGACCTGGCCGCATGTGGCGCCCTTCCGTCCAAAGTCACGCGGTGGCGGCCGCGGATGACCGGCCGGGGCGGAAGGGCCCCGAGCACTACCGTCGGATCTCATGCCTCCCCGGCTGGCGCGCCTGGTCGCCGTCCTCGCCGCCATCGCCCTGGTCGCCGGTGCCTTCGTGCTCCGCGGTGCCCTCGCCGGTGACGACGAGAGCGCATCGAGCGGGGTCGGCTCGGGCAGTGACGGACCGGACCGGCCCGAGGGCGCCGTGCGCGTGATCTGCGACGAGGACCTGGGCGACGCCGCGTGCGAGGCCGTGGCCGAGCTGGAAGGCGTGGACTCGATGGCGATGATGACCGCGGACGAGGCCGTGGACGCCATGTCCGACCCTGAGGTCCCTTACGACGCCTGGCTGACCCTCGACCCCTGGCCCCAGATCCTCGACGTCGACCGCCGGGAGGTCGGTCTCCCCCCTGTCGCCGACGACGGCGATCCCGTGCCCGTGGCCTCGTCGACGCCGGCCATCCTCACCGCTGCCGACGATGGCACCGCCTGCGCCACCCCGGTCGAGTGGAGCTGCCTCGCCACTGAGGTGGCTGGCGGGGCCGACATCGGCCTCCCCACCCTGCAAAGTGCGGCAGGGGTCCTCTTCCTCGCCGCCGCCGCCGCCGGCCTCCAGGGCGCCGCAGAGTTCGGGATCGACGAGGTCCGCACCTCCCCGGTCGCCGACCAGCTGGACGAGCTGCTCGACAGCGCACGCCCTGGCACCCTTGCCGAGCAGAACTCCCGCGCCACCCTCCCCGGGCAGTTCACTGCCCTGGCCACCACTGACGGCCTGGCCAGGAACACCGCGGACAAGCCACAAGGAAGGGACCTGGATCTCACGGTCCTCGAACTGGAGCCGTCGCCCACCACCCTCGGCGTCGTGCTGGCGCCGATCGGGCCCCACGGTGCTGACGCCGCCGACAGGCTGACCGACCAGGTCACCGACCAGACTGTCACCGAGGCGCTGGCCACAGCAGGGTGGAAGGGCGGCCCGGCCCGCACCGAGGGCCTCCCGGCGCCGGACCTGCTGTACGCCCTGGACCAGGAGTTCACCCAATGACCCATGGCTCACCGAGCACCGCCAACACGGTCCCCGGCGCGGGCTGCGCCCGACGTCCCGCCAGGCCCCCACGACGCCGTCGCTCCCTGGGCGCCGTCCTCCTCGCCGTGGCGCTGCTGGCGGTCTCGTGCAGCGGGGGCGGGGACGACTCGGCTGACGTGGCCGACGAGCAGTCCGACCTGGGCGACCCGGGCGACTGCACCGTGGTCGACCTGGCCGTCTCCTCGGAGAAGGCCGCCCTCATGACCCAGCTGGCCCAGGAGTTCAACGGCTCTGAGGCCGCCCAGCTCGACGGCGGGGGATGCGCCTTCGCCCGGCCGCAGAGCAAGGCCTCGGGCGCGGCGGCGGACCTGCTCGCCACCGGCTGGGACGAGGACGCCGAGGGACCCCGACCCGTGGTCTGGTCGCCCGCCGCGTCGACGTGGGGCGCCATCGTCAACCAGCGCCTCGAAGACGACGGCCAGGCTCCCATCGTCGGCGACGCCGAGCCGTTCATGCAGACGCCGCTGGTCATTGCCATGCCCGAGCCCATGGCCGATGCCCTCGGCTACCCCGAGGAGCCCGTCGGCTGGTCCGACATCCTCCAGCTGGCGCGCGATCCTGAGGGCTGGGCCGCCTTCGGCCACCCCGAGTGGGGCCCGTTCCGCCTGGGCAAGACCAACCCCAACTTCTCCACCAGTGGCCTCTCCGCCCTGATCGCCCAGGCCTACTCCTCGACGGGCAAGACCGAGGGGCTCTCTCGGGAGGATCTGGCCAACCCCGAGGTCGCCGCCGAGGCCGAGGCGATCGAGTCCTCGGTCGTCCACTACGGCGACACCACCCTCACGTTCCTCAACAACTGGTTCCGCACCGACGACCGGGGCACCTCGCTCACCTACGTGTCCGCCGCGGCCGTCGAGGAGAAGTCCGTCATCGACTACAACCAGGGCAACCCGGACGGCAACCTCGAAGCCGGCGAGCGGCCCCGCGCCCCGAACATCCCCCTCGTGGCCATCTACCCCGAGGAGGGGACGATCTACTCCGACAACCCCTACATCGTCCTCGACGCCGAGTGGGTGTCCGACGAGGAGAGGGACGCCGCAGCGGCCTTCGAGGCCTTCGTCAAGGAGCCGGTCAACCAGGAGAAGGTGCTGGAGTTCGGCTTCCGCCCCGGCAACCCCGACGTCGCCGTGGGCGCGCCCATCGACGAGAGCAACAACGTCGACCCCACCCAGCCCACCACGCTCCTCGAGACGCCGGCGCCGGAGGTCATGGTCCAGCTGCTCGACAACTGGTCCGAGCAACGCAAGAGCGCTCGGGTGATCATCGCCCTCGACGTCTCGGGCTCCATGGGCGATCCGGTGGTCGATGGCGGTGACACCAAGCTGGAGCTGGCCAAGCGGGCGGCCATCGAGGCGCTGAGCGAGTTCAAGGACGACGACGAGGTGGGCCTGCGCATCTTCACCACCGCTCTCGGCCCCGACGAGAGCGCCTCCTTCATCGACGTCGTGCCCCCTGGCCGCATCGGCGACACCCGCGAGCAGCTGCGCACCGAGATCGACGCCCAGTTCCCCCGGGCCGCCACCCCCCTCTACGAGGTCACCCAGGCCTCGTTCGACGATGCGGTGACCGCCTATGACCCGGCCCGCATCAACGCCGTGGTCGTCCTCACCGACGGGCGCAACGAGGACGGCGACGCCGCCGATGACCGTCAGCAGCTCGATCAGCTGCTGTCGGACCTGGCCCGGGGCGCGACGGGCGAGCTGGCCACACCGGTGCGCATCTTCCCCATCGCCTACGGCGGGGATGCCGACAAGGACGTGCTCAAGCGCATCGCCGAAGCCACCAACTCCACGTCCTACGACGCCAGCGACCCCGAGTCGATCACCAAGGTGTTCACCGCCGTGGTGAGCAACTTCTAGAGCGACGTGGCCAGGGCAGCGAGCGAACCGGACGAGGCGGTCCTCGTCCGGACAGCAGAGCGACAGGGTCCGCCGCTCGTCGCCCCTCCCCCGCCGCCCGGGGCATTCCCCTCGATGCGGGGGGGCGCCCCTCGGCGAGCGCCGCGAGCGCGCCGGACGTCGAGGTCGATCGAAGCCCGGGGCTGGCGGTGGTCGCCGCTCGTCTCGCCTCGGCGGAGGGCCCGCGGGCACCACGAGCGCGGTGCTGACGCGCCTCGTCATCGCCCCCTGCCGACCGACGGTTCCCACGCGTCGCTTCACAAGGTGGTGCTCCGATGAGCGAGGTCAGCTTCCGCGATCGCTTCTGGTCGCCGCCGGTCGCTCGGGCCGTCACCGCACCGAGCTCGATCCTGCTGGCCGGAGCCGTCGCCGCCGTGGCCGTGGTGGCCACCGCACCGCTGGCCCTGCCGGTCGGGATCGCGGCCGGCGCCGTCGCCGGCGCCGCCGCGTACGGAGGTCGGGTGCTGCTGGCGGTTCCGCACGACGAGCGCCGGACGGATCCGGATCCGTTCGGGGTGCAGGAGCCGTGGCGCCGGTTCGTCGCTGACGCCCTCGACGCCCGCCGCCGCTTCGACGGGGCGGTGGCCTCGATGGACAAGGGTCCGCTGCGCGATCGCCTCAGCCGGATCGGGAGCCGCCTCGACGACGGCGTGGGCGAGATCTGGCGCATCGCCCAGCAGGGCCACACCCTCGTCGGCGCCCGCCGTCGCATCGATCTCGAAGGGGTGCGCCGGGAGCTGGCCGAGGTCGAGGACCAGGCCGACGAGCCGTGGGCCGCGGGCAGCCGGCTGGAGCAGACCGCCGATGCCCTGCGAGCCCAGGTCGCCAGCGCGGAGCGGATGGAGGCGGTCATCGCCGACGCCGTCGACCGCCTGCGCCTGCTCGACGCCCGCCTGGACGAGACCGTGACCCGAGCCATCGAGCTCTCGACGGCCGGGTCCGGTGCCCACGGCGCCGGGGCCGTGGACGGCGACGTCGAGGGGCTGGTCACCGAGATGGAGGCGCTGCGCCTGGCCCTCGACGAGGTCGGGGCCGTCGGGGGCAGCGCTCCCGCCCCCCCGGCCGGGACGTCCCAGCCCGACGCAGGCGGCTCCGCGCCCGCTCCCCCGTGGTGACCGGGCCGCTCTGGCGAGCCCGCCGCAACGCGATCCCCTCGCCTCGACGCACCCCACCGGGGCCGACCGCGGCGCGATGAGCGACCCCCCGCCTGCGCCCGGCCCCGACCCTCGGCGCGACAGCCCCGAACGGGCTGACCGGAGGGGTCGTCCCGGCAACGCCACCGAGGGCGACGCACCGCGCTCCGATCACCCTCGAATCCCCGCTGGGCATGAGCCCGAACGGACTCGGCGAGGTGCCGACAGCTCCACCGAGGCGACCGGACACGCCCCCGGCGCCCCCTCGACATCCACACCGACGGGCTCCGGCTCCGCACCCGCTGGTGGCGACAATGCTCGCGAGCGCCCTGCGCCCCACGAGCCCGCTGAAGGTGATCCCGCCTTGGCTGTGTCGCTCGACCCCGCCGACCTGGCCGAACCGGCCTCGGACGGAAGCGGCGATGGGGGCGCGGGGATCCCGACGGGGTCCCCGCGCGAGCAGTCGCCGGGAGGTCGGCGGCTGCTCAAGGACAACGTCATCGTGGCCACGGGGACGGCGCTGTCACGGGTCACCGGTGTGGCCCGGCTGCTGGCCGTGTTCGGGCTGACCGGCTACCTCGGCGACGTCTACCTCCTGGCCAACAACACGCCCAACATCGTCTACGAGCTGATCCTCGGCGGCATCCTCACCGCCACCCTCGTCCCCCTCTTCACCCAGCACCTGCAACACGACGACCCCGAGTCCACCGATGCGGTGGTGTCGGTGACCCTCGTCGCCCTCCTGTCGCTCACGGGCATCGCGGTGGTGGTGTCGCCCCTGTTGATCCTGCTCTACACGCAGAACGTCGACGCCGACGTGGCCGCCCCGTTCCGCCGGGTGGGCATCGGCCTTGCCCTCCTGTTCGTGCCCCAGGTGTTCTTCTACGGTGTCATGGCGCTGGGGTCGGCCCTGCTCAACGCCCGGCGCCGGTTCTTCGCCGCCGCCTGGGCCCCGGTGCTCAACAACGTGATCGTGGTCGGGGTGCTGGTCGGCGTGGCGGTCGCCAACGACGGCGACCTGACCCTGACCCAGGTCGACGACGACCTCGGGCTGCTCCTGATCCTCGGCCTCGGCACCACCGCCGGCATCGTGGCCATGGCCCTCTCCCTGCTACCCGCCCTCTGGCGGGCCGGGTTCCGCCTCCGGTTCCGCCTCTCGCTGCGCCACCCGGCCGTGCGGGCCGCGGCGCGCCTGTCGGGTTGGACGCTGGGCTACGTGATCGCCAACCAGGTCGCGGCCCAGGTCGTGAACCTGCTCGCCGTCGGCGACGCCACGACGGTCCGCAGCTACCAGGTCGGGTTCACCTTCTTCCAGCTGCCGCACGGGCTGCTGGCGGTCTCGCTCATGACGACCTTCCAGCCCGACCTGGCCCGAGCCTTCGTGCAGGACCGCTGGGACACGTACCACAGCCGCCTGCTGCAGGGCCTGCGACTGCTGGTGGGGGTGATGGTGCCGGCGTCCCTCGGCTACCTCGTCCTGGCCACCCTCGTCGCCCGCCTGGGCCCCGACGCCGCCTCTTTCGCCGACGGCGGCCGCCTGGCGCAGGGCCTCCCCGTGGCCCGGGCACTGGCCGGGTTCGCCCCCGGCCTGCTCGGGTTCTCGGTGTACCTCTTCGTGCTGCGGGCGTTCTACGCGGTGCAGGACACCCGGCGGCCGTTCTGGATCAACAGCGGCGAGAACCTGACCAACATCGTGTTCGCGGTGGCCCTGGTGGCCCCGTTCGGGCTGGTCGGGCTGACCTCGGCGTACTCCGTCGCCTACCTGCTCGCCGCCGTGGTGGCCCTGCTCGTGCTCCTGCGTCGTCTGCCGCCCGGGTTCGACCTCCGGGGCTTCGTGCGCACCGTCCTCCGTTGCCTCGGGGCGGGGGCGCTCATGGCGGCGGCGGTGGTGGCCGTGGTCATGGGGCTGAGCCAGGTCGACCCCGACCTGCTACCGGTCTGGATACTGGTGGCGGTCCCGGTCGGGGGCGCCGTCTACGTCGGCTCGGCCGTGGCCCTCGGCGTGGCCGACGACGCCGGCCTGCGGGGCCGTCTGCCCGCCCGACTGCGTCGGCGCTGACGCCACCGGCGCCGCGCCACCACCCAGCCGAGCCGGCGCCTCGGGATCGGTATGCTCGATCCCATGTTCAAGCTCTTCAAGCGCTTCTGGAACTACCTCACCGCCAGCGGCAACCAGAAGTTCAACGAGAAGGCCGACCCCAAGGTCCAGCTCCAGCAGGCCATCACCGAGGCGCAGCGGAACCACCGCACCCTCACCGAGCAGGCCGCCAACGTGATCGCCCAGCAGAAGCAGACCGAGCTGCGCCTCAACCGCTCCATGGAGCAGCTCGAGAAGCTCAACGCCAACGCCCGCCAGGCGATCCTCATGGCCGAGGAGGCGACCAAGAACGGCGACGAGACGAAGGCCGTCCAGTACAGCGGGGCTGCGGAGACGATCGCCAACCAGCTCATCACGGTGGAGGCCGAGGTCGAGGAGCTCAAGGCCATGTCCCTCTCGGCCGCCCAGGCCTCGGACCAGGCCAAGGCTGCGGTCTCCCAGAACGGGACCCTCCTGCAGCGCAAGCTGGCCGAGCAGCAGAAGCTCTTGAGCCAGCTCGAGCAGGCCAAGATGCAGGAGTCCATGAACACGGCGATGGCCTCCCTGTCGGCCACCGTGGGCGAGGACGTCCCGACCATGAACGAGGTGAGGGACAAGATCGAGGGCCGCTACGCCAAGGCCAAGGGCATGTCCGAGCTCACCGGCCAGTCGGTCGAGGGCCGCATGCTGGAGGTCGAGCAGGCCGCCCAGAACACCCAGGCCCAGGCCCGACTCTCCCAGCTGCGGGCCGAGCTGGGCCTCGGTGCCACGGAGGCCACGGCCCCCACCCCCGAGCAGCTCGGGGGTGATGCCATTGCGCCCGCCCCGGCTCCGGCCACCGACCCCTCCCCGGCTCCCGCTGCCGACCCGTCCCCCGGTACCGCCCAGCCCGGCACTTGATCCGGACGCCCGGACCAACCCCGGCTGCACCCTTGCCCGTTCTCGTCTACAGATGAGCCCAGAAGGGCACATTCCCAGACCAGAACCGACCTCCCCCGAGCGCCGAGTCGTTCTGGTCGACAGATGAGCCCAGAAGGGCACATTCCCAGACCAGAACCGACCTCGGCCGAGGCCCCTGGGCGACGACGGGCTGCAGGGGGAGGCCGGCGACGCCCAGGGCCAGGGTGATCGTCAGCCTTCGCCCGTGCGCGCGCCGGTCACCCGGGAGCGGGTCAGGCTGCGTCGGTCCGGGCGGAGCGAGCGGCGGCCAGAGCGCGCCGCACCTCGTCGACTAGCACGTGAGGCGTGCCGACGACCTGGCCGTAGGTGTAGGTGAGGACGGTGTGGCCGAGGAGCTGGCCCTCGTTGCGCTGGTGGGCGTCGACGGCCCGCTGCGGATCGCTGGCGTGATCCCTGCCCTCGACCTCGATCAGCACCCGCTCGGGTACGTAGGCGAAGTCGACCCGCGACACGAAGGCCCCGCTCCGACGCACGACGTGTTGCACCACGGGAAGCGGGAGCCCGGCCCGGGCCAGCACCCGCAGCGTCTCGCGCTCGAGCCAGCTCTCGGTCGGCCCCAGCTCGGCCCGCTGCGTCAGGACCGTCTCGAGGGCCCGAACGCCATTGCGTCCCCGGCAGCGCCGCTCCTCCAGCAGCCACCAGAGCCACCGATCCGACGCCTTCCCCTCCCTGACCGCCTGCTCGACCGCGCCGACCAGGGCCTCCCGGCGGATCTCCCTCGGCACCAGCGCGGCCACGCCGAGGAGGGTCCGGGCCACGCTCGTCGTCGGGATGCCGTCGACGACGAGCACGTCCTCGTCGCGGAGGCTGGTGGTCAGGTGCGTCCGGGCCAGGGGCGTGGTCCGGACCGACCCTCGCCTGAGGGCCATCACCTCGATGGGGATGGGCCGGCCGACAGACGCCAGGTCCTCGAGCCAGGCTGCTGTCCGGTGTGAGGCCACACCGCCGACGTCGAGGCACGCGGCCATGATCCTCAGGTGCGTGGTCTCGGGGAGCGCAGCGGGCCTGAGAACGCTGTTCCCGAGCAGGCGGAGGGCCCCCGAGTCGAGCCGGTGGCGGATCGTCTTGGCCGACATGCCGGCGGCTCGGGCCTGGGCGCGGGTGAAGAGGCCGAGCTGTGTGGAGGCCCGTTCGGCGATGGCCAGTTCGATCATCCGGTCCATGGCGCAATGTTCTACCCAGCCCCAGTGACAGTGAGGCGTCCCCCCGGGTCGCTCGTCGAGGCCAGCCTGCCCGTTCTGGTCCCCCGAAGCGCCCGAAAGGGCGTCTTCCTAGACCAGAACGTTGGGATCGGCTCTCACCACTCGTTCTGGTCGCCAGAAGAGCCCGAAAGGGCGTGTTCCTAGACCAGAACGGATGGGGGATCAGCGGGGGAGGACGACGAGGTCGTCGCGGTGGATGACCTCGTGCGGGGTGCCCTCGGGGAGCTCGACGGTGCGGACCCCGGCGACGGCCCGGAGCGCGTCGACGCCGAGGGCGACGATGCCCTTGGCGAAGACCGCTCCGTCGTCATCGGCCACCTCCACTGCGGCACCGGGAGCGAAGCGACCCTCGGCGCCCACCACCCCGGCGGGCAGGAGGGACCGACCATCGGCCTCCAACGCCCGACGGGCGCCGGCATCGACCACGACGATGCCGGTGGAGCCGACGGCGAAGGCGATCCAGAGCTTGCGGGCCGTGAGCCGGCGGGCCCGGGGACGCACGACGGTGCCGACGCCGGCCACGTCGGCCATGGCATCGGCCACCACCCCGGGCCGGTCGGCGGCGGCGATCACGGTGCGCACCCCGGACCAGGCCGCGATCTTGGCCGCGGCCAGCTTGGTGGCCATGCCCCCGCTCCCCCGCGCCGACCCGGCCCCACCGGCCAGGGCCTCCATGTGGTGGTCGACCTCGAGGATCTCCTCGATGAGCGAGGCCGATGAGTCGAAGCGCGGATCCGCGGTCAGCAGCCCTTTGGTGTCGGTGAGCAGGACCAGCGCCTCGGCGCCGACCAGGTGGGCGACGAGGGCGGCGATGCGGTCGTTGTCGCCGAAGCGGATCTCGTCGTCGGCGATGGCGTCGTTCTCGTTGACGATGGGCACCACCTCGAGCTCGAGGAGCCGACCCAGCGTGGCCCGAGCGTGGAGGTACTGGTCGCGCACGGCGAAGTCGAGCGGAGCCAGCAGCACCTGGCCGCCGACCAGCCCGTGCTCGGCCAGGTGGCGGTCCCACACCCCCATCAGGCGGCTCTGGCCGACGGCGGACACGGCCTGGAGGGTGACCGGGTCGCGCGGGCGGTCCGAGGCCAGTCCCAGCACGGGCAGACCCGCGGCGATGGCCCCCGAGGAGACGGCGACGACGCGGTGGCCAGCCCGACGGGCCCCGGCGATCTCGGCGCAGACCTTGGCCACCGCACCCTCGTCGACCGCGCCGCGCTCGTCGGTCAGGGATGACGAGCCGATCTTGACCACCACGGTCCGCCGGGCCGACGGCGGACCCAGCGGGCGATCGGACAGAGCGGACCCGAGCGTCGATCTCACCCCCGAGCTCAGGTCGCTGTCGCTCATCGGTCGTGGAAGCGGTCCTCGGCCATGGCGGTCAGCCTGACTCGTCGTCGGCGATGTAGTCGAACGAGAAGGCACCGACCCGGACCTCGTCGCCGGAGCGGGCACCGGCGCGGACCAGCACCTTGGACACGCCGAGGCGGTCGAGCCGCTCGCGCACGTAGGCCTGGGCATCGGGGCTGGACACGTCGGAGAGGGCCACGGCCCGCTCGGCCGCCCGTCCGTGGACCCGCAGCGCACCGTCGTCGTCGCGGAGCACGCTGATGCCGGCCGGCGCCGGCCGGTGGACGACGAACCCGTCGGTCTGCGGCTCGTGCTGGCGCGCACTGTCGACGAGCTCGGCCATCCGGCCGACGAGAGCGTCCAGGCCCGCACCGGTGACGGCCGAGATCAGCAGGTCGCACCCCACATCGGAACTGTCACGTCCGACCGTCCCTGCGGCACCGGCGGGTTCGGCCATGTCGACGCGGGATCCGACCACCACCCGGGGTCGGGTCAGGAGGTCGGCCTGGTAGGCGGTGAGCTCGTGGAGCAGGAGGCGCTCCTGCTCGGCCGGGGGGTGAGGCGCGAGGGGCGACAGATCGACGAGGACGGCCAGCACCCGGGCCCGCTCGATGTGGCGCAGGAACTGGTGGCCCAGGCCGCGGCCCTCGCTGGCGCCCTCGATCAATCCCGGGATGTCGGCCACCACCAGCTCGCGGCCCTCCTCGACGCGGACGACGCCCAGGTTGGGCTCCAGGGTGGTGAAGGGGTAGTCGGCGATCCGGGGGCGGGCGGCCGAGAGGCGCGAGATCAGCGTGCTCTTGCCCACGTTGGGGAACCCCACGAGCGCCACGTCCGCCATCAGCTTCAGCTCCAGGTCGAGCCAGCGCTCCTCCCCCGCCTCTCCTTGCTCGGCGAAGCTCGGCGCCCGACGACGGTTCGAGAGGAACCGGGCGTTGCCCCGACCCCCCTGTCCGCCGCGAGCCGCGGCCCACCGGTCGCCCGAGCGCACCAGGTCGGCCAGGACCTCTCCGTCGGGCGCGCAGACGGCGGTGCCCGGCGGAACGGACACCTCGAGGTCCGAGCCGGCGCGCCCGTGGCGCTTCTTGCCCTGGCCATGGACCCCAGAATCGGCCCGACGGTGTGGGTGGTCGCGGAACGACAGCAGGGAGGCGACGTTGTGGTCGGCCACCAGCCACACCGAGCCCCCGGCACCCCCGTCCCCACCGTCGGGCCCGCCACGGGGGACGTGGGCCTCCCGCCGTACCGAGACCGCCCCGGCTCCACCGTCGCCCCCCCGCGCGTGGAGCTGGGCGCGGTCGACGAAGACAGACACCCCAGGAGACTACGTGGCCCCGGTCACGGGGCTTCCTCCTCGCTCAGGTGCACCGGGTCGCCGACGACCGACGCCGACCAGGTCGTGCGGTCGGTGACCTCGTTCGCCCGAGGACGTTGTAGCGGATCTTCCACCACTGGTTGTTGCTGGGCGTTCATCATGCCGCCGTTCTTCCTCCTTGTGTTCGGCATCATCGAGATCAGCCCGGCCATGATCGATGACCTCGCACTCGCTCTCAGTGCGTTCGTGGCCGGGGCCTTCGCCTTCGGCATGGCCTGGCGAAAGGGTCTCGCGGTCGACGAGGGCGTTCGAGCGGGGGCGAGGGTCGGCTCGAGCCAGGGAAACGGCAAGACTTGAGCCCGCCGAAGGGGCCGTGTGGTCAGACGCTGCGGGGCAGCCGGGCCTCGTCCCAACCCCAGGAGGGCGGCGCCGGAGACGGCGTGGTGGTAGCCGTCGTCGAGGAAGGGGGACCGCGCCCCCTCCGATGCGTGGCGGCTGGCCCGTGGCCAGTCGTAGCCGGTGGCCGCGGCCGCGGTGAGGGCGGTGTCGAGGCGCACCGGGCGGGCGATGCTGACCGCGACCTGGCACACCTCGATGGCGTGGGTCAGCCGGGTGCGGAGGTGGTCGTCGCCGGGGCCACGAACACCTGGCACTTGCCCGCCAGGCGGCGGAACGCCTTCGAGTGCTGGATGCGGTCGAGGTCGCTCGAAGCGTGGCCAGAAGCGGTCAGGCTCCTCCGCTACGGCGCGGTGGCCGGCGCCCTCCGCCCGCGTCGCGCCAGGTGCGAGCGGGGGGGCGGTCCTCCTCCCCGCGGGCGCGCTCGGTCAGCCCGAGCCCGGGGGGCCCAAGCACGAGTGCAGCATGGCGACGACATCCTCCATGGCCCCCGCCCGACGGACGTCCGGTGTCAGTGTCGGCCATGCCCGGGCACCGAGGATGGTTCCTTTTGGATCACTGACGGTGGTTTTGTAGTCGTGGTCCTCACGGTCGGCGTCCAACCGCCGATCTGTCGAGGACGAGGGCCCGCGACCAACGAGAGGAACCTGATGGGGCTTGCCCACCGCCGTGCGTGCGTGCCGGGACGTCCCCTCGCAGCCGATCGCAACCGGGACGCGCTGCTGGTGGGGGCCGCGTCGCCAGTGCGGAGAAGCCGGTGGACAGAGGCGGGGGAGGCCGAGGCCGTGGCCCTCAGGTCGACAGACAGAGCAGAGCGCAGGCCACGCGCCAGCCGGGTGGCGCCCGCGCGCCCCGTGCATCCGCACGCGCCGGGAATGCACCGCCGCCCGGGGCCGGAGCGGGGGGCGGCCCTCGTGGAGTTCGCCTTCATCGCCCTGATGCTGTCGACGCTCATCTTCACCACCATCGACTACGGCCGCTTCGCCCAGCTCCAGAACCGCCTGTCGAACGCAGCCCGCGAGGGCTCGGCCTACGCCCAGCTCCAGCCGTGCGACACGGACGGCATCAAGGACCGGGTCGGTGGCCAGGACCCGGAGCTCACCAAGGTCCAGGGCTACGACGTCGACGTCACCTACCGCGACGACAGCGACAGCGACCCCAGCGACGCCTGCGACCAGAGCCCCGGTGACCGGGTGATCGTGGAGGTCACCGCTCAGGTCGCGATGATCAGTCCGTTCGCTGCCGCCATCGTGGGCGACGACCCCGCCGTCACCCGCCGGGTGGAGGCGGTGATCCAAGGATGACGCTGTCACACCAGCGCGCCACGGCCCCTTCACCCCGGCGCAGCCACCACCGGCACCGGGGTGTGACGATCGTGGAGACCGCCATCGTGCTGCCCCTCTTCCTCACCATGGTCTTTGGGTTCATCGACGTCGGACTCGCGGTGTTCCAGACCAGCCAGGCCACCAGCGCCGCTGCGGACGGGGCGCGGGCGGGCATCCTGTGGGAGCCTGACAGCCCCCAAGAGGCGGCGATCGAGGACGCCGTCCGCGGGCGCCTGGTTGGCCAGGACGTCGGATCGATCGACATCACCTGCCTCACCGAGACCGGGACCGCCATCGCCTGCGCTGGGGTGAACCCCGACTCGGGGTTCGTGCGCGTCGAGGTATCGTGGCCCTACGAGCCCCTCTCCTTCGTCGGGGCGGCCTTTCCCGATCAAGACATCAGCGGCACGGCCACCATGGCCATCATCCGCCAACCCAGCTCGTCGTCGGGCGACACCTAGGACGACTGAGCCGTGATCGCCGCAGCCCATTCTCCACCATCCGCCGAGCCACCGAGGTGACCTGATGGCGACCGTCCGACACCACCACGGCCCCAGGTCTGAGCGGGGCACCCGTCGCGAACAGGGCAGCATCATCGTGCTGATGACCCTGTTGTTGTCGGTGCTGCTGGTCCTGGCCACCCTCGTCATCGACGGCGGACAAGCGTACCCGCAGCGCCGCAAGGCCCAGAACGCGGCCGACGAGGCCTCCCTGGCCGGCGCCCGCGCCCTCGATCGGACCGTGATCACCGTGCCGCCCACAGGCACCGCCGCCGCGGTGAACGCCACCGTGCAGTCGGTGGTCGAGGACAACGGCGCCGATCTGGAGGAGTGCACGATCATCCAGGGCGACGGCGACGAGATCGGCCCGTGCAGCTCCGACGTCGCGGTGACCGACCCCGACGCCGCGGGCGTGCACGTCAAGGCCTCCGAGACCCGCCCCACCAGCTTCGGCGACATCGTCGAACAGGACTCGATCACGGCCCGAGCCTCAGCCGCGGCGACCATCCAGACCCTCAGCAAGACGGGTTCCCCCTTCATCATCTGCGGCAATCCGAAGGCGCCGGACAGCTCCGACGCCCCGGAACTGCTGAAGACGAACCCGGCCGGGAACACCATCTACAACTCCGACGGCAGCGCGTCGATCGACGTTGCCAAGGCAAGATCGCAGGGCGTGTTCCCGATCCAAGGTGAAGGGAAGAACAAGACCCCTGGCTGTGGGGCGCACGCCGACTTCAAGGGAAAGAAGGAGAAGGGCCAATCGCCGCTCGCGGTGCCATCGGCGATCCCAAGCGAGAACGGAGACGGCTTCGATCACGACATCTTCGCCACCGTCGTTGGGACCACACCATGTCCAACGTCGGGGCCTCTTCTCAACTGCGACGTTCTGCTACCCATCTCCGACGGAGCGGTCGCCGCGAAGAGCCGGATCCTCAACGTCGTGGCCTGGGGCGTCTTCCACGTCACGGGTGATGGCAAGGGCAACCCGAAGTACTCTGCGATCTTCGTCGGCCTGCCCTCCTACGCAACGGGCGGAGAGACATCCGACGGCACGCCCACTGGCACCGAGGCTCGGGTGATCCGTCTCATCAGGTAGCCGCGGCGCCACTGCCCCCGCCGACGCTCCCCCAGGGGCAGCTTGCCGGCACCGAGCCCGGCCGCACCAGAGCCCCGGACCCGTCCGGCGGGCCCCGACCTCCAGTTGCTGGTGCCCCTGCGCCCGCAGGGGCTGGTGGAGGTGGTCGACCGGGCCACCAACCTGCTCCGCACCCGGCTGGGCGACTTCGCCACCATCAGCCTGATCGTGCAGGTCCCCCTCTGGCTCGTGCTGGCCCCGGCCGTGCGGGACGAATGGGCCAGCGGGATCGAGGACAACCTGGCCTTCTCCTGGTTGGCCTTCGTCTCCGATCCGGTCATACTCGGCCTGCTGGCGGACCGGGCCGGCGACGGCGACACCCTGGGCATCCTCGGCTCGCGCCTGCTGGCCTCGTTCGGCCTGGCCGTCATCGGTGCCGCTTGCGGGCCAACGCCGAAAGGCGTCGAGCTCGGCACCGACCGCGCCGGACGATCCACAGGTGTGTCGCACCACCTCCGTAGGGTGAGGCCATGGATGACGTCGCCGTCGCCCACGCCGCCCTCGTCGTAGGGCCTCCCGGGCTCGACCTGGCCGAGCTCGCGCGACGGGAGGAAGGCCGCCCGCCCGCCCTCGCCCCCGGCGCGTCGCAAGCCGCGGGCGCAGGCCATCGGGCTCGACCCGAGGAGCCGGACCGGTTCCGCACCTGCTTCGAGCGCGACCTGGACCGCATCCAGCACGCCAAGGCCTTCCGCCGCCTGGCCGGGAAGTGCCAGGTGTTCGTGGCACCCGACGACGACCACCTGCGCACCCGCCTGACCCACGCCATCGAGGTCTGCCAAGTCGCGGTCGGCATCGCCCGACCGGTCGGGCTCGAGCTGGCCCTCACCGCCGCCGCCGCGACCGGCCACGACTGCGGGCACGGACCCGCGGGCCACGCCTCCGAAGGCGCCCTCTCCCCCTTCCTCGAGGGCGGCTACCACCACGCCGTCTACGGCGCCGATGCGGTGCTGGAGCCGCTCAACCTGTGCGCCGAGACCCTCGACGCGGTCCGCAACCACTCGTGGAACCGCCCTGCGCCTGCCACCGCCGAGGGCGAGGTCGTGGCCTGGGCCGACCGCATCGCCTACGTCTGCCACGACTTCGAGGACGCGGTGGCGGCCGGGGTGGTCCGTCCCGGCGAGCTGCCCGACGAGGTCAGCTCGGTCGTCGGCCGCGACCGTCGCACCCAGCTGCACCGGTTCATCACCGCCATGGTCGAGACCATCGGCGCCACCGGGACGGTGGCCCTCCGCCGGCCCGAGGCCGACGCCCTGGCGGCGTTCCGGGCCTTCAACTACGAGCGGATCTACCTGCGCCCCGAGGCCGTCCTCCAGGCTGACCGGGCGGCCCGGCTGATCGCCGCCCTCACCGAGCACTACATCGCCCACCCCGGCGCCCTCGGCTCCGATGCCGAGGGGCTGATCCCGGGCGGGCCGGCCACGGTGGCCGCGGCCGTCCGCCACGTCAGCGGCATGACCGACCGCTACGCCGCCGCGGCGGGGGTCGCCCTCCTGGGCTGGGACGAGGCCCGCCTCCCCCGCAGCGCCTGAGGCGGCGTCGCCGATGACCCGGCCGCGGTCGACGAGATCCGGACGGTCGCCGGCCGGGATGGTGTCGCCGGTACGGGATCACGTCCAGGGACGTCGGCTGTCTCCATCACGTCGAGGCCGATGCCCGGGGCCCCACGCGTGGTGCGATGCCGCCACCTCGAGGCCGTCGGTGCGAGCGGGCGGCGCGGCGCGCTCAGGCTCCCGATGGGGTGAGCGGCCCGGGTGGCGCGGGTGCGACCACCGGCGCCGCACTGGTGAGGCGGCCTCGGCCGGTCCTCTTGCCCTCCAGCATGGCCAGGTCGGCCGCGCCGACCAGGTCCCCGTCGGCCGTCGCCGCCGTCGCCAGGCCCACCGTGGCCGTGATCGCGGTCGGCCCCAGCCCGGTCGGCAGCGGCCCGGCGATCGTCTCGCGCACCCGGTCCCCCACGACCCGCGCCGCGGCCTCGTCCACGTCACGAAGGCGCACCGCGAACTCATCCCCACCCAGCCGGGCGACGTCGTCGTCAGGACGACAGGCGCTGCGGATCCGCTCAGCCACCTCCACCAGGACCGCATCGCCGACGGCGTGTCCGTGGCGGTCGTTGATCGCCTTGAAGCGATCGAGGTCGATGAAGAGCACCGCCGCCCCGACCCCGCCAGCGTCCTCGTCGCCGACGCCCTCGAGCAGGTCGGAGAACCGGCTCCGGTTGGCCAGGCCGGTGAGCGGATCCTGCTCGGCGGCCCGCCGGAGGACCTCCTCGGCGCGCGTGCGGGTGAGGGCCATGGCGACGATCTCGACCGCGTGGTCGAGGATCAGGCTCACATTGCCGTGGAACGCGGTCGGGTGGTTGGCGAAGAGCACCATGGCGACCTCGTTGGCCCCGTCCGCGGCCGCAATCCGGAGGTCGGTGATGCAGAACCCCGCGCCGCGGGCCGAGACCGCCACCGGGCGCGGCAGGACGTCGAGCGGCGACGGAGGGCCGGCTCGCTGGGGCTGGTTCCAGGGCGCCGAGCGATCCCGCACGCAGGACTGGAGCACTCCCCGCAGCGGTGACGGTGCCCCGCCAGCCACCTGGGTGAGGACCCCGTCGACCCGGTGGTGGATGACGAAGCCCTCGATCCGCACCCCCTCGGGCGAGATCGTCGAGAGCCGGTCGACCGCGGCGGCGGCCACATCGGTCGCGCCCGCACCGGCCAGATAGCGGTCGAGGGCGTGGTAGGAGAGGGGCTGGAGATCTCGGGGCGTCAGGGTGACGACCCACCAGAACCCCTCGTCGGTGGGAACCCCGGTGGCCAGGCACTCCACCCGCTGGACCTGGCCGGACCGGTCGAGGAGGTGGATCGAGAAGGGCGGGGAGACGCGGCGTCGCACGTGGTCGGGATCGGCCAGGAACATGAAGGCGATCTGGTCCTGGTCGCGAGGAGCCACGAACTCGATGGCGTTGCGGCCGACCAGCTCGTCGATCTCGAACCCGAGGATCCCCTCCAGGCCGCCGGTGGCCTTCACGACCGTACCCACGGGATCGAGGACGAGCACCCCGGCCCGCAACAGCGACAGCACCTCCTCGGCCTCCATGACGCACTCATCGGCATCTCCGAGGCCTCGTTGAACGGTGGGCCCTCCCGCCGCCCCGCCGCAAGTAGGTTGCCCCCACCGTGAGCCCGGCCGCACCAGAGCCCCGCACCCGCCCGGCTGGCTCCGACCTCCGCCTCCTCGTGCCCCTGCGGCCGCAGGGCCCGGTCGAGGTGGTGGACCGGGCCACCAACCTGCTGCGCACCCGCATGGGGGACTTCGCGACGATCAGCCTGGCCGTGCAGGTGCCCATCTGGCTGGTGCTGGCCGTGACGCTGCGCGACGAGTGGGCCAGCGGCATCGAGGACAACCTGGCGTTCTTCTGGCTGGCGTTCTTCCCCGACCCGGTCACCGTGGGCCTCCTTGCCGACCGGGCCACCGACGGAGCCACCCTGGGCGTCCTGGCCTCCCGGCTCCTGCCCTCGTTCGGTCTGGCCGTCACCGGTGCCGCCTGCGGGATCCTCGTGCACGACTGGTCGCGGGGTCGGGCCACCGCCGGCATCGACGCCCTGCGCCGGGTGGGACAGCGCCTGCCCAGCCTGGCCGGGCTGTGGGCCCTGGTCCACCTCCTCGAGGTGGTGACGTGCGTGGGCGTGGTCCTCGGCCCCCTCGTCCTCGGCATCGCCGCCCCCCTGTGGGCCATGGAGGGGGACCTCGGTCCGTGGCGAGGCGTGGTGCGCTCCTTCCGCCTGTCGGTGCGCCGCTTCTCGACCCTGTGCCTCTCCATCCCGGTGGCCACCCTGGTCGCGACCCTGACCGCAGGTCTGCTCAGCCTGGTCGGTGTCCCGATCCTCTCGGCCCTCACCGAGGGGTGGATCGATGCGGGCGGAGCCGCGGCCACGGCTCTCGCCGGCGCGCTCCCCCACCTCGTCCTGGACCCGCTGCTGGCGACGGCCATGGCCCTCATCGCCCTCGACCTCAAGGTGCAGGTCGAGGGCTACGACCTCGAGGTCGAGCTGCAGGAGACGGCCGGTGGCTGAGCCCCGGTCCCCAGCGTCCCCGGCGCGTCGCGCCCTGGTGCTCCTGGCCGCGACGGTCCTCGTGACCCTGGCGGCGGGCCCGTGGGCCGCGGCGGCGCCCGGCGCCCCGGCGCGACCCGATCTGGGGCGCCAGATCGCGGACGGACCTCAGCTGCCCCCGGACCCCGACACCGACCCGGCGCGCAGCCGTCGCACGGCGGACGAGATCCTCGACGGCGACGAGTACCGGGCCCCCGAGGAGGGTGGGCGCACCCTGCTCGACCGGATCCGGGACTGGCTGGGCGACCGCATGCCGGAGGTGTCAGGACCCGGGCGCGGGGCGAGCAACGGGCTGTCCCTGCTGATCGTCGCGGTGGTGGGCACGGCGGCGCTCGCTCTCGTGGCGTGGGTGGTGGCCAACAGTCGGCGCTCCCGGCGCGCGGCCGATGAGGACGACGAGATCGACAGCGAGGTCGAGCTCACGCCCCTGCGCACCGTGGACGAGTGGACGGCGGAGGCGGAGCGGTGCGAGGCCGAGGACGACCACCGCGGTGCGGTCCGAGCCCGGTACCGCGCCGTCACCCGGACCCTCGTCGACCGCGACCTGGTGGCCGACGCGCCCGGTCGCACCACCGGCGAGCTGCGCGACGACCTCGGCCGACGGGCCCCCTCGGCGGCGCCGGCCTTCGCGCCGCTGGCCGACCTCTTCGAACGGGTGTGGTTCGGGTCCACCCACGCCCACCCGGACGACGCCGTCGCCGCCCGCCGCCTGGCCGAGGCCGCCGTCGAGGCCGCACCCCGTCGGCCCGCCGCCATGGCCGGGGCCGACCCAGCATCGGGCGAGCGATGAACACGACTGGTCCGGTGATCCCTGTCGGCCCGGCAGCCGCGGTCGGCGTCACGGGGTCGGGCGAGCGATGAGCCGGAAGCAGGCGGTGCTGGCGGGCACGGCGGTGGTGCTGGCCCTCCTCGCCATCCTGGTCCTGTCCAACCCCACCGAGGACGCCTACGACCGGCCCGCCCTCGACCCTCGGGGCACCGGGCCCCAGGGCACCGCCGCCCTCGTCGCCCTGCTCCGCGCCGAGGGGGCAGCGGTCCGCTTGGGTGGGCTGCCCCGCGAGGCCGACGATGTCGTGGTCCAGCTGCGCGACACCCTGGGCGGGGAGCCGGCCGACGACCTCGAGACATGGGTGCGCGACGGGGGGACCCTCGTGGTGGCCGACCCCTCGGCCGAGCTGGCCCCCGAGCGGGTCCCGAGCGAGACCCAGCCGGTCGACCGGCCGGGAGAGGGGTGCCAGCTCACCGCGCTGACCGACCTCGCACCCCTCGGCCCGGGCATCCCGACCCCGTTCGCCACCGATCCGAGCTCCTCCTCCTGCTACCTCGGGTCCTCGTCGACGGCTGGGCCCACGGCCGGCGTCGAGGTCCGGCGCCTGGACGCCGGACTGGTGGTGGCGCTGGGCAGCACCCTGCCCCTCACCAACGGCGATCTGGGCCGAGGCGACGCCGCAGTGCTGGCCGTGGCCCTCGTGGGCCCCGGTGACGGCACCCAGGTGCGCGTCCTCGACCCCAACCGCTTCTTCACCGATGCCGACGACGTGGGCGACGGCACCGTCCTCGGCGCCCTCCCCCCGCGAGGCTCACAGGCCGTCTCCCAGCTGGTGGTCGCCTTCCTGGTCTGGGCCCTGGTGTCGGGTCGCCGGCTGGGCCGCCCCGTGGTCGAGGAGCTGCCGGTCCCGCTCCCCGCCTCGGACCTGGTCCTGGCATCGGGCCGGCTCCTCGACCGCAACGGTGATGTCGGCGATGCGGCCGAGCGGCTCCGCCGCCAGGCCCGGCGCGACCTCGGCGTCACCCTCGGACTGGGCCCCGACCCCAAGCCGACCGAGCTGGCCGACGCGCTCCTCACCCACGCCGGCGCCGACGCCGCCCTCGTCCACCGCGCACTGCTGGCCCCCGTCAGCGACGAGACCGGCCTGGTGACCACCGCCGCCCACCTAGACCGCCTCCGAAGGGACCTCCGCCGATGACCGACCACGATCCGCAACCCCCCATGCCTGGGCCTCCCCCATCGCCGCCGGCCCCAGCGGAGCCGGTCCGGGCGACGGACCCCCCGGCCGACCGGGGAGCCCCGGGCCCGGAGGCGGCGCCGGGCGCGGCACCGGCACCGGCGCCGACCGACGGTCGCGAGGTGGTGCGAGCGGTTCGCACCGAGGTCTCCAAGGTGGTGGTGGGACAGGATCCGGTGCTCGCCTGCCTGCTCGCCGCCCTCCTGGTCCGCGGCCACGTCCTGCTGGAGGGGGTGCCCGGCGTGGCCAAGACGCTCCTGGTCAAGACCCTGGCTGCCACCCTCGACCTGGACATGACCCGCATCCAGTTCACGCCCGACCTGCTGCCGTCGGACATCACCGGCCAGCTGGTGCTCCAGGGCGGCACGACCGACTTCACGTTCCGCCCCGGCCCCATCTTCACCAACCTGTGCCTGGCCGACGAGATCAACCGCACCCCGCCCAAGGCGCAGGCCGCCCTGCTCGAGGCCATGGAGGAGCGCCAGGTCTCAGTGGGAGGCGTCACCCGGCCCCTCCCGGAGCCCTTCGTCGTGGTCGCCACCCAGAACCCCGTGGAGTACGAGGGCACCTACCCGCTCCCCGAGGCCCAGCTCGACCGCTTCCTCTTCAAGGTCGTCGTCCCCTACCCGTCGGTCGAGGCCGAGACATCCATCCTCGATCACCACAACCAGGGCATGGACGTCCACGATCCGGCCTCAGCCGGGGTCCGACGGGTGGCCGGCCCGGCCGACATCGAGGCCGGTCGCCGTGCCGTGGGCGCCATCCGGGTCGACGATGTCGTGGTCCGCTACATCGTGGCCCTGGCCCGGGCCACGCGCGACGCCCCGTCGGTGGCCCTCGGCGTCTCACCGCGCGGCGCCGCCGCGCTGCTGCACGCGACCAAGGCGTGGGCCTGGCTGTCGGGTCGGGACTTCGTCACCCCCGACGACGTCAAGGCCGTAGCCCGCCCCGCCCTGCGCCATCGCCTCCAGATCCGGGCCGAGGCCGCCCTCGAGGGCCTCACGCCGGACCGGGTCATCGACGGCCTCCTCGCCACCGTCCCTAGCCCCCGCTGAGGCGCGCGGTGATGGCTGTTCGCACCGCCGGGCCCGGACCTGAGCGCAGCGCCTGACCGATGCCCGCCGGAACCCGCCGCCTGGCCCTCTGCGCCCTGGCCCTGGTGGGCCTGCGGTTGCTGCTGCCCGACGCCCTGCCCTTCCCCTGGTGGGCACCGGATCTGGTGCTGCTGGGCCTGTCCGCCGTCGACGTCGCCCTCGCCCCGTCCCCTGGCCGCCTCGACGTGGGACGGGACCTGCCCGACCAGGTGGCTCTGGGCGCCTCGGCCCGCGCCGCGCTGGTGCTGCGCAACCCCACCGGCCGCGCCGTGCGCCTGGCGGTGGCCGACGAGCTGGCCCCCTCGCTGCGAGCTGACTCCCGGCGTTGGACGACCACCGTCCCGCCCCGGACCGAGGCTCGGGTCGACACCCGCATCCGACCCGGTCGGCGGGGGCGGTTCAGCCCCCGTCAGGTGACGCTGCGCTCGATCGGACCGCTGGGGCTGGCGGCCCGTCAGGCCACCGTCGAGGTGGCCGGCGACCTGAAGGTGGTGCCGGCCTTCCCCAGCCGGGCCGACGCCGAGCTGCGCCTGGCCCGGGCTCGGCGCCTGGAGCTGGGGGTGCGCACCGTCCGGCTCCCCGGCACCGGCACCGACTTCGACCAGCTCCGGGAGTACACGCCCGACGACGACTTCCGCCGCATCGACTGGGCTGCCACCGCCCGCAACCAGCACCCGGTGGTGCGCACCTACCGGGCCGAGCGCAACCAGACGATCATCGTCTTGCTCGACGTGGGCCGTACCACCGCGGGCCGGGTGGGCGACGTGCCCCGTCTCGAGCACCTCCTCGACGCCACCTTCGCCCTGGTCACCGTGGCAACGGGCCTGGAGGACGGCGTCGGCGTGGTGGCCTACGACGACCGGGTCCGGGCCTCGCTGCCCCCCTCGCACCGGCCCGACCAGCTGGCCCGGGTGGTCGAAGCCACCTACGAGCTCGAACCGGCCCTGGTGGAGACGGAGCACCGCGTGGCCCTGGCCCACACCAAGGCCCGGCACCGACGCCGGACGACCGTGGTCATCGCCACCGACCTCACCGAGGCGACGGCGGCCCAAGTCCTCGTGCCCGCCCTTCCCCTGGTGCTGCGCGACAGCAACGTGGTGGTGGTGGCCGTGGCCGATCCCGAGGTCGGCTCCTGGGCCCACGCACCGGTGGCCGACGACGAGGGGGCCTTCCTGCGGGCGGCGGCCACCTCCGCCCTCGAGGAGCGGGCCCGCCTCGCTGCCCGACTCCGTGGTCTGGGCGTCACCGTTGTCGACGCTCCCCCCGGCCAGCTCTCCGGCCGTCTGGTGGACCAGTACCTCAACGCCCGCTGAGGTTTCGAGCTTGAAGCGGAGCTCCGAGGCCGAAACCCACCGGGGCCAGGGGGTCGAGGGGGACCCAGCTGGGGCGCAGCTCCTCGAGGGCGCCGGTCCAGCCCTCGGCCACCGCCCGCCGGCCGCCCACCAGGACCCAGGCCAGGAAGGCCAGCCACACCATCGCCCCGATGGCCACCTTGACCCCGGCGGGAAGGACCGGAGAGCCGGTCACGAAGCCCTCGACCAGGCCGGCGACGAGGAAGGCCAACGCCGTCCCCAGGACCACGGTGATGCTGCGACGGCCCTCCTCCCCGAGGGCCTGGCCCCGGGTCCGGTCCCCGGGCGCGAACAGCGTCCAACCGATGCGCAGGCCTGCGGCTCCACTGACGGTGATGGCCGTCAGCTCCAACAGGCCGTGGGGCAGGACGTAGGTCATGAAGACCGACCAGAACTCACCTCGTTCGAGGAACAGGCCCGCCACCACCCCCACCGCGGCACCGTTGTCGAAGAGGACCAGCGCGCCCGGGATCACCGCCAGGGCCCCGAGGGCGTAGGCCAGCACCGATACCTGGATGTTGTTGGTGGTGACGCGGCTGAAGAACACCGCTGAGGGGTTCTCCGAGTAGTAGGCGACGAAGTCCTCCTCGGCGTAGATCTCCTGGTAGGACTCGGGGATCACCAGGTCGAGGCGGTCCGGGGCCCGCCAGAAGAGCAGGGCGAGCACCACCGCGGTGCCCCAGAACAGCGCCGTGGCCCACAGCAGCTGACGGCGACAGGTCCACACCGCGGCGGGGAAGGTGGCGGCGAGGAAGCGCCGCAGGGTGGCGAGGCGGGCCACCCGGGCCCCGTGGATGGCGGCATGGCTGGCCGCGACCACGGTGGACAGCCGCCGGGTGAGGCCCGGGTCGCGGTAGGTGGTGCGGGCCTGGGACAGGTGGAGGGTGACCTCCTGGTAGCGGCGCAGCAGCTCGTCCACGTCCGACCCGGTGAGGTCGCGTCGCCGTCCCGCCCTCCGGGCCAGCTCGGCGGTACGGTCCCAGCCGGCGGCGTTGAGGGCGATGAAGCGGTCGACGTCCATCCGAGCGGTACCGTACCGGGCGACCGACGACGCCGTCGGCCACCCCTTCCCCCCGAGGAGCGACAGTGGCCAGCCAGGGCTTCCGGATCGTCACGCCCGAGGCGGTGGAGCTCGACCTCGACGCCGCGGGACTGGCCAGTCGCTTCCTGGCCGGCCTCATCGACATCGTCCTCATCTTCATCGTGCTGTGGGCCGTGGTCACCGTGGGCGGGCTCTTCGGCGCGGTGGGCGACGCCTTCGACGCCGGCGAGGTGCTGGCCGGGGTCATCGTGGCCATCGGGACCTTCGCGGCCGTGCTGGTCTGGCCCGCGGCCTGGGAGGTGGCCACCAGGGGCCGCTCGGTCGGGAAGATGGCGCTCGGACTCAGGGTGGTCACCATCGATGGTGCCCCCGTCCGGGTCCGCCACGTGGTGGTGCGCAGCCTCGTGTTCCTGGTCGAGGTCCTGTTGACCTTCGGGGTGGTGGCGGTGGCCGTCGCCCTCAGCAGCCGGCGTTTCCGCCGTCTCGGCGATCACCTGGCCGGGACGGTGGTGATCCGCGAGCGGGGTGCCGGCGGACAGGGAGCGCTCCCCCGCCGCTTCTTCCCGCCGCCCGGGTGGGAGAGCTGGTCGGCCCACCTCGACGCCACCCGGCTCACCCCCGACGACTACCGCCTGGTGCGCTCGTTCCTGCTGCGATCAGCGTCGCTCCCGGCCGAGACCAGGATGCGCCTCGGCCAACAGATCCTCGAGCGGGTGCTGGGCCGGTCCGGGATCGATCCGGCGATCATGGCCACCCTTGGCACCTGGTCCATCGACGCACCACTCACCGCCGTCGCGGCCGCCTACCAGCGTCGCTTCGACTAGTCGTCCGCGATGATGTCGACGAGCTTGCGGCCGCCGCGGCGGGCGAAGCGGACGCGGCCCGTGGCGGTGGCGAAGAGGGTGTCGTCGCCGCCGCGGCCCACGTTCTCACCCGGGTGGAAGCGGGTACCACGCTGGCGCACGATGATCGAGCCAGCCGGCACCAGCGTGCCGTCGTAGGCCTTGACGCCGAGGCGCTGGCTCTGGGAGTCACGGCCGTTCCGGGTGGAACCGCCGCCCTTGGTCTTGGACATGAGGCCTAGCCCTTCGTGATGCCGGTGATCTCGACGGTGGAGTAGCGCTGGCGGTGACCCCACCGCTTCCGCTGGTTCGTCTTGTTCTTGTAGGTGAAGCCGGTGACCTTGGGTCCCTTGGTCTCTGCGACGACCTTGGCCTTGACGGTGGCCTGCGCCAGAGCCGACCGGCCCGCCACGACGTCGTCACCGTCGACGAGGAGCACGGGGGTCAGCTCGACCTCGGTGTCGACCGGGCCCAGGAGCTCGACGTCGAGGCGCTGGCCCTCGGTGACGCGGTACTGCTTGCCGCCGGTCTTGATCACTGCGTCCATGGGCGTTCGTCTCGGCTCGTGCGGAGGGATGGTTCCGGCCCCAGGGCCGACGGGCAACAGTAGCGGCGGGAGGGGGTCGGGCCCAAGCCGTCCCCGGCGGTGAGAAGGCAGCGCGACGGGCCACCGGAGGGCCCCTCGGATCGGGGAACAGCGGGCTGTCCCGACCCCCCTCGTCACCAATCACCCGTTCGGGTCCTTGACACAGCGCGGTCGAGGGAGCACGATGCGCGCGGGACCGGCCACCGCGCGTTGGTCCTTCGACTTGCCCCCAGAACAAGGAGAATCCCTCTCGTGAGATCCATGCGTAGCACGGCTGGTTCCAGCCGTCGGCGGTTCGCCCTCGGAGTTTCGGCGGTGGTCGCCCTCTTGGCCACCCTGGTGCTGGCCTCACCGGCCGGCGCCATCGTCAACGAGGTCGGAGGCGGGGCAACGGACATCACCGTCGACGTCCAGCCGCCGGTTGGGGACCCGGTGACCCAGGGTCCCTTCGCCGCCGTCGACCTGCCCGCCGCCGGCGGTGGACCCTTCACCGACAGCTTTGGGGATGTCAGCGTCCCCGGAGTGCTCGCGGCCACGCTCACCGAGGTCGCCACCGAGGGCACCGCCGTCGGGACCATCGACGGCGCTGCGACCAGCGAAGCCGTCGTGACCAGCGCCAACGTCCTGGCTGGTGCCTTCACCGCCGACGCGATCACCTCGACGTGCACGGCCGACACCACCGGCACCACCGGCAGCGTCGTTCTCGTCAACCCGGACTCGACCCTGGATCCCGGGGTGGTCGTGGACGCGAACCCGGCCCCCAATACCAGCATCGACGTGGCCGGGCTCGGGACAGTGATCCTCAACGAGCAGATCGTGACGGCCGAGCCCGGTGTCGAGGCGACGATCACCGTGAACGCGGTGCGCATCACGCTCGACCCCGCCGTGGGCACGGGTGAGATCATCGAGATCATCATCGCCCAGTCGGTGTGCGAGGCCATCGGCCCCGACGTGTTGAAGTCGCCGCCGGTCATCAACGACGACGACGTGGACGATCCCGAGGGCGATGGGGTCACCTTCGACCCGACCGAGAACGACACCGACGCCGACGGCGATGCCCTGTGCCCCACCGAGGTCACCCAGCCCGAGAACGGCACCGTGGTGATCAACGACGACTGCACCGTCACCTACACGCCCAACGACGGCTTCACCGGGACCGACACCTTCCAGATCACGGTGTGTGACGAGACCGGCGACTGCGGCACCTCCACCGCCACCGTGACCGTCGGCGAGGGTGGCGACGGCGACGGCGCCGGCGACGGCGACGACGGTGCCGGCGATCCGGGTGCCGGCGGCCCGACGTCCCCCGGTGGCATCCCCGTCCCGAACCGCATCGACACCGGTGCGGGCGGGAACGCCGCAGCCGACGGTGGGGGGACCAACCCCGCCCCGGTGCTCCTGATGGCCGGCGGGGCCGTGGCCCTGACCGGGCTCATCGCGGCGCGGCGCCGCCGCTCCGTCGGGTGAGGTTGAGGCTCAACCGGCCCGGCCCCTGGAGCCGCAAGCAGTGGCTCTGGGGGCTGGGCTCGGTGGCCCTCGTGCTGGTCGTGCTGACCGGATCGCTGGTCTGGTACCGCAGCGGGCGGAGCGCCGAGGACGCGGCCGCGGAGGTCGTCGATACCACCGACACCACCCGGAGGGCACCGGCGACCACCGTCGCCCCCCGGGACCCCACCACGACGGCGTCCCCGACCACCGCGACGACGGCGCCGACCACCGACGCTTCTCCGCCCCCGGAGACCACCACCACGACGGCGGCGCCGACCACCGACGCTTCTCCGCCCCCGGAGACCACCACCGCGGCCCCGTCCGTCCCACCCTCGGCTCCGCCGCCGCCGCCGCCCGCCGACACCAACGTCGGGCCGCCCCGCCACATCGAGATCCCGGCCATCGGGGTCGAGGCCGACGTCACCTCCGTGGGTCTGAAGCGTGACGGGGGGATGGAGACGCCGACGTTCGGCCTGGCGGGCTGGTACGAACCTGGTCCGACCCCCGGCGCGCCCGGCCCCTCGGTCATCGTGGCCCACGTCGACTCGAAGCAGGGACCGGACGTGTTCTCCCGGCTCCGAGAGCTGTCCCCCGGGGACGAGATCATCGTGACCGGCGCCGAGGGTGAGAAGGTCACCTTTGCGGCCAGCTCCTCGGAGACGATCGCCAAGACCGCCCTGCCGGTCGACCGCATCTGGAACGACACGCCCGATCCCGCCCTGCGCCTCGTCACCTGCGGCGGCAGCTTCGACGAGGCGACAGGCCACTACCGCTCCAACGTCATCGTCTACGCCAACGATCGCGTCTGACCCGAGACCGAGGTGCCGGAGCCGTCCGCCAGTCGGGCGGACGGCTCCGGATCGGGCTCCCGGCCCACGCCCACAGGTGGCCCCCGGTGCGACAACGTCGACCCCCCTCGACTCGTCGGTGGGTCGGGCGACGCCGCGCGCTGGTCCCGGGGGGGCCGGTCAGTCGTCGGGGTAGATGGCGGGGTCGAACACCACCCCCCGGCCCTCGCACTGGGAGCAGGCCTCGGCGAAGGACTCGAGCAGACCCTCTCCGATGCGCTTGCGGGTCATCTCCACCAGACCCAGCTCGGAGATGTCGAACACCTGGGTCCGGGTCTTGTCCCGCGCCAGCCCCTCGCGGAAGGTGGTGATCACCGCGTCCCGGTTCTCGGCCACCTCCATGTCGACGAAGTCGATGACGATGATGCCGCCGATGTCGCGCAGCCGAAGCTGGCGGGCGACCTCCTCGGCCGCCTCGAGGTTGTTGTCGAACACCGTCTGCTCGAGGCTCGACTTGCCCACGTTCTTGCCGGTGTTGACGTCGATGACGGTGAGGGCCTCGGTGTGCTCGATGATGAGCGAGCCGCCCGACGGCAGCCACACCTTGCGATCGAGGGCCTTGTGGATCTGCTCGTGGATGTGGTGCTTCTCGTACAGCGGCAGGCGCTCGGCTTCTGGGTCGTAGTGCTCGACGCGCTCGGCCATGGCCGGGTCGATGCTGCGCACGTAGTCCCGGACCTCCTCGAAGAGGCCCCGATCGTCGATGATCACCTTGCGGAAGTCCGTGCTGAGCTCCTCGCGGATCACCCGCACGGCCATGTCGGGCTCGCGGTAGAGCAGGGTCGCGCCCTGGTCCTTCGAGCGTCGGGCCAGCGCGGCGATCTGCGACCAGCGGTCGGCGAGCAGCTCGACGTCGCGCTCGATCTCCTCGGCGGTGACCCCCTCGGCCGCGGTGCGCACGATGAGCCCGTGGCCCTTGGGGCGGACCTTGTCGAGGATGTTGCGAAGCCGCTTGCGCTCGTCGTCGGGGAGGCGCTTGGAGATGCCGTAGGTGGTGCTGTTGGGCACCAGGACGACGAAGCGCCCCGGCAGGGAAACCTCTTGGGTGAGGCGGGCGCCCTTGTGGGCGATGGGGTTCTTGGTGACCTGGCAGAGGATGGTCTGGCGGGCCTTGAGCATCTGCTCGATCTTGGGCTGGCCCTTGGACGGCTTGTCACCGCCGTCGGGGTCGTGGCGGGCGTCGCTGCGGTACAGCACGGCGTTCTTGGGCGTGGCGATGTCGACGAACGCGGCCTCCATGCCCGGCAGCACGTTCTGGACCTTGCCGAGGTACACGTTGCCGTGGATCTGCGAGACGTCGTCAGCGGGGCGGGAGACCTGGTGCTCGATGAGCGACCGCCCCTCCAGGATGGCGATCTGGGTCGCCTCGGGGCGGACGTGGACCGCCATGAGGTAGCGGCCGACGGCCTTGCCCTTGCGCTCCCGGCCGCGGCGCTGCTCCATGACATCGTCATCGAGCTCCAGCGGAGCGGCGTCGGTGACCGCAGTGACGGGTGTGGTCGACCGGCCGCCGTCGTCCTGGCCCCGACGTCGGTTGCCCCGGCCTCCGCCGGACTGGCCGCCGCGCTCCTTGCCCCGACCCCCGCCCGAGGCGCCGCCCCGGCCGCGGCTGCGGCCGCCGCCCTGGCCGTTGCCGGAGCCATCGTCGCGGGATCGCTGACCCTGACCGCCACCCTTGGCCCGCGAGCCGTCGCGGCTCGTCGCCGCCTCCGACCGACCTCCGCCTCCACCTCCGCCGCCGCGACCGCGACCGCCTCGGCGGCGTCGCCGGCCGGACCCGCCGCCACCGGTGCGCTCGGGCGCGGCGACGTCGCTCGCGGCGGAACGTCCCGAGGGACCCTCGTCGCCGACGGGGGCGGGACGGGTGTCACCGATCTGGGGCCGACGTCTCCCATTGGGACCGGCTCCATCGGGAGGACTGGCCCCATCGGGGGGGCCATCGCTGGCACCGCCGCGGGGACGGGTCGAGGGGTCGTCGGGAGGGGTGCGGCGCTCAGGCGCCCTGTCGGGGTCGGAGGGGGCGGCGGAGCGGCCGCGCCCGGACTGGTCGGCATCGGACATGGGGAAGGTCCCTTCTCATGACGCACGCGCCTCGGCGTGCGGAGCAGGCGACGACTCGGACAGGTCAGCGCGGCGCGCCTCTCCGTCGGGCTCGGTCAGGGGCTCTGACCGGATGCCGTCGTGCTCTGTGAACTGGTGGGTCCGGCACACCTTGCCCTCGCGCGCCTGCTCACCCAGGAGGGTGAGCAGCTCGCTCGGGCGCAGGGCCCGGTCGAGGGTGCCGAGCTCGGCGACGAGCAAGGCCCCCCCGTCGACCGGGTGGGTGGGCTGGAGGTGGAACAGGTGGGGTCGGACGTCGTCGCACACGTCCTTGCCCTTGCGCTGGCGGACCATCTCCAGCGCCGGCGCGGCGAGGAGGGCCTCGGTCCGGTCCCGGAGGGTCGGGAGGTCGAGGCCCAGGACCTCGATCTCCCAGCGACTGCTGGTGACGGCGTGCTGCAGCGAGGGGGCCCGGGGGTCGATCTCGGCCGCGGCGGTGGAGGTGAGGCCCCGGGGCAGGGCCGAGCTCAGCCGGGCGGGCAGGGTGTCGAGGTCGACCGTCGCGCCCTCGACGAGGTCGACGTCGAGGTACTCGGCCACCGACTCGTGGCCGGTGGAGAGGGCGAGGCCGAAGTGGAGCTTGGGCCGGGGTGAGAACCCCTGGCTGCGGGCCACCGGGAGCTGGACCCGTCGCAGCGCTCGCTCCCAGATGCGGGCCACGTCGCGGTGGCTCGTGAAGCGGACCTTGCCCTGCTTGGTGAAGCGGATGCGGATCCTCACGCCCCGACCCCCACGGGCCGGCGGGCGCCCAGGGTGACCGGCACCGCCGGGGCTCGACCCGTGCCCTGGCTGCCGCCGGCCGGGGGCACGGCGCTGGCCACGACGTGCTCGACGCCGTAGCCGGTGCACGCCCCGCAGTCGTAGCATGGGGTCCACCGGCAGTCCTCGAGACCGACCTCGTCGAGGGCGTCTCGCCAGTCCTGCCAGAGGAAGTCCTTGTGGAGCCCCGCGGAGAGGTGGTCCCAGGCCAGGGCCTCGTCCTCGGTGCGGTGGCGGTACACCAGCTCCTCGACGGTGAGGTCGTTGCGCTCCAGCGCATCGAGCCAGAGGGAGAGGTCGAAGTGCTCGCCCCACTCCTGGAAGGTGCCGCCGTGGCGCCACACGTCCTCGATGACCGGGGCCAGGCGCCGGTCGCCCCGGGCCATGATGCCCTCGACGGTGGTGGCGCTGGGGTCGTGCCACTTGAGCGCCACGCCCCGCTCCCGACGCAGGTCGTCGCGGAGCAGCCCCACCTTCCGGGTGAGCTCCTCCCGGGTGTTCTGCCCGAACCACTGGAACGGGGTGAAGGGCTTGGGCACGAAGCCGCCGACCGACACGGTGACCGAGGGGTTCGTGTGGTGGCGGCGCCCGATCTCGATCACCTTGCGGGCCAGGGTGGCGATGCCGAGGGTGTCCTCGTCGGTCTCGGTGGGGAGCCCGATGAGGAAGTAGAGCTTCATGCGCCGCCAGCCCTGGGAGTAGGCCGACTCCACCGCGCCGTAGAGGTCGTCCTCGCTGATCAGCTTGTTGATGACCTGGCGCATGCGCCAGGTGCCGCCCTCGGGGGCGAAGGTGAGCCCCGTGCGACGGGCCCGCTGGATCTCGGCCGCGATGCCGACGGTGAAGGCGTCGACCCGCAGGGACGGCAGCGACACGCTGACGTCGGAGGCCAGTCCACCGAGGCCGGCTCCGCAGTCGAGCGACGACCCGGGGCCCTGACCCGCACCGGGATCGTCCGGCGGCGATTCGCTGTCGATTCGCTGACCGACGGCGCCCGGTTCGTCACCGGCGACGATGCCGCCGACTACGGCCTCGATGCCGCTGAAGTCCGCCGTCGACAGCGAGGTGAGGGCGACCTCGTCGTAGCCGGTGCGGCGCAGCCCGTCGGCGACCATGGTGCGGACCTGGTCAGCGGGCCGCTCCCGCACGGGGCGGGTGATCATGCCCGCCTGGCAGAAGCGGCAGCCCCGGGTGCAGCCTCGGAACACCTCGACGTTGAGCCGGTCGTGGACGACCTCGGTGAGCGGCACCAGCTGGTTGCGGGGGTAGGGCCACTCCCCCAGGTCGGTGATGGTGCGCTTCTCGACCTCGTCGGGGGCGACCGGATGGGTGGGGCGGGTGCCGAGCAGGCGGCCGTCGGGGCCGTGGTCGGGCTCGTAGAGGGCAGGCACGTAGACCCCGGTGATGCCGGACAGGGCCACCAGGGCGTCCTCGCGGGTGACCTCTTCGTCGCCGGTCGCCCGACGCGCCTTCCAGACGGCCAGGGCGGCGCTGATCTCGCCCACCACCTCCTCCCCGTCGCCCAGGACCACGAAGTCGAGGAAGGCGGCCAGGGGCTCGGGGTTGTAGGTGCAGTGACCGCCGGCGCCGACGAAGAGGTCGTCGCTGCTGCGGTCGGCGGCACGGACGGGCGCGCCGGCCAGGTCGACCATGGCCAGCACGTTCGTGTAGGTGAGCTCGGCCGAGAGGTTGAAGGCCAGGATGTCGAACTCCGCGGCCGGCCGGTGGGTGTCGACCGAGAAGAGCGGCACGTCGTGGGCCCGCATCTCGGCGTCCAGGTCGCCCCACGGGGCGTAGGTGCGCTCGGCCACCGCGTCGGGCCGTTCGTTCAGGATCTCGTAGAGGATCTGCAGGCCCTGGTTGGGCAGGCCGATCTCGTAGGCGTCGGGGTAGCCCAGGAGCCAGGCCACCTGGTCCGGGTGGTGCTCGGGGGTCTGGGACCCGTCCTCGCCGCCGATGTAGCGAGCGGGCTTGGCCACGCGCGGCAGGAGCGGCTCGAGGCGAGGCCAGACGGACGACATGATCACCGGCGAGTGTACCGAGCAGCGCCCGGGCGCCCGCGATGCACCCGGTCAGCCCGCCCGATCGGCCATCCCCTCGCGATGGATCGAAACGGCAGTCATGAGAGACGCCAGCCGACCGCCAAGGGTGCGGTTTGCAACAGGCCTGCAGGCCCCGGCGAAACCGCAGTCCTGACAGACACTGGGCGACTGCCAGGGGTGCGGTTCCGAGGGTCGCGGCTTCGAAGGCCGAAGTGGATGAAGGCGATGCCAGGATCGGCCGGTGCGCCACCGGATGGAGGGGATCATCGCCGCCTGCGGCTTCGCCACCGGTGACCGGGTCGTGGTGGGCCAGTGGGCCCGCTCCCCACTCGGACCCATGGCCGACGTCATGTGGGCCGCCCCCGAGGGGACCCGCACGCTGTTCGCCCCCACCGAGACGGTGGCCGCCTTCGTCACCGCCATCTACGACTTCGACGAGGTGGTGGTGGGTCCGCTGGCCACCGCGGGTGACGGCCGAGGGGTCCGGGTCCGCATCGGCGCGGCGGGCACGCCGGCGTCGCGCACGGTGGAGATGACGACCGGCACCGGCTGGCACATCCCGCCACGTCGACGCCCGGCGGCGCTGACCCGGTGGGTGGAGGCCCCCCTGGCCCGGGCCCTGATGGGCGTCCGCCCCTACGGCGTCTCCCCCCACGGCGTGCGGGAGTGGTACCAGGCCACCGCCTGGCGCCCGGTGGTGGGGGCCCGGGCCACGGTGGGCGATCGCGTCCTGGGCGCGCTCTCCCCCCTCGACCCCCCTTGTGGCTTCGGCTTCAGCGAACCTCCGCACCGCCCCTCCATCACCGAGGTCCGCCCGCTGCTCGAGGATCCCACTGGCGCCCTCGACCGCCTGCTAGCAGACCTGGTGGTCGACAGGATCGCCCCCGAGGTGCGCCTCTAGAGCACCTTCTTGGTGCCTTCTTTGAACACCATGCCGCTCAGGGGGCTTCCGAGCGCTGCGAGGCGGCGGGCAGCCCGAGGAGGCAGAGGCTCCGCATCGAGAACGATCAGCGGAATCGGCGCATGTGGACGTTGAGGACCAGGCCCATGCCGATGAAGCCCATGATCACCGACGACCCCCCGTAGCTGACGAAGGGCAGGGGGATGCCGGTGATGGGCATGATGCCCATGGTCATGCCGATGTTCTCAAAGATCTGGAACACGAACATGGCCAGCACGCCTATGCAGATCATCGTCCCGGCGTCGTCGCGCGCCAGCTGGGCCGTACGCCAGATCCGCCACACGATGATCCCGTAGAGGCCGAGCAGCCCGGCGGCGCCGATGAGGCCCAGCTCCTCGCCCACCGCGGTGAAGATGAAGTCGGTGTGCTGCTCGGGCACCGCCCCACTGCGGGTCTGCGGCCCCTCGAAGAGGCCCTTGCCGGTGAACCCGCCGGACCCGATGGCGATCTTGGACTGCTCCAGGTTCCACGCCGTGGTCTGGATCTCGGTCTGGCTCTTGGGCGCCTCTTGGTTGGCGAAGACGGTGAGCCGGTCCCTCTGGTAGCCGTCGAGCACACCGCTGGTGAGCACAAGGGTGGCGAACACCACTGCCACCGCCCCCAGCAGCACGAGGTACCGGCCGCGCGCCCCGGCGGCGACGAGCAATGCGAAGCTGATGCACACCGACACCAGGGCGGTGCCCAGGTCAGGCTGGAGCAGCACCAGCGCGATGGGCACGCCGCCCACGGCCAGCAGCGCCCCGAGGCGGCGCAGGTCGATGTCGCCGTGGAACTGGACGGCGAGGTAGGTGAAGCCGAGGATCAGGGCGAGCTTGGCGAACTCGGAGGGCTGCAGCTGGAACGGTCCCATCTGGAACCAGCCCTGGGTGCCGGAGCGGCTGGAGCCGACGAGCACCACGGCCACCAGCAACAGGACGGTCCCGCCGTAGATCACGGGGGCGGCATCGAGGATCTTGTGGTAGTCGACGACGGCGGCGGCGCCCGCCGCCAGCAGCCCCAGGGCCATGAAGAACGACTGCTTGGTGAGGAACGAGGAGTCGAACGGCGGCTGGGCGCCACGGGTCGAGCTGTAGACCATGAGCACGCCGAGGGCCGAGATGGCGACCAGACAAGCCACCATCACCCCATCGATGTGGTGCCAGATGGCCGACGGATCGTGGCGCATCGAGGTCAGCGGACGGCGCCGGGTGACGGGGATGGTGGCCATCAGTCGATGCCTTGGCTCGGTCCGGGGGTGAACTCCTCCATGGCCGCCTCCACGTCGAACCAGCCGCCGAGGGGGGCGGGTGCCCACGCGCTGCGCACCGGCGGTCCATCGGGCGGATCCGGGGGATCGATGGTGCAGCCGGACAGGGCGAAGGGCTCAAGGAGGCGCCGGGTGAGGGGGGCGGCGACGCTGCCACCGAAGCCAGCCTGCTCGAACACGATCGCGGTGGCGATGGTGGCGCCCTGACTGGGGGCGAAGGACGTGAAGAGGGAGGAGTCGTTCTTGCCCTGGACCTGGGCGGTACCGGTCTTGCCCGAGATCGAGCACTGGGACTGGTCGACGCCCTCGAAGGCCGACGCTGCCGTGCCCCGGACGCCACCCACGTCCTTGGTCACGCCGTCGAAGCCGGACACGAGCGGGTCGCGCCACTGGGGCGGGAGGGGGACCTCGCCGATGACCTGCGTCTCGGGCACCTCGATGTTGGTGGCCGCAGAGTAGTCGGCGACCTGGAGGACCAGCCGGGGAAGGTAGATCAAGCCCCCGTTGGCGAGGATGGCGTAGCCGTTGGCCAGCTGGAGCGGGGTGACGAGCACAGCGCCCTGGCCTATTGTGGTGTTGGCGCTGGTACCACCCCGCCAGGTGCCGGCATCCTCGGCCAGCGCCGGGTCGTCGGCGTTGATCTCGTCGGAGTAGTCCCGGAGCCACTCGGGGGTGGGGACGCGTCCAGTCGCCTCGTTGGCCAGGTCGATGCCGGTGGGCTGACCAAGGCCCCACTTGACCATCTCGTCCTGCAGCGCGGTCTCACCGATCACGTCGCGCCGCTGCCAGGTCTCGTTGCCCAGCTTGTAGAAGTAGGTGTCCGACGACTTCGTGATGGCCCTGGTGAGATCAACGGCACCGGTCCCGATCCCGCCGGCGTTCCGCTTGACGTTGCCCGGGCTGAACTCGTAGGTGCCGGTGTCGTCGTAGGCGAAGTTCGGGTCGAGCTGACCGGTGGCCAGCCCGGCGTAGGCGCTGAAGAGCTTGAACGTCGAGCCCGCCGCGTACTCGCCGGAAATGGCCCGGTTGAGGAGGGGGTTGTGGTGCTCGTCGACGCGTCCTTGGGCGCTGATCGCCTGGTAGTCGCGGGTGGAGATGCCGCCCACGAATAGGTTGGGGTCGTAGGTGGGGTAGGAGGCCATGGCCAGCACCTGGCCGTTGTTGGGGTCGAGGACCACACCGGCCGCGCCCGGCGGCTGGCAGCCCCCGGGCAGGAAGCAGCCGTTGTCCCGCACGCCCCTGCGCCGCTCGATCTCGGCCGCCATGCCCTTCTCCATCAGGTACTGCAGGTTGATGTCGACGGTGAGGTAGACGTCGCGGCCCGGCCGGGGGGCGGTGCGGGAGAGCTCCTTGATGGGGCGGTTGCGGGCGTCGACCTCGTAGACGACCCGACCGGGGGTGCCTCGCAGCTGGTGCTCCATGCCCGCCTCGATGCCCGTCTTGCCGATGTCGTCGTCGTTCTCGTAGGGCTTCTCGCGGTTCTGGACGAGGGCCAGCTCGTCCTCGGTGATGGCGCCCACGTAGCCGAGGACGTGGGCCAGGAGGGCCCCGTAGCGGTAGGAGCGCACCGTCACCCGCTCCACAGTCACGGTGGGGTAGTCCTCGGGGTTCTCCCTCAGGTAGATCTCCAGGTCCTCGCTGATGTCGGTGGCGACCGGCACCGGCTTGAACTTGCTGAAGCGATCGTCGTTCAGCCGGGCCCGCAGCGTCTCCTCGGTGACCGGCGCCGGGGGTGCCTCGGACGCATCGGTCTGGCCGTCGGGGTTCCGGGCGCCGGTGGCGACCCCCGCCGGCGGGTGCCGCGGGGGGTCATCGGCGACCTCGTCGACCGGCGCGGACGGGTCGGGGATGGTTGCGTCGGGCTCGGCACCGGGGTCGTTGGGTTCCCGTTCTCCGCTGCGCTGGAGGAGCTGGTCCTCGTTGAGCCGTGCGGCCAGCCGGCGGAGCAGCTCGCTCTGGCGGGGAGGTTCGAGGGCGGTGAAGTCCTGGTAGCTGATGGTGACCTGGATGGTGCGACGGTTCTCGACCAGCGTCTGCGCGTTGCGGTCGAGGATGCGTCCCCGCGGCGCCTCGATGATGACCTCCTCGGTGCGGTTGTTCCGGGCCGCGGCGACGAAGTCGTCGGTGGTGAGCACCTGGAGGTACCAGAGCCGGGTGAAGAGCGCGGCAAAGAGGGCGAGGGCCACGATGCCGAGGACGTGGTGGCGGGCGCGGGGGTTGGCGAGGGTCATGGTCGCGGGGAGGTCATCGGTGGAAGACGAGCTGGTCGCGGCGGCGCGTCTGGCCCTCGGACCCGAAGGCCCAACGCAACGCCCACCGCAGCGGTGTGCTGAGCAAGGCGTTGACCGCAACGATGACCACGACGATAGCGGGCAGGGCGGCCGCGTCGACGGTGACCCCGAGCACAACCGCAGCGCCGGCGTAGAGGAGGGTGCCCGCGGCCGAGGCCAGGGCGACGAGGGCCAGGTTGGTGAGCCGGGACGAGCGCAGCACCAGGTCCTTGGCCGACCCCACGCCGTAGCCGACCAGGGCCATGGTGAGGGCGGAGATCCCGGCGGGGGTGTCGAGGAGCAGGTCGAGGACCAGGCCCAGGGCGAACCCGCAGATGGCTCCGCGACGAGCGTCGGTCTCCAGGCCGGCGGCGATGGCGAAGAGCAGCACGATGTTGCCCCGTGCCCCGATGACGACCACCTGGGACACCATGCAGACCTGGAGCATCAGCACGAACAGCCCGACCAGCGCGACCCGCGCCACCACCACCCCACTCATGTGCGATCCTGGCTTCGCTCGCTGCGCTCGCTCACTGGCAGTCCTGGTCGCAGAGGAGCACGGCGACGAAGCGCAGCCCCTCCAGGCTGGCCGCGGGCTCGATCACCAGCGTCCTCTCGGTGCGGTCGGCCGTGCGCCCGACGGACAGGACCCGACCCACCGGGATGCCCGGCGGGTAGTCACTGTCCGGGGTCCCCGACGTGACGAGCGCCTCTCCTCGCTCCACGGCGGTGTCGAGCTCGATGCCCGCATCGATGAGCAGGTTGCCGTCGGTGCCGGGCTCAGCCAGGCCCACGTCGCCGGAGTCGACCAGCCGGGAGCCCACGACGGGGAAGTCGAGGTCGGTGATGAGCTGGACCCGGCTGCGCCCCCCGAGGACCGACACGACGCGCCCGACCAGACCGGCATCGGTGACCACGGCCATGCCCACCTTGATGCCCTCGCCGGACCCGCGGTTGATCTCGATGGTGGTGTCGAAGTTGGTCAGCGGGGCGGAGATCACCTCGGCGACGACCCTGGGGATGTCGGCGGTGACGGGGAGGTCCTGCATGCGCCGCAGCGCGTCGTTCTCGGCCGCGGCGTTGGCGTCGGCCACCTCCTGGCCCTTCAGCTGCTCGATCTGGGTGCGCAGGTCGGCGTTCTCGTCCTTGAGGTCGTCGTAGCCGAAGATGCCGTGCCATCCGTTGCGGAACGGGGTGGCGACGGTGTCGCCGGCAGACCGGAAGGGCGAGAAGACGGTGGCGGCCACGCCCCGCAGACCCTGGATAGGGCCCGTGTCGCGGTAGTCGAGGGTCAAGATGGTGAGCGACGCCAGGATCAGAACGACCAGAGTGAAGCGCGAGCGTCCGAAACGCCGAGACCGGGGCACCTCGGTGAGGGCCGGCTCAGGTCTGCGGACCGGACGAGAACAGCACGCCCTTCAGCGCCTCGAACTCCTCCAGCGACTGCCCCGAACCGATGGCGACGCAGTGGAGCGGGCTGTCGGCGATCACGATGGGCATGCCCGTCTCGTGCTCCAGCCGGTGGGCCAGGCCGTGGAGCAGCGCGCCACCGCCGGCGAGGACGATGCCCTGCTCCATGATGTCGGCGGCCAGCTCGGGCGGGGTCTTGTCGAGGGTGACCTTGACCGCATCGCAGATGGCAGCCACCGGCTCCTCGATGGCCTCGCGGATCTCCTCGGTGGAGGTGACGATGGTCTTGGGCAGGCCGGTGACGAGGTCGCGACCGCGGATCTCGGCGTGGAGCTCCTCCTCGAGGGGCCAGCCCGAGCCCAGCGCCATCTTGACCTCCTCGGCGGTACGCTCGCCCAGGGCGAGGCTGTACTCCTTCTTGATGAACTGGATGATCCCGTCGTCCAGCTCGTCGCCGCCGACGCGGACCGACTGGCTGGCGACGATGCCGCCGAGGGAGATGACCGCCACCTCGGTGGTGCCGCCGCCGATGTCGACGATCATGTTGCCGGTGGGCTCCTGGACGGGCAGCCCGGCGCCGATGGCGGCGGCCATGGGCTCCTCGATGATGTAGGCGGGCTTGCGGGCACCGGCGTACTCCGCCGCCTCCTGCACGGCCCGCTGCTCGACGCCGGTGATGCCCGACGGCACGCAGATCACCATGCGGGGCTTGGAGAAGCGCCGCTGGTGGACCTTGTGGATGAAGAAGCGGAGCATCTTCTCGCAGATCTCGAAGTCGGCGATGACACCGTCCTTCAGAGGGCGGATGGCCTCGATGTGGGCCGGGGTCCGCCCGATCATCCGCTTGGCCTCGGTCCCGACCGCCAGCACCCGGCCGTCCTTGACCGACACCGCCACCACGGAGGGCTCGTTCAGCACGATGCCGCGACCCCGCACGTAGACCAGGGTGTTGGCGGTACCCAGGTCGACCGCCATGTCGCGGCCCATGAGGGAGGTGATGGGGTTGTCAGACACGAGACCTCCAGCCTCCGCGCTCGTTCAGGCGCGCCGATCGAGTGTAGGTGCCGTCACCTGACTGCAACAATCAACCCCCAGCGCCACCCGTCACGCCGCCCACCAATGCCATGCGTCCCTTGAGACCTAGACCCTGTCGCCGAACCAGAGCTTGATCTCGCGAGCGGCGGACTCGGGTCCGTCGGAGCCGTGGACCAGGTTCTCGTTGGTGGTCGTGGCGAAGTCGCCGCGGATGGAGCCGGGCTGGGCGTCGCCGACCTTGGTCTTGCCGATGAGGATCCGGCACAGCTCCCAGGTGTCGTCGTTGGGTCCCTCGACGACCGTGGCGAACACCGGGGACCGGGTGAGGAACGAGACCAGCTCGCCGTAGAACGGCTTCTCGGCGTGCTCGGCGTAGTGCTCCTGGGCCAGCGCCACCGACACGGACCGCAGCTCGGCCGCCACCAGGCTCAGTCCCTTGCGCTCGAGGCGGGCCACGATCTCACCGACCAGGCCCCGCTCCACGGCGTCGGGCTTGGCCATCACGAAGGTCCGAGACGTCATGGCGCGCAACCTAGCCCCGGTCCCCCGCCTCCCCCGAACCCGTCCCCTGCGAAGCAGCGACCGATCACGAACCCAAGACACGACGTGTGGTCGCCGGTTCGAGGGGGTCAGGTGGGGCCGCCGCTCCAGGCCCCGTCGGGGTGGAGGGTGAGGATCTCGGCCCCGTCGGCGGTGACGGCGAGGGTGTGCTCGAATTGGGCAGTGCGCCGGCCGTCGGTGGTGACCGCGGTCCAGTCGTCGGCCCACATCCGGTGCTGCCAGGCCCCGAGGGCGATCATGGGCTCGATGGTGAAGGTCATGTCCTCCTCCATCACCACGGTGGCGTCCCGAGGCTCGTCGTAGTGGAGGATGTGGAGCCCGGTGTGGAACTCGCGGCCCACACCGTGGCCGGTGAAGGCTCGGACCACGCTGAAGCCCTCGGTCTCGGCGTGGGTCTGGATGGCCCGGCCGATGTCGCTCGTCGGAGAGCCGGGGCGCACCGCCTCGATGCCCGCCTCCAGGCACTCACGGGTGACCCGGACCAGCGCCTGGCTCAGCTCGTCGACGGTGCCCACGCAGAAGGTGGCGTTGGTGTCGCCGTGGACGCCCTCGCGGAACAGGGTGACGTCGAGGTTGAGGATGTCGCCGTCGCGCAGCGGCCGCGAGTCGGGGATGCCGTGGCAGATGACCTCGTTCACCGAGCTGCACAGCGACTTGGGGTAGGGGGGCTCGCCGTAGTTCAGCGGGCTGGGGTAGCCGCCGGCGTGGATGCAGAGCTGGTGGCACAGGGCGTCGAGCTCCTCGGTGGTCACCCCGGGGGCCGCGGCCTCGCCCACGGCGCGCAGCACCTCGGCCGCGGCCCGACCGGTGCGTCGCATGGCGGCGAGGGTCTCGGCGTCCTGGACGTCGGGCACGTCGCGCCGGCTGCGTCCGCCCGCCTCGGCGTAGTGGGGCCGCTCGATCTCGGCCGGCACCGGGCGACGGGGGCTGACCGTCGCGGGCCGGATGCGCTCGAGCGACGGGCCGTGGCAGCGCTTGAGCTTGCGTCCGGAGCCGCACCAACAGGGGTCGTTGGCCCGCAGGCGGGTCGGGTCCACCAGCGAGGCGGCGGTGGTGGAGGGGGTCATGCCGAGACCTCCATCTCGCGCAGGGCGGCCCGCACGGGACCGGCGACGTAGAGCGACCCGGCCACGAGGACGAGATCGTCCTCGGTGGCCACGGCCAGGGCCCGGCGCACGGCGTCGACAGGGTCGGGCACGACCTCGACCACCGCTCCCAACCGCTCGCCCGCAGCGGCGACCGGGGCGGTGGGCAGGGCGCGGGGCGAGTCGGGGGCGCAGACGAGCAGGAGCCCGGCGTCGGCGGCGCCGAGAGCGGAGAGGACCTCGGCCGGGTCACGACCGGCCAGCAACCCGACGACCATGAGCACCGATCCGGGCAGCGTCATGTCCTCGGCCAGGGTGGCCGCCGCCGCGGCGGCGCCATCGGGGTTGTGGGCGGCGTCGATCACGATGGTCGGGTGCCGACCCAGCACCTCGAAGCGGCCGGGAAGGGTCAGCTCGTTGAAGGCCTCCTCCACCACCTCGTTCGTCTGGCCCCGGCCGAGGAAGGCCTCGGCCGCCGCCACCGCGAGCGAGGCGTTCTCGGCCTGGTGTGACCCGTGGACGGGCACGAAGACCTCGTCGTGGCGGGCGTCGGGTGTGCGCAGGTCGACGAGGCGTCCACCCACGGCCACCCGATCGGCGGCCACGCCGAAGTCGACGTCGCGCAGCCAGGTCTCCACCGCGCCGGCGGCGGCGAAGATCGGGAGCAGGTCCGGATCGGTCTCACCCAGCACCAGCACCTCGGTGACCCCGGCGGTGACGATGCCCACCTTCTCGTCGGCGATGGCCTGGCGCCACCCGGAGGCGCCGTCGGTGTGGTCGCGGCCCACGTTGGTGCAGACGGCCACCGTGGCCTCGGCCACGTTGGTGGCGTCCCACCGACCCAGCATCCCGACCTCGACGACGGCCACGTCGACGGCCACCTCGGCGAACCACCGGAAGGCCGCTGCGGTCAGGATCTCGAAGTACGACGGCACCACCCCGGCCATCTCCTCGATGGCGGCGACGGCGCCGATCGCCTCACCCAGCTCGTCGTCGCCGATGGGCTCGCCGTCCCAGGCGATGCGCTCGTTGATCTGCTCCAGGTGGGGGCTGGAGTAGGTGCCCACCGAGAGGCCCTGGGCCCGGAGCAGACCGGTGACCATGCGCCCGACCGAGCCCTTGCCGTTGGTACCGGTGAGGTGGATGACCGGGTAGGCGCGCTGCGGGTCACCGAGCACGTGCACTAGGCGCGCCATGCGCTCCAGCGACAGGCCCTCGGCTCGGCCCGCGGTGGCCTCGAGGTTGGTGTGGCTGTCGAGGTAGCGGAGAGCGGTCGGGAGCTTCACGGCGAGCCCACGCTACCGGGGGGCGGCGTCAGGCGACGCGGCTGCGCACCTCGGCGCCGGCGTCGGCGGCCCGCTCGCGGGCGGCGTCGGCCAGCCCTTCGGCTCGGCTGCGGGCCCGCTCAGCCAGCACCGGTCCCTGCTCTCGCACCGTGCTGACCGCGGTCTCGGCTGCCTCGCTGGCCCGCTCGAGGGCCGCCTGGGCGGGCGGGCGGGCGGCGTCGGCGACCTCCGAGGCCTTCTCGCGGGCCGTGTCGGACAGGGCCCGCACGTGGGGCCGGGTGGCATCGGCGATCTCGGAGATCGACGCCGAGGCCCGCTCGGCGGCCCTGTCGACGTGGGGCAGGGCGGCATCGATGGCCCGGTCCATCGCACCCTCCACCCGCCGGCCCACCTCGCCGACGCGTGCCGCCACCACAGCCGACGGGGCGGCCTGGGCCGCCTTGCGACCGGCCCGCCACTGGAGCAGGGCACCCACGGTGCCACCGACCGCCGCGCCCTCTGCCGCACCCTTCAGGATGCCGGGCACCGGGTCGCGCTCAGGGTCCGGGGTCCGCGTCACCTGGAGGGCGGCGACACCCGCGCCGACGACACTTCCGATCAGGGCACCCTTGATGGCCTTGTGCACAGCGGTCCTCCGGTGGTTCGACGAGTGTGGTCACTGCCCCGCGCCGGGCACGCTACTCGTCGGCCCCGGACCACCGGGAAGGGGGGCGTCACGGGCGAGGCTGCGGTCCGCAGCCAGGCGCGCATCGCTTACAACGCCTACGTCGGCCACCTGCAGCTGCGCCGCTCGCTCCCGGACGACGAGGTGCTGGGCGATCCTTCCAGGCACGACCTCGCTCAGGTGCTGGCGGTGCTGTCGCCACCGGTCTGAGGGTCGCCGGTCAGCCGTGCGGAAGCGGTCCCGGACAGGTCGGGGACACCCGTGGGCGGAGGAGCCGCCTCGAAGCGGTCGGCCCACACCGTCGCGACGACGTCGTCCACCTGGCGGGGACCCAGGAAGCGATGCCCCGCAGCCGGCGCCGAACCCACGTCTTCCCGGGGTCGCGCCCGCCGGCCAGGAGGCCATAGGTGCGACGAGGCATCTGCCGCTCGCGGGGGATGGTCCAACGGGGCAGGACCAGGGCCAGGGACGCGACGACGCCCAGGCTGACGAGCACCCCGGCGAGCGACCGCTCCAGGACCAGGGACAGTGCCCACGCCGGCGACGTGACCACGATCCGGCGCGCCGTGGCCTTGGCGACGTAGCGGGGGTCGTCGAGGTCATCGAAGATCCAGCGCACCCAGCGCTTCGAGATCCGCAAGCCCGAGGAGTAGGCAAGCCAGACGGGCAGCGGCGGGCGGCGCTGGCGGCGGATGCGCAGGCCGCCCCGGATGAGGTCGAGCGAGGTCCGCAGCGGCAGCCGGTCGGCGTCGGGCGCCAGCGCGTCGAGCACGGTGCCGACGATCTCGTCGCCCCGCTCCGACCGGTCCCGCCAGGGGAAGGCGACCAGCGCCCGCCGCACCGGACGCTCGACGCGCGCGGGGTGCTCGCTCATCGGTGCACCGTCCAGTCATCCAGCACGTCAAGGACCTCGATCGTCGCCGGGTCCCGATGAGCGCCGCCGGCCCCACCCGCTGCGCTCGCTCCGCCGTCGCAGGGTCCGCATCGTCTGGTTCGCTTGCTGCGCTCGCTCACGACGGGGCCACCGCCGGCGGCAGCCCGGCCACCTCGGTCCGGGCCACCTCGACCTGGACTGTCCGCCGGGCGACCTCCTCGGTCAGCGTGGTCATCCCGGCGTCGGTGAGGCGGTAGTAGCGACGGTCGCGGCCCGCCACCACCTCCGTGCGGGTGGCGACGACGAGCCCCTCGGCGCTCAACCGGTCAAGGGCGCCGTAGAGGGTGCCGGGGCCCATCTGCACCGCCCCGTCGGTGAGCTCACCGATGCGGACGATGACTCCGTAGCCGTGCAACTCCCCCCGGGCGAGGGCCAGCAGGATGTGGAACGTCGGCTCGCGGAGGGTCACGAGCCGACAATACATCGGTCACCGATGCATCGTCAACGGAGCTACCGGGGTTCGGGTCGGACGTCCCGCCCAGACGGTGGGACGCTCCGGCGCAGGCTGCGCTCGGCGACCAGGGCGATCGGGGCGACGGTGAGCCGGAAGGGGAGGCGCACGATGCGGCCCGGCCATCGGCTGTGCCGCTCCTCCTCGGCAACCCGGGCGCGCAGGTGCTCCTTGGGTCCGAGCCGGGACGGCGGGCGCTCGGGGCAGGGCTGCAGGGCGACGAGGTGCTTGACGCTCTTGTAGCCGTACTGGGGTGGGCTCACGAGCCGTAGCGGACCACCGTGGCGGGCGTCGATGGGGGCGCCGTCGAGCTGCCAGGCCAGCAGCACCTCGGCGTGGAGCAGATCCTCCCGACGGAGGACGGCTCGGTAGCGGTCGCCGCCGACGGCCACCACGTACGGGTCGGACGCCGTCGCACCGAGGGTCGGCACCACCCGCTCCGCCCACACCTGCGCCAGCGGGACGCCGGTCCAGGTGAGGCCGGTGGCGCTCCAGGTCGTGACGCAGTGGAGGTCGTGGGTGCGCTCCACCACTCCCGGCATGGCCTGGAGCTCGGCGAGGGACAGCTCCACCCCCTCGCCGTCGCGCCGCCCGATGCGGAGCCGGTGGTCGTCGTCGACCTCGGGTGGGCCGACGAGCGGCGTGGCCGAGAACCGCGGGGCGCGGGGCAGACGGCGCTGCCCCGGCGGCAGCCCGGGAGCCCGACGGGGCCAGAGGTCGACCGCCTCCCGCACCAACCCGAACGGACCCTTTTCCGTACGCAACCGTATGGACATGGCCGTACGGTACCGTACGCCGATGGCCGAGTCGACCCGTCTCTCCGGCCACGCCTGGGCCCGGGCGGCCATCGATGCCATTGCGGCCGGCGGGGTCGATGCGGTGGCCGTCGAGCGCCTCGCTCGGGACCTCGGGGTCACCAAGGGCAGCTTCTACTGGCACTTCACCGACCGCGCGGCCCTCGTGGCCGCGGCTCTGGAGCTGTGGGAGCGGGAGGGCACCCACGACGTGATCGAGGCACTGCGCACCGTCGGCGATCCACCGGCCCAGCTCCGGGCCCTGTTCGCCGAGGCCTTCGACGACGACCCCGACAACGCCGTCGACGGGGCCCTGCTGGCCCGGGTCGACGACCCCGTCGTGGGGCCCGTCGTGCGCAGGGTGACGGCCACCCGCATCGGCTACATCGAGGAGCTGTACCGCGCCCTCGGACTGCCTCCGGCGGGCGCCGGCCGCCAGGCCCGCATCGCCTACAGCGCCTACGTGGGGCACCTGCAGCTGCGACGCTCGCTTCCCGACGACCCGGTGCTGGGCGACCCCTCTCGGCGCTACCTCAGCCAGGTGATCGCCGTGCTGTCGCCGCCCGAGTGACGGAGCCCTCCGCCCCAGCGACGATCGACCCCAGGCCCCGACGCCGCCCTCAGCACGCCCAGGCCACCACGGCGGTGGCGGCGCCGAGGCCGAGAGCGGCCGGCGAGTACAGGCGCAGGTCCCAGCGCCGGAAGCGGTCGGAAGCCTCTCCGAGGCCCGCCGCCGACACCACCAGGCCACCCCCACCGCGCACGACGAGGACGAGGGCGGCGGATCGGCACAGGAGGCGGACCACCTGGGGCCCAGGGGCCCCGTCGCTCGGGTCGGAGGTCGGACGGACCGCGGCGACGGCCCCGGCGATGACGCCGAGCCGCCCCGCCACCACACCGGTCGCCGCCGGCCCGGGGAAGGGGCGCCGACCGACCACCAGGTCAGCCAGCCCCTCGGCATCGGCCGCCGGCCACGTGGACCCCGCGGCCCACGCCCCGTGCAGCAAGGAGAGCCCTCCCAGGCCGGCCACCGCCACGCGCCGGCACCAGGCGACGGTCGACGAGCCTGCTTGCGGTCTGGTGGTCATATCCGTACGGTGCCGTATGGGGCCCTCGGAGTCGAGGCCTGTCTCAGGTGAGACCCGCACCCTCACGACTCGGTGGGGGCCGCCCACGCTTCCAGCTGACGTTCATCGCGCTGGACACGGCCGTCGGCATCGGCCTGCTGGGGTTCGCGGTGTGGTTGGCCCTCCGAGGTCCGGTCGAGGAGACCGGCCCGGCCCGCTGACCCTGGTCTCGGACGCGGCTCGCGTCTAGGAAGCGGCGCGGCGGGGGCGGGAGGTGCGGCGCTCGGAGTCGCGGGGAACGAGGGTGGGGTTGACCTTCTCGGACACGACCTTGGCGTCGATCACGCAGCGCTCGATGTCCGAGCGGCCCGGGAGGTCGTACATGGTGTTGAGCAGCACCTCTTCGAGGATGGCCCGCAGGCCACGGGCACCGGTGCCGCGCAGGATGGCCTGGTCGGCGATGGCCTCGAGGGCATCGTCGGTGAGCTCGAGGTCGACGTTCTCGAACTCGAAGAAGCGCTGGTACTGCTTGGCCAGCGCGTTGCGGGGCTCGAC
>JBBSMQ010000026.1:0-55195 GCA_038233075.1 Acidimicrobiales bacterium
CGGTTTCGGCTTCCCCAGCCTGGGCCCGGCGCTGGTGGAGGATCTGGCCGCCGAGCCCGATGTCGCCGCGGTGAGCGGCGTGCAGCGGGGCGTGCTGGAGATCGACGGTGCCACCCGTCCGGTGTACGGCGTCCGCTTCGACGGTCTCACCCAGATCTTCGACCTCGGAGAGACCGAGGGCGACATCTCCGGCCTCGGTCCCGACCAGATCGCCATCGACCGGGTCACCGCCGACGAGCAGGGGTGGGGCAGGGGGACCGACCTGGCCGTGACCTTCCCCGACGGCGACATCGGCACCCTCACCGTCGGGGCCATCTACGAGTCGGCCGGCATCATCGCCCAAAACTCCGACGGCCACTTCCTCGTCTCCGACCAGGTGTTCCGGGACCGGTCCTCGAGCCTGGACCAGCTGCTCAACCGGGTCGACGTCACCGCCGCCGAAGGAGTGAGCGTCGACGAGCTCCGACCCGTCGTCACGGCGCCGGCCGAGCAGTTCCCGGCGGCGGAGGTGCGCGACGTCGGCCAGATCAAGGAGGAGAACAACCGCCAGCTGGCGTTCTCGCTGGCCATCTTCCTGGCCCTGCTGGCCCTGGCCCTCGTCATCGGCGCCCTCGGCGTGGCCATCACCATCGCCCTCTCGGTCTTCGAGCGCACCCGGGAGATCGGGCTGCTGCGGGCCGTGGGCGGGCTCCGCCGCCAGCTGGCCGGGGCCATCACCGGCGAGTCCATCGTGCTCACCCTGCTCGGCACCGTGCTGGGGCTGATCATCGGCATCGCCGGCGGGGTGGCCATCATGTTGGCCCAGAGCGACACGTTCGACACCCTGCGCATCAACGTGTCGCCGGTGCTCGTGGTCGGCGTCCTGATCCTGGCGGTGGTCATCGGCATCATCGCCTCGGTCATCCCCGCCATCCGCGCCGCTCGCCTCGACGTGCTCGACGCCGTCACCGTCGAGTGAGCGGCGGGCCCGACGGGCGACGTCGCCACCTTCGCAGCCCGTCTGCTGGGCGGCCAGGCTGATGGCGCTGGACCCGGCGGCTCTGCCCGAGGAGGTGTCGGCCTTCCTGGCCGAGCGCCACCTGGCGACGCTCACCACCCTCCGTCCCGACGGCTCGCCCCACGTGGTGGCCATCGGGTTCACCTGGGACCCTGAGGCCGGCCTGGCCCGGGTCATCTCCTTCGCCCCCAGCCGCAAAGCCCACAACCTGGTGGCCTCGGCCGGCAGCCGGGCCGCGGTGAGCCAGGTCGACGGGGGTCGGTGGCTGACCCTGGAGGGACCGGCGGTGGTGACCGACGACCCCGACCGGGTGGCCGAGGCCGTCCGCCGCTACGCCGAGCGCTACCGCCAGCCCCGCGAGCGCGCCGATCGGGTGGCCATCGAGATCCAGGTCGACCGCGTCCTCGGCCGCGGCTGAACCGCGCCTCTCGGGGTCCCTCACTCACAGGGGGCAGGATGGCCAGGCCGTGCTCGCCGTCTACCCGGGGTCGTTCGACCCGCCCACCGTGGCTCACCTGGCCATCGCCGAGGCTGCCCTCGACCACGTCGACGAGGTCCGGTTCGTGCTCTCGGAGGTGGCGCTGGGCAAGGAGGACCTGCCGGCCGACCGGGTCGGGGTCGCCGCACGCCGCACCGTGCTGGAGGCGCTGGCGTCCTCGTCTCCGGGGCTGTCCGTGGCGGTGACGAGCACCGGGTTGGTGGCCGACATCACCGAGGAGGCCGGCGCCGACGCCGTCGTGGTCGGTGCCGACAAGTGGGCCCAGATCCTCGACGCCGACTGGTACGGCGGATCCAGCGAGGCTCGCGACGCCGCCCTGCGTCGGCTCCCCCGAGTGCTCCTCGCACCCCGACCCGCCGGCGACGGGCGTGAGGGCCGCGACGCTCCCGACCGACCCCTTCCGGCCGGCGTCGCTGTGGACCTGGTGCACCTCGACCTCGCCCCCGCGCACCACCGGGTGTCATCGACCCGGGCCCGAGCCGGTGAGCACCACCTGATGGCCCCGGAGGCCCGCTCTGCGGGCCACTGGGGCTGATCCATGCCGGCGGCCGCGGCGGTCGGACTCGGCGGACGAGAGAGGCGTGGCATCTTCGATGTGACCGATCCAGGCGTGCGATGCCCTTTGTGTGGAGTGTGGACGGTTGCGCCGTGATCGACGACGAGGAGGTCAGCTCCCGATCAGAGACGCCAGATGCCACCCCGGCTGACCCTGCGTCGAGCGGGCCCTTGGTCGCAGACGGAGTCGAGGGTCAGGGTCACGACGAGCTGGCCGCGGACGACCGATCGGCCTGGGGTTCCGCCGTGGTGAGGTCTCGACCGTCCGCAACCACGTCCGGCGCGCCCTCGACCGGCTCCGGCGCGAGCTCGGCGTCGACCCCCTCCCCCCTCCTCCCCCGGCGGTGCCCCATGACCCCTGACGAGCTGGACCGAGCCCTCCAGGGCTGAGCCGAGGCCACCGACCCCGTGACCGGAGACGAGGTCCGGGCGTCCAGCGGTGACGGTGCGGTGGCGAGCCCAGTCCAGGGTCGCCGTGTGCGCGGGCTGGCGGTGGCTGCGGCCCTGGTGCTGGTCCTCGGCGGCGTGGTGGCGTGGACCCTGGGCGACGGAGAGGACGAGACGCGCGTCGCCACCTCGCCGACCGAGCAGGCCCGGCCGATCACCGTCCCCACCCAGATCATCGTCGAGGCGCCCATCCTGAGGGAGACCGCGACGAGGTCATGGCCGCGGCCGACCGCGCGGCCGAGGAGGCCATGTCCCTCCCGCCCTGACCGGTCGGGGCGCCCCGACCCTCGAACTGGCGCGGGAAGCGGTTGCCCCGACCACCACAACGCGCACCACTTCGGACGATCCGGTACCGTGACCGGTCGGCCGGCGAATCGCTGTCGAGTCGCCACCCGACGCAGCCCGATGTCGCACCCCCTCGGTACAGTCCCCGGGTGCCTTCCCCCGCCATCGAGGCCACGGGCCTCCGCCGTACCTTCGGCACCAGCGAGGCCGTCGCCGGCATCGACCTGTCCGTCCCGCCCGGCGAGGTCTACGGCTTCCTCGGTCCCAACGGGGCCGGCAAGTCCACCACCATGCGGATGCTCTGCACGCTGCTCACCCCCTCGGGTGGCTCGGCGTCGGTGGCCGGCTACGACGTGGCCGCCCGGCCCGAGGAGGTGCGCCTCCGCATCGGTGTCGCCCTCCAGGAGGCGGCCCTCGACCCCAAGCAGACCGGCCGTGAGCTGCTCCGCCTCCAGGCTCGCCTGTACGGGCTGCGGCGCAACGAGGTCGACCAGCGCGTGGGGGGGCTGGTCGACATGGTCGACATCGGCGACGCCCTCGACGACCGCATCGGGACCTACTCGGGGGGCATGAAGCGCCGGCTCGACCTGGCCGCGGCCCTGGTGCACAACCCCGAGGTGCTGTTCCTCGACGAGCCCACCACCGGCCTCGACCCCGTCAGCCGCAGCCGGGTGTGGGAGGAGGTCCGCCGCCTCAACCAGGACCTGGGCGTCACCATCTTCCTCACCACCCAGTACCTCGAGGAGGCCGACGTGCTGGCCCAGCGCATCGGGATCATCGTCAAGGGCGAGCTGGCCGCCGAGGGCACGCCCGAGGACCTCAAGCATCGCATCGGCACCGACGTGATCGTCGTGCGGGTCGAGGGCGACGCCGATGAGGCCCGCCGGGCGGTGGAGGCGGTCGACAAGGTCACCTCGGTCGAGGTGCACGGCGACGAGATCACCGTCGCCGCTGAGGACGGCTCGGCCCTGGTCAGCCCGGTGGCCGTCGCCCTCGACGGGTGCGCGGTCGAGGTCCGCGACCTGACCCTGCGCACGCCAACCCTCGACGACGTGTTCCTCGAGCTCACCGGCGACCGCTTCCGCGCTGACGCCGACGCCGACGCCGACCCCGAACCCGAACCCGAGGCCGCCCTGGAGGGTGCCGACCGATGACCGCTCCCGCCGTCCCGATCCCCACCGCCGACGTCCAGGCCCGCAAGGCCGGCTTCGTCGCCGACGTCGCCTCGGTCGCGGGCCGGGCCGTGCGCTCGATCCCCCGCGAGCCCGAGAGCGTCATCCCCGCCCTCATCGTCCCGCTGTTCTTCTTCGTGGTGAACACCGGCTCGCTCACCGACCTCACCAGCCAGGTCCAAGATCCCAGCTTCAGCTTCAAGGCCTTCCAGCTGCCGGTGGCCATCATCTTCGCCGTCACCGGCATCAGCCGGGCGTCGACGCTGGTCACCGACATCCAGGACGGCTACTTCGACCGGCTCACCCTCACGCCCATCCGCCGCCCGGCGCTGCTGCTCGGCCTCATGGTGGCCGACTTCGTGCTGGTCGTGGCCCTGGCCATCCCCGTCATCACGTTGGGCTTCGCGGTCGGCGTCCGCTTCGGCACCGGTCTCGTCGGCGTGGTGCTGTTCATCCTCCTGGCCGCGGCCTGGGGGCTGGTGTTCACCGGGTTCCCCTACGCCATCGCCCTGAAGACGGGCAACCCGGCCGCAGTCAACTCCAGCTTCATCCTGTTCTTCCCCTTCGCCTTCCTCACCACCGCGTTCGTGCCCGAGGAGTTCCTCTCGGGCTGGCTGGCCTCGGTGGCCACCTACAACCCCGTCACCTACGTGCTGGCCGCCCTGCGCTCGCTCACCACCGACGGCTGGCAGTGGAGCACTATTGGGGGAGGGCTGCTCGCCATCGCCGCCGTCGGCGTGGTCAGCTTCGGCCTGGCGTTGGCGGCCTTCCGGGGTCGCATCCGCGCCGGCGCCTGAGCGAGCCCTAGCCCGACGAGGTGGTCTCCGCCCCGTCCTCGATCTCCTCGGAGGTCGGGGTGGTGTCGGCCTCGCCCGACCCCAGGATCAGCCTCGCCCCCCGGTCCCAGGTGAGGTAGTTCCACGCCCAGTTGACGAAGACCGAGACGCGGTTGCGGAACCCCATGAGGTACAGGAGGTGGAGCGCCAGCCAGGCGATCCACGCCGGGGTCCCGCTCAGGCGGATCCCGACGGGCAGCTCGGCCACCGCCGCCCGGCGGCCGATGGTGGCCATCGAGCCCTTGTCCTTGTAGTGGAACGGCTCGTGGGCATCGCCCTCGCCCACCACCTCGCGGGTGATGAGGTCGGCGACGTGGCTGCCGCCCTGCATGGCGACCTGAGCCACGCCGGGGAGCAGGCGCCCAGACCCGTCGTCGATGGCGGCCATGTCGCCGATGACGAAGGCCTCGGGGTGGCCGGGCAGGCGGAGGTCGGCCTCGGTCGAGACCCGGCCCCCGGGGCCGGTCGGCGCGCCGAGCGCCTCGGCCAGGGGCACCGCCTTGACCCCGGCGGCCCATACGAGGGTGTGGCAGGGGATCTCGTCGCCGTCCTCGAGGTGCACCCGGGTGGCGGTCACCTCGGCCACCGATGCGCCGGTGCGGACCTCCACCCCCCGCCGGACGAGCGCGGTCCGGGCGTGGCGCTGCGAGGAGGGGTGGAACGGCGGCAGGAGGGCGTCGACCATCTCCACCAGCACGACCCGGGCCCGGCGGGTGTCGACCCGGCTGCCCCGGAAGTCGCGGTCGAGCACCTTCTCGATCAGCTCCGCCAGGGCGCCGGCCACCTCCACCCCGGTGGGCCCGCCGCCCACGACGACGAAGGTGAGCCCACCGTCGTCGACCACCGACGGGTCGGCGTCGGCCGCCTCGAAGCGACCGAGGATGTGGTTCCGGAGCCGCACGGCGTCGGGCAGGACGTAGAGGGGGAAGCCGTGGTCGGCCACCCCCGGGGTGTCGAAGTCGTTGACGGTCGTGCCCGCGGCGACCACCAGCCGGTCGAAGTCGATGTCGTCGCCGCGGGTGACGGTGACGGTGCCGGCGTCCCAGTCGACACCCGTGACCGCAGCCTGGCGGAAGGCGACGTTGTCCTGACGCTGGAAGATGCCCCGCACCGGGTAGGCGACGTCGGCCGGGTTCAGGCCCGAGGTGGCCACCTGGTACAGCAGGGGCTGGAAGGTGTGGAAGTTGTTGCGGTCGACGAGGGTGACCTGGACCGGCGCGTCCTCCAGGGCCTTGGCCACGGCCAGACCTCCAAAGCCGGCACCGACGACCACGACCTTTGTGCGTTTGTTCACAATGGTCACGGTACCGGGCGGGGACCGGCCCCGCTCCCCCCGCGGGAACGGTCGCCGGGGACAGCAGGACCCCGTCGCGGGTCGGGCCCGGGCGCCCGCCGCCGAGATGGCTGGCACGACGGGCACCAGTAGGTGGATCGGGCCTGGGCGCCGTGGTGGACCATGCGGATCGGGGTCCCGCAGCGACGGCACCCCTGACGGTGACGTCCGTAGACAGCGACCGCGCCCACCGGTCCCTCGGATGTCGTGCGCCGCGCCGTCGTCAGGTTGTGGCGCAGGAATCGGGACGCCAGCTCCAACAGCTGGCGGCGCTGGGCGGGCTCGACCGCCTCGATCGGCGTGAACGGGTCGAGCCCACAGCCGAAGCAGACCTCGCTCTTGTAGACGTTGCCGATCCCGGCGACGATCGTCTGGTCGAGCAGCACCTCGGCCACGGTGGTGCCGGGCTCGGCCCGGGCCTCCATGCGGCGGAGGGCCTGGTCGAGGTCGACGTCGGTCGCGCACAGGTCGGGACCCAGGTGGGCCACCGGGCTCTCCGCCGGCCCGAGGGGACCAGCCCGTCCGTCGCGCCGGTAGGTGCGGACCACGGCGGCGCTGAAGCACACCGCCTCCCACCCGGGCACCACCAACCGACAGCGCACCAGGTGGCGCGGCTTCCGCCACCGCTCCCCCGGTCGGTAGAGGTGCCAGGAGCCAGTCATGCGCATGTGGGTGTCGAGCGACAGCCCTCCCTCGAAGTGGACGAGCAGGTGCTTGCCTACCGCCTCCACCTCCTCGACGGCCACGCCGGGTCGAGGACGATCGCCCTGCAGACGAGGCGCCTGGAACTGCTCGAGCACCCGACCGGCGAGGGCCGGGCGCAACCGGGCCGCCGTCCGCCAGATGGTGTCGCCCTCGGGCATGGCATCGAGGCTACGGCCGCTCCACCCGTGGGCGGTCTGGCCGCCCGCGTCCCCTGACGTCGCGGCGCTCGACCGATCTGCGACCCTGTCAGGAGGCGACCCGGGCCGATGGCTCTGACCAGGGTGCCGTCCCTGCGGAGCGGCGGACGGGGTGACACCCGCCGGAACTCGATGGACGCGGTCAGGATCCTCCGGTAGACCGCTCCTGGGGCCGGCGCCGGTCCTCAGGATCTCGCCGGTCGCCATCGGCGCCCCGGGCCCACCCACCTCTCATCTGACGGATGCCGACAGCCACGCTGAGGCGTCCCGACACGGGAGGCGCGGGTGGCCGTCCGGACACCTGCGGTCCCCCGACGTGCCGGCGCCCCGAGGTCGCGCCGGTCGGGGCCGGGACGCCCTGGCGACGAAGATCCACCCGACGATGCGGCGCGGGGCGGGCTGCGTCGAGGACGCCCTGGCGACGAGGACCTCGTTCGCGACCAACCCGAGCGGGCGAGGCGACGGCCACGATGGCAGGCTGAGCCACCTGTCAGGTGCAACCGGTCACACCGGTGGGTACGCCTTCCGGCGCCGCTCGTCCCTCCCACTTGCTTTTGGTGCATTTTCATGCTTTCTTGGTCACTCGTGAAGCGGATCCTCGCACCGGCCCTGTCCCTGGCCCTCGTGACCGCCGGCACCGCCTGCAGCGACGACGACACCGCCGATCCTCCACCCCCCACCACCACCGCCCCCAAGAAGACCGACCGACAGCAGCTCGAGGAGCTGGCAGAAGGGTGGTTCGAGGCGGCCCGAGCAATTGGGATCGAGAGCGAGCCGGCCTCAAAGGCCGATGACTATCTGACCAACGGGTATCTGGACCGCTTCCAGCGCGAGATCGAGCGTCGGAGCGAACAAGGAGTCGCAGTGACACCAGATCCCCAGGACCGCAGCTCGAACCTCGTCGAATCAGTCATGGTCACCGGCGACCAGGGCATCGTCGTCCAGTGCATCGTCGACGCAGACCAACTCGTGCGCAGTGCGGACCAGAGCGTCATCGACGATTCTGTTGCTGCGAAGCGATTTCGGACGGACGCCGTTCGAACGACTAGCGGCTGGCGATTCGAGTCCAGATCAGCCGTCGAGGAGTGGGAGGGACAGACTCAATGCGACGAACCCTAGGAGCATGGCTGGTCGTGATGGCTCTCGCGCTGTTGCCGGCCTATCCGGTGAGCGCAGCTGGCGGACTCGATGATGACCCCGGGGACCCTGGCAGCGGCTCGATCGGGGCGGAGGTGGCGACCCCGGGGAGCTCGAGTACCCCGGCGCCTTCGCCGCAGCCGCAGAGGGGGTCGAGCGGCGGAGGCGGCGAGCCCTCCCGTGGTTCCGGGGGCTCGAGCTCCGGCGGCACTTCCTCTGGCGGCGGGGGATCGTCGGGCGGCGGCTCGACCGGAGGGGGCTCTGGTAGCGGAACGGGGGGACGGCGCGTCGAGGACCCCAGCAACCCACTCGACCAGGTGAAGGCGTGCAAGCCGGGTGCCTGCAACGCGGCCCCCGCCGCACCCCCGGCACCGGCACCGGCGGGGCCGCGAGCGCCGGCGGCGGCGCCATTGCCCAACCCGGCGATCGTGGCCGAGGCGGCCCGCCAGGAGGTGCCCATCCGCATCCCGCGGCCCCACACCTCGCCCGACGGCGTCCCCCAGGTCACCGGCCTGAAGACCTGGTACTGGATGGACCCCGCCCAGTGGGCCCCCGCCACCGCCCGGGCCGAGCTGCCCGGCCTCTGGGCCGAGGTCACCGCCACCCCCACCAGGACCGTCTGGACCCCCGACGACGGCGGAGCCACCGTCACCTGCGCCGGTCCCGGTCGACGCCACCCCGGCACCTCACGCGCCACCACCGACTGCGGCCACGTCTACAGCGACAAGGGCGCCTACACCGTGCGGGTGGCCGTGACCTACGAGGTCACCTGGCGGTCCTCGACCGGAGAGTCCGGCACCCAGGACCCGATCATCCTCACCACCAACCTCCCGATCACCGTCGAGGAACGCCAGGTCGTCACCAACTGACGAGAGCGGCGGCGCTGACCCGTTCTGACGCGGTGTTGCGACACGGATGGCACTCTCCCGCGTCAGAACGGGACGCGCGTCGTGATGCCGAGGGCGTTGGACCGACGGGAACCGGGACCGAGACGCGCGCGCCTCTGCTCCCCCGGCGCCCGTCGCGGCCCGAATCAGGCGTCAGGCGTCGACCGTGAGGGTGACGGGCGGGCCGCCGTCGAGGCCGTCGTCGGGCCAGCCCGCCAACGCGTCGACGGCCGCAGCGTCGTTGCGCAGGTAGGCCTCGAGGAAGCCGACCGAGATGGCGTCGATCGACGGGAAGGCGTCGGCCACGTCGAGGTAGTCGGAGTCGTCGCAGCCATCGTTGCCAAGCCGTTTGAGGTTGTCGGGGATGGCCAGGTCGATCTCCTCGACGATGCCGATGAGCCCGCCCTCCTCCTTGCCGATCAGGCAGATGTCGCTGAACACCAGGTGACCCGAGTCGGGCACCTCGGCCAGGTAGCGGGGGGCGGACAGCCCCTCGTAGACCTCCCGGGTCGCCTCGGGCGGGATCACCCCGTCGCGCTCGCCCAGCATCACCAGGCCCGGGATGTCGGGCGGGTCCGGCAGCCCCTCGTCCTCGGAGCCCTGGCCCACCGAGTAGGTGGCGAACGCGTCGATGCGGTCGTCGCTGGCGGCCAGCCGGTAGGCGGCCCCGGCACCGGCCGAGTGACCCGTCACCGCCACGGTCTCGCCATCGACCAGGTCACTCAACGGGGACGAGGCATCGTCGGCCTGGGCCACGACCAGATCGAGCGTCTCGGTCAGCACCGCCGGGTCCTGCTGCTCGGGCACGCCCTGGCCGGCGGTACCCAGCAGCCCGCTCAGCGAGCGCTCCACGTGGTCCGGGGCGGCGACGACGTAGCCCCAGGACGCCAGGTGCGTGGTCAGGTCGGCTGACTGCTCCGGGAAGCCGGCGAAGCCGTGGCTGAACAGCACGACCGGGTACGGGCCGCCGGAAGGGTCCGGGGCGGCTCCGGGGCGGGCCGGGATCGGGTACTGGACCCGGAAGTCCGCAGGGATCTGGGCCTGGAGGTCGGGGTTCAGGAGGCTGGCGATGTCGAAGGTCTCCACCGGTTCCTCGATCCCGGCGCCGGCCTCGGCCGGATACCAGACCACCACGCGCCGCCCGTCGTCCAGGGCGAGCTGCTGGGAGCCCACGCCGTAAGGCCCCCGCTCGGACCACTCGGCCAACTGCTCCTGACCCGCCTCCCCGCCCCCATCAGTGGGGGTCTCCTCCGACGAGGTCCCGTCGGTGGCCGTCGCGTCGGGGCGGGTGGTGCCGACGGGCGGCAGCGTCTCGTCGTCATCCGACGAGCAGGCGGACGCGACGAGCAGGGTGAGGGCCGCAGCGAGGACGGTGAGGCGACGGATCCAGGGAGAAATCACGGCTCGACGGTAGGCCACCCCGCCGCGCCCCGGGGCGGCGGTGAAGATGTCGACCAGCTCCTGGCGCTCGGGCGGGGGCAGCGACCCGGTGAGCGGTCCCAGGGCCGGGTCACCGAGGACGTCGGCGACGGCGGCGAGCACGTCGAGGAAGAAGGAGAAGACGACGACCCTGAGCCCCGGCCGGCGAAGGAGACGTAGGCTCACGCGCCGTCCCGGCACCACGTGACGCCGGAGGGGCCGGCACGCCCGCGGCGGCCAGAGGAGAGCGATGCCTCACCCGAGCAACGACACCCGCCTGGTGGACGCGGGCGCGGCGGGTGGACCGGTCTTGATCGCACCGTGAAGGTGACGATGCTCCTCGCCGACTCGGCCCAGACCGCGGCCGGCAAGCTCTACGTCCTGGGTGGCGGCTGGTCGATCACCAACCCCGGCGGCGTGGCGTCGGCCATCGCCATCAAGATCGACGTGCCCTGGGACCGGGCCGACGTCCGGCATTCGTGGCGGTTGGTCCTCGTCGACTCCGACGGTCGCGCCGTCGAGGGCCCGACCGCCTCGGGTCGCCAGGCGGTCGCCATGGAGGGCGAGTTCCAGGTCCGTCGACCGCCCGGCCTGGCTCCGGGCACCTCCATCGACCTGCCTCTGGCGATCACGGTGCCCCCGCTCGTCCTGGCTCCCGGCGCCCGCTATGAGTGGCGGCTCACCATCGACGAGGAGAGCCACGAGGACTGGTGCCTGCCCTTCACGACGCGCGCCGAGACCCCGAGATCCGACTAGACCGGCGCCGCCACGGGGCCGGCGGACCCCTCCTCTCCTCCCGGGCACGAGTGCCTGCGCCGTCAAGGTGCGTCAGACAATGGACTCAGTGCTGGCCTCTACCCTCCCGGCACGAGTGGCTGCGACCGAGGAGGGCGATGACCGACGACGCTGAGACCCCTCTGCTGTCCGCCATCCGAACGCTGGCCGAGTGGCTGGCCCGCGAGCGTCCGGGCACACCCCTGCGGGACGTGCTCACGGTCGCGCCCGCTGTCGACCCACCGCCGGAGATCGTGGAGGCCCTCCAGCACGCCGCGGACCGGGAGCCGTCCGAGCCTGACCACGACCATGACCTCGCGACCCTCCTCGGTGACCTGCTCGGGCCGCTCGACGAGCGATCGGCCCAGATCTTTCGGGCGAGGGTGCTGACCGATCCCCGCCCCACGCTGCAGACCCTCGGCGACGAGTGGGGTCTCACGCGCGAGCGCGGACAGGTGCAGGGCAACGCGATCCACAACGTCAAGCGTGCCCTCCGAGAGGAAGCCTCGCTGTCGATCCGCACGGCGCGCTGGCGGGCCCACGACCTGGGTCGTGCTCTGGGGCCGATGGCCCCGCGCGCCGCGCCATCAACGTCGGAGGCCCTCGCCCGCGCCACCCGGGGCGCGGCCGAGGAGGACCGGGACGCGGTGACCGTGCTCCTGCTGGGTCTCGCCGGACCCTACGAGGACGAGCACGGGTGGCTGGTCCGGTCCGGGTCCCGGCTGCCGCGCTCCGAGGACCTCTGGGACTCCTTCGGCGAGCACGGCACGATGCCGAGGTCGGAGCTCGTCGACCCGGCACCGCGCTCGGTCTGGCGCCGGGCGACGTGCTCCAGTTCGCGTCCCGGTTCGGCGACCTGAAGGTCACCTGGCCGGTGACGAGTGCCACCGGACCGGCGCTCGGGTCCACGAGGCGCCACGCGGCCGGGGTCCGGGCCGGTCCAGGGTCGCGGCTCGCCTGCGCTTCGACCTGGTGGCGAGCACGGTGGAGGTGTCCTGTCTCCCCGTCGACGGATCGGCCATCCGGCCCGAGACGGCACTCCAGCACCTCACCGGAGTGGCGTCCGGGCCCGACCTCAGAGCCCGCATCGCCCTGGCCGTCGATGCCGATGCCGACAGCCTCGACGACGTCCTTCGCTCGCGCGGTGACCGCGCCGTCGCCGACCGGGTCGCCCAGCTCGCCCGTCACGCGGTCGGCGAGGGCGACCAGTGAGAGAGACGCCCAGGTCAGACCAGGCGCAGGCCGGGAGAACCGGCGGTCACCTCGGCGGTGGCGTCGAGGGTGACCGGGGCGCCCGGCGCCGCGATGTCGCCCACCACCATCCACTCGGTGCGCCACGTCTCGGGCGTGATCACGGCCCGGGCGTAGCCGTTGTCGGTGAGGTTGGAGTAGATGAGGCCCAGGCTCTCGGTGTCGATGCCGTCGCCGAAGCCGAGCCCGGGAGAGGAGATGCCGGGGACGACCAGCTCGTGGGCCAGGATCGGTCCGTCGGTGGCGGCGTCGGTGCCCCGGATGTCGGCCGCCCCACCCACGTGGATGTCGCCGGTCATCACCATGACGTTCTCCACCCCGTCCTCCTGGATCGAGGAGAGGAGCCGGGCCCGCGCCGCGGGGTAGCCGTCCCACTGGTCGACGTTGAGGACCACGTCGCCCAGCACCAGGGCCTTCATGACCGTCTGCTGGGCCAGCGCCTTCCAGGTGGTGTCGGCGTCGGACAGCCCGTTCGAGAGCCAATCCTCCTGCTCGGTGCCGAGCATGGTGTGGCTCTCGTCGCCCAGCGCGGGGCACTCCGAGGCCATGGTCGGGATCTGGTCGCCGCACACCTGGTCGGTGCGGTACTGGCGGCCGTCGAGCACGAAGAACGTGGCCAGGCTGCCGAAGCGCACGGTGCGGTAGAGGCGGAGGCCCTCGTCGTCGGGCGGGTCGAGGCGCACCGGCATGTTCTCCCAGAACACCTGGTAGGCGGCTCGGCGCCGGGCTGCGAAGGTGGGGGCGTCGGCGGGGTCCTCGGGCACCACGCCGGCGTAGTTGTTGTCGACCTCGTGGTCGTCCCACGTCACCACCCAGGGAGCGGAGGCGTGGGCGGCCTGGAGCATCGGGTCGCGCTTGTAGGCACCGTAGAGCAGCCGGTAGTCGGCCTCGGTCTGGGGCTCGGCCTCGATCACCGACGCCAGCTCGCCCTCGCCGGCCGGGTACTCGTAGATGTAGTCGCCGAGGAAGAAGACGAGGTCGAGGTCGTCCTCGGCCATCTGCTCGTAGGCCGTCCAGTACCCCGCGGACCGCAGCTGGCAGGAGGCGACGCCGATGCGCAGCTCGTCGACCGTGGCATCGTCGTCGGGGGTGGTACGGGTGCGGCCCACGGGGCTGGTGAACTCACCCACGCGAAAGCGGTACCAGTACCGGGTGTCGGCGGTGAGGCCCTCGGGGTCGACGTGCAGGCTGTGGCCGAAGTCGGGACTGGCCACCTCGATGCCGGAGGCGACGACCTGGGCGAAGTCCTCGTCGGAGGCGACCTCCCACAGGACCTCGATGTCGGCGTCGGGCACCGCCCCGGTCCCGTCGCGGGCGATGGGGTCGATGGCGAGGCGGGTCCACAGGATGACCGAGGTGGGCACCGGGTCGCCAGAGGCCACGCCGAGGGTGAAGGGATCGGCGTCGAGGCCCTGGGCCCCGGGCAGCTCGGCCGGCGCCGTCGAGGCGGTGGACGAGGACCCGCTCGCCGTCGTGGTCGGATCGCCGGAGGCGCCGTCGCCGGTGTCGTCGTCCGAGCAGGCGCCCAGCACCACCAGGCCCGCGCCCCCGGCCATGAGACCGAGGAAGCGTCGCCGGTGCATGGCCACCCGTCCGACCAGCTCCCGACGCACCTCATCGCCACCGGGTCCACCCATGACCGGGACCTTACCGCCAGGTGAACTCCCGGTGCCGAGAGATCCGGGGTGTTGGCTGCCCCCGCCGCGACCCGGGCGTCAAGGGCCGACAGGGCCAGGCGTCAGGGTCCGACAGGGTCGGGCGTCGGCTCGACGGTGTGTCGGTGCAGGACGGCGGCGGCGAGGATCCCGCCGAGGGCGCCGAAGAGGTGCCCGGTCCACGACACACCAGGCCGGGGCAGGAGCCCCCACAGGATGCCGCCGTAGAGGAGCAGCAGCACGGTGCCGCCCGCGAGCCACGAGAGCTTGCGGGCGAAGACACCACGGGTCACCAGGTAGGTGAGGTAGCCGAACACCAGGCCGCTGGCGCCGATGTGCACCGTGCCGGGCGCCGCGAACAGCCAGGTGCCCAGCCCGCTGATGAGGCCCACGATCACCGTGACCCGGACGAAGCGGCCGATGCTCCCGCTGGCGATGACCCCTCCGAGGATCAGGAACGGCAGCGTGTTGGCCATGAGGTGCCTGAACCCGGAGTGCAGGAGCGGGGCCAGCGGGATGCCGAGCAACCCGTCGGCCTGGCGGGGCTCGATGCCCCAGGAGTCCAAGGGGGTCCCCGGGATCAGATCGACCAGCTCCTCGACCCACATGGCCGCGACCACCAGGCCCACGATCACGAACGGACGCAGGATCTGCGAGGTCGAGGGGTCGACGGCCTGCGACGACACCGGACGGGAGGGCACACCCACCCCGCCATGCTGGCACGCCCGGCCGACCCCGACCCCGCGAACGTGGCAGGGTCGGCACCGAACCCGACGAGGAGGATCTCGTGAGCGAGCGCAGCGAGCGAACCAGGTGGCAGCTCTCCGGCGGCCGAGCGTGCGGAGCCGACGGCAGTCATCGGTGCCCGGCGACGATCAAGGCGCGACATGTGTCCGACGACGGGGTGGTGCGCCGATGACCGAGACGTGGTGGTGGGACCTGACCGCAGGTCGGGCGGTCACGGGACCCGAGCGCCCACGCGACACCGAGGTGCTCGGCCCCTACCCGACCCGAGAGGCAGCCGAGGGCTGGCGCGACACGGTGGAGGCCCGCAACGAGGCCTGGAAGGAGGCGGACGAGCGCTGGGAGCAGAAGGGCCGCAGCGACGAGGACGACGCCGGCTGACCCCTGTCGGACCCAGGGGTGACCAGTGGCGCGATCTGATCCCGTGCCGTTGACGTGTCGGCGGTCACACGGCAGCGTGGTCGGCAGCGGCCCTCGCGACGGTCGCACCGACGACCCGGAAGGGACCCCGCCATGACCCAGACCAGCGACCCCACCACCGACACGGCGCCCTTGGTTCGCGATCGGGTCAGCGAAGGCGGAGGACGAGGCCCCGGTAGGAGTCGGAGAAGCCCGCGTCGCGCAGCAGGTCGGCCGCCGGCGACTCCCGGACGGCCTCACCGTCGACCTTGGTGACCTCCAACGAGCGTCGGCGCCCGGAGCGCACCAGCCCGGCCAGCGCATCGGTCCACCGGGCGTCGGCCCCGGCGTCGGGGTCGCCGACCGGCGTCGCGGACCCGGCCGTCGCCTCGTCCCCCGCCCGTCCGGCGGCACCCGGGAAGAGGGTCACCCGGCGCCCGCCGCGCTCCAGGTAGGCCAGCGGGCGACCGTCGACCAGGACCACGTGGGCCCCGGCGGCCCGGGCCGGGCGTCCGGCCGAGTCGGGCCAGGGCAGGGCGGCACCGTAGGGCTGGGCCGGGTCCGTCGCCGCCAGCACGAGCGGCATCGGCTCCGGATCGGCCATGTCGTCACCGTCGTCGTCCCACCCCTCACCCCACGAGTCCACGCCCGGGTAGGGGTCCTCCGCCGTCCAGCCCTGGTCCTGCGCCGGCACCGGGTCCCAGCCGGCCGGCAGGCGGGGTGCCGACGACTCGAGCTCCTCCTGCCTCTGGACGTCAGCGTCGGCGTCGGCGTCGCCAGGCACCCGACGATCGCCGCCGACCTCGTGGTCGACCTCCTCCCCCGCGGCCGGACCGCCGATGAGGGATGGCAAGTCGACGCCAGCCGCGGACGTGGCGGCCGGGGTCGGTCGACGCGCCGCGATCGGGTCGCGCTCGGCGCGCAGGCGATCGACCGCGCCCGGGAGGGCGAACTGGGCGGCCCCGAGACCGGACACGAAGTAGCCCCGCCGGACGGTGCCCTTGTCCTCCATGGCCCGCAGCACGGGGTACACGCCGGCAAAGCCGCCCTCGACGCCCTCGGCCAGGGCCGCCTCCCGGGTCAGGACGCCGTGGCGCTCGAGCAGCTGCTGGGCCCGTGCCAGGGCAGCCTCGCTGGGGCTCGGCGCCGGCTCCCGCAACGGCGCCACCAGCGACCAGCGTCCGGCGCCCGCCGGTGGCCCCAGGCGGCTGAGGCGCCCCGGGCGGGGGCGACCGGCGCGGCCCCGCCCGCTCGGTCGAGCGCCCCGGGCCCTGGGGGCCACGAAGGCGCGCAGCGGGGCCAGGGTGTCGTTGGTGACCTCACCGGCCCAGACCAGGTCCCAGAGCACGGCCAGCAGGGAGGCGTCGTCCCAGTCGAGGTCGGCGTCGGCCACGGCGCGCTGCAGCTCGGGCCAGAACGATGCTCCCCGGGCGCCGAGGTGAGCCCGCAGCACGTCGTGCACCGCGCCGGACGGTCGCGCCGCCTCGTCGGGGTCGGGCACGAGGAGGCCGAGCTCGTCGCGGAACACCAGCCGCACCCGTCCGTCGCCGGAGCCGATGGCACCGGCACCGACCCAGACCAGCTCGCCCGCGGCCGCCAGCGCGTCGAGGTCGGCCGAACGGTACTGCTCCATGCGGGCGGGCAGGATGTCGGTCTCGAGCACCGAGGCAGGGATCGGCGCACCCTGCAGGACGCCCAGGGCCTCGACCAGGCCGTCGACTCCCCGCCGAGGAAGGCCCACGCCCTGCCAGCGAGGCAGGAAGCGGGCGAGAGCGTCGGCTTCGACCGGTTCGACCTCGCGCCGCAGGGCGGCGAGCGATCGACGTCGGATCCGCCGCAGCACCTCGTTGTCGCACCACTCGCGCTCGACCCCGCCGGGGCGGAACTCGCCCTGGACGACCCGCCCCTCGGCCGACAGCGCCGCCAGGACCGCTACCACCCGGGGCTCGTCCACGGCGTAGCGCCGGGCCACGTCGCGACCCAGAAACGGGCCGTGGGTGCGGGCGTGACGGGCCGCCAGGTCGTGCAACGGCCGCTCCACGGGGTCGGTGAAGGCAGATGGCAGCCCCACGGGCACCGCGCAGCCCAGGGCGTCGCGGAGCCGAGCCGCGTCCTCGGCCGCGGCCACTTGTTCCTCCCCCGCCACGCCCACCCGGATGGCCCGCCGGGCCGCGACCAGGTCGTGGACCCAGTCCTCGACGCGGGCGCGCACGGCCCCCTCGTCACGCCCGGGCGGAGGCCACACCGGCGCCTCCGGCTCGGGCTCGGGCGCGGCGTCGGGCCACTCTTTTGAGGACTGACCACCAGTCAGCGACCCGTCGGAGAGCGATTCGCTGTCGATTCGCTGACCCACGTCCGAAGGCGATTCGCTGTCGATTCGCTCGCCGACGAAGGGCGCGGGGGGGACCACAGCACCGGGGTCGGCCCCGTCTGTCGCGGGTGAGCCGCCGGCGCGCCGGGCGCGGCCGGCCTCTCCCCCCGGGTCGGCCCGGCGGGCCAGCTCGTCGATGGTGAGGGGTCCCAGGGTCCGGAGCAGGTCGTGGAGCTCGTCGGGATCGCGAGCCGGCAGACGGCCGTCGAGGTGTTGGAGGGAGCGCTCGACCTCGTCGAGGACCTCGGCGTCGAGCAGGTCCCGCAGCTCGTCGGCGCCCAGCAGCTCGGCCAGGAGATCTCGGTCGAGGGCGAGGGCCGCCGCCCGCCGCTCGGCCAGGGGGGCGTCGCCCTCGTACATGTAGACCGCGATCCACCCGAACAGCAGCGACTGGGCGAACGGGGAGGCTTTGGCGGTGTCGACGGCGACGGCTCGCACCCGGCGGGCGCGCAGGTCGCCCAGCAGCTCACGGAGGGCGGGCACGTCGAAGACGTCGGTGAGGATCTCCCGGGTGGTCTCGTAGAGGATGGGGAAACGAGGGTGGCGGGCGGCCACCGTCAGCAGGTCGGCGGCCCGCTGGCGCTGCTGCCAGAGCGGGGTGCGACGGTCGGGCCGTCGGCGCGGCAGCAGCAGGGCCCGGGCCGCGCACTCACGGAAGCGGGAGGCGAACAGGGCGGTGCCGGGGAGGTGGGCGACGATGGCCTCGTCGACGTCCTCGGGGTCGACCAGCAGCTCCTCCAGGGGCAGCTCGTCGTAGGCCTCCGGGAGACGGATGACGATGCCGTCGTCGCTCCACATGAGCTCGACCGGCGTGCCCCACCGCTCGGTCAGCCGGGCCTGGAGGACCATGGCCCAGGGGGCATGGACCCGGGCCCCGAACGGCGACAGCACGCACACCCGCCAGTCGCCGATCTCGTCCCGGAAGCGCTCGACGACGATGGTGCGATCGTCGGGCACCGCCCCCTCGGCGGCCTGGTCGTCGATGTAGGCCAGCAGGTTGGTCGCGGCCCGCTCGTCGAGGTGGTGGAGGCCGCGCAGCCGGGCCAGGGCGTCATCGTGGGCCATCTCCCGCAGGGTGCGGGTGGTCTCACCCACGGCGCGGCCGAGCTCGAGGGGGCGGCCGGGACCGTCGCCGTGCCAGAAGGGCATCTTGCCCGGTAGCCCCGGCGCCGGGGTGACGACCACCCGTTCGTGGGTGATGTCCTCGATGCGCCAGGTGGTGGCGCCGAGCAGGAACGTCTCCCCCGGCCGGCTCTCGTAGACCATCTCCTCGTCGAGCTCGCCCACCCGGGTGCCGTCGGGGAGGAACACGCCGAAGAGGCCCCGGTCGGGGATGGTGCCGCCGCTGGTCACGGCCAGGCGCTGGGCACCCTGGCGGCCGCGCACCACCCCGGCGACGCGGTCCCACACGATGCGCGGCCGCAGCTCGGCGAACTCCTCGGAGGGGTAGCGCCCGGCCAGCAGGTCGAGCACTTCGGTGAGCACGCCGTCGGTCATCTCAGCGAAGGGCGCCGCCCGACGGATGACGCCGGTCAGGTCGGCCACCGTCCACTCGTCGAGCGCGCACATGGCCACGATCTGCTGGGCCAGCACATCGACCGGGTTGCGGGGGTACCGCATGGCCTCGACCAGGCCCGCCTCCATGCGGGGCACCACGGTGGCCGCCTCCAACAGGTCGGCCCGGTGCTTGGGAAACACCTTGCCCCGGCTGGGTTCGCCCACCTGGTGGCCGGCCCGGCCGATGCGCTGGAGGCCCCGGCTCACCGCACCGGGGGACTCGACCTGCACCACCAGGTCGACGGCACCCATGTCGATGCCCAGCTCGAGCGACGAGGTGGCCACCAGGCCCCGTAGCCGTCCCGCCTTGAGGTCGTCCTCGATGATGAGCCGCTGCTCGCGGGCCAGGGAGCCGTGGTGGGCCTTGACCAGCTCGAGGACCGGCACCTCGCCGTCGGGCGGACGCGCCTCCGCCTCGGCGCCGGTGAAGGGGTCGTCCGGATCCTCGCCCCGCGCCCGAGCATCCTCCTCGGCGGCCAGCTCGTTGAGCCGCGTGGCCAGGCGCTCGGCCAGGCGCCGGGCGTTGACGAAGATCAACGTGGAGCGATGCGCCCGCACCAGCTCCAGCAGCTGCGGGTGCATGGCGGGCCAGATGCTGCGCCGGGCCGGGGCGGCCGCGGCGGGGCCGCTGGGCAGCTCCTCGGGGGTGACGGGCTGGCCCAGCTCGGCCATGTCGTCGACGGGCACCACCACCTCGATGTCGAGGGCCTTGCGGCTGCCGGCATCGACGATGGTGACGGGGCGGGGCCGGCCGTCGTCGCCGTGGCCGCCGAGGAAGCGGGCGATCTCGTCCAGGGGCCGCTGGGTGGCCGACAGCCCGATCCGCTGCGGGGGTCGGTCGGTGAGGGCCTCCAGCCGCTCCAGGCTGAGGGCCAGGTGGGAACCCCGTTTGGTGGCGGCCACGGAGTGGATCTCGTCGATGATCACCGCCTCGACGCCGGTCAGGGTCTGGCGCGCCCGGGAGGTGAGCATCAGGTAGAGCGACTCGGGGGTGGTGATGAGGATGTCGGGCGGGTGGCGGGCCTGGGTGCGGCGCTGGTCCTGGGGCGTGTCGCCGGTGCGGAGGGCGACGGTGGGCTCGGACTCGGCCACCGCGGCGTGCTCGGCGCCGAGGCGCTCGGCCGCGAACCGGATGCCCCGCAGGGGGCTGCGGAGGTTCTTGTCGACGTCGACGGCCAGCGCCCGCAGGGGTGACAGGTAGAGGATGCGAGTGCCCTCGACGGGCCGGCCCTGGTCATCGACGGGTCGGGGCCCGTCCATGAGCCGGTCGATGCCCCAGAGGAAGGCGGCGAGGGTCTTGCCCGAGCCGGTGGGGGCAAGGATGAGGGTGTGGTCGCCGGCGGCGATGGCGGGCCAGCCCCGGGCCTGGGCCTCCGTCGGCGCCCCGAAGGAGGTGGTGAACCACTCCCGCACCGGCGCGCCGAACGGGGCCAGAGGGTCCGTCGCCGCGGAGACAGGCATTGGGGGCGGAGGGGGCGCGGCGCCCATGGCCGCAGCGTACGACGAGGGTGCGACAACCGGTGCCGGCCACCCCTGAACTGGTCCCGATCGTGGTCGCCCCCACGACCAGACTCGGGACCACTTCGGAGGGGGTTGGGTGAGGGTCGGGTGAGGCGCCGGGTCAGCCGGGGGCGGCAGGGTCGACCCAGAGGGCGCCTTCCATGTTGGCGTGGATGTCGCAGACGAACTGGTGGCGACCGGCGGTCGACGCGTCGTAGGCGAGGGTCTGGGTGACGGGGCCGGCCTCGAGCTCGGTCTTGGCCTTCCCCGACGGTCCGAAGACATCCAGGTTGTGCTGGACGCCCTGGTCCCGGTTGTCGATGGTGAAGGTGATCTCGGTCCCCTGCGGGACCTGGAGGCAGTCGGTGTCCCAGGCCAGGTCCTGAGCCACGAGGGTGACCGCTTCCCCCTCGATGCGGGTGCAGTCGGCCGGGGGCCCGGAGGCCTCCTCGTCGCCGCCGCAGGCACCCAGGACCACCAGGACCCCCACGACCGTCACCGCCACAGCACGACGGACCCGACGGTCCTGACGGTCGGGCGATGGGCGCCGGGGCATCAGCCGGGACCGTACCGACGGGCGGTGAGGCCGGGCACCTCGGCGGGCGACGACCATGTCTCATCCGCACCGGTGCTCACGAGTGCTCCGTCGGGCGGCAGCGCGGCCCCAAGGGTGCGAGGTGAACATCCACCCGGTCGTGGTCGCTCTCGGGGTGGATCTGGTTCCCGACACCCGTCCCAGCGCCCGGTCCCCAGGGTCCCGGTAGGCTCGGGGCGTGGCCACCTACAGCCCTCCCGAGTACCACCCGGCGTTCGAGGAGTACTGCGAGGCGATCTTCGAGCTCAACGAGGACGACGTCGACGTCATCCAGGCCCGCATCGCCGAGCGGCTGGAGGTCTCCCGCCCCGCCGTGTCGGAGATGATCCGCAAGCTCGAGACCGAGGGACTGGTCGACATCGACGGTCGCATCACCCTCACCGTCGATGGCCTGCGCCTGGCCGAGTCCGTCGTGCGCCGCCACCGTCTGGCCGAGCGCTTCCTCACCGACGTGCTGGAGCTCTCGTGGGCCGAGGCCCACAAGGAGGCGGGCAAGTGGGAGCACGTCATCTCCTCCAACGTGGAGGAGGCCATGGCCCGCGTCCTCGGTGAGCCCACCACCTGCCCCCACGGCAACCCCATCCCCGGCGCCGACTACACCGCCCCCGACGCCTCCCCCCTCGGCGGCCTCCCCGTCGGCACCACCTTCATCGTCAGCCGCATCCCCGAGGAGCTGGAGTTCTCCCCCGGGATGCTCGAGTACCTGGAGCAGGCCGACCTCCTCCCCGGTCGCTCCGGCACCGTCACCGCCGCCTCCCCCGACGGCACCACCACCGTCGAGATCGACGGCGCTCACGTGGGCATCGGCTCCTTCGCCAGCGAGCGCATCCTCGTCACCACCTGACCGACGGCGCCGCCGGCCCGGCGATCAGCGCATCACCCTCCGAGGGGCGGACGGGTGGGCGGGCCCGAAGGCGGGTCCGAGCGCCGGCTCTGAGCAGCCTCCGGCCGACGCCGCGGCACCGCATCGTCGCCGGGAGCCCTCGGGGGCGTCCCCCTCGGCGCCGTCCTGCTGGTGCCCATCCGCTCGGCATCTCAGTGCCCGCCAGGAACCGTCCGAGGTGGTCCGGATGGTCGGCGGGCGCGTGGCAAGGTGCGGGGATGGCACAACGGGGGGGCGGTCGGTACAGGGCAGAGATCCGGTGGACCACCCACGGGGTGGCCCACATCCGGGCCGATGCCTGGGGCGACCTGGGCTTCGGGCAGGGCTGGGCCTGCGCCCATGACCACCTCCCCACCATCGCCGACCAGATCCTCAAGGTGCGCAGTGAGCGGGCTCGCTTCCACGGTGCCGGGCCCGAGGGGGCGCACCTGGCCAGCGACCTGGGCTACCTCGCCCTCGACCTGGCCACCCGAGCCGAGGCCTTCCGAGCCGCCCAGCCCCCGGAGATGCGAGAGCTGGTCGCCGGCTACGTAACCGGCCTCAACGCGTGGCGGGAGGAGGCGGTCGCCACCGATGCCCTGCCCCCGTGGTGCGCGGGCGCCGAGTGGGTGCGGCCCATCTCCGAGCTCGACCTGTACGCGCTGATGGTCGACATCGCCCTGATGGGCAGCGGGCGCAACCTGGTGGGGATCATCGGGCGGGCCGAGGCCCCCGGCCCTGACGGCCCGGCCCCGCCGGCGCCCCTCAGCGCCCTGGGCGGCGACCCCGACGCAGGAAGCAACGGCTGGGCCTTCGGGGCCGAAGCCACCGCTTCGGGCCACGGCCTGGTGATGGCCAACCCCCACTTCCCGTGGAGCGGCGAGGCCCGGTTCTGGGAGTGCCACCTCACCCTCCCCGGCGAGCTTGACGTCTACGGCGTGTCGCTGCTGGGCCTGCCCGGCGTACAGATGGGCTTCAACCGCGACGTGGCCTGGGCCCACACCTTCTCCCGGGGTCACCGCTTCACCCTGGCCCGGCTCGATCTGGTCCCGGGGCGCCCCACCACCTACCGCCACGGCGACGACGAGCGGGAGATGACCGCGGCCACCCACACCGTCGCGGTCCGCGGCGATGACGGCACCTTGACGACCGTCGAGCGGACGCTGTGGAGCACCCACCACGGCCCCATGGTGAACCTGCCCCTCCTCGGGTGGGGCACCGACACCGGGTTCACCTACCGCGACGCCAACCTGGACAACGTCGAGGTGTTGTCGCACTTCCTGGCCATGGACCGCGCCACCGACATCGACGACCTCCAACGGGCCTTCGCCGACATCAAGGGCCTCCCCTGGGTCAACACCCTCGCCGCCGACCGGTCGGGTCGGACCTGGTACATCGACGGCTCGGCCACACCCGACCTGTCGGCCGAGGCCCAGGAGCGGTTCCGCACCCGGATCACCACCGATCCGGTGGCGGCCCTGCTGCTCACCAACCGGGTGGCGCTGCTCGACGGCAGCCATCCCGGCGACGACTGGGCTCCGCGCCCCGGGGCGCGGAGCCCGGGCCTGGTCCCCCACGCCGAGCTCCCCCAGCTGGAGCGACGCGACTACGTGGCCAACGCCAACGACTCGCACTGGCTCACCCACCCCGACGCCCCCCTCGAGGGCTACTCGGTCCTCCACGGCTTCGAGCGCACCCCCCAGAGCCTGCGCACCCGCCAGAACCTCCGGGTCGTGGCCCGCCTGGCGGCCTCGGGTCAGGTCACCGTGGACGCGGCGCTGGCCGAGGTGCTGGCCAACGAGAGCCTCAGCGCCGAGCTGCTACGTGACGAGGTCCTGGCTCGCATCGATGGCGCCGGGCCGGTCACGGTCGACGGCGGCGAGGTCGACCTCGGCCGTGCCACCGAGGTGCTGCGGGGCTGGGACGGCCGGGCCGACCTGGACTCGGTCGGCGCCGTGCTCTGGCGCGAGATCATCGCCAGCTGGCCCGAGGAGGACCAGCGCGAGGCCGACACCCTGTTCGCCACCCCCTTCGACCCCGATGACCCGGTGGCCACCCCCTCGGGCCTGGCCCCACCGCCCCCCGACGGACCCGACCAGGTGCTGGCCGCGGTGGCGGGGGCGGTCCTGGCTCTGGAGCGGGCCGGGGTGGCGATCGACGCGCCCCTGGGCGAGGTGCAGTGGGCCCAGCGGGGCGACCAGCGGGTGGCGGTCCACGGCGGCGGCGAGGGCGAGGGGGTGCTCAACGTGCTGGCACCACTCGGCGCCCTGGCCGGCACCACCCTGGAGCCGGGGCCGCCGCCGCTCGAGCTGCAAGCCGGCCGATCGGAGCGCACCGGACTGCGAGCCGGTGGCTATCGCTGCACCTACGGGACCAGCTTCCTCATGGCCGTCGAGCTCACCGAGGGCGGCCCCCACGGGCGGGGTCTCCTGGCCTACGGTGAGTCCGGTGACAGCCGGTCGCCCCACCACGTCGACGGCACCTCTGCCTTTGCGGCCAAGCGCACCCGGCCCCTGCTCTTCACCGAGGACGAGATCCGGAGCGACCCCGAGCTGGTCGAACGGACCATCACCGGTGGCTGACCGGCCCGCCATGGCGGTCCGGGCATCTCGCCGTCCACCACCGAGCCTGTCCCACGAGAGGCGGCTGCGACCGGAGGCCGGACGCAGGCAGACATCGCACCCATCCCTCCGCCGCATCGCTCCGAACCCGGGTCCGTGACCACCCTGGAGGACCTCCCTGAGGGGAGGGGGACCAGCGGCACGGAGAGGGCGCTGCGGGTGGCTGTCATCGACCGGGCCCGCACCTCGCGCGACGCCCTGTGTCGCGCCCTCGCCGTCGACGAGGGCCTGTCTGTGGTCGACTGCGGGCCCAGCGCCATCTCCGCCCTGGACCACACCGAGCCGTTCGACGCGCTCCTGTTCCACGTGTCCACGCCGGTGGCGGACCTGCTCGACGAGGTCGCCGCGGTCGCGGCCGCCCACCCCGAAGCGCGGGTCGTGGTGGTGGCCGCGTACGTGGACAGCGACGTGGTCGATCAGCTCCACCGCCACGGCGCCACCAAGGTGCTGGCCGACCACGTCGGCCTCGACCACGTGCGGGCTGCCATCGGCCCCGCCTCCGAGCACGGGTCGCATCCCTCCACCGCCTCCGCGCCCGCGACCGTGACGGCCGCCGAGCTGGGGATCACCGAGCGGGAGAGCGAGGTGCTGCGGGCCCTCTCGGAGGGTCGCTCGCCGCAGCAGATCGCCCACGACGCCCACATCTCGGTGTCGACGGTCCGCGACCACCTCAAGCACCTGCGGAACAAGCTGGACTGCGCCTCTGCGGTGGAGCTGGTGGTCACCGCCCACCGCCTGGGTCTGCTGCCCAACCTCAACCGCCCCCTCCCGTAGCCGGCCCGACCGGCCCTGGGGAGCCGACGCATGGCAGGCGGCGGAGAGCACGAGCCTGGGCGCGACCGGGGCGGGCGCCAGTGGCGCCCGCCCCGGGTGTGGGTCTTCAGATGTGGTTAATCAGAAGGCGCTGTTGCGCTGGTAGTACTCGTTGCTCGCCACCAGCTGGGCGTCGAAGTCCTCCCGGCGCAGGCCATTGGGCGTCAGTGCGTTCACGAACTGCTGACGCTCGCTGGCGGTGGGCGCCCGACCGAGGAAGGTGCCGAAGGCATCATCCACGACCTGGCCCCGCTTCTCCTCACTGCGCACGATGAGGGCCACGTACTGGCCCCGGCCTCGGCTGTTCACGTAGTCGATGGCGAACTGCCGACCCCGGTCATCGGGCCTCCGACCGAGGAGGTCGAAGTAGATGGCATCCACGAAGCTCTCGGTCGTCGCACCCTGACGCCGGTAGTACTCCGAGGAGTTGCCGAGGGCGACCACCACGCGCTCCAGGGTGAACCGGCGGTTGCGCCACCCCTGGACGTAGAAGTCACGCCCGGCCGGATCGGCCGACCGGTTCAGGAACAGCGCGTAGTTGATGTCGACGATCTGGCCGTAGTACTCCGACCCCGCCTTCTGGAGCGACGACACGGTCTGGAACCGCGTCCCGTCAACCCCCGATTCCAGGCGGTCCGCCCAGTAGTTCACCCCGGCGTCGTCGCCGGTGGTGTTGGTGCGATCGAGCAGATCGCTGTAGAGGGACCGGACATAGCTGACGTTGGCCGGGCTGGCCGCCCCCGCGGTGGGGGCGGTGGCCACGGTTCCGGCCAGCAGAGCGGCGCACAGCGCTACCCCTGTCACCAGTCGTCGGGTCGCGTATCGGGACTTCGTCATGGGCATCATCCTGCGTTCGTCGTTCGGGTCGGGTGGGGTGGGACCGGTGCGGCTCAGCCGCCGGCCGTCACGTCGACCTGGTCGTAGCCCGACACCGGGTCGCCCTGGTACGGGAAGCCGGGCAGCTCGGGCTGGTCGTTCTCCTGGACCCCATCACTGAGGGCGGCGTAGGGGACGTCGTCACCGGTGGCGTCCGGGCTGGTGTCGGCCCCCGTGTTGTTGATCTTCCCATCCTCGTTCGGGTCGAGGAGGACCCCGGCGAGGACCTGGAGCTCGATGTCGACGACGTCGTCGGTGAGGCGCCGGCCGTTGGGGAAGCCGCCGGTGTCTTTGTCGAGGGCGCCCAGGCTGTTGTCCGGGGTGCCCTGGACCGGATCGAAGGCCAGGTTGATCCGCAGCAGGTCGGCCGGGGCCAGGGAGCCCTTGGGGGCGCCGATGAGCTGGCCGGTGAGGAGCTGGATCAGGTCAGGCCGGTTGGCCTGCCCGCCGTCGGGGACGTTGCTGTCCTCGTCGATGCCGTTCTCCTCGTCGTCCTGGGTGAACACCGACGGGTAGACGGTGGGCAGCAGACGGGTGGGCTCCGGGTCGAGGATGACGTCGAAGAACTGGGCGTCGTCCTTGGGGGCGGTGCCGTTCCAGAGGTCCTTGCGGCCGAGCGGGATGAGGACCTCGTTCACCAGGGGCAGGCCCAGGCGGGAGACCTGGACGAACTGGCCCAGGTTGCGAGGCGCGGTGCCCCGAGCGGAGAGGACCTGGACCCGCTGGCGGGCGGCCGAGGCGTAGACGCCGATGATCGAGTCCGCGTCGGCGATGGACGAGCCGTCGGGAACCTCGTTGTTGACGTTCACCTCGTCGATCGGGACCTGGAGGATGATGGCGTTGGTGCTCTTCTCTGCCAGGCCGTCACGACCGTCGGCCGGCTCCAGCGGGGCCACGTGGAGGTTGTTGATGGGCCGCAGACCGAGCAGGTCGAAGCCCGAGCCCAGGTCGAAGAAGAACGAGTCGTCACGCTGACCGGCGAAGACCTTCCCCGTGGACGGTGAACCACCACCGTCGGCGAGGTCGGCCACCGCCGGAGCGACGTAGTCGTTGTACTTCGGCGTGGAGCGGGGGCCGATGTTCACCGGCGGGGTGGGCACGTTGGAAGCGAGGACGGTGGAGCGGTTGTCCTCGATCTTGCGCACCGAGTACTCCTGGCGCAGGTTCTGGTTCTCCCGCGTTTCCGGGTCGATGGTGAAGGTGTTGTAGAGGAAGGAGTCGGGGTTCTGGAGGGTGGTCCGGAAGCGGAACTGGTAGGTGATGTCGTCGACCACGTCGCCGTTGTTGTCGACGTGGATCTCATAGAGCACGTCGTCGCCGAAGTTGTAGAAGTTGGGGCCGCCAGCGGGCTGCTCCAGCGGGATGTAGTTGGCCACGATGTTGACCATGGTGGGGTCGTTGACGTCGCGGAACATGTAGACGTCGGTGTTGTCGGCCACCGGGTCCTGAGCGATCAGCGGGGCCTCGCGGTGCGAGGACGCACCCGAGGGGGCAGCCGTGCCGGCCACCACTCCCACTCCTGCCATCGACAGAGCGGCCGCAGCCGCCACGATCTTTCGTGCTCTCACGCTGTTCACCTTCGGTTGTGCGTCCGGGGCCCCGGTTGAGGCCCCTTCTCTGTCCGCCATGTCCCGACCCGCAGGACACCGCGAACACGCCGACCGAGTTCCCCCGGCTGGGTCATCCTCGCCCACGGGGCGACCGAGGTCACTCCCCAATGTTGAGGGTGGGGGGACCCGTTCGGCCCGCCCTGGTCAGGGCGTCGGGACCGGAGGCATCTCCAGGCGCAGCTCGGCGGCCAGGTCGACCACGTCGTCGGTGTGGATGGCGGAGAACCGGGGGTTGGTGTCGAGCACCACCTCCAGGTTCTCGATGGCGCCGGCCCGGTCACCCCGTGCCGCCGCGATCTCGGCCGCGTGGTAGCGAATGAGCGGATCCCGCGAGCCGGTCTCCAGCGCGGCCTCGGCCTCCGTCGTGGCCTCGTCGACCTGGCCGGCGGTGAACAGGCTCCAGGCCAGGGCATCGTGGCCGATGATGCTGGGACGCTGCTCCAAGCCCCGGCGGGCCTGGGCCACCGACTCCTCGCCCGGGTCCTCCTGGGCATCGAAGAGGGCGAGGTCCACGTCGACCTGCACCCCGTTGGCGGCGAGCAGCTGGGCGATGCCGTCGACCAGGGCGTAGGCGTCCTCGGCCTCGTCGGGCTGCCCGGCCGCCGTCAGGGCGTCGCCCTGGGCCACGGCATACTCGATGAGCGGCCGCTCCTCCACCAGGTCACCCAACACCTCGGCTGCCTCCTCGTAGCGCTCCTGGGCCACGAGGAGCCGGGCCCGGCCCGCCCGGACCGCGGGGAGGCCCGGGAAGGTCGTCTCGGCCTCCTCGTACTGGGCCTCGGCCTGGGCCAGATCGCCCCGGGTCAGCAGCAGGTTGCCCAGCAGGGCCTGCACGAAGGCGACGTTCTCGCCCCCTGATCCCGCCCCGGCGGTGAGGGCCTGGCCCATGGCCTCGATGGCGCCGTCGAGGTCGCCCATGAGCTCGCGGGCATAGGACACCCGCGACAGGCTGGCCAGGCTGGGACGGACGTCGACCATGTCCTGGGTGGCCTCCACCGCCTCGTCGTAGCGGCCCAGCTCGTTCAGGGCGTCGACGCGTACGCCGTAGGCAGTCTCGTTGCCCGGCGCGGCCTGGAGTGACCGGTCGCTCAGGACGAGCGCCTCGCGGAAGAGGTGCCGGGTGAGGGCCAGGCTGCCCTGGGCGTTGAGCACTCGGGGATCGTCGGGGGCCACCGCCGCCACCTTGTCGAGCAGGATTTCGGCCGAGGTGTAGAGGGTCGGGTCGGCCGTCTCCCGGCCCTTCTGGAGGAAGGCCTCGGCCAGGTCGATCTGGGCATTGGCATCGTTCGGATCGGCCCGGAGCGCGTCCTGGGCCTTGGTGATGGCCTGATCGGTGCGCGACGTGCTGTCCGGATCGACCTCGACGAAGGGGATCTCCGGGGCGCGCGACACCGAGCCCTCACCGCCACCGCCACCGCACCCGGCGACCGAGACCAGCACCATCGCGGCCGTCGCGAGGGCGAGGCGGCCGCGTCGGGCACGAGGGGCCGCTTCGGCGTCAATCGTAGAGCCCAAGGACCCTCCAGTCGTCACCGATGGGCGCCACCACCACCGAGAAGGGCGTGACCGGACCGGTCACCTCGACCACGCGGGCCCAGGCCAGGATGTCGGTCGAGTACTGGGCGATGAGGTCGGTGGCCTGGGGCCCGGCCAGCAGCTCGGTCACGTTGCCGGTGGTGACCTCGCCCGAGGACCCGCACAGCTCGCTGGCGCCCACGCTGGCGCCGAACACCTCGTCGACGGCCTCCAGCTCCGCTCCGGCGGCCTCGTCGCAGTCCTGCACCGCCGCCCCCCACTCCTCCACGACGGGCTTGGCCTCGTCGTCGGGGGGCAGCAGGAACTCGACCTCGGGCTCGGTGGCCACCAGCCAGCCGCTGTCGACCTCGACGCCGGAGAAGGTCTGACGTTCGCGGGCCGGACTGAGGCCGATGAAGGGGTCGAGGCCCGGCGGGTGGGTCACCTCCGCCACCACGGTGTCCTCCTGGGCATCGGTGATCTCAAAGCCGGTGGTGGGCGGCAGCTCGGTGCGCCGCCGGGTCCACTCGGCCAGGTCGCGGTACTGGTCGCGCGCCTCGGGGCCGAGGAAGCGGTACGAGGCATCAGGGTTGTTGTCCACCTCGGCACCGAGCAGCCCCTCGACCGCGGCCCGCAGGGTCGGCTGTGGGGTCGGGCCGGTGCCGGGTGCGGTGCTGGTGGTCGGCCCGTCGGTGGTCGACGGCCCCGCTGCGGTGGTCGTGGTGGAGCTGTCCGCAGCACTGTCGTCGTCGCCGGAGCAGCCGCCGGCCACGAGGGCCAGCACGACACCAGCAACCACCAGTCCGCGGAGGCGAGGGGGACGAACCACGGCCGCTGTGCTAGCACGGACGTCGCCGTCGAGGACCATCACCCCGTCCTCGAAGGCCAGAGCGAGCGACCGGCCGGGCCGCGGGAGGGAACCACCAGTCCATGTCCGAGAAGTCCGAGAAGTCCAAGAAGTCGGCGACGTCGGCGACGTCGGCGACGTCGGCGAAGAGCAGGATCCCCCACCTCGAACCCAAGGCGCGCCTGGCGGCCATCATCGGGGGCGTTGCGGTCCTGGTGCTGATCGCCGTGGGCGTGGTCGTCGTGCTGCGCGCCGACGACGCCGAGCCCACGGCCTCGTCGCAGGGCACGGCGACGGCCGAGGGAGCCGAGGGCGACGCCACCACGGCCGGCGAGGGCGGCACCGACGCCGGTGCCGACCCGGACGCCGACCAGTCCCGCGCCAGCGCCACGACGACGGACCCGGGCGGGGCCGGCACGGACCCGGGCTCTGGATCCGAGGACCCCGGCGCCGGCGGTGACCCGGGCGCGAGCGGTCAGCCTGGCGGCACGGGTGAGGGTGGCGGTGACCCCGGCGGGGCTCCGGGCGGCGGCGACCCCGGCGGGGCTCCGGGCGGCGGCGACCCCGGCGGGGCTCCGGGCGGCGGCGACACCCCGGATGGCGGCTCCGGCGGCAGCGACACCCCCGGAGGGGGCGGGGCTCCCGGTGAGGGCAGCTCTGGCGGAGGCCAGCCCGCCGCTCGAGGCCCGGCCGGCGGCGGTGAGGGCGCCAACGTGAACTCGGGCGAGATCATCGAGCCCGAGTCTCCGCCGGTCAGGGGGACGAACGGTCCCCAGGGACCGACCCGGTCGGAGGAGTGCCCCTACACCGGGCCACCGACGAAGCCTCTGCCTGTCACTGACGGGCCGGGGGGCGACGGCAGTCGGTGGGTGACGGTGGGATCGCTGGAAGGCAACTGTGGCGGCCGCACAGGATTCTTCCCGACAACCGGGGTCGATAGCCGGCTGGTCTACCGCAGCGACGCCGAGCAGATGCTGGTGTTCATCGACGAGGAGGGCAACCCGGACGGCGCCGCGGGGTTCGCCGATGTCGAGTGCCGGAGCAGCTGCGCCAACACCCGCATCCAGACCTTCCGGGCCGGCTCCTACCGGATCCGAGTTGATGGTACCGACGGGCCCTGGATCGTCGAGCTTCAGGAGTTGCGACGCTGAGGGCATTGGTCCGCGGCGCCGCTGGAGGCCAAGCCCGGCCGGGGCTCGCACCGAACCCGGAGGCAACCGACCCGGAGGGGTTCGCCGACCATGACGCTGCCCTTCGCCCGGTGCTCCCCGTGAGACGGACCCGAGTCCGGCGCGTGACGGGGCTGACCGGAGCTCTCCTCGTCCTCGGTCTGGTGGTGCTCGGGCCCTCCTCCCCCGCCGGGGCCCACCCGCTCGGGAACTTCACCACCAACACCTCGGTCGCCCTGCGGATCCGGCCCGATGAGGTGCTGGTCGACTACGTGGTCGACCTGGCCGAGATCCCCGCCCTCCAGGCCCGGCCCGGCATCGACGCCGACGGAGACGACGAGCTCTCGGCCGCCGAGCAGCAGTCCTACGCCGAGACCACCTGCACCGACGCCACCACCGGCCTCACCCTCGACGTCGACGGGCGACCGGTGGCGCTGACCTCATCGGACCCGGACATCTCCCTGCCGCCCGGCCAGGCCGGCCTCAACACCCTCCGGGTGGAGTGCCAGCTGACCGCTCCCGCCACCTTGGCCTCGGACCCGACCACCGTCCACCTCGTCGACACCAACTACCCCGACACGCAGGGGTGGCGGGAGATCGTGGCCCAGGGCGATCGGACCACCGTGGTCGACGCCGACGTCGAGGCCGAGAGCACGACCGAACGACTGACGAGCTACCCAAGTGGCCGCTCCGGCTCCCCGACCCGACAGCTGGAGGCCACCGTCCGGGTGGTGCCGGGCGGGCCGGCGGCACCGGATCCCGACGCCGACGGGGGCAGTGGGGTGCTGCCTTCGGTCGACCGCCTCACCGACCTGGTGGGCGAGCGGACGCTGACCATCCCCTTCGCCATCTTCGCCCTGGGCCTCAGCTTCGTGCTGGGCGGGTTCCACGCCCTGGCCCCCGGCCACGGCAAGACGGTGATAGCCGCCTACCTGGTGGGCGCCGAGGGCACCCGACGCCAGGCGTTCCTCCTGGGGCTCACCGTGGCCGTCACCCACACCGGGGGCGTGTTCGCCCTCGCCCTGGTGGTGAGCAACTCCTCGGTGGCACCCGAGCGCCTGTACCCGCTGCTCGGGTCCTTGAGCGGCCTGCTGGTGCTGGCCATCGGGGTGGTCCTGCTGCGGCGGGCGGTGCAGTTCCGGCGGCTGTTCCCGACCCTCGGCCCCGGCGCCAGCACCCATCACCACCACGGCCTCGGCGGCCACACCCACAGCCACGACAACGACGGCAACCACGACCACGACGGCCACGACCACGAGTCCCACTGCGCCGACCACGACCACGACCGGGCCCAGGGGGCCGACGGGCACGGTCACACCGACGCCGACCACAGCCACGATGACCACAGCCTGAGCCACGACCACGGGCCCACTCCGGACCACGTCCACGACGACCACAGCCACGGGACCGCGGCAGTCGACGAGACGAGCGCACCGGCCACCACGGTGGGGGATCCCGGTCCCACCGCGCCGACCGATCCCGAGCAGGCCCCCGAGCAGGCGGATGCGCCGGAGATCGCGCCCCGGATGCGGCTCCGGAACATGATGGCCATGGGCTTCGCGGGCGGCATGGTACCCAGCCCCTCCGCCCTCGTCGTCCTCCTCGGGTCCATCGCCATCGGTCGAGCGTGGTTCGGGCTGCTGCTGATCGTGGCCTACGGCGCCGGGCTGGCGGCGGTGCTGGTCGGGGCGGGCCTGGTGATCGAGCGCCTACGTCACCGGATCGAGCCACTGCTGTCCCGGCGCTCGCGACCGCGCCTGGCCGCCCTCGCCGTGAACCTACCCATCATCACCTCGGTGCTGGTGGTGCTGGGTGGCGCCTACCTGGTGGCCCGGGCCGTCACCGGCGCCTGAGCCCAGGACCTGGGTGGGCCGCTGCCGGCGCGTTCTGAGGTCTCAGCGTGTCCTCCCGGGCACGCCTGACACTCATGTGGTCCGGTCGCCCCGTTGGCTGGGATCGGAGCTCGGGCCAGCGCACGACCGACGGGTCGGTGCTGCTGATGCCCGGGATGGACCGAGGAGCGACTGCTCTGGCCACGAACGTTCGCGCCGGTCGGCGGCCGAAACGGCCCTGGCCAGCGACGTGACCGCACCTCCCCAACAAGGCGGACCCAGCACTACTCAGCCACGAGGGAAGGGTCGAAGCCGAAGGGGGTGGCGGAGACCGGCGTTGGCGGGACCGAAGGCCACGTCGTCGTGCACGGTCGGCATGAACAGCTGGTCGTCAGGGTCCTGGAACACGAGCGCGACCCGACGTCGGACCTCGGCCGCGGTGGCCGCCGACACGACGGTCGTGCCGATGCGGACCTCACCGACCGAGGGTTCCAGGATGCCGTTGAGGTGCCCCCCGACGGCGTACTCCAGCGAGAAGGCCAATGTTGGGGATGGCCGCCCACCGTCCCGGGAGCGCGACCGCAGGCACGGTCGGGCACCATGGGACAGCCATGGCCACCGACCACGCCGCCACCCACCACCGCCAGGGGCACATCCACGACGACCGCGAGGAGCGGATCGCGGCCACGCTCGAACGGCTGCGTCGCGACGGGGGGCGCATCACCACGGCCCGACGAGCGGTGGTGTCGACCCTCTACGCCGGCGACGACCACCACGTCACCGCCGAGGACGTGGCCGCCGCCGTCCAGCTCGACCACCCCGACGTCCACCTCTCCACCGTGTACCGGACCCTCGAGGCCCTCGAGCACCTCGACGTGGTGGCCCGGGTCGACCTGGGCCCCGGGCCCTCGGTGTTCCACCTGGTCGACCACGCCCACCATCACCTGGTCTGCACCCGGTGCGGGGCCGTCACCGAGGCCCCCGCCGACGTCCTCGATCCTCTCGCACAGGTCCTCGACACCCGGTTCGGCTTCGCCGCCGCGCCTCACCGTCTCACCATCACCGGCCTGTGCGCCGACTGCCGCTGACCCCACCGGCCCAGCCCGGTCCGAACCGGCCGTCGGCGTCCTCAACCCCTGGGGGTCGAACGTCGGTCGGAAGGCACCACTTGCGGGCGAGGTCCGTGCAGCTCGCGGTGGGTCCGCTCGTCACCGGTCCCGGCGTGGACGGAGGGGCGCCACATGCGGCGAGGTCCGTCCAGGGCACGCCACCCCGGAAGGGCCAGGCGACCTCGCTAGGGTCGCCGCCGATGCCCGAGCCCACCGATGCCCCCGTCACCCTGGCCGGTTGCCCGACGACGATGGTGCCGCTCGGCATGGGGACCTGGGCGTGGGGCGACGAGGCCACCTGGGGCATGGGGGGCTACGACACCGAGCTGACCGAGGCCCGCATCGCCGAGGCGTGGGCCACGACCCTCGATGCCGGCATCGGCCTGGTCGACACGGCCGAGGTCTACGGCGGGGGTGAGAGCGAGCGCATCATCGGTCGCCTCCTGGCGGCCGACCCGTCGCGACGGTCGTCGCTGGTGCTCGCCACCAAGTTCATGCCCCTGCCCCACAAGCTGAGCGTGACCACGGCGCTGCGCGACGCCCTCCGGGCCTCGTGCGACCGCATGGGCGTCGACGCCGTCGACCTCTACCAGCTGCACGGACCGGTGAGCCTGCGGTCCCCCTCAGCCCTGGCCGACGCGCTGGCAGCGGTCGTCGAGGAGGGTCTGACCGCAGCCGTCGGCGTCTCCAACTACTCGGTGCGCGAGATGGAGCGCATCCACGTCGCGCTGGCCGAGCGGGGCGTGGCGCTGGCGTCGAACCAGATCGAGCTCTCACTGTTGCGCCGACGGCCCGAGAGCGTGGGCCTGCTCGACGCCTGTGCCCGGCTCGGTGTCGTGCCCCTCGCCTACTCGCCGCTGGGCCAGGGTCGCCTCACCGGCAAGTACTCGGCGTCCAACCCGCCGCCGGGCAGCCGCACCTTCTCCACCCACCCCATGGAGGATGTCGATCGCATCGTCGCCACCCTCCGTCGCGTCGGCGTCGCCCACGACGATCGCACCCCGGCCCAGGTGGCCCTGCGGTGGATCATCGAGCACGGCGCGGTGCCGATCCCCGGAGCCAAGAACGCCGACCAGGCCGCGCAGAACGCCGGCGCACTGGGATGGTCGTTGACGCCCGAGGAGCGGACCGAGCTCGACGACCTGGCCCTGGAGGGCACCCGCACCCTCCGCCAGCGGTTCTGGCAGCACGGCTGAAGGCGGCACCGTCGGCGGCGGTGCTGCGGGTCCGGCCAGAGACCGGCGGCGATCAGCAGGAGCCGACGACCCCGCGATCGGCCCGCCACCCGGCGGCGCCCCGGTTCCAGCCGGAGACCAGCGCCGGCCAGCAGGAGCCGACGACCCCGCGATCGGCCCGTCACCCGGCGGCGCCCCGGTTCCAGCCGGAGACCAGCGGCGATCAGCAGGAGCCGAAGACACCCGAGGGCGGGGGGAGGGCTCCGGGGGGCAGGTGGCAGACGTGGCGCAGGCCCTCGGTCAGCAACGCGGCCACGGCACCGTCGGACACTCCGAGGATCTGCGCCACCTCGTCGTAGGTGAGCGCGTGGTCCCGCACCAGGGCCAGGGCCTCGTGCGACGACGGGTGGGTGCCGGCCGGCGCGGAGCGGGGACCACGATCGACGGAGGTCGGTTCCGTGGACCGCGAGCTCGACCGCTCGACAGCCCGACGACGGGCCAGGGCCATCACCCAGACCCGGGCGCGCCATGCCTCGAGGTCATAGGTCGGAGCCTGACGCCACACCTCCAGGAAGGTGTCACGGGCCACCTCGGCGGCCACCGTGGGGTCGTCGAGGACGCGGCCGGTGACCGCCATCACCGTCGGCACCAGCTCGTCGTACAGCGCCGCGAAGGCGTGGCGATCTCCGGCGGCGACAGCGCGCAAGAGGTCGTCGTGCGAGCGGTCGTGAAGCTGGTGGTCGGGCACGTGGTGTCCCGTGGTCTGAGGCGCCCGCACCCCCCCATCGGCCACCGCGCTCGCTTCTTGAGGATGTCTCTCATCCTCAGGATCGGCGATCGGGGCCCGGAGACCGGCGGAGCGCTCCACGAGTCGGCGCTACTGGTCTGCGCCCGGAGCGCCGAGGGCGGCGGCCTGGCGGCGGGCCGACACGGCCTTGACCGCGGCCAGCAGCTCGGGGTCGACCTTGTCCGGGGCGCCGGCGTCGAACGGCGGCTGCGGGTCGTACTCGATGCCGAGCTGCACCGCTCGGGCGGTGTCGTCGCCGTGGAGGTCGGCCACCAGGGCGAGGGCCAGGTCGATGCCCGAGGACACCCCGGCCGCGGTCCAGATGCGACCCTGGCGCACGACGCGCTGTGCGGTGGGCGTGGCACCGAGGTCGGCGAGGGCGTCGTAGGCGTTCCAGTGGGTCGTGGCCTCCAGGCCGTCGAGGAGCCCGGCCGCGCCGAGCAGCAGCGAGCCGGTGCAGACCGAGGCGGTGAAGGTCGTGGTGGGGTGGACCGCGGAGAGCCAGTCCACCAGCGGATCGCCGTCGCGCACCAGCCGACGGGTGCCGAACCCACCGGGGACCACCACCCCGTCGGGCCTCGTCACCTCGTCAAGGCTGTGGGCGACCTCGAGCCGGATGAGACCGGTGTCGTCGGCGACGATGCCGGGCTCGACCGTCACCAGGACCACGTCGTGGCTCGGGACCTGGCTCAGGACCTGGAACGGCCCGATGAGGTCGAGGGCCGTGAGCCCCGGGTAGACGGGCATGGCGATCTGCATCATCTGGCTCCTCTGGGACCGTCGGGGCTGGCCCCAGCGCTCCGGGGTGGCGCCCCGAGGTCACCCTCCACTATGCCACCCATCGAACTGGTCCCTGGTCTGGTCGCGGGAACGGTTCCCGGGACCAGTTCGGACCGAGGGACGAACCGGTCCCTGATCTGGTCGCGGGAACGACCGATCTCGGGACCAGTTCGGACCGTTGGGCGAACCGGTCCCTGGTCCGGTTGCCGGAACGACCGTTCCCGGGACCGATTGAAGGGGGGCCGCGGCTGGACCGTGTCCGCGGGGGCGGGGGGCTGGTACACAAGGCGCATGGCGGTGGCCAGCGCGCCCGACCGGCGTCCGACCATCGAGATCACCGTCGAGCGGCTCGAGGGCGGCGTTGTCTCGGGCTTCCTCCACGACCAGGTGCGACCGGGTGACGAGGTCGAGGTGCGGGGACCGCGGGGGTCCTTCGCCTGGGAGGGGACCACGCCGGCGGTGCTGGTCGGCGGGGGGTCCGGCCTGGTGCCGCTGATGGCCATGCTGCGCCTGGCCCGGGCCACCGGGCCAGTCCGGCCTGGTGCGGATGGTGGCCTCGGCCCGCACGCCGCGCGACCTCTTCTTCCGAGACGAGCTCGACGGCCCCGAGACGACCACGGCGTTCAGCCGGGTGGAGGGCTCACTGCTGCGGGCGCCGGGGCGCCTCCAGGTTGAGGACCTGCGCCCCGCGCTCCTCCCCGGGGCCACTGCCTACGTGTGCGGCCCGACCGGCTTCGTGGCCCACGTCCGCACCCTGCTCGACGCCATGGGGCACCCGCCCGACGCCGTCCGCACCGAGGCCTTCGGGCCCACCGACGACCTCACCGGGTGAGCCACCTTGGCGAACTGGTCCCTGTTCTGGTTGCCGGAACGACCGTTCCCGGGACCAGTTCGGCGGGTGGTGCCGCACCTGGGCCGTGTCCGCCGGGGCCGGGTGGCGTCGGCTCAGATCAGGGTGAAGCCCTCGTAGCCCGCCTCGGCGACATGGGTGCAGTGCTCCGCGTAGTCAGCGAAGCCCGGCAGGGGCATGAACACCCGGGGCTTGCCGGCGACGTTGGCGCCCAGGTACCAGGAGCTACAGGTGGGGAAGAGGGTGATCGCGGCGACCCCGTTGACGTGCTCGACCCACTCCTCCTGGGCGTCGTGGTCGGCCTCCACCCGGGCCACACCCTCGCTCTGGGCATGGGCCAGCAGCTCGGCGATCCACTCCACGTGCTGCTCGATCGCGGTGACCATGTTGGCCAGCACCGACGGGCTGCCGGGCCCGGTGACGGTGAAGAGGTTGGGGAACCCGGCCATGGCCAGGCCCAGGTAGGTGTGGGGGCCGGCCGACCACTCCTCGGCCAGGCGCCGCCCGTCGCGCCCAATGATGGCGATGCGGGCCAGGGCCCCGGTCATGGCGTCGAACCCGGTGGCGAAGACGAGGACGTCGAGGTCGTGGTGGCCGGCGGTGGTGCGAACGCCGTGGGGGGTGATCGTCTCGATGGGCGTGGCGGAGACGTCGACGAGCCCGACGTGGGGCCGGTTGAAGGTGTCGAGGTAGCCGGTGTCGACGCACATGCGCTTGCAGCCGATGACCTGGAGGGGGCTCAGGAGCTCGGCCACCTCCGGGTCCTCGACGACCTCGCGGATCTTGGCTCGCACGAAGTCGGCCGCGGTCTCGTTGGCCTCGGGGTCGAGGAGGAGGTCGTTGAAGGCGGCCAGGAAGGGGAGTCCGCCCCACTCCCAACGACGCTCGTAGATCGCCTGCCTCGTCTCGGGATCGGTCTCCAACGCGGAGCCGTCGTTGGGCGGGAAGCGGGCGCCGAACGCGACCCCCATCTTCCGGTTGGCCTGTCGTAGCTCGGGGTAGCCGGCCTTGATCTGGGCCACCTCGTCGGGGTCGAGGGGGCCGTTGTGGGCGGGGACGGTGTAGGCCGGGGTGCGCTGGAACACGGTGAGCTCACGGGCCTGCTGGGCCAGCAGGGGCACGGACTGCACCGCCGAGGACCCGGTGCCGATGACGCCCACCCGCAGCCCGGTGACGTCCACGCCCTCCGCCGGCCAGCGGCCGGTGTGGAGGGTGGTGCCGACGAAGCCGCCAGCGCCGGGGATGTCGGGTTCCAGGGGCATCGACAGGCACCCGGTGGCCATGACGAGGAAGCGGGCATCGAAGGTGTCGTCGGCGTCGGTGACGACCCCCCACCGGCCGGCGTCATCGTCCCACGTGGCCGCGGTGACCCGGGTGCCGAGGCGGATGGCGCGGCGGAGGTCGAAGCGGTCGGCCACGTGCTCCAGGTAGCGGAGGATCTCCGGCTGGGACGCGTAGCGCTCGGACCACTCCCACTCCTGCTGGAGGTCCTCGTCGAAGGAGTACGAGTACTCGACGCTCTCCACATCGCAGCGGGCGCCCGGGTAGCGGTTCCACCACCAGGTCCCACCTACCCCATCGGCCGCCTCGATCACGACGGTGTCGAGACCCAGGCCCCGGGCCCGGTGGAGCATGTACAGCCCCGCGAACCCGGCCCCCACCACCACCAGGTCCACAGTGCGAGGGGTGTCGGTCATCGGTGCCCCTCAGATCTCGGCCAGCAGGGTGCGAGCCAGGTCCACGGCGACCGAGGGGCTGGCGAAGAAGTGCTGGGCTCCGGCGTGCAGGTCGCGGAAGCCGCGCTGGAGGGGCCCGTCCCGCAGGACGGTGGTGCCGGCCAGCAGGTAGGCTTGGCGGGCGATGTCGGCCCCGCCCTGGTTGACGTGGCGGGCGGCCTCGCGCACCAGTGCCTGGCTCCGCACGCTGGCCGCGCCTTCCCGGTCGGCCTCCTCGACGGCTGCCGCGCACGTCTCGCGGACGAAGGCCCGCCCGGCGCGGAGGCGGCCCTCCAGCTCACCGATCTCGAAGAGGGCCCGATCGGACTCGGCCAGCGAGCTGGGCGCGCCCATGCGCGTCGTCCCCGCGGCCAGGGCCTCGAGCTCGTCGAGCACCCGGCGGGTGACGCCCAGGGCCCAGGCGGCGTGGCCCGCAGCGGTGAGGGGGATGACACCCAGGTGGTGCAGCGGGCGGCCCCGGTGGACGGTGGGGACGAAGAAGTCGAAGCTCTGGTCCCGCGGCACCCGCACGTCGCGCACGGCGTAGTCGTAGCTGGCCGTGGCCTGGAGGCCGAGCACGTCCCACCCGCCTTCGATGTCGACCTTCGAGGCGGGGAAGCAGGCGAAGAGGTAGGCCGGGTCCGAGCCGTCCTCCGGCGTCGTCATCACCCCGGCCCCGGCCCAGGCCGCGTGCGCCAATCCGCTGCCGAAGCGGTAGTCACCGTCGACCACGAGGTCGTCGCCGTCGAGGCGGGCCGTGCCGTTGGGCGCGAACTGCCCGGCCATCAGGGGCACGCCGTCGGCGAAGACCCGCTCGACGCCGTCGTCGGGGAGGTAGGCACCGAAGTACGCGGCGGTGAGGTCGGAGGCGAAGAAGCACCAGCCGGTCGACCCGTCGGCCCGGGCCACCTCCTCGTACACGTCGAGGATGTCGAGCATGTCCATGGCCTTCCCGCCCACCTCCTCGGGCACCATCAGGCCCGACAGGCCCGCGTCGCGCAGCGCGTCCATGGACTTGCGGGGCAGGGCATCGCCGGGGTCGACGGCGGCACCCAGCTCGTCGAGGATGGGGAACAGGTCGCGGGCGGCGTCGAGGAGCGCAGTCGTGGTCACGAGGTGAGACCTGAGCACCCCTCGGCCCTGGCCGCAAGCCGCCCCCCGGCGCGGGTGCCAGACTCAGGCCTCCCGTCACAGGAGACCGCCGTGGACCGCCCCGACGCCGTCGACTTCCACTTCGACATCATGTGCCCCTACGCCTACCAGACCTCGCACTGGATCCGCGAGGTGCGCGACCTCACCGGGCTGGAGGTGCGGTGGCGCTTCTTCTCCCTCGAGGAGATCAACCGAGCTGAGGGCAAGAAGCACCCGTGGGAGCGGGAGTGGTCGTACGGCTGGTCGATGATGCGGGTCGGCGCCCGCCTGCGGCGCGACGACCCGGTCCTGCTCGACGACTGGTACGCGCGAGCGGGGGCCGCCCTCCACGTGCACGGCCGCAAGCCCCACCGCCCCGAGGTGGCCCGGGAGCTCCTGAAGGAGATGGACCTCGATCCCGGCCTGGTCGACGAGGCCATCGCCGATCCCACCACCGGCGACGAGGTGAAGGCCGAGCACGACACCGTCGTCTCCTCCGCCGGGTGGGGCGTGCCCATCCTCCGCTTCGACGACGGTCAGATCTTCTTCGGCCCCGTCGTGGTCGACCCGCCGACCGGCGACGCGGCGGTCCGCCTGTGGGACCTGGTGTGCGGATGGCGGGAGTTCCCCCACCTCTACGAGCTCCAGCGCCCCAAGCAGGCCGACGACGTGGCCCTGATCGGCGAACGGTTCCGCCCCTACCTGGAGGCCCGCGACTGGGTCACCGTCCAGAACGACACCCCCTGAAGGAGACCCTGTGCCCACCCTGCTGCCCCAGACCCCGGTCATCGACGCGCTGGCCGAGGAGGTGGCCGCCCTCGACGAGCTGCTGAGCGAGCTGACCGACGACGAGTGGACCGCGCCCAGCCCCTGCCCGGGATGGGACGTGAAGGCCAACGTGGCTCACATCGTCGGCGCCGAGTCGATGCTGGCCGGGGTCGAGGCCCCGCCGGCCGAAGGCGACCTGTCGGCCCGCGACCACGTTCGCAACGACATCGGCGGCTTCAACGAGGTGTGGGTCGCGGCGCTGGTCGACGACCCCCCGGCCGCGATCCTGGAGCGGTTCCGCACCATCACCGCGCGCCGCCTCGACGACCTGCGGGGCATGGACCAAGAGACCTGGGAAGCCGAGGGCTTCACCCCCGCCGGCAAGGACTCCTACGGCCGGTTCATGCGGATCCGGGTGTTCGACTGCTGGATGCACGAGCAGGACATCCGTGACGCCACCGGGCGGGCCGGCCACACCTGGGGCCCGGCCGTGAACCTGAGCCTGGACGAGATGGCGGCCTCCCTCGGCTACGTGGTGGGCAAGAAGGCAGCCGCCCCCGACGGCGCGTCGGTGACCTTCGCGATGGAGGGCGAGATCGACCGGGAGATCCACCTCCTGGTCGACGGCCGGGCCGGGGTCGTCGACTCCCTCGACGGTCCGGCTACCGCCACGGTCCGCACCGATGTCCACACCCTCAGCCGCCTGGCCGGCGGCCGGGTGAGCCTGGCGGCGGTGGCCAACCGGGTCACCGTCGAAGGCGACGCCGACCTCGGCCACCGCGTGGTCGAGAACCTGGCCTACACGATCTGACCGGCGCCCGGAACACGAGCGGCTGAGCCCCGGCGGGGGCCGACCGCGGTTCAGGTCCCCGCGTGCGACACCAGCCCTTACGGTGCCCTGCGCTTCGTGGCCGCCACCAGCGAGGCGATGGAGGTCGTCGAGCTGTTCCAGGTCCAGAGCGACGAGGGCCCGTGCCGTGACTGCTGCCGCTCCGGGAGCCGGTGATCGCCGACGACCTCTCCGAGCTCGCCTCGCGCTGGCCCCAGTTCGTCCCCGTCGCTGTCGACGCCGGCTGCCGCGGTGCCCACGCCTTCCCGCTCCGCCTCAGGGCACAGACCCTGCTCCCCGCCCCAGGCCTCCCGCGAGCACCGCCTCAGCTCAAAGCGAGCCGTTCCCTCCCCTTGATCGTCGCGAACGGCCTGAGACCGCGATCCTCAGCGCGGTGTCGGCGCTGATCGCGTACAACCACCTCACCGGTCCGCTCCCTGCTGCGCGGCGACGGCGTCGATCATGACGAGCCGCCGTCCGCTGCCACCTGGTGGCCGGCGGGCCGGACGGCGCCGCCGGGCGTGACCTCGCCGTCGCCCTGGAGGGCGGCCTTGAAGCTGGGGGTGGCCTGGAGGGCGATGATGTCGGCCGGCATCTCGATCCCGGCCTCCTCCAGCGCCGCCTTCACCGCCGTGATCGAGTCGTGGAGCACGACGAGGCTCTCGTGTTGACGCGGGCCGCTCCAGAACCGGACGTCGATGCTGACCGTCGAGACGTCGAGCTCGTTCACCAGAGCCTCGGGAGCGGGCGTTGCGGCGATGCCCTCGACCTCGCCGAGAGCGGCCACGATCACCGCGCACGCCTCGCGCGCGTCGTTCTCGTAGGCGATGCCCACGACGAAGGACAACCGCCGGTCCCCGTAGTGGGTCTGGACGCGAATCACGTTCTTGTACACGTCCCGGTTGGGGATGACCACCAGCTGCCCATCGAAGGTCTTGATCCGCGTCTCGCGGATGGTGATGGCCTGGACCGTGCCGGTCTGCTCCTGGACCTCGATCTCGTCGCCGGACTCGAAGGGCTGGCGGAACAGCAGCAGCACACCCGACAGGGTGTTCTCCAGGATGTCCTGGAAGGCGAAGCCGACGGCGACCGAGAAGAACCCCAACCCGGCCAGAAGGTCGACCGGCTTCACCGACGGGAAGGCCACGACCGCGGCGGTCAGCAGTGTCGCCCCGAAGAGGATGTAGCCACCCACCTTGCTCATCACCCGGGCGAAGCTGGGCGCGCGCCTGCGCTTCAGAAGAGCGAACAATGCCGATCGCAACAGCCGGGAGAGGCCGTAGCCGACGGCGATGACGAGGACGGCCACGCCGATGCGGGGCAGGGCCTCGAGGAACGACTCGAGCAGGCTCCGCGACGAGTCGGCCACCTCCTCCGCTGGCGGGTCGAGGGTGCTCTGGGCCAGGGCGGTGCCCGCGGCCAGGAGGAGGGGTCCGACCGTCACCGCTCGAGGACGCTAGACGACGGACGACGACACGGCCGGGGGACCGGGCCGCCGACGAGGCGCAGCGCTGCGTCGACCGTCGGCAGCCCGAGAGCGGGCAGAGGATCAGCGGCGCGAGGTGCCCTTCTGGTCGCCCTCGTCCATCTCGATCTGCTCCTTGCGGACCTCCTCGGAGACCTGCTGCTCCTCCGAGACCGCGTCCTTGTCGAGACGGACCTTCTCCTTGCCCACGACCTTCTTGTCGGTGACGACCTCCTCCTCGTGGAGGGTCATCTCCTGCTCGTCGTCGGTCAGCTCGCCGCCGCCCTCACCATCGGCCATGGGCTCACGCTCGATGCGGACCTCTTCGCGCTGGACCGGGACCGTCTTGGTGACGTTCTCGGTGACGACGTACTTCCGCAGCCGGACCTTGCCCGTCTCGCGCGAGCGGGTGCCGACGCTGAGCTCCTCCTCTGACCGGGTCATGGTCTCGCTGTCACCGGCACCGGCGGACTTCCCGTCGCCCTTGCCCTTGGCGTCAGCCTGGGCTTGGCCCTTGCCGCCACCCTGTTGGCCTCCGGTAGGGACCTCTCGCCCGTAGTGACGGTAGAGCTCGTCCTCCTCGTCGGGCTCGAGGTGGCCATCGGGGTCGACCTTGGGGGCATCCTTCACCTGGTCCTTGGAGTACGGGACGCACAGGTCGTCGTCCTGGCGGGTGGCGCCCTCGATGGGGACGAAGCTCAACTTGGAGCCGAACAGCCCGGTCTTGACGGCCACCCACTCGGGCTGACCGCTGGCGTCATCGATGTAGATCTCATCGATGCTGCCGATCTTGTCGCCGTCCTGATCGATGGCATCATGGCCGATCCAGTCCTGGACATCTTGTGCTTGGGTCATGGTGGTTCTCTCTCTATTAGGGTTCGTGTGTTGTTGATGGTCGTGCGGTGTGGTCGGGGTCAGACAGGGGCCGGGCCCTGGCGGGTCAACGGGGGGCGCTGGCGCCCTGCTGCTGCTTCTGGGCCTTCCGGCCATCCCCCGAGCTGTTGCTGGGAGCCGTCTGCTGCGCCTGCTGCTTGCGCTCCTGGGCCCGGGCCTTGATGCGCTCCTGGGCGCCTTTGCGCTCCTCCGCGACGCGAGGCTTCTCCTCGTCGTAGGTGGCCATCACGTTCTCCCAGCGGCCCTGCATGGCCTTGATGCCGCCACCGCCCACGGCGATCACGGCCACGCCGACGACGATGGCCAGCATGGCGTAGAAGAGCCCGGTCACGATCTGCGGGGCGATGTTGAGCTGGTCGAGGGCGGCGAAGATGCCCACGATGATGATGGCGGTCGAGGCGCCGGCGGCCAGCCCCTTGCCGTAGCTGAGCCCGCCGAGGCTGGCCTCGATGACCTCCTTGACGACCGCCGCGACGGCTGCGGCCACGATCAGGATGATGATGGCGGCGAACACCTTGGGCAGGTAGGCGATGATCCCCTCGATGAGGTCGCTCACCGGGTTGGTTCCGAACACCCCGAAGGCCAGCTGCAGCACGATCAGCATGAGGGCGTAGAAGATGATCTTGCCCACGATGTCGCTGGGGTCCCACTCGGTGCGGGCCATCACCTTCTTCACGCCGCCCCGCTCCACGGCCTGATCGAGACCGACCTTGTCCAGGGCCTTGTTGGCGATCTTGGAGATCACCTTGGCGATGATGTAGCCGATGACCAGGATGACCAGGAACCCGAGCAGCTTGGGGACGAACGACGCGATGCTGGACCACGCGTCCTCGATCCCCCCTGCGAACTCGATGGCAAGGATGTACATGACGATCTCCTCCTGAGACGGCCGCAAGGGGAGCGACCTCTGGATCGCTGCCCCCACCCCACCGACGGAACCGAGCCCGAGGTGGAACCACCCGAACGGGGGAGGGTGTCGGTGCGGGAAGAGCGACGTGGGCCGGCGACGTCTGGTGGCGCCGAGCCGTAGCCTGCACCGATGGCGTCGCCCTCCTCGCTGACCGAGTCGCGGCGGCGTCGCCTCGTCGAGGAGGTGGCCGAGCAGGGCCTGGAGCTCGACGGCTCCGAGGCGTGGCACGACCTCGCGGTCGAGGAGCTGGACTACGCGCTGCACCCGACGGTCCACGAGCGCCGGGTGCCCAGCTACGGCGCCCTCCTCGCCCCCCGCACCGCGACCTGGGGGTGGGAAGAGGTGACGGGCCTGGTCATCGAGCGCCGCGAGGTGCGCGGCGACCGCGGTGCGGCGCGCCCCTACGCCGACGGCATCTCCAGCTGGCTGCTGCGCTGGAGCGCCGACCACGACGAGGGAGCAGTGTTCGACCGGCCCGCGCGCTCCGAGCGCGACCTGGTGGTGCTGGCCGCCACCCTCGGCGCCACGGTGGTCCAGCGCCACCCGATGGGCACGGTCCGGTTGGTCGGCCGCTCTGGCGTGTTCCGCCACGACGGGCTGCACTGGCACCACGAGCCGCTGGTGTCGACGTGGGTCGACGCCGTCTGTCAGGACATCTCGCCCGAGGATCACCACGTGCTGGAGCAGCTGCTCGAGTTCGCCGTCCACGACCTCGGCAGCCGCGGCGTGGGCGCCATCCTCGTGTTCCGTCCCGATCGCGACCTGCCCACCAGCTTCGAGCGGCGCCTCCCCACCCCGCCGCCCCTGCACGTCCTGCACCCGCCCGACCTGGCCCCCCTCCGCCACGTCCTGGGCCAGGTCGACGGGGCCACCCTCTTCGAGGCCGACGGGACCCTGCGCGAGATCGGGGTCCGCCTGGTCCCCACCACCGAGGCCGAAGCCGACGTCGAGGGCTACCGGGGGATGCGCCACACGTCGGGCCGGCGCTACAGCTACGACGACCCCGGCGCCACCGTGATCGTGGTCAGCGAGGACGGTCCGGTCACCGTCCTGCGCGGCGGCGCCTTCGTCGCCGCGTCCGCATCGGGCGACCCCGGGTCCATCGCGCGCACCTGAGGCCTGGCTGAGCCGAGAGCGCCCGGGCTGCACCACTCGGCCCGCCCTCCCGGCGAGGTTGCGGTCGACTGCGGTCTGTGATGAGGTAGGGCCCGACGTTTCAGACTACGAGGGTCACCCCGTAGCGACGTCCCGGGCACCACAGCCGGGAGGAAGCAGGGATCGTGCCCCCGTCTCGTGTCACCGTCATTCCGTCTGCCCGCGTCGCCCCGGCCAGCGTCGACGGCGGGGGTCACCTCACCCGAACCCATTCGCGGACGACGCCCCGGGCCCCGCGGTCGGAGGGACGCGACGTCCGCCGCGCGTGGGCCACCGTCCCCCGGGGCACCGATGTCGACGTGTGGATCCTGCACGTGCAGTACCAGCGGACCCGATCGCGCCAGTTGTTGGCGGGGCTGGTCGAGGAGTACCAGACCTACGCGACCTCGATCGCCCACCGCCTGGTCCGCCACGGTGAGCCCGAGGAGGACATCGCCCAGGTGGCCATGGAGGGCCTGGTCTCCTCGCTGCAGCGCTTCGACGTGGATCGCGGCCTCCCGTTCCCGGCCTTTGCCCGCCCCACCATCAGTGGAGCCATCAAGCGCCACTACCGAGACCGTGGGTGGAGCATCCGCACCCCGCGCTCGGTGCACGACATCGCCGGGTCGCTGCGAGACACTGAAGAGCGCCTCACCGCGGAGATGGGGCGAAGCCCGCAACGAGCCGAGGTCGCCCGGGCCATCGGCGTCGACGTGACCACGGTCAGCCGGGCCCAGCAGGCCATCCGGAGTCGAGCTGCCACCTCGCTCGACCAGCCCGGACCCGACGGTGGCCCTCCCCGGGCCGAGATGCTCGGCGCCCTCGACCCCGACCTGACCCGCGCCGACGACCACGTCGCGCTCCGCGGCGCACTCGCCCAGCTCAGCGAGCGGGAGAGGGCGATGCTCAAGCACTACTACGTGGAGGAGATGAGCCAGCGCGAGATCGGGGCCTGCTTCGGGGTGAGCCAGATGCAGATCTCGCGCCTCCTGACCGGCACCATCGCCCGCCTCCGCCGCACCATGGGTGACGACGCCGCGTGAACACGTCCCACCACCCGGTGCGGTGTCAGCACCCTCACGGCGTGGAAGGGTGCGAGCATGTCCGCCCCCTCGTTCTCTGCCGCCCTCTTCACCGGTCGTCTGGAGGGCGACCTCGTCGTCCCGTTCCCCACCCCGGAACCGGCCGAGGTCGAGCGAATCAAGGCCCTGGTCACGACGCTGCGCGAGGTGACCGCCGACTACGACCCGGCCCAGGCCGAGGCGGACCGCTGGGTGGGCGACGAGCTGCTCCGGGATCTGGGCGAGGCCGGGCTCATGGGCCTCTACATCGACCCCGCCTACGGGGGCGCGGGGCTCTCCCAGACCGGCTACTGCCGTGTGTTCGAGGAGATCGGCCACATCGACGCCACCCTGTCGGTGGTCCTGGGTGTGCACCAGTCGATCGGCACCAAGGGCATCCACCTCTACGGCACCGACGAGCAGAAGGAGCGCTACCTGCCCGACCTGGCCGCGGGCGCCAAGCTCGCCGCCTTCGCCCTGACCGAGCCCGGGGCCGGTTCCGACGCCTACCACCTCGACTCGTGGGCCGAGCGCCAGGCCGACGGCTCGTGGGTGCTCAACGGCCACAAGCACTACATCGGCAACGGCTCCAAGGATGTCATCGTCACCTTCGCGCGCTGCGACGAGGGCCACGTCGCCCTCATCCTCGACGGCGGCATGGAGGGACTCGAGGTGGGCGAGCGCCACGACACCATGGGGCTGCGGGCCAACGACCTGCGCCGGCTCACCTTCAAGGATGTCCGGGTGGCTCCGGAGAACGTGCTGGGCGAGCCGGGCGAGGGCTTCGACGTGGCCGTGAACGTCCTCAACAACGGTCGCCTGTCGCTGGGCACCGGCTCGGTCGGTGCGGTCAAGCACCTCCTCGGGCTGGCCGTCGAGCACGTGACCGAGCGCCAGCAGTTCGGCCAACCCCTGGCCGACTTCGAGATGGTCCAGGAGAAGCTGGGGTGGATGGTCTCCTACCTGTACGGGCTCGAGTCGCTCTGCTACCTGACGACCGGCATGGTCGACCGAGGCGTCGAGGACTACGCCATCGAGTCGGCCATGGCCAAGGTCGCCGGCACCGAGTTCCTCTGGTACGCGGCCAACCGGGTGTTCCAGCTCGCCGGCGGCCGGGCCTACATGCGCGACGAGCCCTTCGAGAAGGTGCTGCGCGACATCCGCATCTTCCCGATCTTCGAGGGGGCCAACGACGTGATGCGGGCCTTCATCGCCCTCACCGGGCTCAAGCCGCTGGCCCAGCAGCTGGAGGGCATGTCCGACCTCGACCTGTCCCGTCCTCTGGGCACCCTGGGCACCGTCGCCGGCTACGTGCTCGACCGCGTCGATCGCCAGGTGCGCCCCGACCGCCTCGACGTGCACGCATCGCTCGAGGACCTGGCCGACCCCGTGTCGGACCAGGTGTCCGCCCTGCGCCACGCGGCCGAGGAGGAGCTGCGCCACCACGGCGAGGGGATCAAGACGGCCCAGCGCTCGCAGAAGCGCCTGGCCGAGTCGGCCATGGACATCTACGCCCAGGTGGCCACCCTGTCGCGCATGTCCGGCGTGGTGGAGCAGAGGGGCCCGGAGCTCTCCTCCGGCGACCGCTACGTGGCCGAGACGTTCTGCACCCGCGCCGCCCACCGGGTGGAGCGCAACCTGGGCCAGCTGCACCACCCCGACGATGAGCGCCAGCACGCCATCGCCCGCGACGCCATCGCCGCCGGGGGCTACCGCTACGAGATCCTCCCGTTGTGATCGACCTGGCCCGACGGCTGGACCTCGGGCTCTCGTCGTTCGTCAGCATCAGGAACCAGGCCGACATCACCCGATCCTCGCGACCGTCCCTGAGCTCCCCGGGCCGCTGGTCCGACTGTCCCGCTGGTCGACCGGCGGGCCCGAGTCAGGGCTCGGGGTCACCTGGAGAGGGACGGCCAGCCCGCTCGGCAATGCGGGCAGCCACCAGGTGGAGCTTGACGTTCTCGCGCTGGGAGGCCCGGCGCAGCAGGTCGAAGGCGGCATCGGCGTCGCAGTCCTGCTCGGCCATCAGGATGCCCTTGGCCCGCTCGATGACCCCCCGGCTCTCGAGGGCCTGGGCCAGACCGGCGGCCAGAACGGAGCTGCTGCTGAAGAGCCGGGCGTTGCCGAGGGCGATGGCGGCCTGGCCGACCAGCAGCAACAGCATCCGCAGGCCCCGCTCGTCGACCGGACGCTCCCGCGCGTACACGTTCAGTGCGCCCTGCACCTCCCCCCCGGTCGACCAGGGGCAGGCCCACCACCTCGACCACATCGTCGGCATCGGCCAGCACTCGCCAGCGCGACGGTCGGCCCCGCACCACCTCGGCGCCGGCCAGGGCCTCGATGCAGGGCCCTTCGCCGGCCTGACGCTGGCGCTCGTCCAGGGCGTTGGCGCGCGGGCCGGTGCCCACCTGGTGCTCGACGTCGGCCCGGCCCACGAGCGAGACACCGATCTCGCACCCCGGCGACGAACTCGGTCCCATCCCGGGTGGTCATGGGGATGATGCGCTCCCCGCGGACCTCGCCCTCGACGGCGTCGTTGACCAGCCGACGGAAGGACCGGCGGTCGTCGGCACCGACGAAGCTGACCAGCAGCCGCTCCACGAAGCTGCGGGGCGACACGTCGAACAGCACCGCCGCGGCCTCGTTGGCCTCCACCACCTTGCCCATCTCGTCGGTCTCCACGTAGCCGTCCGGTGCGAAGTCGAACAGCTCGGCGTAGCGCTGGCGCTCGGCATCGATGACGTCGGCCGAGGCGGCCAGCTGCTTGCCCTGGACGGTGAGCTCCTCCTCGGCCACGCGCAGCTCCTCCAGGGTGGCGCTCAGCTCCTGGAGCACCTCGTCGGCCCGGTCCGACGCCAGACCGCCGTCCGAGAGGGCCTCGTCCAGCAGGGCCTGGAGCCGTCGGTGGGAGCCCTGCACCTCGGCACGCATCGGTCGTTCGTCCATCAGCCATCCTTCCCCTCCCTCGAGGCCTGGCCGTCGGCGGCCACATCCATGCGGATGATGACGCCCTCGGCGTCGCGCCCGTCGACGGGGAGCGGGGTCAGGGCCACGATGCAGTGCACGGCCTGGCCCCGGCGGTTGACGGCATCGACCTCCATCTCCCCGTCGGCGCCGTCGCCGGCCAGCACGGCACGGAGGGGCGGGCTCCCAGCCGGGCCACCGGAAAGCCGATGTCGAGGTCGAGGAACCGCTCACCGTCGACCTCGTCGGCCCGCAGCCCCCACAGCTCCTCGGCGTCGTGGTTCCACACCTGCACGCCGAGGGAGCCGTCCAGCGGACACGGTAGGGACCTCCCCGGCTCCGCTCCCCGAAACCGCGGCGGTCGCGAGCGGAGGCCATGGCGGCCCGACCCGGGCTCCCGGCCCCTCCCGGCCGGGACCCTCACCGCCGGCGGATGAGGTTTCGCCCGCCGGTCTCGGGGGAGACGACGGCCGAGAGGACGGATCGCCGCCTCTCGGGCCCGACCGCTGGGGGCAGCGGCCGTCCCCGGAGGCGACGGGCGAGGTCCCGTTGAGCCACCAGCGGGGCGGTCGGGGCCCTTCGGGGCCCCGACCGCCATCGCCGGTCGGGGCTGGCAGGATCGTCCCATGGCACTCCCGCAACCCGAGGCCCCGCCGCCCTCCGCGCGACCCACCGGGCACGTGGCGCTCATCGGGATGATGGCGGTGGGCAAGTCCACCGTGGGTCGGGGTCTGGCCCGCCGGTGGGGTGTCCGCTTCATCGACACCGACACCGAGATCGAGGCCACCACCGGCCAGACCGTGCGGGAGCTGTGGGAGGAGGGCGGGGAGCCCGGGTACCGCCCCCTCGAGCGCCGGGCCGTGCAGGCCGCGCTGGCGACGAGCGAGCCGGTCGTGCTGGCCACCCCCGGTGGCGTGGTGGTCGACGACCTCATGGCCGAGGCCCTGGCCGGCGAGGATGTGACCACCGTCTACCTGCGGGCCACGGCGGCAACGCTGGTCGACCACGTGGGCGATGGCGAGGGCCATCGGCCTCTTCTGGGCGACGACCCGCCGGCGGCCATCGCCGGGCTGCTCCGCCAGCGGGCCGGCCGTTACCAGGCCCTCGCCGACCTGGTCGTCGATGTGGACGGGCGTGAGCCCGACGAGGTCGTGGCGGCCGTGCTCGCCGGGCTGTCGACCTGACCGCCCGTCAGCGCCCCCAGCCCGACCACGACGTCGGCTGCTCGGGCCGGGCGGTGTCGTCCCGGAGCATGACGTCCCCCCGGAGCAGGGGGTCGGACAGGTCCCGTCTCTGTCGTCTGCTCTCGCGGGTCCTCCCGTTTGACCCGCAGCCAGCCAGGGAAGTCGGCGCACGCCCCCGGTCGGCAGCCGACGAGAGGTGACATCGTGACGAAGCTGTGGGAGAAGTGGCCGGTGGTGCGCCAGATCACCGGGCCCGACCGGAGCGGTCGGGGCCAGGCGGCGCAGTCGACGACGTCGGTGACCCTCACCCCCCGCACCGCCGACGCCGACCGGGTGGTCAAGGTCCATCTGCCCGTACTGCGGCGTGGGCTGCGGGCAGAACGTGTTCGTCAAGGACGAGAAGGTCGTGCAGATCGAGGGGGATCCCGACTCGCCCATCAGCCGGGGTCGGCTGTGCCCCAAGGGCTCGGCCACGCTCCAGCTCACCACCGGACCGGCCCGGGAGCACCAGGTCCTCTACCGCCGCCCCCACGGCACCGGGTGGGAGAGCCTCGACCTCGACACCGCCATGCGCATGGTGGCCGAGCGGGTGGTGCAACCCGGCGCGACACCTGGACGTGGGAGTCCGACGGCAAGCGGGTGCGCCGGACCATGGGTCGCGCTGGCGGACCGCCGGAGGGGTGGTGGATGTGATCCACAGCACCACCGCCGTCGGCTTCGGCCTCCTCGACCACCGGTGGCGGCGCGCCGCGCTGGTCGACGCCGCCGCGGCCGCCGGCTTCGCCCTGGTCGGTCTCACCTCGGGCCGGCGGCGATGAGCACCCCAGTCCACGTCCTGCGGGAGTACGCACTGCTGGCCGACGGGGAACGGGGGGTGCTCGTCGGCCCGTCGGGCGACTTCGCGTGGATGTGCGTCCCGCAGTGGGATCACGGGTCGGTGTTCAGCTCTCTCATCGGCGGCCACGGCATCTACCAGGTGACGCCTCGGGGGCGCTTCGTCTGGGGCGGCTACTACGAGGAGGGGTCACTGATCTGGCGCAGCCGCTGGGTCACCAACGACGGCGTGGCCGAGTGCCGGGAGGCCCTGGCCTTCCCGGGCGACGCGCAGGAGGCGGTCCTGCTGCGCCGTCTCGAGGTCCTCGACGGTGACGTCGGCTTCGACGTGGTGCTGCGCCCCCGCGCCGACTACGACCGGTCGCCCCTGCGTGCCCTGCACAACTCGGAGGGGGTGTGGACCGGTCGGGTGGGCGATCTCCGGGTGCGGTGGTCGGGGGCGCCGGCGGCGACCGACGAGCCCGATGGCCACGGAGGTCGTCAGCTCGTCACCGGCACCTCACTCCATGCGGGAGACCAGCTCGACCTGGTGCTCGAGATCAGCACCGGTGAGCTCGACGGACCCGTCCCCCACGCCGAGTCCTCCTGGACGGCCACCGTGCGCGCCTGGTCCGAGCAGGTGCCACCACCAGCGGTCTCGTCGGCCGACCGCGATGCCCACCATGCCGTGGCTGTGCTCCGCGGCCTCACCTCGGCGAGCGGCGCCATGGTCGCGGCGACGACGGCCTCTCTCCCCGAACGGGCCGAATCCGGCCGCAACTACGACTACCGCTACGCCTGGATCCGAGATCAGTGCTACACGGGCGTGGCCGCGGCACGGGCCGGGGCGTGGAGCCTGCTCGACGATGCCGTGCGGTTCGTGTCGTCGCGCCTGCTCGACGACGGCCCGACCCTGGCTCCCGCCTACACCGTCCGCGAGGGGCGCGTCCCCGATCAGTCGACGCTCGATCTGCCGGGCTACCCGGGGGGAGCCGCCACCCTGGGGAACCACGTCAACGCCCAGTTCCAGCTCGACGCCTACGGCGAGGCCCTCAACCTGCTGGCCACCGCCGACGACCACGGCCGCCTCGATGATGCCGGTCGACGAGCGGCGAGCGTCGCGGCCGAGGCCGTCGAGTCCCGGTGGCAGGAGCCCGGGGCCGGGGTGTGGGAGCTCGACGACCGCCGCTGGACCCACAGCCGCCTCTCGTGCATCGCCGGCCTGCGGGCCGTGGTCCGATCGTCGACCCAGCGTGACGTGGGGCGCTGGACCGCCCTGGCCGATGCGATCCTGGCCGATCTCGGCACCACGTCGGTGCACCCGTCGGGGCGCTGGCAGCGAGCCGACGACGACGCCGGCGTGGACTCCAGCCTGCTCCTGGGAGCCCTCCGGGGCGCCACCACCGTCGACGACCCCCGCGCCCGACGAACCTTCGACGCAGTGCTCGCCGATCTGTGCCGGGGCGAGTACGCCTACCGCTTCCGCCCCGATGGCCGACCCCTGGGGGAGGCCGAGGGGGCCTTCCTGCTCTGCGGCTTCTGGGTGGCGCTGGCCTTCCACCAGCGCAACGACCACCTGTCGGCAGCCCGCTGGTTCGAGCGCAGCCGGTCCGCCTGCGGGCCACCCGGCCTGCTGTCCGAGGAGTTCGACGTCCGGGAGCGACAGATGCGCGGCAACCTCCCGCAGGCCTTCGTCCACGCCCTCCTCCTCGAGTGCGCGGCGACCCTCGAGCTGGGCATCACCCCTCGGCTCTGACGGGAGCCAGGGGTCCCACGGTTTCGGCCCGGGACCGTCGGTAAGGTGTCGGCGCGCCGCCCACTCCGACGGGCGGAGACGGCCTCGAACCCCCGTGAGGTAGACCCGTGGACACCGTGAGCGACTTCGTGATCGACCGCCTGATCGAGTGGGACCTGCACCGGTTCTACGGCTACCCGGGCGACGGCATCGGCGGCTTCGACGGCGCCCTGGAGCGGGCCGAGCGGGCAGGCAAGGACTTCCGCTACATCCGGCCCACGCACGAGGAGATGGCCTCGCTGATGGCGTGTGCCCACGCCAAGTTCACCGGCGAGGTGGGGGTGTGCATCTCGACCTCGGGGCCGGGTGCCACGCACATGATGAACGGCCTGTACGACGCCAAGTGCGACAACCAGCCGGTGGTGGCGATC
>JBBSMQ010000027.1:0-48832 GCA_038233075.1 Acidimicrobiales bacterium
CGATACCCCGCTGGTCTGGCAGTGGGTGCGCAGCATCTGCGACGTCGCCGTGCGGGGGGCGACCGGGGCGATCGCCCGGTGCCACAGCAGTCGGGCGGCCCGCAGCTTGGCCACCTCCATGAAGAAGTCCATGCCGATGGCGACGAAGAAGCTGAGCCGGCCGGCGAAGCGGTCGACGTCGAGGCCCCGGGCCAGGGCCGAGCGCACGTACTCGAGGCCGTCGGCGATGGTGAAGGCCAGCTCCTGGACCGCCGTCGCCCCCGCCTCTTGCATGTGATAGCCGGAGATGGAGATGGAGTTCCACCGGGGCATGTGCTCGGAGGTGTACTCGATGATGTCGGCCACGATCCGCATCGAGGGCTCAGGGGGATAGATGTAGGTGTTGCGGACCATGAACTCCTTGAGGATGTCGTTCTGGATGGTCCCGCTGAGCTGGTCCTGGCCGACGCCCTGCTCCTCGCCGGCCACGATGAAGCTGGCCAGGCAGGGCAGCACCGCCCCGTTCATCGTCATCGACACCGACATCTGCTCGAGGGGGATGCCGTCGAAGAGGATCTTCATGTCCTCCACCGAGTCGATGGCCACGCCGGCCTTGCCCACGTCGCCCTCCACCCGCGGGTGGTCGGAGTCGTAGCCGCGGTGGGTGGCCAGGTCGAAGGCGACCGAGACGCCCTGCTGACCGGCGGCCAGGTTGCGCCGGTAGAAGGCGTTGGACTCCTCGGCGGTGGAGAAGCCGGCGTACTGGCGGATCGTCCAGGGCCGGTTGGCGTACATGGTCGATCGCACGCCGCGGGTGAAGGGCCCGAAGCCGGGCAGGGTGTCGGCGTCGATGCCGTCGAGGTCAGCCGCGGTGTAGAGCGCCTTGACGTCGATGCCCTCGGGTCGGGTCCGCACCAGCTCCTCGGGGCTGCGCCCCTTGAGCTCGGACTCGGCTCGCTGGTGCCAGTCGTCGATGGTGGGGTCGTGCGTCACAGGGCCGAGCGTACGACCCACCCGTCAGGCCGGCCCAACGGGGTCCGACGGGGGTCCGCCTCGGGATGGTCAGAGGCTCGCCACCGCGGCCACGGGACGCCGGGTCTGGTGGGTACGTTGGGCGAGTGATCGGGACAGAGGTCCTCGTGCGCCACGCCATGGCGCGTGCCGACCCCGATCGACGGCCGGCCGAGTGGGAGCTCGGCCCTGAGTCCTTGGCGGCAGCGGCCGACCTCGCCCTGCGGGCCCAGATGGGTCAGGTCGTCGGCGTCGTCTCCAGTCCCGAGCCCAAGGCGTGGGCGACCGCCGAGGTCTTCGCCCGCCGCCTGGACCTCGAGCTCCACCAGGACCCTCGGCTGGTGGAGGCCCGGCGACCGTGGGTCGGCGACGGCTACCGCATTGCGGCCCACCGCTACCTGGCTGGCGACGAACCCGACGGCTGGGAACCTCGCGCCGAGGTGGCCGGGCGCGTGGGTGCCGCCATCGACGACTTGCGTCGCAGCACCATCGAGGGCGAGCTGGTGGTCGTGGGTCACGGGCTCGGCCTGTCACTCCACCTCGAGGCCATCCTTGGCGGGCGCTTCGATCCTTACGGCTTCTGGTGCCGTCTGGCGTTTCCCGACGCCTGGCGGGTCGATCGCCACGAGCTCACGCTCTCGCGGCTGGTGGCCCCCACCACCGTCTGACCCTCGGCGCGACCTGGTCCTATCCGCGCAGCAGGTCCTACCCCCCGTGGGCGTGGTCGCAGAGCTGCTCCTCGCCCTCGGCGACCTGGCCGGCGGCCACACCCTCAAGTGCTGAGAACGGGCCGCACTCGTGGGGTTCGATCCACACGTGGATCATGGGGACCGGGGTGAGCTTCTGGAGGGGAGCGGGGCAGCTGCCGTCTCCCTGGGTGAGGCCGGCCACCCGCGGGTTGTCCCCGGGGGTGAAGCACAGGTTGTCGTGGATGTGCCACTGGGTGAGGGCGCCACCGAGCTCAGGGACATCGTCGAGGCTGGCCCCCGGTTCGAGCATGAACATGGCCGACACCAGCCTCCGCCCCCCTCCGCTGGTGTCGTACACGAGGGACTCGGGGTAGTCCGGGTCCAGGATCCGACCGTCGCTCAAGAGGTCCCACTTGATCAGGTGCTCGCGACCGGTGACGCCGTCACCGATCGAGAAGTAGCCCGCGGCCTCCGCAGCCTGCGGGTCGGCGAACTGGGGCAAGCGAGCCAGGGTGATGGCGACCAGGTTCTCCGCCGCAGCCTGCTGCTGCGGCGTCACCCCCTCGACGCCCCCGAGGTCGATGGGCATCTCCGGGTCGTAGGGCGTGGGCGCCACCACCGGCGCGGCCATGTCCTCCATCCCCTCCATGCCCTCCATGTCGGAATGGTCGCCGGTCGCGTCGGCGCCGTGGTCGTGGGCGGCCCCCGCCGCGACCTCGTCGGCCGTCCCGTCGTCGTGGGCAGCCCCATGCTCGGCGCCGGTGTGGGCGTGCGATCCAGCCGCCACCATGGCGGTGAGGGACACGAGCACCACGGCGGTACCGAACGCCCCTCGGGCCCACGCGCCGCCGGGAACCCCCCTGGTGGCGGACCCGACTCGGGGCACCGCGCTGTCGACCAGTCGCACGATGCCGAACGCGAGCGCAGTGGCGGCGAGGGCCACGGCGATCCCGTCGGCGAGCTGAACCGATTCGGCCGCGTCGAGCCCGGCGATGAAGCCAATGCCCGCGGTCTTGGCCAGCAACCATCCGCCGACGGCCGCGGCCTGGACGGCGATGCCGACCGCCACCAGGGCCCGTCCCCCCCGGGTGAGGGCCACCGCGCCCCAGGCGAGCTGGGCTGCGGCCAGGCCGGTGAAGGCCAGAGCGGCGGGCCGGTGCTCGCTGTGGACGCCCACCGCGGCGGCGTGGATGGCCCCCGCACCCAGCGACGCCAGGCCGGCGCCGACGAGCGGAACCGCCTTCGGTCGGGTTGTCTCAGGGGCGTGCGGTGCGATGACAGCCACGTGGACTCCTGGGTCGGCCGGCAGGACGCTACAGCACGCCGGACCCGTTGCTTGCATCTGCGGTGCGAGATCTCGGGCCCCACTCGCCACCCCTCTGCGCCCGGGCCCCGTGCGGGCCGGGAGGACCGCTGAGCGCAGCCCGGAGCTGGTCAGGCGCGGTCGGTCTGGGACGGCCGGTCAGGAGAAGTGAGGGTGGCGCTTCTCCAGGAAGGCGGCCACGCCCTCGCGGGCGTCGGGGGTCTGGGTCGCAGCTGCCATCACCTCGATGGCGAGGGCGTAGGCGTCGGACTGGGGTCGGCCCACCTGGGCGTAGAACGCCTGCTTGCCCAGCCCCTTGGAGTGGCGACCTCCCCGGGTGGCCCGGGCCAGCAGGTCGGCCACTGCGGCGTCGAGCTCGTCGTCGGGCACGCACCGGTTCACCAGGCCCCACTCGGCCGCCGTCGCCGCGTCGACCACATCACCGGTGAGGGCCATCTCCAGGGCCCGCTTCTGGCCCACGGCCCGGGCCACCGCAACGGCCGGGGTGTGGCAGAACAGCCCGCCCCGACCGCCAGGCAGGGCGAAGCCGGCCGACTCGGCCGCCACGGCCAGGTCGCAGGTGGCCACCAGCTGGCACCCGGCGGCGGTGGCCAGGGCGTGGACCCGGGCCACGACCGGTTGGGGGATGGCCTGCACGGCATCCATGAGATCCGTGCACGTGCGGAACAGCCGGCGGGCGGTGTTCAGATCGACCCCGTCCATGTCGCCGAAGTCGTGACCGGAGGAGAAAACCGGACCGTCCGCGGCGAGGATCACCCCTCGCGCGTCCGATCGGCCGACGTCCTCGAAGGCGGCGGTGAGCGCCTCCATGACGTCGAGGGCCAGCACGTTGCGCCGCTCGGGCCGGCTGAGGGTGATGGTCGTCGTGTCGTGGTAGCGGGTGACCGTGAGTGCGTCCATGCCGCCCCACCGTCGCGCCAGGAGGCTCGGGCCACAAGGCGCCGGCTCGCCCTCTCGGCGGGGCCGGAGGTTCAGCGCCCGTCGGTCGGCCGCTGACCAGCATCGATGCCTCCGACGAGGCGCCTGTGGCGCAGGGCTGAGCTCCGGGCCGCAGCACTAGGCTGGGTCGGTGCGCATGGCGACGACGACGGGTGGGCGGGGCGAGCGGCGATGGTGAGCCGGGTCCTGGCCGTGCCCGCCATCCTGTGCCTGGCCCTCGGCGCCGTGCTGGGGGTGTGGGGCTGGGGCGAGCGAGACGCCGCCCGCGCCCGCATCATCCCCGAGCAGGAAGAGGTGGTGGTGGGCGGCGGCACCAGCATCTTCGCCCCATCCTTCGACGAGCAGTCGCTGGAGGACCAGACCTGTGAGGTGCTGCGCGCCGCCAGCCGGGTGGAGCCCCCCTACGTCGGTCCCACCGGGCCCGACGGGTCGCCCTCGTCGCTCGACCCCAACGCATCGGCCGCGCTCACCTCGACCCTCTTGGCCGTGCTCGACCCCGTCTACGTGGCTGGGATCCCCGGCCTCGACCGGATCGACCTCACCACCGCCATGGCCGCCCAACGAGACGCGGTGGAGCGGGTCCAGCAGCGAGGGGGCGATGTCACCACCGACCGCCGGGTGGAGGTGGCGGGACAGGAGCTGGGTCGCACCCTCGATGAGGTCTGCTGACCCACACCTCGGCCGACCGTGGCCCCGTCCTCCGGGCCCCAAGCTGGTCGCAGTAGCCTCCCCGCTCGTGCATCGCTCCGTGGCCCTCGGCGCCGACACCTCGCGCCCATGGAAGGAGCGCTGTCCGCGACGGACCGTCGGTGGGTCGCGTGGCCTCTGATCGCGTCCTGACCCCACCGACCTCCCCTTCCCATCCGTCGGTCGACGGCGACGCCGCGCCAATCGGCGCGACCGCGTCGTCGACATCGCTGGATGGTGATCGCTTCCGTCTGCGGGACCTGGATCGGCGGGGTCGGCTGGTGGCGGCGTTGCTGGCGCTGGCCCTGCTGGCGGCGCCGCTGCGGGCGGTGGTGGTGGAGATGCCACGGTGGTCGCCGCTGGGCGATGACGCCTTGATCGAGCTGCGGGCTCGGGACACGGGGACGTCGCGGACGCCGCTGGTCGGCCAGCCGTCGACCTCAGGGGCGTACGGGTCGGACTCGGTGAATGTGGCCCACCCCGGTCCGTTGGGGTTCTACGTGTTGACGCCGGGGGTCCGGCTGCTGGGAGCGACGACAGGCATCTTGCTCTCGACCATGCTCGTCACGGGAGCGTCGGTCCTGGTCGCAGCGTGGGTGGTGTTCCGTCAGGCGGGCCCGCGCGCGGGCGCGGTGGGTGCGGTGCTGCTGGCGGGGGCGATGTGGGCTGCGGGCGGGGCGGGGCTGGTGGATCCGTTGAGCTCGAACTTCGGTCGCTTCGCGCTGCTCGCGGCGGCCGTGCTGCTGTGGGCGTTGGCCTGTGGCGACGTGCGCCTGTTGCCGCTCACCGTCGGGTTCTGGTCCTTCGCGGTCCAACAGCACCTGTCGGTGTTGCCGGCCGGGGCGGTGGTGGCTGCGGCCGCGGTGGTGGCGGTCGTCGTGATGGCGGTCCGGGCCCGGAGCTCGGGGCGGACGGCGATGGTCAGCGTGCTGCGCTGGGTCGCGGTCGCGGTCGGGGTGGGTCTGGTCCTCTGGGCCCCGGTGATCCGGGAGGAGCTGCCGCCCGATCGGGGGAACCTCACCCTGCTGGCCAACTACTCGGGAGATCCGGAGCGGGTGGATCTCGGGCTCCGGTCCGGGGTCGGCCAGGTGGTGCAGGCGGTCGGCCTGCCGCCCTTCGTCGCCCGTTCGAGCGTCACCGGGGGGGACCTGGTCGAGCCCCCGACGCCCGTCGGCGTCGGGGTGGCCTTGGTGGTGGGGGCGTTGCTGCTGGGCGGCGGGTGGTGGGCCCGTCGGCGCGAGCCCCGGCTGACCGCGCTGGTGGGGTGTGTGGTCGTCCTGGCCGGAGCGGGGGTGCTCACCGGGGCCAACGTGCCCGACTCCTTGGAGCAGAGCCGGCTCAACTTCTTCCACTGGGCCTTCGCCCTCTCGCTGCTCGAGCTGCTGGCCCTGGCCTGGCTGGCCACCCTCGCGGTGACCGCCGGACGCCACCGATGGCAGAGCTCCGGGGTCACCGCCGCCGGCATGCGACCGGCGACCGGCCCTCGCTCGGTCCTCGCCTACGGGGTCCCTGCGGTGGCGCTCATCGCAGTCGCGGCGGTGGTTCCGCTCGGTCTCGACCGCAGGAGCGACCGGCTGCCCATGCCCGTTCGACGCGATGTCGTCGAACGCTTCGTCGCCCAGATCGAGGCCGACCCCGCCGTGGATCAGGGTGGCCCCCTCCTCACCCTGGTCGTCGGCGACGAGGGGCTGGTGCAGGTGACCGAGGCGGTGCGGGTCCGGCTCCTCACCGCGGGTCACGACGTGCGCTTCGACCCCGGCCTCCGCGGCTACGTCCATCCCGACCACAGGCTCGACCCGTGCGATGCCGAGCGGGCGCTGATCCTCGGGCTGGGGGTCGGTGCGCCGCGTGACGACATCCCCGGACGCCAGATCGCCGCGGTGGAGGTGGCGCCGGAGCTCGACGGCGCTGCGGTGGACCGGTTGAGCGCTCAGGCTGAGGGCGAGCAGGTGATCCTGGGCCCCGACCTCGAGGGCGTCTTCGAGCGCATGCCGGGCAAGACTGGGACCACCATGGCGGTGGACTTCGTCTTCGGCTTCTCCGAGGACCCAGCGAGGTTCCTGCAGAACCAGGCCTTCCTCGACCTGGTCATCGATCACCCTCCTGTCTCACCGGAGCTCGACCGGGCCGATCTGATCTCGCTGCGCGACTCGTTTCCCGAGGGCGTCGACCGGGTGAGCTACACGGACCTCACCGCCAACCTCGCGGACCGCGACCAGCTCCGCTCCCTTCGGCCCGGCCTCGCCGACTGCCCCTGAGTGAGCGAGCGCAGCGAGCGAACCAGACGGCGCGGGCTCTCCGTCGGCGGAGCTTGCGGAGCCGGCGGCGCTCATTGGTGCTCGGCGACGATCGAGGTCGTTGGTGTGGTTGATGACGGGGTGGTGCACCAGTGAGCGAGCGCAGCGAGAGCCGGGTGGCCTCTGACGAGGCCGTCCTCGCACCAACGTCGTCTCCTGATCCGACCGTCGGGCGTGAGGCGGCACCGTTGGGTCGATCCGCGGCGTCGACATCGCTGGATGGCGGTCGGTTCCGTCTGCGGGATCTGGATCGTCGAGGCCGGCTGGTGGCGGCGTTGTTGGCGGTGGTCCTGTTGGCGGCGCCGCTGCGGGAGGTGGTGGTGGAGATGCCGCGGTGGTCGCCGTTCGGCGATGATGCGTTGATCGAGCTGCGGGCTCGGGACACGGGGACGTCGCGGACGCCGTTGGTCGGCCAGCCGTCGACCTCAGATGCGTACGGATCGGATTCGGTGAACGTGGCCCACCCCGGTCCGTTGGGGTTCTACGTGTTGGCGCCGGGGGTCCGGCTGCTGGGGGCGACGGCGGGGATCCTGGTGGCGACCATGTTGGTGACGCTGGTGTCGGTGGTGGTGGCGGCGTGGGTGGTGTTCCGCCAGGCCGGCCCGCGAGCGGGGGCGGTGGGTGCGGTGTTGCTGGCGGGGGCGATGTGGACCGCGGGTGGGGCGGGGTTGGTCGACCCGTTGAGCTCGAACTTCGGTCGCTTCGCGCTGATCGCAACGGCCGTGCTGGTGTGGGCCCTGGCCTGTGGTGACATCCGCTTGTTGCCGCTCACCGTCGGGTTCTGGTCCTTCGCCGTCCAGCAGCACCTGTCCGTGCTCCCCGCGGGTGCGGCGCTGGCCGGGGCCGGCGCCATCGCGGTCGTGGTCGTGGCGGTCCGGGCCCGGAGCTCGGGTCGACCGGCGGTGCTGAGGGTGATGCGCTGGGTCGCGGTCGCGGTGGGGGTGGGTCTGGTGCTCTGGGCCCCGGTGATCGGTGAGGAGCTGCGACCGGACCGGGGGAACCTGACCCTGCTGGCCAACTACTCGGAGGACCTGGCCCGGGTGGATCTCGGGTAGGGGTCAGGGGTCGGACAGATCCTGTACCGGAGGAACCTCTGGGCCGACTCCTCCTGGCGGGTGGAGGTGTGGTGGTGCGGGTCGTCGGCCTGCGGCCGTTCGTCGGTCATTCCAGCGTCACCGGCTTCGATCTGGTCGAGCCGCCCACCGCAGCCGGCGTGAGCGTCGCGGCGGTGGTGGGGGCGGTGCTCCTGGTCGGAGCGTGGTGGGCCCGTCGGCGCGACCCCCGTCTCACTGCGCTGGTGGGGTGCGTGGCCGCCCTCGCCCTGGCCGGGGTGCTCACCGGGGCCAACGTGCCCGACTCCCTGGAGGAGGGCCGGCTCAACTTCTTCCACCGGGCCTTCGCCCTCTCGGTGCTCGAGCTGCTGGCCCTGGGCTGGCTGGCGGCACTGGCCGTACAGGCCCGGCCGCCGTCCGCGCCCGTCGGCGCTGACGGGCCCCGCACCACCCGCGGGCCGGCGGAAGCCCCGGAGCGGGGCGGCTCCCCTGGAGCACGCATCCCTGTCGTGGCCGGGGCTGCCGCGGCGGCCCTCGTGACGGTTGCCGCCGTGGTGCCCGTGGCGCTCGACCGGGACGGGGACCGTCTGTCCCAGCCGGTGCGGCGCGAGGTCGTGGAGCGCTTCGTGGACCAGATCGAGGCCGATCCGGCGCTGGAGCAGGACGGGCCCCTGCTCACCCTCGTCGCCGGCGACGACAGGTTCGTGCAGATCGCCGACACGGTGCGGGTTCGCCTCGTCGCCGCGGGCCACGATGTGCGCTTCGGGCCCGACGCTCGGGGCTTCGTCCACCCTGACCGCCTACTGGACCCCTGCCAGGCCGACCGGGCGCTGATCGTCGGGCTGGGGTCCGGGTCTCCTCGAGACGATCTCGGCGGCCGCCGGATCGCCGAGGTGGAGGTCGCGCCCGAGGTCGATCTCGACGCGCTCGACCGCCTGGCTGGGCAGGCCGAGGGGCGGTCGGTCGACCTCGGCCCCGAGCTGCAGGCCGCCCTCCGCCGCCTGCCGGGTGACCTCGGAGCGCTGCGTGGGTCGAGCCTGGTCTTCGGTCTGGGCGCATCCCCGGAGAAGGTCTTTCGGAATCGGTGCTACGTCGACCTGTTCCTCGACCACCCTCCCGCCGCGCCCATCTTGGACCGGGCCGACCTGCTCGCCCTCCGGGACTCCTTTCCGGACGACGTCGACACCATCCCGTTCACCCACATCACCGCGGACCTCGTCGACCGCGACCAGCTCCGCGTCCTCCGACCCGAGCTCACGACCGACTGCCCCTGACCTCCGACGAGCGGCCCGCTGGCCTCCAAGCCTCTGGGCCGTGCTCGACCCCATCGACGTGGGTGGGATCCCCCGCCTCGGCCGCGTCGACCTCACCCACGACCATGGCCGCCCAACGCGGTCGTGCGGGTCCCGCGACGTGGGAGCGACATCACCTCCGACCGCCGGGTGCCGGTGGTCGGCCGAGACCTGGAACGCCGCTCGACGAGGTCTGCTGACCCACGGCGTCGCGCGCCCTCCGGGTCCCGAGGTGGCCGCAGTAGCCTCGGCGCTCGTGCATCGCTCCGTGACCTCCGCCGACGGCGGTCCCGGCCTCCCGCGGCGCCCGGCTCGCCCCGCATGCAGGTGAGACCGCGTGGCCGCTGACCAGCTCCTCGACACCGCGCCGCCTCCGCCCGGTCCGCTGGGTGCCGATGGGACCGCCGCCCCCCCTGGATCTGTAGGAACGGCGGACGATCGCTTCCGTCTTCGCGACCTCGACGGACGCGGCCGGCTCCTGCTCGCACTGCTGGCGCTGGCGCTGATGGCCGCGCCCCTCCGAGCCGCGATCGTGGAGCTGCCCCGGTGGTCGCCGGGGGGCGACGACGTACTCATCGAGCTGCGGGCGCGCGACACCGGGACGTCGCGCACTCCGCTGGTGGGCCAGCCCTCCACCTCGGGCGCCTACGGGACCGACGCGGCCAACGTCGCCCACCCGGGTCCGGCCGGTCTCTACGTCCTGGTCCCGGGGGTCCGACTCCTGGGCCCGACTGTGGGCATCCTCTTCACCACCATGCTCGTCACCGCGGCGTCGGTGCTGGTCGCGGCCTGGGTCATCTTCCGTCAGGCCGGACCCCGGGCCGCCGCCGCCGGCGCGGTCCTGCTGGCCAGTGCCATGTGGACCGCAGGCGGAGCGGGAATCCTCGACCCGTTGAGCTCGAACTTCGGCCGGTTCGCGTTGCTCGGCGCTGCCGCGCTGGTGTGGGCGCTGGTGTGCGGTGACATCCGTCTGTTGCCCCTCGCCGTCGTGCTGTGGTCCTTCGCGGTCCAGCAGCACCTCTCGGTGGTGCCCGCAGGCGCGGTGCTGGCCGTGGTCGGCTTGGGAGCGGTCGTCGCGATCGTGGTTCGGGCCCGGGGCTCGGGCCGGCCGGCCGTGCTCCGCGTGCTGCGGTGGGTGGCCGGTGGTGCAGCCGTGGGCCTGGTGCTCTGGGCCCCGGTCATCCGTGAGGAGCTGCGGCCCGACCGGGGGAACCTGACCTTGCTGGCCACCTACTCGGAGGATCCCGCTCGGGTTGATCTCGGGTACTCGTCTGCGCTCGGCCAGGTCGTGCGGGTCGGCGGGCTCCCGCCCTTCGTCGGCCGCTCGAGCGTTGCCGGTTGGGACCTCGTCGAGCCTCCCGGCCCCGTCGCCGTCGTCGGGGCCGGCATGATCGCGGTGGTCCTCGTGGCCGGCGCCTGGTGGGCCCGTCGGCGCGATCCCCGCCTGACCGGGCTGGTCGTGTCGGTGTTCGCCCTGGGCGTGGCTGGGGTCGTCACCGGGGCCAACATCCCGAACTCCCCCGAGCAAGGTCGGCTCAACTTCTACCACTGGGCCTTCGCCATGTCGGTGCTCGAGCTGCTGGCTCTGGGGTGGTTGGTGGCGCTGGCCGCCCGGGTCGGGCGGAGCAGGGTGGACTCGGGCGGGACCGGCAGCCGGAGCCCGATCCCGTCCACAGCCCGCTCGGGCGCGGTGCCGCTGGCTGTTGCGACCGCCCTCGTCGTCGTGGCCGCCGTCGTTCCCCTCGGCCTCGATCGGGAGGTCGATCGGCTTCTCCAGACCGTGCGGCGCGACGTCGTCGAGGACTTCGTGGCCCAGATCGAGGACGACCCGGCCCTGGCTCGGGACGGTCCGCTCCTCGTCGTGGTCCTGGGCAACGATGCCAGCGTGCTGGTCGACGACGAGGTGCGGGTCCGGCTCCGCGCCGACGGCTACGACGTCCGCTTCGGACCCGATGCGCGCGGCTACGTCCACCCCGACCACCGGCTGAACCCCTGTGCGGCGTCACGCGCCCTGGTGATCGGGCTGTGGTCCGACTCAGCCGACGCCGGCCTGGGGGGCCGGCGGGTCGCCGAGGTCGAGGTGGCGCCGGAGCTTGACGTCGAGGCTCTGGACCGCCTGGCCGAGCAGGCCCGCGGGCAGGACGTGGATCTGGGCGGTGACCTCGAGGCCACCCTCGTCAGCCGGCCGGGCGGCGAGGGAGGGCTCCTCGCCTCGCGGCTCATCTTCACCCTTGGAAAGGCCCCCGAGGGGATCCTGGTGAAGCGGGACTACCTCGACCTGCTGATCGACCACCCCCTCGCCGCGCCCCGCTTGGACCGGTCCGACCTCGTCGCGCTTCGGGACTCCTTTCCCGACGGGGTCATGTCGGTTCCCTTCACCCGTCTCACCGCCGACCTCGTCGACCGTGACCAGCTGCGGGCCCTGCGTCCCGACCTGACCGCCGGCTGCCCCTGACGCTCAGGTGGGGTCGGGCGGACCGGGGTCGAGGGTCGGGGTCGGCTCGGTAGCCTCGCCCCATGGCGCACCGGTTCGTGGTCATCGGAGGGGGTCCCGCGGGCAACACCGCGGCCACGACCGCGGCCCGGCTGGGGGCCGAGGTGACCCTCGTCGAGCGTGACGTGGTCGGGGGGGCGGCCCACCTGCGGGACTGCATCCCGTCCAAGGCGATGATCGCCACCGGGGGGGCCATGGACGACCTGCGCCGGGTCACCGGGATGGGCCTCGACGAGGTCGAACCCGCGGTCGACCTCGACGGCCTGCGCGAGCGGATCCTCGGCATCGAGGACCAGCTGGAGCGCTCGGTGACGCGTCTACTCACGAGCCAGGGCGTCCGGATCGTGACCGGCACCGGCCGTCTCCTCGGCCCTCACCAGGTCGAGGCCCAGCCTTCGGGGGGTGGCCCGCCCGAGGTCCTGGAGGCCGACACGGTGGTGGTCTCCACCGGCAGCCGGCCCCGGATCCCCGCCTTCGCCCACATCGACGGCGAGCGCGTCCTCACCACCCGTGACGCCTACCCCCCCTCGGTGCTGCCCGAGCACCTCGTCGTCATCGGGTCGGGCGTGACCGGGGTGGAGTTCGTGCACATGTTCACCGCGTTCGGGGGCGAGGTGACCCTCATCGTCAGCCGCCAGCAGGTCCTCCCCCAGAAGGACCCCGAGGTGGCGGCGGTGCTGGAGGAGGACTTCCTCCGGCGGGGCGTCCACCTCCTCAAGGGGGCGCGGGCCGAGGGCATCGACGTCACCGACGAGGGCGTGTCGGTGCGCTGTGACGACGGCCGGGTGGCCCGTGGCAGTCACGCCCTCCTGTGCATCGGGTCGATCCCGAACTCCGAGGAGCTGGGCCTCGACGCCGCGGGGGTCAAGGCCGACGGCGGGTACGTCGTGGTGGACCACAACTGCCTCTCGTCGGTGGCGGCCATCTACGCCGCCGGGGACCTGTCCGGCAAGCTGCCGCTGTCGTCGGTCGCCTCCATGCAGGGACGCAAGATCGCCGAGCACGCCCTCGGGCTGCACCGGGGCCCGCACCGCCACCTGGACTACGAGAAGGCGGCGTCGGCCATCTTCACCGATCCCGAGATCGCCGACGTGGGCCTGGCCGAGGCCGACGCCTTCGCCAGCGGGCGCAAGGTGCGCGTGACCAAGGTGCCGTTCTCGGCGTCGGCCAAGGCGCTCATCAACGACGACCCCCGGGGCTTCGTGAAGATCATCTCGGACCCGGCCACCGGCGTGGTGCTCGGTGGCTCGATCGTCGGCCAGCACGCGGCCGAGCTCATCTCCGTCCTCGCCCTGGCGGTGACCTCGGGGCTCAAGGTCAACGACATCGTCGAGAGCCTGCTGGTGCACCCGGCGCTGGCCGAGTCCCTCGCCGACGCGGCCGAGTAGGGCTCAGCGTGGACGACTCGCAGGCCGGGCGCGCCGGCGGGGCGACCATGCCCGACGGGCCCGACTCCTTCCCGGCCAGTGGGGTCAACAGCCTGGCCACCATCGGGTCCCGGAGCCTGGCCCGACTGATCGACCTGGTCATCCTGGGCATCCCGGTGACCATCGGGTACACGATCGCCGCCGTGGTCGCGTCCGGGGGCTCGCCGGACCCCGACACCACCCTGGCCAGCGACTCGGCCTCGGCGTGGGTCTGGGGGTCGGCCATCGCGCTGGCCTGCGTCTACGAGACGCTGTGCGTGACCCTGTGGGGCCAGACCCCGGGCAAGCTGGTCGTCGGGCTGCGGGTGGTGCGCCTGGTCAACGGCCGCTGCCCGCTGTGGTGGGAGGCCGCCATCCGCATCGGCCTCCCTGGCGCGGTAGCGGTGGTCCCCTTCCCCCTGGCCAAGGCCGTCGCCGTCGCCCTCTACGTCGTGGCCGTCGCCGACCCGATGCGCCGCAACGTGCCCGATCGCGCCGCCGGCACCGTGGTCGTCCGCTCCCGCTGACCCCACCCCCGTCTCTGCCCAAACGGCAGTGATGCGAGACACCTGGCGTCTCTGATCGATGCCGTTTCCCAGAAGAAGTGAGGGCGGACATGTGGCGTCCTCGGCTGCTGCGGGTCTGACCGGCGAGTGGCGTCGGTCAGGGCTCGGTCAGGTGGTCGCCGAGCTCGCGCAGGACCATGGCGCTCTCTTGGGTGACCTCCCGGTAGGTGTACTCCAGCACCGTCCACCCCAGGCCGGTCAGGCGCCGCCGGCGCTTCCTCTCCCAGCGGAAGGCCCGCTCCCCCGTGTGGTGCTTCAGGCTGTCGCACTCCATCGCGACCATCGGGCCGGGCCAGGCGATGTCGAGCCGGCAGGTGAAGTCGCCGTCGACGACCAGGTGCTGGGTGACGGGGCGCGGCAGGTCACTGGCGTGGATGAGCCGGAGCGCCCGGCGCTCGAAGCCGCTGTCGACCAGATCGCCCATGCCGCGCTCGGCGAGGAGGCCGCGGAGGGCCACGGTCCCGTTGCGACCACGACGGGCGACCTCGCGGTGCCGCTCGGCCACCCGGGCCAGCACGGCGGGGTCGTGGCGCATGGCCTGGTCCAGGGCCACGCCCGCCCGGAACTCGTGGGCCACGGCCGGTAGGTCGACGAGGGTCCGGACCAGCGACGTGCACGGGACACCGTCGATCTCGGCGAAGTCGCTGCCCCTGAGGTCCGTGGTCTCATGCAGGATCGCGCCCCTCAGCCCGCGTCGGCGGTTCCGGCCACGGACCACGAGCAGCTCGACGGGGCCCCGATCGAAGCCGTCGAGCTCCCGCAACCGCGCTGCCGCCCGGTGTGATGCCATCGCGCCCGGGATGCTGAGGACAGCCACCATGAGTCGCTGCCGCCAGGTGGGCGATACGCCCCGCAGGCGAAAGACGGCAGGCGCCGCCCGCTCGATGATCGCCCGCTCGGCCATGCGGTGCAGCTGGCGGGGGTTGACGCCGAGGTCGACGGCCTGAGCGAGGCTGAAGGTCGAATGCTGCTGGGCAGCGAGGTCGAGGAGGTCCACTGGGTCTCCCTGCGGAGGTGGCCCGACGCGCAGATGACGGAGCGCGGGCCCGGGGTGGGCATGCAGGGGAGTGGAGCTGCCCGGGGTGTACCCGATGCCGGCCCTCTCACACGCGACCCACCTCGACGCGGAACCGCAGTGATCCAGTCCGCCCAGCGTCTCTCATCACTGCGGTTTCGAGATGGGTCGACGCGAGGGGCGGAACCGCAGTGGTCCGGGACGCCCAGTGTCTCTCATCACTGCAGTTTGCTGTGGGGGCTCAGGGTGGCAATTTGCCGAGGGTCTACTCGATGACGAGGACGACGTGGTTGGCGTTGACGGCCTGGCCGGGCTCGACCTTGATCTCGGCCACCGTCCCGTCCTTGTCGGCCAGGATGGTGTTCTCCATCTTCATGGCCTCGAGCAGGCAGACGGTCTGGCCGGTGGTCACCTCGTCGCCCACCGCCACGGTGACCTTGACGATCGTCCCCTGCATGGGCACGACGACCGAGCCCGAGCCGACCGCGGCGGCCGCACCGCCCGAGGTGCCCTTGCGCCGCGGCCGCAGCGCCCCGCCACCACCGGCGTCGCTCGCGACCGGAGCGGCGGCGGAGGCCGGCACCCACATGGCCACCGAGAACCGCTTGCCGTTCACCTCGACGTCGACATCGCGTCGCACCTTCTCCTCGGGCTCGTCGCCCTCGCCGGCGGCGGCGGCGTCGGGGTCGACAACGTCGGCCACGCCGGACAGGTCGAGCACGTCCTCCACCCACTTGGTGGAGTGGCGGGCAGCGCGGAAGTCCTCGTGGCCGAGGATGGCCAGATCGGCCGGCAGCGTGGTCTTGATGCCGTCGACGGTCATCTCCCGGATGGCCCGCTCCATGCGGTCGATGGCCAGCTCGCGCGTGCCGGCCCAGACCACGAGCTTGCCGACGAGGTTGTCGTAGAACTGGCTGACCTCGTCGCCCGCGGTGTAGCCGCCATCCCAGCGCACACCCGGCCCCTGGGGCACGGTGAGGCCGGTGATGCGGCCGGGGGAGGGGAGGAACTTGCCCTCGGCCGGGTCCTCGGCGTTGACCCGCACCTCGATGGCCCAGCCCCGCAGCGAGATGTCCTCCTGGCTGACGCTGAGGGGCTCGCCCGAGGCCACGAGGATCTGCTCGCGCACCAGGTCGATGCCCGAGACCAGCTCGGTGACGGGGTGCTCGACCTGGAGCCGGGTGTTCATCTCCAGGAAGTAGAACTCGCCGTCCTGGTAGAGGAACTCGACGGTGCCGGCGTTGACGTAGCCGCAGGCCTGGGCCACCTTGACCGCAGCGAGGCCCATGGCCTGGCGGGTCTCGTCGGGGAAGTCGGGCGCCGGCGCCTCCTCCACCAGCTTCTGGTGGCGACGCTGGGCCGAGCAGTCGCGCTCGCCCACCCAGATGCCGTTGCCGTGGCTGTCGCAGACGATCTGCATCTCGACGTGGCGGGGCTTGGTGAGGTAGCGCTCGACGTAGCACTCGTCGCGCCCGAAGCCCTTGAGGGCCTCGGACTGGGCCGACTCCAGGGCCGAGTGGGCGTCGGCTGCGCTCTCGACGACGCGCATGCCCCGCCCGCCCCCGCCGTACGCCGCCTTGATGGCGACGGGCCAGCCGTGCTCCTCGCCGAAGGCGACGACCTCGTCGCCGCCGGAGAGGAACTCGGTGGTGCCGGGCACGCCCTCGACGCCGGCCTCCTGGGCGGCGATCCGGCTCGACACCTTGTCGCCCATGACCTCGATGGCCTCGGGCGGCGGGCCGATGAACGTCACGCCCTTGTCGGTGATGGCCCGGGCGAAGTCGGTGTTCTCGGAGAAGAAGCCGTACCCGGGGTGCACGCCGTCGGCGCCGCACTGCTCGATGACCTCGAGGATCTTCTCGGTGTTGAGGTAGCTCTCGGCCGCAGTCTGGCCGCCGAGGGCGTAGGCCTCGTCGGCCAGGCGCACGTGGAGCGCCTCCCGGTCGAGGTCGGAGTAGACCGCGACAGACGTGATGCCCATCTCCTGGCAGGCACGGATGACGCGGACGGCGATCTCGCCCCGGTTGGCGATCAGGATCTTCGAGAGCACGGGCTCTTCCTAGGCGACGGGTGGTGGGTCGATCCAGCACGGTAGGGGCTGGGCGGACGATGCCGTGCCGTCGCGGGCTGGCGTCGGCGGCCGGGTGTCGCCTAGAGACGACGGTCATGGGCCCCGACCGCACCGCCTTCGATGTCGAGGCGGTGCGGGCGGCGGTGGCCTCGACCCGCTTCACCGACCTGAGGTGGGTCGGCGAGACGGGTTCGACCAACGCCGACCTCTCGGCCGTGGCGGCCGACGGAGGCGGGGAGGGCATCGTGCTGGGAGCCGACCACCAGACCGCGGGTCGGGGCCGTCGGGGCCGGACCTGGACGGCCCCGCCGGGCGCCGCCGTGCTCGTGTCGGTGCTGCTGCGCCCACCGGCGCCGGTGGTGGAGCTGGCGACCCCGGCGGTGGCCCTGGCCGCGGCCGAAGCCGTCGAGCGGGTGTGCGGCCGGGCGCCGGGCATCAAGTGGCCCAACGACCTGGTCGTGGCCGGTCAGGACGGATCCGATCGCAAGCTGGCCGGGGTCCTGGCCGAGGCCTCGTGGCCAGCGGGCGTCGACATCGCCTCGGGGTGGCGGTCCCCGGCGCCGTCGACCCGCGTCCCGGTGGTGATGGGGCTGGGCTTGAACGTGCGCGCCGAGGGTCGCGACCCGGACCTCGAGGGTCTGTCCGTCGCCTGCGACGAGCTGGCGGCGCCGGGCACCGAGGTGGGACGGGAGGCGCTGGTCGCGGCCTGGCTCCTCGCCCTCGACGGCTGGTACGAGCGGATCCGAGACCCGGAGGGTCGGGACCAGATGTGGGCCGCGTGGCGGGAGCGGTCGGCGACTCTGGGGCGGCAGGTGCGCGTCGACCTGGGCACCGACGACCTGGTGGGTGAGGCGGTGGACGTCACCTCCGCGGGCCAGCTGGTGGTCCGCACGCTGGAGGGCGAGGAGCGGGTCCTCGCCGTGGGCGACGTCACCCACCTCCGCGCCGTCTGAAGCCAGCCCGTCCCCAGGTCCGTTCCGACGGTGTCGAGCTGGTGGCCCCGGGCTGCACCTCGCCTTGCTCTACTGACGCCGATGGCTGCGAAGCCCCTCCGACGGGGTCCAGGTCGTGAACTCGAGCTCGTCATCGACGACGCGCACGAGGCTCACGTTCGTCACGTCCAGCACGAACGCCGAGCCAGGTCCATCGGGTGCTCCCTCTTCATCGAGACAGCCGGCGAGCTTCGCATCCCCTTCGGCGAGCTTCGGATCCAAGGGTGCGGAGTGGATCTCGACCCGCGGGTCGCGACGGACGTCGGCGAGCTTGTGCGACTCAGGCATCATTCCCAGCCGGACTCGCTCAGGTGTGATCTCGACCTCGGTCCCGCTCAGTCGAGGCGACCCGTCCGACCTGATGGTCCCGATGATGTGGTGAAGGTTGGCGCTGAAGCGAGAGGTGATCGACCACGTGAGCTGGGGTGCCTCGGCTGCCAGGCGGATCCATGAGGTGGTCATCGACCGACAATACTTTCCGTATGGAAAGAAAGCAACCAACCTAGAGTCCTGCCGATGGCTGGACGTCCTCAGCAGGTCACCGACGACGAGATCCTCGATGCGGTGGCGACGACGATCTCGAGTGTTGGTCCGCGAGGTCTCACGGTGGGCGCAGTGGCGCGCCGGATCGGTGTCACGGCACCAGCGGTGCGACAACGCTTCGGATCCAAGCACGAGCTGCTGGTGGCGTTCGCGGCCCGTTCGGCCGAAGCCGCAGCGTCGGTCTTCGAGGACGCGGATGCCGAGGCTGCTGACCCTGTCGAGGCGATCATCGAAGCCCTTGCAGCGGGCGCGTCGTTCCGCGACCGGACCGAGCTGGCTCACCATCTCGCCCTCCTGCACCTCGATCTCACCGATCCGCAGCTCGGCGAACACGCCGTGGCCCACAGCCGCACGGTAATCGACGCCATCAGAGACCGCGTCGGTGCGGCACGACGAGCGGGGACCCTGACCAGCTCTGCCCGCGTCGACGACCTCGCCGACTCGATCTACACCAGCTACAACGGCGCGCTCGTGACGTGGGCCATCGATGGCGATGGTTGCCTGACCGACTGGATCCGCACGCGACTGCAACGAACGGTGCAACCGCACATCCGGCGCTAGGTCCCCGCGATCGAGGCGTGGGCCCTTGAGACCGCATCCGTCTCGGTGCTCAGGGGTCGAGGGTGCGGGCCTGCAGGGCGGTGAAGGCGGCGGCAGCAGCCGTCGTCATCGGACCGGGCTGGGGCCCGGTCAGATCGGCGTCGTCGACGCCGGCGATGGCCTGCACATCCCGGGTGGACGAGGTGAGGAAGGCCTCCTCGGCCCGGCGGAGGTCGTCGAGGGTGAGGTCCTCGGTCTCGGTGGCGTCGGTGACCTCGAGCAGCAGCTCGCGGGTGATGCCGGCCAGGCACCCGGTGGCGAGGGAGGGGGTGAGCAGCACGCCGTCGCGCACCACGAACACGTTGGACCCGGTGCCCTCGCTGAGGCGGCCGTGGACGTCGGCGAAGATGGCCTCGGAGCCCCCCTTGGCCTTGGCCTGGGCCAGGGCCAGCACGTTCTCCGCGTAGGAGGTCGACTTGACCCCGGCCAGCCCCCCCGTCGGGTTGCGGGTGAAGGGCACCGTGGCCACCCGGGTCGACTGCTCCCAGGGCGACGGGGGTGAGGTCACGATGAGGACGGTCGCCCCGGCCTCGCCTCGGTCGCTGCCCGCGGGACCGGGTCCCCCGGTGACCGTGAGGCGCGCTCGGCCGGCCGGCGCGCCCCGGTCGCGTGCAGTGACGAGGACCTCGGTGCAGGCGGCGCGGAGGGCGTCGTCGTCCAGCGGCAGGACCAGCTCGAGGGCGTCCGCCGACCGGTGCAGCCGGCGCAGGTGGCGGGTGAGGGCGAAGGGCGTGTCGTCGACGACCTTCATGGTCTCGAAGATGCCGTCGCCGACGGTGAGGCCGTGGTCAGCGACGCCGATCGTGGCCTCCGCGGTGGGCCCCACCCGCCCATCGATCCAACACCAGCTCTGGGCTCCGTCAACGGTCATGGCCTCAGCCTCCCACGGCTGGCCAGGGCGATGAGGCGGGAGGCCTTGAGGTGGGTCTCGGCCCACTCGCCGTCGGCCTCGGAACCCCACGTGATCCCACCGCCGGTGCCGAAGTGGAGGCGACCGTCCTCCAGCCAGAACGTCCGGATGGCGACGTTGAGGGCGCCCCGCCGCGCGTCCGCGTCCACCCACCCGACGGCGCCGCAGTAGACGCCGCGGGGCTCGGGCTCGAGGGCCTCGATCATGTCCAGCGCCGCGACCTTGGGCGCGCCGGTGACCGACCCGGGCGGGAAGGTGGCGGCGATGACCTCGGCCCAACCGGTGGCGGGCCGGAGCCGGCCCTCCACCACCGAGACCAGGTGCACCAGCCCCGGGTGCTGCTCCACCGAGCACAGCGACGGGACCGTGATCGACCCCCACTCACACACCCGACCCAGGTCGTTGCGGACGAGGTCGACGATCATCACGTTCTCGGCGCGGTCCTTGGCCAGGAACGCGCTAGCGGTCGCCGCCGTCCCCTTGATGGGTGCCGAGCGCACCCGGTCGCCGTCGCGGCCGAGGAACAGCTCGGGCGAGGCCGACGCCACGTGGACGCCGCGGGCGGGCAACCGGACGACCGCGCTGTAGGGGGCGGGGTTGCCGGCGGCGAGGGCGGCGCCCAGGGCGGCCACGTCCGCGCCCGGTGGAGCGGGCGCCGACAGCCGACGGGTCAGGTTCACCTGGTACACGTCACCGGCCCGGATGGCGGCCCGGATCCGGGCCACGCCGGCCCGAAAGGCCTCGCCGTCGAGCGAGGTCGACCACGCCGCCTCCCCGCCGCGCACCCCCGGCCAGGGCGGACCGGGCCAGGGGCGCGCCGGACGCCGGCGGGCGAAGCGGGCGCACACGGGCAGACCGGAGGCCGGCAGCACCACGGCCCAGGTCCCGCTCCCGTCCAGGGCGGCCAGGTCATCGGTGACGTCGACCAGCTCGGTGAGCAGCCACCCGCCCACGACGGCCAGCGGCGCCGGGCGGGGAGGGTCGGCCATCGGGCCCGGAGGATACCGGGACGGCCGAGGCCGGATCGGGGGCGTGTCGTAGGGTCGGGTCCGTGCACATCGAGTTCACCGACGAGCAGGAGCAGTTCCGCAAGGTCGTCCGCGACTTCGCCGAGGTCGCCATCGCACCCCACGCCGAGGACTGGGACCGGGACCACACCTTCCCCGTCGACGTGGTGCGGGAGATGGGCGACCTGGGACTGTTCGGGTTGCCGTTCCCCGAGGAGTACGGCGGCGGGGGCGCGGACCTCACCACCCTCTGCATCGCCATCGAGGAGCTGGCGCGGGTCGACCAGTCGATGGCCATCACCCTGGAGGCCGGCGTGGGGCTCGGGGCCAGCCCCATCTACCGCTTCGGCACCGACGAGCAGCGCCAGCGGTGGCTGCCGGACCTGTGCGCGGGCCGGGCCCTGGGGGGCTTCGGCCTGACCGAGCCCGAGGCCGGCAGCGACGCCGGTGGCACCCGCACCCGGGCCGTGCTCGACGACGCCACCGGGGAGCTGGTCGTCAACGGCGAGAAGGCCTTCATCACCAACTCGGGCACGCCCATCACCTCGCTGGTCACCGTCACCGCCCGGACCGACGCGCCCGGCGGCGATGGTCCGCCCGAGATCAGCGCGGTGATCATCCCGGCCGGGACACCGGGCTTCGCCGTGGCTCCGCCGTACCGGAAGATGGGCTGGCATGCCTCGGACACCCACGGGCTCTCCTTCGCCGACGTGCGGGTGCCCGTCGACCACATCCTGGGGGAGCGGGGCCGCGGCTTCGCCAACTTCCTCTCGATCCTCGACGAGGGGCGCATCGCCATCGCCGCGCTGGCCGTCGGCGTCGTCCAGGCGTGCCTCGACCAGTCGGTCGCCTACGCCCAGGAGCGCCAGGCCTTCGGCCGGCCCATCGGCTCCTACCAGGCCACCGCGTTCCGCTGCGCGGACCTGGCGGTCCTGGCCGAGACGGCCCGGTTGCTCACCTACCAGGCCGCCTGGCAGCGCGACACCGGTCAGCCCTACACCCACGCCGCCGCCATGGCCAAGCTCCATGCCACCGAGGCCGCGGTCACCGCGACCCGTCACGCCACCCAGGTGTTCGGCGGGTACGGGTTCATGGACGAGACGCCGGTCAGCCGCCACTACCGGGACGCCAAGATCCTCGAGATCGGTGAGGGGACGAGCGAGGTCCAGCGTCTGGTGATCAGCCGGGGCTTGGGTCTGCCGGTCGAGCGCTGACGCCCGTGGCACCCCGTGCCGGCGCCCAGGGGTGCCGCTGACCTGGGTCTCTTCTCCGGTAGGTTCGGTCCTCGTGCCGTTGCGCAGGGACCGGGGCCCGGCCCGCCCTCGGAGGACGTGGCCCCAACGGGCCGTGATCAGCCTCAACGCGGTCGCCCTGCTGGCGGCGGCCGTCACCGGCGCGTCGCTGGCCTACTCCAACGACCGGGTGGCCGACATCACCAGGACGGTCATCCCCGAGGGCGTGTTGCGGGAGACGGCCGACGATGCCCCCACCGATGTGCAGAACTTCCTCATCGTCGGCGTCGACGACCCCTCCCGCCTGGCTGACGGCGACAACGTCAAGCTCCGCGACACCGAGGGCAAGCTGACCGACACCATCATGGTCCTGCGCCTCGACCCCGAGGCGGGCACCGCCGACCTCCTGTCGTTCCCCCGCGACCTCTACGTCCCCCTGGCCGGGTCCGACGTCTCGGGCCGCATCAACGTCGCGTTCAACGTCGGAGGCCCCACCCGGCTGATCCAGACCATCGCCCAGGACTTCGACATCGCCATCGACCACTACGTGGAGCTGGACTTCGCCGGCTTCCGCGAGCTGGTCGACGTGGTCGGGGGGGTGCCGGTGCAGTTCCCCCACCCCACCCGGTCGCGAAGCACCGTCGAGCTCGACATCCCCCGGGCCGGCTGCTGGGTGCTTGGCCCCCGGCAGGCCCTGGGCTTCGCCCGGGTCCGCAAGGACTACCAGGTGCAGGATGCCGAGGGGACCTGGCACACCGACACCGGCGGCGACTTCTCCCGGGTGCAGCGCCAGCAGCTCTTCGTGGAGCTGGCTCTGCGCCAGGCCATCAGCAAGGGGGCCCGCAACCCCAACACGCTGCGCCGCCTGGTGGACCTGGGGGCCCGTTCCCTGACCCTCGACGCCGGGCTCACGCCCGAGGTGCTGGTCGACCTCGGTCGGGCCTTCAGCGGCTTCGATCCCTCCGACCTGGTGACCCACACCCTGCCCGTGGTGGAGGGCGAGCCCGGCGGTCCGGCGTACCTCTACCTGCGGGAGGCCGAGGCCGAGCCGACCCTCGCCCTGTTCCGCGACGGCAGCGAGGGCGAGGTCACCCTGGCGCCCGCCGACGTCGTGGTCCGGGTCCGCAACGGCACCGCCACGCCCGGCCAGGCCGGCGACGTCACCCGCGAGCTGGCGGCCCGCGGCTTCGAGACCGAGGTGCCCGACAGCGACGTGGCGCCCGGTTTCCCCACCGTGGTGGCCTACCCATCGGGGCTCGAGGCCGCCGCCCACACCGTGGCCCGTTCGGTGACCGGACCCGTCACCTACCAGGCGGACCCTGACCTCGAGGATGGTGTCGTCGTCCTGACCACCGGCACCGACTGGTCGGGGGTGAGCCCGGCGTTGCGCCCCGCCGATGACGTCGCCCCCCCGACCCGAGCCGCCGAGCCCCCGGACGACGACCCCGCGGGACCCAGCTCCACCACCGCGCCGGCCGGTCCCGCCGCCGCCCCTCCGCTGCTGGGTGACGCTGACGACCCCGACGAACCCGCTTTCTACCGGGCGACCGAGCCCCCGCCCGGAGCCAGCTGCGCGCTGACCCCGTGAGGCCGGAGGCGCTCATCGGTGTCTGCTCGCCAACGAGGTGGTGGATGCGTCCTGTCGCCGGGCGGCGGTCGGACGTCACCTGACCGCGTCCCCGGGTGCCGCGTTCCGTAGGCTCGGTCCCCGTGTCTCGACCGACCGGGGTCCCTGCCCGTCGCACCTGGTCCCAGCGCCTGCTGATCGGCTGCAATGCCCTCGCCCTGCTGGCGGCGGCGGTCACCGCGGGCACCCTGGCCTACTCCAACGATCGGCTGTCCGAGGTGGAGCGAGTCGACCTCTCGGCGGTGACCGCGGCTGAGGAGATGGCCGACGGCGATCCGCAGAACTACCTCATCGTCGGGGTCGACGACGCGTCCGGGCTCAGCGACGGTGACAACGTGAAGGTTCGGGAGGCGAGCGACCTCGCGGGCCAGCACACCGACACCATCATGGTGGTGCGCGTCGATCCCGCCCGGGCCACCGCCCAGCTCCTCTCGCTGCCGCGCGACCTGTGGGTGCCGATCGCCGGCGCCGATACCAACCAGCGCATCAACACCGCACTGGCGACCGGCGGCGCCGAGCGGCTGATCCGCACCATCGACCAGGACTTCGGGATCCCGATCCACCACTACGTGCAGGTCGACTTCGCCGACTTCAAGACCCTTGTCGACGTGGTCGATGGCATCCCCGTCCACTTCCCGCGCCCGGCCCGCGCACCCAGCTCGGGCCTCGTCATCGAGGAGCCGGGGTGCTGGACCCTGGGCCCGGGGCAGGCCCTGGGCTTCAGCCGGGCCCGGAAGGACTACCAGGTGCAGGCCGACGACGGGGAGTGGTACACCGACCCGGGCGTCGACTTCTCCCGCGTCCGCCGCCAGCAGCTGTTCGTGGAGCTGGCGCTGCGCCGGGCGATCGCCAAGGGGGCCCGCAACCCCAACACCCTGCGCCAGCTGGTCGACCTCGGCGTGGGCACGGTGCGCATCGACGATGCCCTCGAGGGCTCTGACCTCGTCGCCCTCGGGACGCGCTTCCGCAGCTTCAACCCCGCCGACCTCGAGACCTTCACCCTCCCCGTCACCGACGACGTCGTGGGTGGCGCCCAGGTCCTGTTCCTCCAGGAGGAGGCAGCCGAGCCGGTGCTGTCGATCTTCCGGGGAGTGGCACCGGCGGCTCCGGGCCGCGTCCGGCCCGAGGACGTCACCGTGGCGGTGCGCAACGGCACCGCCACCGAGGGCCAGGCGGGCGACGTGACCTCCCGGCTCGCGGCCGCCGGGTTCGAGACCCTCGTGCCCGCCGACTCCGAGATCGGCCTGCCCACCATGGTCCTCTACGACGCCGGCGCCGAGGCGAAGGCGCAGCTCGTCGCCCGGCACCTGATCGGTCCCGTGCAGTACCAGCAGTCGGCCACCCTCGAAGGGGCCGACGTGGTAGTGGTGACCGGCACCGACTGGGCCGGCGTGGTCGCGGTACCCCGCGCCGCGGAGGAGGTCGCCGCCCCCCCGACCCCGACCACGACCGTCCCGGAGGCCGTGCCCGGCGAGACCTCGACCACCGCCGGCGGGAGCACACCCGAGGTCGAGCAGGGCGACCCCGACGACCCCGACGACCCGCGCTTCTACCAGGCGGCCGCCCCCGCGCCGGGGGAGACCTGCGAGCGCACGGGCTGACCGGGCACGGCGCGAGGCGCGACACGAGCGCGGCCTCCGTTCCCGGTTTCCGGGCCGACCGCAGACCGCAGTGATGAGAGTCGCCCACGATCTCTGAGGGGTACCGGTGCGATGTGTCGAGGGTGACCGACCCTCGTCGGCGTCCACCCGGTGATCGAGTCCGGCAACCCCAAGGGCCAGGTGGGCAACGACGGGGACCGGCGGCTGTCGGTCGGCGTCCCCCGCGCAGCGTGTCGGTCGGGTGGCGCTGCGGCACTACGGTTGGGACCGCACGCGGGGGACCGACCCCGGCGGGCGCGACGACCGGAGGATCATGGGCCAGAGGATCGCCGTCATCGGGACCGGTTACGTCGGTCTGACCACCGGCGCGTGCCTGAGCCACCTCGGTCACGACGTGGTCTGCGCCGACGTGGTCCCCGAGAAGGTCGACGCCCTGAACCGGGGCGAGATCCCCATCCTCGAGGGCGGGCTGGACGAGCTGGTCCAGGAGGGCCGCACGTCGGGGCAGCTCCGGTTCGTGCTGGGCGCCTCGGCCGCGGTCCCCGACGCCGAGTTCATCTACCTGTGCGTGCCGACCCCCCAGAGTGGCGATGGCTCGGCCGACCTCAGCTACATCCGCGACGCCGCCGCGGAGATCGGCCCACACCTGGCGTCGGAGTCGGTCGTCATCAACAAGTCGACCGTGCCCGTGGGCTCGACGCGGGTGGTGGAACAGGCCCTGGGCCGCTCCGACGTGCACGTGGTGTCCAACCCGGAGTTCCTGCGTGAGGGGTCGGCCGTGCACGACTTCCTCCACCCCGACCGGGTGGTGATCGGCGCCGACGACCAGTCCGCCGCCATCCGGGTGGCCGGGCTGTACCTCGGCCTCGCCGCTCCCCTCCAGGTCACCGACCCGGCCTCGGCCGAGACCATCAAGTACGCGTCCAACGCCTTCCTGGCCACCAAGATCAGCTACGTCAACGCCATCGCCGCCGTGTGCGAGGCCGTCGGCGCCGACGTCAACGACGTGGTGCTGGGCATGGGCTACGACAAGCGCATCGGCGACGCCTTCCTCCGCCCCGGCCCCGGGTGGGGCGGAAGCTGCTTCCCGAAAGATTCGCACGCGCTGGTGAAGATCGCCGAGGACGCGGGGTACGACTTCGACCTGCTCAAGGGCGTCATCACCGTCAACGACCAGCAGTTCAACCGCGTCACCGACAAGGTCGAGAGCGCGGCGGGAGGCTCGCTCGACGGTGTGGCGGTGGCGGTGTGGGGCCTCACCTTCAAGGCCCGCACCGACGACCTCCGGGACTCGCCCTCGCTCGAGATCGTCAGCCGCCTGGTCGAGCGGGGCGCAGTTGTGCGGGCCTACGACCCGGCGGTGAAGGCCGGGGCGGACGACCCTCGCCTCCACGGCATCGAGGTCGCCGGTGACCCCTACGCCGCCTGCGACGGGGCCGCGGTGCTGGCCATCCTCACCGAGTGGGACGAGTTCAAGTGGCTCGACCTCGACAAGGTGGCCGAGGTCATGGCGGCCAAGCGCGTCGTCGACGGACGCAACCTCATGGACCGCAACCCGCTCGTACGGCGCGGCTTCGTGCTCGACGGCATCGGCCGCTAGGCCGGATCGGAGACCGGACGTGGCCCGCACCGTCGTCACCGGAGGCGCCGGATTCCTCGGCTCCCACCTCTGCCGTGCGCTGCTCGACCGGGGTGACGAGGTCGTCTGCCTCGACAACCTGATCACCGGAGACCTCGACAACATCGAGGATCTCTTCGAGCGCCCCGGCTTCGCCTACGTCGAGCACGACGTGAGCACCTACGTCTGGGTCCCGGGCCCGGTCGACCGGGTGATGCACTTCGCCAGCCCGGCCAGTCCGGCCGACTTCGACCGCATCCCCATCCAGATCCTGAAGGTGGGCAGCCTCGGCACCCACAACACCCTCGGGCTGGCCAAGGCCAAGGGGGCCCGGTACTTCCTGGCCTCCACCAGCGAGGTCTACGGCGATCCGCAGATCCACCCCCAGGACGAGTCCTACTGGGGCCACGTCAACCCCATCGGGCCCCGCGGTGTCTACGACGAGGCCAAGCGCTTCGCCGAGGCCATGACCATGGCCTACCACCGCTTCCACGGCCTCGACGTCCGCATCGTCCGCATCTTCAACTCGGTCCTGGCCGACGAGCAGGTCCTCTACGACGACGGGCGGGAGCTGCGGCGCGAGACCGCGGGTGAGCTCGCCGGTCGCCTCGGTGGCGACGTGGACCTCCACGGCTTCCGGGTGCCGGCCTTCGACGGTGCGGGGGCGATCGGCGCCGCCGAGGCCAGCGCGTTCGTCGGCCACCGGACCCATGCTCGCTGCTTCGAGGTGCGGACGCGCTACGGGCGATCGATCCGCGTCACCGGCGACCACAGCCTGTTCGTGCGGGGCCCGGATGGCCTTCCCGACGCGCGACCGGTGAGCGATCTGAGCGTCGGCGACCAGGTCGCCATCGCCGGGCGCGTCGAGGTGCCCGAGCGCGACCGGACGTCGGTCTCGATGATCGAGGTGTGGGATGCCGCAGGAGGAGATCCCTTCGAGCTCCTCGTCGGGTGGCCCGGACTGGGTGCCCAGGTGTGGGCACGGCGTGCCGAGGTCCACGGCTTCCTCGCGGGGGTCCGCCGCCCAACCTGCGCCAGCTGGCGCAACGCCATCTGGGGCCAGCTCTACTCGATGCGCGATCGCGACCGGGTGCCACTGGCCGTCCTGCGTCGCCTGGGCATCGTGGTGCCGGGCGACGCCTCGGTCCGTATCCGTGGCGCCGGCCGTTCGATCGACCTGCCGGCCACGGTGGCGGTCAGCAACGAGCTGCTCTGGTTGCTGGGTCTGTACGTGGCCGAGGGGTGCTGGCAGCAGAGCCCCCACGACTCCTTCGTCACGCTCTCGGCCGACGAAGACCTGCTCGACCGCGCTGCCAAGGTGGTGGAGAGGGAGCTCGGCCTCCACGTGGTGCGAGCGGCGGGCAGCGAGGCCCGATCGCCCGGCATCGCCGTCCACGGGCGGCTCCTCCTCACCCTCCTGGGTCACCTTGGCTTCGGAGGCGGGCGGAAGCGGATCGCGGGCTGGATCCTCGGTTTGCCGCTGTCACGGCTGAAGTGGTTCGTCGAGGGCTACCGCGAGGGGGACGGCGTCCACTCCGGGAAGAAGTGGGACGAGGCGGTGAGGCACGAGTTCTCGACCGTCTCTGATGAGCTCAAGGACGATCTCATCGTGGCGCTGGCTCGCTTCGGGCTGGTCGCGTCCGTGGGGCGGTACGAGACCACCTTCAAGGCCCGTACCGGGGACCGTCGGTACCCCTTCTGGCGGTTGACGGTGGCGAAGGTCGCACCCTGGTCGCCCCTCGAGTGGGACCGTGGGGTCGACCAGACGCTGCAGTCCCCCCGCACCGGTGATCTCGTCTGGGCCGCAGTGCGAGAGATCGTCGAGGTCCCGGCGACGCCGCTGGTGTACGACTTCTGCGTCCCCGGGCGCGAGAACTTCTGGGCCGGCACCGGGGTCATGGCCCACAACACCTACGGGCCGCAGATGAGGCCCGACGACGGGCGGGCCATGTCGAACTTCATCGTGGCCGCCCTGCGGGGCGAGCCCATCACCGTGTTCGGGAGCGGAGACCAGACCCGCTGCTTCACCTACGTCGAGGACGAGGTGCGCGGCTTCCTGGCCCTGCTCGACTCCGACCTGGTCACGCCGACCAACATCGGGAACCCCACCGAGTACACCATCAGCCAGCTGGCCCAGATGGTCATCGAGGTGACGGGGTCGACCTCCGAGATCACCTACCAGCCGCTACCGGTCGACGACCCGGCCCGCCGCCAGCCCGACATCTCCCTGGCCCGTCGCGAGCTGGGGTGGGAGCCGACGGTCGATGTGCGCGCCGGCATCGCCCGCACCGCCGAGTGGTTCGCCAAGGCCCTCGGCTCGGGCTGAACCCGCGGATCCGCCGGGGTCAGGCCCCGTCGAACACCGGCGCAAGGACCTCGGCCACGGCCTGAGGGTGGACGGTGCTCGGTGTCGGCTCTCGGTCGCGGCCGAGGCAGGAGGCGACGATCGGGAAGCCTCTCCCGGTCAGCGCGCTGAACGGTGTGAGCTCCTGGGCCACGGTCCACTGGCCGGGACCCCGCTCGGCCCGGGCCAGGTGGGCGACGGCCCGATCGAGGGCAGGGTGGTCCACGGCCCACACGTTGGAGCCGCCGGTGGGCGTTGCCCCCGGCGGGCGCCAGCGGTCGGGGGTCTGGGCCCAGGTGTAGCCCGGCAGCCACACGTCGTGGAACCATGCGCCGGGGTCAGGGCTCGGGACGGACACGAGGTGGACGGACTCACCGTGGGCCCGGTTGCGGACGTGGGGCCAGAGCCACACCGATCCGTCGACCAGGGCGTTGTGAGGTGGCACCCGCAAGGCCGGCGCCAGATCGTCGTCGGCCAGAGACGGGAGGAGGAAGGCGACGAGGTGCGGGGCCACCCGCTCGACCGAGACGGCGCCATCGGCCACTCGCTCGGCGCCGAGCTCCAGGTGGTGCCAGCCATCGGTCACGCTCACATCGGGCTCTTGGCAGCCCTCCAGGACCCCGAGCGCCCGATCGAAGGCATCTCGGTAGGTGTCGCGCAGAGGCTGGCTCGTACCTCGGGCTCGACCCATCAGTGCGGTTAGCTCCTGTGCCAGTGCGAACGATGTCCGGTCGACGCCGGCGTTGAAGTCGCCCATCTCGGCCGCGCCGATGACGGTCGCGCGATGCGAGACGGCATCTGAGGGATGGACGAGCACCAACAGCGAGAGGATGCCGTCGGTGTCGAGGTGGTTGTTCACGACCAGGTCGTAGCGCTGCGAGGGAGGGTCCTCGACGAAGCGCACGCAGGCCTCGGTTGAGGTGTCGGCCGCCCACCGCTCCGGCGTGGTGGTCGGAACCCAGTGGCTCAGCTCGAGATCGACGCCGGGCCGGAACGACGGCCCTGCGGCCCCGTCGGCGTAGATGATCCGCTCGGCTGGCGGCATCGGGACGTCGGCGTCCACGATGTGCCAGCCGTCGACCGCGTGTCCGATCATGCCCCGAGGGTACGAGGCCCGCGCGAGTTACGCAAGCAACGACTACGCAAATAGTCGAGGTCCCTGCGGACTGGGGTCGATCGTGGGGGTGGGAGCGACCGGAACCTTCACCAGAACGAGCTGGGTCGGGTCAGGTCGCCGATCCATAGAGTTGGCGCAGGACGTATTGGAGCACGCCGCCGTGGCGGTAGTACGCGGCCTCGGTGGGGGTGTCGATGCGGACCTGGGCGGTGAAGGTGACATCGCCGGCCCGCACCTCCAGCTCGTCAGGCATGGCGTCGTCGGCTCCCAGGTCGGCCAGGCCGCCGATGGAGATCTCTTCCTCGCCGGTGAGGCCCAGACCCTCGATGGTGTCACCCTCGGCCAGCTGGAGCGGCAGCACGCCCATGCCGATCAGGTTCGACCGGTGGATGCGCTCGTAGGACGAGGCGATGACGGCCCGGACGCCCAGGAGCAGGGTGCCCTTCGCGGCCCAGTCGCGGGACGACCCGGAGCCGTACTCGGCCCCGGCCAGCACCACCAGCGGCGTGCCCTCCTCGGCGTAGCGCTCGGCGGCGTCGTAGATGTCCATCTGGTCGCCGGAGGGGATGTGGCGGGTGACGCCGCCCTCGGTGCCGGGGGCCATCTGGTTGCGCAGACGGATGTTGGCGAAGGTGCCCCGGATCATGACCTCGTGGTTGCCCCGGCGGGAGCCGTAGGAGTTGAAGTCGTTCTTCTCCACACCGTGGTCGTGGAGGTAGCGCCCGGCGGGGCTCTCGGCCGCGATGTTGCCGGCGGGGGAGATGTGGTCGGTGGTGACCGAGTTGCCCAGCAGGGCCAGCACCCGGGCTCCCTCGATGTCGGTGAGGGCGGGGGGCTCGGGCGTGAGTCCCTCGAAGTAGGGCGGCTGGCGGACGTAGGTGGACTCCTCCCCCCAGTCCATACGCTCGCCGGTCGGCGCCTCGATGGCCCTCCACCGGTCGTCGCCGTCGAAGAGGGTGTCGTAGACGGTGCGGAACGCGCCGGCCCCCGTGGCCCGGGCCACGGCGTCGGTGACCTCGCTCGCGTCGGGCCACAGGTCGGCCAGCATGACGGGCTCGCCGTCGGAGTCGGTGCCCAGCGGCTCGGTGCCCGGATCCCAGTTCATCGTGCCGGACAGGGCGTAGGCCACGACCAGGGGCGGCGAGGCCAGGTCGTTGAGCCGGACGTCGGGGTTGATGCGTCCCTCGAAGTTGCGGTTGCCCGAGAGCACGGCGGCGACGGTGAGGTCGGCCTCGTTGACGGCCTCTGAGATCTCCGGCGGGAGCGGTCCGGAGTTGCCGATGCAGGTGGTGCAGCCGTAGCCGACGAGGTCGAAGCCGATGGCGGCCAGCTCGTCGGTCAGCTCCAGGTTGTCGAGGTAGTCCATGACCACCTTGGACCCGGGAGCGAGGGAGGTCTTCACCCAGGGGCGGCGGGTGAGGCCCTTGGCCCGGGCGTTGCGGGCCAGGAGACCGGCGCCGACCATCACGTCGGGGTTGGAGGTGTTGGTGCAGCTGGTGATGGCGGCGATCACCACTCGGCCGTGGTCGAGGCTGGTCTCGGTGCCGTCGTCCAGGGTCAGGTCGACCTTGTGGGACCGGGGGGGCTCGGTGGCGCAGGCCACCTCGGCCGGCGGCTTCGTGTCCTCGTTGGCGGAGCCGGTCAGGGGATCGCTGGCGGGGAAGGTGGCCTCGACGGCGCGGTCCTCCTCGGTCATCACCGCCACCTCGGAGTCGTTCAGCACCCCGGCCAGGGCCTCCTTGGCCCGGTCGAGGGGGATGCGGTCCTGAGGGCGCTTGGGGCCGGCCAGCGAGGGCACCACGCTGCCCATGTCGAGCTCGACCACCGAGTCGTACGCCGGGTCGTGGTCAGGGTCGTGCCACAGGCCCTGCTCCTTGGTGTAGGCCTCGACCAGGGCCACCACCTCGTCGGGGCGGCCGGTGGCCCGCAGGTAGTGAAGGGTCTGCTCATCGACGGGCGAGATGGTGATGGTGGAGCCGTACTCGGGCGACATGTTGCCGATGGTGGCCCGGTGCTCCACCCGCAGCTCGGAGAGGGACGGACCGTGGAGCTCGACGAAGGAGCCGACCACGCCGTGCTGGCGCAGCAGCTCGGTGATGGTGAGCACGAGGTCGGTGGCGGTGGTGCCGGCGGGGAGCTCGCCGGTGAGGCGGAGGCCGACCACCTTGGGGACCAGCAGGGGGACGGGCTGGCCGAGGATGGCGGCCTCGGCCTCGATGCCGCCCACGCCCCAGCCCACCACCCCGAGGCCGTTCACCATCGGGGTGTGGGAGTCGGTGCCGACCAGGGTGTCGGGGAAGGCCACCCCGTCGCGGCGGTGGACGACCTGGGCCAGGTGCTCGAGGTTGATCTGGTGGCAGATGCCCATGTTGGGCGGCACCACCCGCAGCGACTCGAAGGCCCCCTGGCCCCACTTCAGGAACTCGTAGCGCTCCCCGTTGCGCTCCAGCTCCATGGCTGCGTTGACGTCGAAGGAGTCGGGCTGGGCGAAGGAGTCGACCTGGATCGAGTGGTCGATCACCAGGTCGACGGGCACCAGCGGCTCGATGGCGGAGGGGTCGCCGCCGAGGTCGGCCATGGCGTCGCGCATGGCGGCCAGGTCGACCACCGCGGGCACGCCGGTGAAGTCCTGCATCAGGACCCGCGACGGGGTGAAGGAGATCTCGGCCGCCTCGTCCTGACCGGGGGCCCAGGAGGCCAGGCCGCGGACGTCGTCGCCGTCGACCTTGTCCCCGTCCTCGTTGCGGAGCAGGTTCTCGAGCAGGATCTTGAGCGAGTAGGGCAGCTCGGCCACGCCGTCGCCGGCGGCCTCCAGGGCGTAGATGTCGACGCTCGTGTCGCCGACGGTGAGGCTGCGGCGGGCTCCGAAGGAGTCGCTGGTCATGGTGGGGATCCCTCTCCGTTGGGGCGACGGGAGACTGCCCGGCGCCGGGGCCGTGAACTGGACACTACAAGTTGCAGACAAGTGGCGCCATCCCCCCGGGGGGTGGCGGGGGTTCGGTCTGTGATGACGACGGCTCAGGCGCCGGCCCCGCGGGCGGAGTCGGACGAAACCCCACTGGGGCGGTCCGGGTCTGGCTGGGGGGGCTTCCGGTTGGGCTCGAAGGTCGGGCGAGGGGCCGCTCGGAGCCGGCGGATCGCATCCACGGAGAGCACCAGCAGACCGAGGACCTCGATGAGCACCGTTCCCGTCGAGAGGAACCGGATGAAGGGGTTGGTGAGAGGGATGGCAAAGTCGGCGAAGGTACGTGCCCCCGCCTGGATGTGCAGCGAGACGTCGTAGAACTGCTCGACCAGGATGAGCGGGAACAACGTCAGGCTGATCAAGGCGACCAGGGAGCGTGGGCGCAGGGCGACGATGGGCAAGATCCAGGCGAAGTACCAGATCGACGGGTAGGGCGAGGTCAGCAGGTAGGCGAACACCGGAAGCGCGAGCACGAGGTCGGGCCGCCGGTCACCGAGGCGCGGCACGACGAAGAGCGCTCCGAACGCGATGGCCGCGATGGCCGCGATGGTTGCGATCGATCCAGGCGGGCCAAGGAGGACCGACGTGTCGCCCGTCGCCCGTGCCAGCCCATGCGGGAAGTCGCGAGCGAGGACCCAGATCGAGGCGTCGTTGGAGGCGTCAGAGGCATCGAGCAGAGGCCGGACCGCATCGAGGCCACCCGCGGCGAGGTAGGCGACCAGCACCGCCCCGCCAGCGATGGCGGTGACGCTTGCGGCCTTGCGAAGCCCGTATCGGTACCACACCCAGATGATCAGGGCCCCGAGGGCGAGCCCGGCAGGTACCTTCACCAGCGTCGCCGCGGCGAGGGCGAGCGCAGCGAGGTGGAGGCGGCCGCGGCTGGCGAAGATGGCGCCGGCCAGAAGGCCCAACCCCAGGTAGGCATCCATCCGGCCCTGCCCGACGACCTCGACCAAGAGGACCGGGTTGAGGCCGACCAGGGCGAGGGCCATCGCGGGAGCACCGGTCCGGGCCAGCAGGAGGAGACACAGGGCGACTGCCAGCGCGGCACCGGTCTGGTAGGCGAGGCGGACCCCGAGGCGCGAGTCGCCACCGACAGCGGCGATGACACCGGTGGCACCGATGAAGAGCGGACCGTAGAAGGCGCGGCTGTTGCGATAGAGACCGAGACCCTGGACCCAGGGATCTTCGGGGTAGTCGCTCGGCGGGTGGACGTAAGGGCTGTCACCCTGATCGGCGATGATCCGGCCGTACACCGCGTACACGTACAGATCCGAACCGTCGTCCGGCTGGGAGACCACCACGGTGAAGCTCAACAGTGCAACGGAGAGCACGATCACCACGCCCGGGAGCACGGCTCGGCGCAGCGACCGCACCCCGGCCACGACGCCGAGCGGCACCAAGGACACCCCGGCGATGATGAGGAACTCGAGCGGCTCGGGCGCAATGTCGTAGTACAGCGTCCACGCCGCGGTGGCGACGGCGGAGGCGACCAGCATGCTGCCGGCGGCGACGCGGTGACCCAATGGCACAGAGCGCGGCGGGGATCCAGCATCACCACCCGGATGTGCCGACGGGCTGCTCGGCATGGTCTCCAACTTCGCTCCCCTCGGAGTCCGGTTGACAGTAGCCGGAGCGCCGGACCTCGGAGGAGTGCGCTCGCTCGGGTGACGCCTCTGTGACCGTCCGCAACGATGAGCCACGGAAGATCTCACCCCCGGCCTCCCAGGGAACGCTCTCAGAGGCAGGCGAGCACGGCGTCCCACTGGGGGAGGGTGGCCCGGTCGCAGTAGGCCTCCTCGAAGGCCCGACGGGCCGCCGCCGACAGCTCGGCCCGCCACGTCTCGTCGTCGCGGAGGCGACGCACCGCGGCGGCCAGGCCCTCGGCGTCGCCGTTGCGGATGCTGACGCCGCACCCGAAGCGGGCGATGGCGGCGTCGATGTTGGAGCCCTCAGGTCCCACGTAGAGGATGGGCAGGCCGGCGGCCAGGTTGGCGTGCAGCTTCGACGGGCTCATCACCCCCAGCGCCTCGTCGGCCAGGAGGATGAGGGCACACCCGGCGCCGGCCATGACCGCGGGCGTGTCCCGCTTGGGCACGTAGTCGCGCCGCACCACCCGGTCGGCCACCCCGCCGGTGGCGGCCATCCCGGCCAGCTGCTCCCAGCGGGCCCCCCCGCCCATGAACAGCCAGGCCACATCGTCGTCCGGGCGGAGCAGCTCGGCGGCGTCGATGGCGGTCCGGATCCGGTGGCCGTAGCCCAGGTTGCCGAGGTAGAGGACCACGAAGCGGTCCCGGAGGTCCGGGTGGTGGTAGCCGACCCAGGGCGACACCAGGGCCGCGGGGAAGGCCGCCGACGACTCCCAGTTGGGGATGACCGAGGCCGGGGAACGGGAGCCGTCGGCCGAGCCGTAGCCGTCGAGGAGGAGGTCGCGCATGGCCTCGTCCAGGGCCACCACGTGGTCGATGCGCCGGAACGCCCAGCGGTTCACGGCCCGCAGCACGGCCGAGACCGGTCCCCCTCGGCGCAGGGAGGCGACCGGGGCCAGGATGGACCGGACCGTCTCCAGGGTCCGGTCCCGGGGGCTCTGGCTCCCCACGTGGACCACGGGACCGCCCGAGGTGCGCGAGCCCAGCCGCTCGATCACGTCGGGGTAGCAGTCCATGGACCAGAGCACGACCCGGCAGCGGCGACGAACGACCCGGTGGGCGACGGCGCTCAGCACCGCGAACGGCGGGGTGGTGAGGGAGATGACCACGTCCTGGCGGGGGAGGCGCACCAGCGACGCGGTGGCCCCGGCCAGGAACGAGAGGTAGTCCGACAGGCGCTTGGCGATGGTGCCCTTGCCCAGCGCCGGTGTCCACAGCCGGACGACGCACACGCCGTCCTCGGTCTGGACCTGGTCGCGGACCGCGCCCTTGATGTAGCCCTCGCCGCCGGTGACCACCGTGACCTCGTCGCCGCCGTCGGCCAGGTGCCGGGCCAGCGAGGCGGTGAGGTGCGCGGTCGGGGAGATGTCCGGCGGGTAGAACTGGTTGACGAGGGTGATGCGCCGGCGTCGGCTCATACCGCGCCCCGCGCTCACCTGCCCCTCTTGGCGGCCACGGTGCCCACCATCTCGTCGACGATGGCATCGAGAGCCCACTCCTGGCGCCACCCCGGGAAGTGCTCCCGGAACTTGGCCATGTCGGTGTAGTAGCAGATGTGGTCGCCGACGCGGTTGGCGTCGTCGTAGGTCAGTTCCGGACGGGTGCCGCTGCGGATCGCGATCATCTCCACCAGCTCCAGGAGGCTGGCGGCGTTGGGCTTGCCGCCGCCGAGGTTGTACACCTCGCCGGGGCGCGGGTCCTGGGCGAAGGCCCAGAAGGCCGCCACCACATCGGCCGAGTGGAGCTGGTCGCGGACCTGCTTGCCCTTGTAGCCGAAGATCGTGTACGGCCCCTCGGCCAGGGCCTGGGCCACGAGGTAGGACAAGAAGCCGTGCAGCTCCACCCCGGCGTGCTGGGGGCCGGTGAGGCAGCCGCCCCGGAAGGCAGCGGTGCGCAGGCCGAAGTAGCGGCCGTACTCCTGGGTGAGGATGTCGGCCGCCACCTTGGATGCGCCGAAGAGGGAGTGCAGGCAGCCCTCGATCGACATGGGCTCGTCGTTGCCCTCGGCGTCGGCCGGTTCGGCGTAGTCGAACCGGGTCTCGTGCTCGATGAGCGGGAGGCGGTTGGGGTTGTCGCCGTAGACCTTGTTGGTGCTGACGGTGATGAACACGACGTCGGGGGCGTGACGCCGGCAGGCCTCGAGCAGGTTGAGGGTCCCGGTGGCGTTGGTGTCGAAGTCGTCGAAGGGGCGGCGGGCGGCCAGGTCGTGGCTGGGCTGGGCGGCGGCGTGGATCACGATGTCGTAGCCGCCGGCGGCCACGATGCGATCGACGCTCTCCCGGTTGCGGATGTCGACCTCGAGGTGGGTGTAGCGGCGGAGGTCGGCTTCCAGCCGCTGGCGGTTCCACGTGGTGTCGCCTCGCGGCCCGAAGAAGTCGGCCCGGGTGTTGTTGTCGAGCCCGTCGATGGCGAAGCCGAGGCCGTCGAAGAAGGTGGCCGCCTCCGAGCCGATCAGCCCGGCGGAGCCGGTGACGAGCACCTTCACCCGGGTGCGCCGGGGTCGCACGGGGGACGGGGCACGGTGCGCGATGCTACCGCCCGACATGCACGCCACCCCGACCCCTCCCGGCCTGGTCCGTGCCGCGGCGGCGACGACGAGGCCGGCGACGGCGGGGCCCGGGCCGGCGGCGACGGTCCGGGCCTAGCCCGTGCGGGTGGCCCTCACCCTGGAGCAGTGCTGGCACCGGGTGCCGGGCGGCTCGGCCACCTCGGTCCTGGCCCTGGCTCGTGCCCTCGTGGCGGGGGGCGATGTCGACCTGGTCGGCGTGGCCGCACGCCACCCCGCCCCGCCGCCGGATGCCTTCGCCCCCCCCGTGCCCGTCGACCACCTGCCCCTGCCTCGCCTGGCCCTCTACGAGGCCTGGCACGCGCTCCGTCGACCGCGGGTCGAGGCGGCCACCGGCCCCGTCGACCTGGTCCACGCCACCGCTGTGGCCGTGCCCGGGTGCCGGGCCCCGCTGGTGGTCACCGTGCACGACCTGGCCTTCCTCTCCGAGCCCGGCCACGTCACCCGCCACGGGCTGCGCTTCTTCCGACGAGGCACCGAGCTCACCCGTCGCCACGCCCGCCTGGTCCTGGTCCCGTCAGAGGCCACCGCCCGCGAGTGCGTCGACGCCGGCATCGGCCGGGACCGGATCCGGGTGGTGCCCTGGGGCGTCACCCCCCAGGAGGTCGACGACGATCGGCGGGCGGCGGCGCGGGCCCGACACGGTCTGGGGCGGCCCTACGTGCTGTTCGTGGGGACCGTCGAACCTCGCAAGAACCTGTCGCGCGTGGTGGAGGCCGTCGCGGCCCTCGACCGACCGGACGTGGAGCTGGTGCTGGTGGGACCCGAAGGGTGGAACGAGGACCTGCGCGCCCTGCTCGACCGCCTACCGGGGCGGGTGCGGGCCCTCGGCTTCCTGGCCCCCGACGAGCTGGCCCCCCTCTACGACGGGGCCGCGGTGGTCGCCTACCCCAGCCTGCGGGAGGGCTTCGGGCTGCCGGTGCTGGAGGCCATGGCCCAGGGCGCACCCGTGGTGACCTCGCGCGGCACTGCCACCGAGGAGGTGGCCGGCGACGCCGCGGTGCTGGTGGACCCGACCTCGGTCGACGCCATCGCCGCCGGCCTCGACCAGGTCCTCCGCGACGAGGCCGGGGCCGTCGCTCTGGGCCGCCGGGCCCGGGAACGGGCGGCCGGCTTCACCTGGGACCGCACCGCCGAGCTCACCGTCGCTGCCTACCGCGAGGCGCTCGGGTGACCGTCGATCACGCGCCCGTCCCCGAAACCGCACCCCCGAGAGTCGTCCGGTGTCTCTCACGACTGCGGTTTCGGTGGTGGGCGGAGGCGCTCCGGTGACAGGCCGCGGCCTCGAGAGGCCACTGCGGGTCGGGGTCAACCTGCTCTGGCTGGTCCCCGGGGTGGTGGGCGGGAGCGAGGAGTCCACCGTGCGCCTCCTCCACGGCCTGGCCGACCTCGATCCGCCGGACGTCGCCGTGGAGCTGTTCGCCCTCGACGACCTGCGCCGGGCCCACCCCGACCTGGTGGCCCGCTTCCCGACCCGGACCATCGGTCTCCGGGGCCGGGCCAAGGCCCTCCGGGTGGTGGCCGAGACGACCTGGCTGGCCGCCCAGGCGCGGCGTCGGCGCCTCGACGTCGTCCACCACGCCGGGGGAGTGGTGCCCCTGCTCCGAGGGGCGGCGGCGACGGTCCTCACCATCCACGACCTCCAGCCGCTCGACCTGCCGGAGAACTTCGCTCCGGTCAAGGTGGCCTACCTGCGGGCTGTGCTGCCCCGGTCGGCCCGGGTGGCCGAGGTGGTGACCACGCCGTCGCAGGCCAGCGCGCAGCGGGTGATCGAGCGGCTGGCGGTGCATCCGGGGCGCATCCGGGTCATCCCCCACGGCCTCGGACCCGAGGCCTTCACCTCCGTGGACCCCTCCGAGGTGGAGCGGGTGCAGACCCTCTTCGGCCTGGCCCGGCGCTGGATCCTGTACCCGGTCATCACCTATCCCCACAAGAACCACCGGGTCCTCGTGCAGGCCTTCGCCCGCCTGGCCCCGTCCCACCCCGATGTCGACCTGGTCCTGGCCGGGGGAGCGGGGCCCGAGGAGGCTGCGGTGCGGGAGGCGATCGCCTCCAGCGGGCTGGCGGGGCGCATCCACCGCACGGGTCGGGTGCCCCGGGGGGACCTCGACGACCTGCTGGCCGGCGCCGCGGTGGTGGCCTTCCCGTCGCGCTACGAGGGGTTCGGGGTCGGCGTCCTGGAGGCGATGGCCGCCGGGGTGCCGGTGGTGGCGTCCGACGCGACGGCGCTGCCCGAGGTGGTGGGCGAGGCGGGGACCCTCGTCGACCCCGACGACGTCGACGGCTGGGCCGCCGCGCTGGCCCGGGTGCTCGATGATTCCGACCACCGGGTCGCCGCGGTCCGGGCCGGGCGGGAGCGGGCCGCGACCTTCACCAACCGGGCCGGCGCCGTCGCTCTCGTCGCCGCCTACCGGGATGCGGCCCGGCTCGGAGGGCCTGTCGGCTGACGCCGGAGCCCGAGGGGCCGCGGGGTAGGGTGGCCGACCCATGGGCAAGGCATCCTCAGCCAAGAAGGTGGCGCGCGCGGCGCGCGCCGGCGGCAAGACGTCCAGCACGCGCAAGAACATCGGCTTCCCCGCCGCTGTCGTCGTGCTGATCGTCCTGGGCGTCGGTCTGGTCGTCTTCGCCCGCGGCACCAACCCCGGTGACGGCGAGCCCCGGCTGGGCGATCACTGGCACGCGGCCTACGGCATCTACATCTGCGACCGGTGGGTCACCAACCTCTCGGACCGGGGCCCCGACACCCTCGGCATCCACACCCACGACGACGGTGTCGTCCACATCCACCCGTTCCTGTCCGGTGCCGCCGGCAACGCCGCCACCCTGGGCAAGTTCTTTGACCAGGTGGGCGTGAAGGTCAGCGACTCCTCGATCGAGCTCCCACCCGGCGATCCCTACGAGGGACGCACCTACGAGAACGGTGAGACGACCTGCGGGGGCCAGGAGGCCCGGGTCGTGGCCGCGCACTGGACCGATGCCCTGACCGCGGGTGAGACCGAGCCCGAGGATGTGCGCACCGGTGGCATCTCCGGTGAGCACTTCGACGAGAACCAGGGCGCCTACACCCTCGCCTTCCTGCCCGAGGGCGCGGACATCCCCCCGCCTCCCTCCGCGGCCCAGATCGAGGAGCTGGGTGCCGCCGACGGTGGCCAGGGCCAGCCGGTCGAGGGCGAGCCAACGGACAGCGATCTGCCTCCCGATGAGGGCACCCCCCAAGACCCGTCCCAGATCCCGCCCGCCCCCGGCGCCGACCAGATCCCGGCCCCGGACCCGGGGGAGGTACCGGGTTCTGCGCCCGGAGATGCGCCGGCCCCTGCACCCACCGACGCCCCGCCCGCCACCGACGCGCCTGCGGGCGGATGAGGGCAGTCGTCCTGGTCGGGGGCTTCGGCACCCGGCTCCGCCCGCTCACCCTCACCCGCCCCAAGCAGATGCTGCCGATCGTGCATCGGCCCATGCTCGAGCACGTGCTGGGACACCTCGCTGCTCACGGCATCGACGATGTGGTGCTGTCGATGGGGTACCGCCCTGACGCCTTCATCGATGTGTACCCGGGCGGGTCCTGCTCCGGGGTGCGGGTCCACTACGCGGTCGAGCCCGAGCCGCTCGACACCGCCGGGGCCATCCGCTTCGCCGCCCTCGACGGCGGCGTCGACGAGCGGTTCGTCGTGGTGAACGGCGATGTCCTCACCGACCTCGACGTCTCCGACCTCGTCGCGTTCCACCGGCGGAAGGGGGCCGAGACCACCATCGCCCTGCACAAGGTCGAGGACCCGTCCGCGTTCGGCGTGGTGCCCACCGACGGGGAGGGGCGGGTCGAGGCGTTCGTCGAGAAGCCCCCCCGGGACGAGGCGCCCACGGACCTGATCAACGCCGGCACCTACGTCCTGGAGCCGTCGGTGCTCGATCGCATCGCGCCAGGACGCCGGGTGTCGATCGAGCGCGAGGTCTTCCCGGCCATGGTCGCCGACGGCACCCTGTACGCGACCGCCGGGGACACCTACTGGATCGACACCGGCACCCCCGCGCTCTACCTCCGGGCCCAGCTCGACCTGCTCGACGGCACCCGCCGCGACCCGGTCTCGGGCGTGCACCCCGCCGCCGAGGTGCACCCGGGGGCCGACGTCCGCCGCTCGGTCATCGGCCTCGACGCCGTCGTCGGCGATGGGGCAGTCGTGGTCGAGTCCGCAATGCTCCCGGGGGCGCAGATCGAGCCCGGGGCGCGGGTCGAGCGGTCGATCGTGGGCTTCGGCGCGGTGGTCGGCGAGGGGGCGCGGCTCGAGGACTGCGTGATCGGTGACGGCGAGCGGATCGACCCTGGTGAGCGCCTCGTCGAGGTCCGCCGGCCGGCTCCCGAGTAGGCCCAGGTGCGGGGATCTGCCTGCCGGGCCGACCGGGGCGCGCTGCTAGGGTGACCGGCTCCGGGGCCGTTAGCTCAGTTGGCTAGAGCACCTGCATGACGCGCAGGGGGTCAGGGGTTCGAATCCCTTACGGCCCACTCGGAAGGTCCCTGGTGAGAGGGAGTTTTCTGGAGGTGGGGAAGTCGGCCGGGGGCCACCGTAGGGCCAGATGATCACAGAATGATCACGGCGTGTTGAGCAGCGGGAGTAGCGTTGGGTTCATGCCAGGCCGCGTCCTGCAGCGCAAACCAAGGGGCGGGGCAAGCCGTGTCGTCCCGTCCGGCGAAGCGCATCCTGCCGGGGGCATCGACGGAGCTGGACCCGTCCGATGAGGACCTGATCGGAGAAGCGCTGCGGCGGGTGACCGAGGAGTCCTCGACCTGGCTCCAGGCTGACGTGGCCCGCCACCTCGCCACCTTCCTGCCCATCCATGCCGGCGCCGATGCCTTGCAGGTGGTGGCTCGGATCGACCACCTCGCCGCCCGAGCCGAGCAGCAGTGCCTGGCCCTCGCCCCGGCGCCGCCCGCCCGGATTCCATGTCGTCGTGATGGGCGACCCGTGACCGAGCACGTCACCGACCGCCGACCGACCACCGACGCCGTCCTGGACCAGGAGCTCGGGCTGCAGCGGTGGGCCGAGGCCCACGCCCAACCCACCCCAACCAACGTGCAGGATCCGCAGTCCGTCGCGGTCGACGCCAATGGCCGGCACGGCCGGTCTCGTCGTGGTGGTCGGGCCCGCCGGGACCGGCAAGACCACTGCCACTGCCCGTGCGGTGTACCGGCTGCGCTCCGATCGTCGGCCCGTGGTCGGCCTCGCCCCCTCCGGCAAGGCTGCCGATGTCCTCGGCACAGAGGCCCACTGCGACACGACGACCCTGGCCGGGTCCTCACCCGCCACTCCGGAGGGGGGCCGTCCCCGTGGCCAGCGGGCAGGTGAACCCAGGGCGGTTCACTATGTCAGGAGTCCTGGACTCGAAGCACTGCTCCTCGAGGAGGCCTTTCGGAGAGCTTGTGGTCATCAGCAGTGTTCGTTGCATGTGTCGTGCCCGCACGCTCCGCGGACTGCGGTCCCAGCCGCTGTGGTTGACCTGGGCTCCCGAGCCCACCGGGCGCTTCCCGCGGCGCCTGTGGTCGGAGATGCGCTGGACCGCATCGAACGTGGGCTTCGCGGGCAGGTCCGTGTCCTCGTAGGAGCCGAGGATCGACTGTGACCCGATGATGACCATGTCACCGTCGCGGGCAATCACTGCCGCGGCCCGCACGATATGGGCAAGCTGCTCCCGGTTCACTTCGACCGTCCTCCAGCCTGCGCCTTCCACGACTGCAGGACATCCCGACGCTCCCCCTCGGAGAGTAGGCCGGCGAACGGCGTGTTCTGGCGAAGCTCCCGGCCTCGCAGGGACCGGTCGGTGAGGGCATCGAGCAGAGCGAGGACCGGGCCGTCGACGAGGCGCCGCCACTCGGCGAGCCACACCTTGGCTTGGCCGCGGGCGATGCTCTCGAGTCGGTCGAGCTCGCGCCGGGCTACGGTGCGGGCTCCCTCGGGGTCCGCAGAGATCTTCCCAGCGACGGCGTACCCCAGCCATAGGCTGCGCTGCTGATCCCGGGAGAGTCTGTCGTTGCCGGCGCGAAACGCCTCGACATCACCACGGCGGATCCGGCGGTGCCGTGACCCTGCGAAGGTGAACGACAGGAGGCCCCGGTCGCATAGGTCGACGACGTGCTGACGGGAGACGCCGAGGATCTTTGCCGCCTCACCGGTAGTGAGGAGGTCCTCCGAGCTCAACGGCGCCGCGGCGTCCACAACCTGGGTCCTCATAGCCTCGACATCGTATCAGCATCCACAACAAACACAATCAGATCCAATTCTGTGGTGTCTTTGGTGTTTGCAAGTCAGATGGATCCTGATCCAGCGGCCGCAAGGCTGCCCCGGACCGCTGGGGAGGAGACCTGCTACTCCGAGGCCAGCGCCGCCTGCACGAGGCGAGCGACGCTGGTGACGTCGACGGGTCCGGACGTGTCGACTTCGATGACCGGACCGAGGTTGAAGGGCTGCTGGTACTCAGCGATCGTGTCGAGCGAGGTCGTGCGCCCGACGTGGACTTCGTGGTGCTCGGGCAGGGTGCCACGTTCGTCGTAGCGCAACAGCGCCAGCTCAGGCGGGACTCGGCAGTACACCTCGACGGGGCGGGGGCAGAGCTCAGTGACGCGGGCACGCTCGTCGTCCGACGCGCTCCGAAAGTTCGCCTCGAGGACCACCGCGGGACAGCGGGCGGCGAGACGCCAGAGCAGGGTCATCGCGGCACCGCCGAGTCTTCGAGAGGATGTCAGCGGATCCTCGTCGACGTGGCCCAGCGAGTCGAAGAGCGTCTCTTTGATGACGTCCTTGCTCAACAGGGGTAGCCCGAGGTGCGCCGCCAGCGGCCGGGCGAGCGTCGACTTCCCGGCACCGGTGACCCGGCGGAGTCGTGCGCCAGTGCACCTCGCCGAACGCAGGGTGTTGCGTCCGGCCGACCTCCCCGTGCCGGGCGTCCTCGCAGCTGGTGGGTCGCCGGCGAGCTCCTCGACCTCCTCGTTCGCTGAACGACGCTCAGAGAGCTCGGGCCCACGGACTTGGTCTCGAGGTAGGTGTCGAAGCCCTCGATGCGACCGATGCCGCTCGCCTTGAGCTCCACGCCCTCCTCGTAGCGGGAACGGGGCAACAGCAACCGCGTCTGCATGGCACACCCTTGACCGGCGTGCATGCACACCATCGCCCCTGCGGGCACGACCGCGGCCAGGTCGGCGTCGTCACAGACGATCATGACCGACTTGCCGCCGAGCTCCACCGACCGGAGGCGACAGCGAGCAATAGGGTCGATCCGCAGCCCCACCGACCCATCCGCCCCTGGAGGCCCGATGACCAGGCTCGTCTACTCCACCGAGCGAGGCCAAGGGCCGCCTGCTGGCCGACATCACCTTCCCCGACCTCCAGGATGTCGTCGTCGAAGACATCTCGGAGATGGCCATCGGCCACCTCGGCAAGGGTCTGCTGGTGGCCCACGGCCTCGACGAGAGCGGGCTCCCGGCCGAGGGCATCGGGGGCCACGACGTCATGTGGTTCGTCGCCCGCGACCTGGTCTTCGGGCCCGACGCCTTCGACGACGTGGACCCGCCCGAGAACATCGGTCGGCCCGAGTCCGGGGAACGGGCCCTGCCCGAGGTCCCCGCTCCCATCGAGGGCGTGCTCTCGTTCCTCATGAACCTGCTGATCATCGAGTTCCGGGCCGAGATCGGGTTCGCGCTGAGCCAGGAGGTGTTCCGAACGCCGGGACTCTTCGGTGGCCGGGAGGCCGAGGCCGAGGAGGCGGCGGAGCTGATCGAGCGGATCCGCACCGACGAGCTCGTCCACGTCACCTCGCTGCGGCTCTACCTGGGCGAGCTCCGCTCGGTGCAGCTCCGGACCGTCGACGGAGGGTCGGTCCCCGGGGCCGAGCTCATCGACCGGCTGTGGGGCGATCTGGTCCAGTGGGCCACGGTCGAGCAGCCGGCGCGGGCGGTCGTGCCGCAGCGTGACGCGCTGGAGGCCGTCGTCCGCGATCACCCCGACGGCGCGGATGTCCTCACCGAATCAGACCGCCTCGCCGACGCCGTCTGAGCGCCGGATCTCGGCCGGGGGACCCGGGGGTATCGGAGCGACCCCGCCCTGTCCCTCAAGATCGCCGCCGCCTTGGTCGTCGCCGGTGACATCGCCGCCTCCGCCTCCGCCTCCGCCTCCGCCACCGCCACCGCCCCGTGGCCATGGCCGTGGCCGTGGCCGTGGGCCCGACGTCGTCAGCTCCCGAGGCGCAGCTCGCGCTTCAGGTTGAGGCCGGTGGGACCGACCCGGTAGACGGCCGGATCGGTGCCTGGTCCGGGGAGCGGGGCCCCGTCGAGCAGGTCGAGATCGCCACGCCACACCAGCAGCTCCGAGACGTCATGGGACCGGAGGTCGGCTGCCAGCTCGTCGACGGGCGCGGGCTTCGGCTTGCCCCGGTACTGGCACCCGACCCGGTAGCAGAGCAGGTGCGTCTCCTGCCAGGCGCCGCGGGTGGCCACCCGCGCTCTGTCGAGGTCGCCCTCCTCGGTGAGGCAGTCGGCCGCCCTGGTCACGTCCTGGTACTGACCCACGCGGGGGCGCAGGCTGTCGGCGGCTAGGACCCCCACGACCGCGAACAGCGTGGGCACCACGAACGCCGATGCCCCGTAGACCAGGAGGACCGTCGTCACCACCCAGATGGCGCGTACCGTGTGCACGGCCGAGCGGATCGCGTCGACCGATCGAGTGGATGGCGTGGGTCGCGGGTCACAGCACTAGCTGCGAGGGACGTCCTTCCAGGGGACCTCCTTGTCGGTGCGAGGCTCGCCGGGCAGGCCCAGGACGCGCTCGCCGACGATGTTGCGCTGGATCTCCGACGTGCCGCCCTCGATGGAGTTGGCCCGGACCCGGAGGAACATCTTGCGGGCCGAGCCCGGTGGGCCGGTGAGGCCCAGCTGCTCGGAGCGCCGCATGGTGTAGTCGAAGTCGATGAGCGCCTGGGGGCCGAGCAGGTCGACGCAGAGCTCGTAGATGTCCATGTTCACGGTGGCGAACTTGAGCTTGGCGATCGACCCCTCGGGGCCGGGGTTGTCGACCTTGCGGTTCTGGCTGGCCCGGATGTTGGTGAGGCGTAGGGCCTCGGCTTCGATCCACAGCCGCATGAGCCGGTCCTTGAGTGCCGGGGTCCGCTCGATGGGCTCCTCGGTCCAGATGCGCACCGCCTCGGCGATGGCGCCCGAGCCCTTCGCGGGTGGCCCGACGCCCCCGCCGATGGTGGTGCGCTCGTTGGACAGGGTGGTCATGGCCACCCGCCAGCCCTCGCCGACGTCGCCGATGCGATCGGCGTCAGGCACCCGCACCTCGGTCAGGTAGACCTCGTTGAACTCCGCCTCACCGGTGATCTGGCGCAGCGGCCGCACCTCGACGCCGGGGGCGTGCATGTCGAGGGCGAAGTAGGTGAGCCCCTTGTGCTTGGGTGCCTCCGGGTCGGTGCGGGCCACCAGCATCCCCCGGTCGGCGAGGTGGGCGAGGGTGTTCCACACCTTTTGGCCGGTGATGACCCACTCGTCGCCGTCGCGCACCGCCCGACACGAGAGCCCGGCCAGGTCCGACCCTGAGCCCGGCTCGCTGAAGAGCTGGCACCAGGGGTCCTCCCCGGTGAAGGTGGTGCGCAGCAGGCGGTCGCACAGCTCGTCGGAGCCGTGGGTCACGACTGTCGGTCCCGCCATGGTGAGCCCGAAGAAGTGCTCGGTGCTCGGCCCCGGCGCCCGGGCGTCGCGGAGGGCGGCCTCCACCGGACCCTGGTGGGTGGGGGCCAGACCCAGCCCACCCCGGCCCTCGGGGAAGTGCACCCACGCCAGTCCCAGGTCGTACTGGAGGCCCCGGAAGGCGACCACGTCGCTGCGGTCGCCCTCGTCGAGCAGCTGGGTGAGGCGCTCCTTTACGAGCAGCGTGGGATCGTCGGTCATGGTGGCTGGCCTCCGAGGTCGAGGGACGTGCCCTCGACCGTACTGCCCCGGTTTGCGACCCGGGCTCCGGCGGGGCGATGGCCTTGAGGGTCGCGGCGACTGACCTCCCGGGCCGGCCCGGGAACGGTGCCCGCAGCAAGACCCTTGGGTGTCCTCATGGGTGATGTCGGAGGTCGCGCCAACGCCATGACGCCCCCTCGACGAAGAGCTCAGGATCGCCTGTCCACAGGGTCGCCTCATGGGCGGTGGCGAGAGCGGCGCCGAAGGCGTCGGCGTATGCCATGGGGTGATCAGCCTTGATCCGTGCAGCATCGACGACGAGTCCTTCGTCGGGAAGGCGGACGTCGACGACCTCACGGAGGTCGCGGGCCGTCTCCGCGGCGGTGTCCTCGCCATGGGAGCGACGTAGGACGTAGTACACCTCGCCGAGGCTGACCCAGGACATCAGCGGTCGCTCGTCGGAGAGGAGCTGCTCGACCAGCTGGGCTGCGGGTGCGGTGTCCTCGAGGTAGCGCAGCACCGCCCACGAGTCGAGGACGATGGTCACCGTGTCGATTCGCGTCGACGGTCGGCCTCGCGCTCACGGACCAGGTGGTCGACCAACGATGAGCCGCCAAACCGGCCTCGCAGAGGCGGGCGAGCGTGCGTGGGGCGCAGCGCCACGTGGTCATCGTGGCGCCAGAGGCTGACTTCGTCGCCCGGTTCGATGCCGAGCTGGTCGCGGAGCTCCTTCGGGATGACGACCTGGCCCTTGGGTCCGACTCGATGGGTCATACTGGTGAGTATAACCCGCCGCCCATCACGGAGCTCCTGGCGCGCCACCGGACGGCCGGCCGCCCCGGGGCGGGTGGCCGTCAGGCGCCGGTGGTCGACCAGTGCCAGGGCTCGGAGGGGAGGTTCTTGAAGCCGTGCTCGGCGGCGTGCTCGTGCAGCCAGATCCAGCAGGGGCTGGATCGGGTGTTGCACCGATCGAAGTCGATGGCCAGGCCCACCTCGTGCAGGGACGACCCCGGGCGGGCGGTCGGGGGCGAGCAGGCCGACGCCGGCCGGCCGTACACGTCGGCTCCGCAATGGGCGGCGCGCAGCTCGATCTGGTGCTGGGTGGATCGGTACCCGGACCCGGTGAGGGTCACCCCGTCGGCCTCGGCCGCGAGGAGGAGCCGGCCCACATCGTCGGCGTTGAGGCAGTTCACGGTGATGCCCCCGACCCGGCAGAGCTCGATGCCTCCCGGCGCATAGGCCCTGGCGGCCGCCCGGGCCTCGGCGGCGGACTGCGCGGCCGCGGCGGCGGACTGCGCGGCCGCGGCGGCG
>JBBSMQ010000028.1:0-46751 GCA_038233075.1 Acidimicrobiales bacterium
CGCCGGCGGCGCCCACCCGCACCCCCCGAGCCCCCACCACTTTGCCCAGCCCCCGGCCGCGTCCCCGCGCCGTGGCCCGGGCCACGGCCTCGGTCCACTCGGCCGGGGGGCGCACGCTCTTGACGCTGAACTGGCCCGGTCCGGGAACGGGCGACGGCGCGCCGGCCCACCGGTCGAGGTCGACGGTGGCGGGGTCGACCGGGGGCCGGGCCGTGGTCCCGACGGTCGTCAGCCAGCCGGTGCCGTTGGCGCCGCGGCGCACCACCAGCGCGGGCACGATCACCTCGGCCGCCTCGTCGGGGTGGAAGGGCAACGCCCCCAGGGCCACCGGCCCCGACCCGGGTCGGTCGACCGGATCGTCGACGTCGGCCGCAGCGAGGACCTTGGCGGCCTCGGCGGGTGGCAGCCGCACGACCTCGCCCCGGCCGCCCAGCACCTCCTCGTCGATCCGGCCGAAGAGGACGCCGTCGCCTCCAGCCACCCGGACCGGGTCCGGAGCCCGGTCGAGGGCCAGCGTCCGGGCCACGAGGTCACTCATCTCGGCCCCTTCCGCTGCCGTGGTCGAGCGCAGGGATCGTCGCCGAGCGGTGATCTGCGGGGCGGGCCCCATTCGTGTCGTCGTCTCGGACGCCGCAGCCTCGTCGAGATCGTGGGCCGGTCTCTGTCATCGGTGCGACCCGGCTCGGGTCGCGGTGACGAGCCGGGCGATGCCAACGCTGAGCAGGTCGTGGCGGGCGTCGACGAAGCCGGCCTGGTCGAGCATCTCCAGCATCCGCTCGGCCGACGGGAGGTAGGACACCGACCGGGGGAGGTAGCGGTAGGCGGCACCGTCGGACAGCAGGCCACCGATCCTCGGCACGACGCGTCCGAAGTAGACGGCGTGGCCGGCGCGCAGCAGCGGGTTCGGGGGCTCGGCCACCTCGAGCAGGGCGATGCGACCTCCCGGCCGGACGGCGCGGGCCAGCTCCTCGAAGAACCGGGGCAGCTCCTCCAGGTTCCGGAGGGCGAAGCCGCAGGTCACTCCGTCGATCGAGGCGTCGGGCACCGGGAGGCGCAGGACGTCGGCGTGGACGAGCGGGGTCCGGGTGCGAGCCGCGGCCAGCATGCCGAACGACAGGTCGACCCCCACCGGTCGGTGGCCCGAGCGGACCAGCTCGGTGCACAGGTCCCCGGTGCCGCAGGCCAGGTCGAGCACCACCGACCCGACGGGCAGCTGCAGCGAGCGCACCGTGCGTCGCCGCCAGCCCACGTCCATCCGGAGGGTCATGACCCGGTTCACCAGGTCGTAGCGGGGGGCGATGGTGTCGAACATCACCCGCACGGCGCGCACCTTCTCCTCCCCGGTCGGCAGCGTGTCGGCATCGGGCAGGGCGCCGGTGGCCAGCGGGCGACCGGCGGAGGGGGGTGCGGGCACGGCGCCGAGGATACGAGCACCACCCGTCAGGTGGCGGACCGGACCGCTCGCGGCCTCGACGTCAGTCGGCGGCGGCCGTCTCGGCCTGGGCCCTGGCCCAGCGGTAGTCCGCCTTGCCCGCGGGGGAGCGCTGGATCGCCTCCACGAAGACCACGTCCTTGGGCAGCTTGTAGCGGGCCACGTGCGTCGCCGCCTCGGCCAGCAACCCGTCGACGTCGGGCTCGGACCCCGGCGCCAGCTGCACCACGGCGACGACCTCGTGGCCCCACCGCTCCGAGGGACGGCCGGTGACGACCACGTCGGCCACCGACGGGTGAGGGGCCAGAGCCATCTCCACCTCCTCGGCGTAGATCTTCTCGCCGCCGGAGTTGATGGTGACCGAGTCCCGGCCCAGCAGCTCGATGATCCCGTCCTCGCGCCAGCGGGCCCGATCGCCGGGCACGGCGACGCGGACCCCGTCGAGGACCGGGAAGGTGCGGGCCGTCTTCTCCTCGTCGCCCAGGTAGCCGAGGGGCACGTAGCCCCGCTGGGCCAGCCAGCCCGTCTCCTCCGCGCCCGGCTCGAGCACCCGGATCATGGCGGCGTCGACCACGATCGTGTCGGGCCCAGGGGTGAAGGTGCCGGTGGTGGCGGCACCCTTCACCGAGGTCTGGCCCATCTGGGCGCCGGTCTCGGATGCGCCCACGGCGTCGAGCAGGAAGATGCCGGGCAGCTGCTCGAGCATGCGCTCCTTGAGCGCCGGGGTCATCGATGCTCCCCCGTTGACCACTGCCACCAGCGAAGGCAGCGATCGGGGTGAGCGCTCCAGCTCCTCGAGGAGAGGGCGGGCGAAGGCATCGCCGACCAGCTGAAGGGTGTTGACCGCCTCCCGCTCGGCCAGGTCCCAGATGGCGGCGGCGTCGAGGCGGCTGGGGTCGTCGGGGATGATGATGGCCCCGCCCCCGGTGAAGGTGTTGAAGGTCAGCCACTGGGCGGCGCCGTGCATCAGCGGCGGGGTGACGATCGCTCGGGCCCCACCCCCGGCGCCCGACGCCACCACCGCGTCCAGGTCGGGGAGCACCTCGGACTGGCCGAAGGGGCGGCCGCCCATGGCGCCGACGTAGATGTCGTGCTGGCGCCACAGCACGCCCTTGGGCATGCCGGTGGTGCCGCCGGTGTAGAGGATGTACAGATCGTCGGGGGAGGGCTCGACCTCGGGCGGGACGGGGTCGACAGCCGCGAGGGCCGTCTCGTAGTCGACGGCCCCGTCGAGCAGGCCCTCGCCCGAGTCGTCGGCGACCTGGAGCAGGAGGCGCAGGTCCGGCAGCTGGTCGCGGATCTCGGCCAGCAGCGGCGCGAACCGGGCGTGGTAGATCAGCCCGCCGGCGCGGGCGTCGCCGAGGAGGTAGAGCAGCTCCTCGGCCACGTAGCGGTAGTTCACGTTGAAGGGGGCGATCCGAGCCCGGTACGAGCCCAGCATGCCCTCGACGTACTCGTTGCCGTTGTAGAGGTAGAGGCCCACATGGTCCTGGTGGGATTCGTGACCGCCCAGCCCGTCTCGCTCGCGCTGGGCGCCCAGCCCGGCGTCGGAGAGCACCCGTGCCAGTCGGGTGCTTCGTTCGAGGAGGTTGGCGTAGCTCAGACGACGATCGCGGAAGACGATGGCGTCGCGGTCCGGGTAGGCGCCGGCCACGGCCTCGAACACGGACGAGAGGTTGAACTCCTGGGGCACCGGGCGCTCCTGGGCTCGATCGACGACGGTCGCACCCTAGTCATCGTCCCCTGACGACCCGTCAGGTGCGTCGGGGCCGGGTCAGGAGCGCACGTCGGCGGCGGTGGAGGTGTCGACCGCGTTGCCGGCCTCGGCGCGGACCCAGGTGTGGTCGGTCTTGCCCGACGGCAGCCGGCGCACCGTCCTCACCATCGCCACCTGGCGAGGGACCTTGAACGCCGCCAGGCGGGCGCGACAGTGGGCGTCGAGCTCCTCCTGTCCGAGGTGGGAGCCTGGTCGGGGGGCGATGACGGCCACCACCCGCTCACCCCAGCGCTCGTCGGGCACGCCGACCACGGCGGCGTCGAACACGGCCGGATGTGCCTTCAGCACCGCCTCCACCTCGTCGGGGAACACCTTCTCGCCGCCCGTGTTGATGGAGCTCGTCCCTCGCCCCAGGAGGGTCACGGTGCCGTCGTCCTCCATGCGTCCGAGGTCGCCGGGGACGGCCCATCGCTCTCCACCCAGCACCGGGAAGGTCATCGCCGTCCGCTCCGGGTCGTCGTGGTAGCCGAGAGGGATGTGGCCCCGGCGGGCGAGGCGGCCGATGTGGCCGGTGTGGATGCCGGGGACGAGCGGGGTGCCCTCGTCGTCGAGCAGGGCGGTGTGGCCATCGAGGGGGAAGCGGGTGTGCGCTGCTGGTTCCTGGCCGGGCCAGGTCACGGCGTTGCCCTGGCCCCCGGTCTCGCTGGTGCCGTAGCCGTCGACGATCGCGGCCCAGGGGAGCTGGGTCGCCAGCTGGGTCCGCACCGCCGGCGAGAGCACTGCCCCTCCGGAGACGACGGCGACGAGGTCCCCGAGCTCCCAGCGGTGGGGCTGGTCGGCCAGGGCATCGGCCAGGGGACGGGCGAAGGCGTCACCCACGATGACCACCAGCGAGGCGGACTCGGCCTGGGCAAGGTCCCACAGCTCGGCGGCCACGAAGGTCGAGGACGGGAGGGTGAGGACCGTCCCGCCGGCCAGCAACGTCGCCAGCGCCACCCACTGCGCGGTGCCGTGCACGAGGGGAGAGGCGGGCAGGGTGCGGGTGCGGCCCCCGTCGGCACGGGTCACCATCTCCTCGGGGCTGGATGCGACGTGCTCGGGCGGGCCCGGGAAGCCCGGCGTGCTGCGGTCCGCGCCCAGCGCGGCGAAGACGATGTCCTCGTGGCGCCACTCCACGCCCTTGGGCATGCCGGTGGTCCCCCCCGTGTAGAGGAGGTAGCGATCCTCCCCGCTGCGGTCGGGGACGTCGGGCCGGTGACCCGATGCCGCGGCCAACAGGCCCTCGTACGCCGGGCCCCGCCCGACGAGGGTCGCCACCTCGTCACCGGCCGCCCGACGAGCGGCCGCCGCCGGCTCCACCGCGGGGCCGAGGTCGGGCCCGTGGAGCACGGCGCGGGGGCGGGCGTCGGCGAAGAGGTACGTCATCTCCTCGGCTGTGTAGCGGTAGTTGATGTTGAAGGGGACGGCCCGGAGCTTGTACGCGCCGAGGAGGGCGGCGAGGTGCTCGTGGCCGTTGCGGACAGCCAACCCGACCCGGTCGTCGGGGCCGACGCCGTGGCCCGCGAGGACGTGGGCGACGCGGTTGGCCCGGCGGTCGAGCTGGTCGTAGGTGAGGCGGTGGGGCCCAGCGACGACGGCCTCCCGCCCGCCGATCCGGTCCACCACCCCCTCGAAGAGGTCTGCCAGGTTCCACGTGCCGGCCACGAGGGCGAAGGTAGCGATGACGCCAGCGCACCTCCGCATCCACGACCTGTCCCGAGGCCCCATCACGTCCCCGCAGCTTTGGACGGACCTGGCCGCATGTGGCGCCCTTCCGTCCAAGGTTGGCCGGTGGGCAGCAGACTTTGGACGGACCTGGCCGCATGTGGCGCCCTTCCGTCCAAGGTTGGCGTTCGGCGCGGTTCACACGAGCTGACGGGCGGGGCTGACCGACGATGCCGGGGGACCCCTCACGGGAGGGGGCCGAGTTGTGAACCGGGTCCGCGGGGAGCACGGTGGAGGGCGTGCTGACCGCCCACGCCCGCCGGACGCGCCCCCGTCATCACGACGAGCGCCACCGGAGCCACCGTGCCGGATGGCTGCGGGCCTCGGTGCTCGGCGCCAACGACGGTCTCCTGTCGACCGCAGCCCTGCTCGTGGGTGTGGTCGCGTCCGGGGCTCCGCAGAGCGTGGTGGCGGCCTCTGGGGTGGCCGCCCTGGTCGCGGGGGCCGCCTCGATGGCCGTCGGGGAGATGTCGTCGGTGTCCTCCCAGCGCGATGCCGAGCTGGCCGACCTGGCCCGGGAAGAGGTCGAGCTGGTGGAGACACCCCGGGCCGAGCTGAGCGAGCTGGCCGGCATCTACGAGCGGCGTGGCCTCAGTCCCGCCCTCGCGCATCAGGTGGCCCAGGAGCTGACCGCGCACGACGCCCTGGAGGCCCACGCCCGTGACGAGCTGGGACTCGACCTCGACGACCTGGCCCAGCCCGTCCAGGCGGCCTGGACCTCGGCCCTCAGCTTCTCCCTGGGGGCCCTGGTCCCGCTCCTGGTGGCCCTCCTGGTGTCATCGGGCCCTCAGGAGGTGGCCATCGTCGCCATCACCCTGGTCGGCCTGGCGGCCCTCGGCGTGGCCGGAGCCCGCCTCGGCGGCGCTCAGCCGGTGCGACCGGCGACCCGGGTGGTCCTCGGCGGTGCCGCGGCCATGGCCGTCACCTTCGCCATCGGCACCCTCTTCGACGTCAACGTCACCTGACCCCCGAGCACCCCGCGAGCTCGAGGTCGCCCGGATGGGCCGGCGGGACCCCTCAGCCCGCGGAGGAGGTGCGCTCGGCGCCGGAGTCGTGGACGAACACATCCTCCAGGCCGTTGGTGTCACCGTCGACGAGGTTCGTCGCACGTGACTCGAAGGCAACGATGCGGCCGTCGCCGCTGATCGCCGGGCCGAACGACTCACCGTTGGCCCCCTGCCCTCCGGGCCCGACGCTCAGATAGGTCACCTCGTCGGTGAAGAGGTCGAGGAGGTAGGCGTCCCGGCGGCTGCCGTTGGTGTCCCTGTCGTCGAGGTCCGACTCCGTGCCGTAGGTGACGAACCGGCCGTCGTCGCTCACGTCCGGGCTGTAAGACGGACCCCCGCGCACGTCCCTGATCCGCCCGGACTGCCAGACGAGCGCCTGATCGTTCCCGCCATTACCGAAGACAACCGTCTGACCGTCGTCGCTCACCTCGGCCTCGTAGTTGTTGTCGCCCGAGTAGCTGACCCGGTCGAGCAGCTGTCGATCCCGGTCGTAGAGCCAGACGTCAGGGCCGTCATCGCCGTCATCGCCGTCGATGAAGAAGGCAACGAACCGGCCGTCACCGCTCAGGTCGGGGCTGGCGCCCCCCTGCGTGCCCGAGGGGATCACCTCGGTCGTCCCCGCCTGGCGGTCGCGCACCCGGACCTTGCCGCCAGAGTTGTAGGCCAGGAAGGACCCGGTGTCGTCGAGGTCGGGGGAGCCGCCGCCCGAGCCCTCGAGGGTGGTGGTTCCGGTCTGGCGGTCGTGGACGAACACGTCGAAGGTCCCGTTGGCGTCGCCGGCCACGAGGTTGGAGGCCGACGACCCGAAGGCGACGTAGCGGCCATCACCGCTGATGGCCGGGCCTCCGGAAGAGGCATTGCCCTGGCCACCACCGCTCGACACGCTCACCCGGGTGGTGGTGCCACTCTTGCGGTCGCGCACGAACACATCGGCGACACCGTTGGTGTCGCCGGCCACGAGGTTGGTGGCCGCCGAGCCGAAGGCCACGAAACGGCCGTTGTCACTGATGGCGGGCCCGCCGCTTGCGGCGTTGCCCTGCACCCCATCGGTGCTGCGGCTCACCCGCGTCGTCCCCTGGACACACCCAGCCGCCAGCAGCACCAAAGCCACCGCGGCCACAACGGGCACACGACGGCCCCTCCGGATCACACCCATGTGACACCCCTCACGTCCGCACACACCGCACCCCCCCCCCCCCCGCCGCGACCGCAACGGAACTCTCCACCGGCCTCCGACCCCCGCAGTGACTCGACCTGCTGCGACGCACCGGATGAAGCCCACGAGAACCGCTCGAGGACTCCGCTCATTCGTAGTAGCGGAACACGACCTGGGCCACGCACGCGGGCTTGTCGGCGCCCTCCACCTCGTAGGTGAAGGTCATGGTCACCTGGGCCCCGCCGGCGATGTCGTCGACGGCGTCGAGCGAGGCACCCAACCGCAGCTGGGAGCCGACCGGCACGGGCGAGGGGAACCGCACCTTCTCGCACCCGTAGTTGACCCCCATCTTCATGCCCTTCACGGTCATGATATGGGGAGCGAGGGTCGGACCGAGGGCGAGGGTGAGGTAGCCGTGGGCGATGGGTCCGCCGAACGGGGACTCGGCCTTGGCTCGCTCCACGTCGACGTGGATCCACTGGTGGTCGCCGGTGGCGTCGGCGAAGGTGTTCACCTGCTCCTGGGTGATCTCCATGTGGTCGGAGTACCCGAGGTGGGTGCCGACCAGGTCCTTGAGTCCGCTGATGCCCTCGATGGTGGTGGTCATCAGGCCATCATGGCCGACGTGACCGTGCCCGTCCCCGTCCCACCCTCGCCGTCGGCCGCTCGGGCGGCCGCGACGCTCGGCTCAGGTGAACCAGACCTTCTGGTGCTCGCGGCTCTGGGGGTGGAGGAGCAGGGCCAGCTGGGCGCCGGCGAACATCAGGGAGAACAGGACCGCGGTGCTGAAGAAGAACAGGTAGAACGCCACGGTCACCACCGACACCGCGACCCCGAGGACCCAGCCCCACTTCTTCTCGTTGGCGATGCCCAGGCCCGCAGCGGCGGCCCCGAGCGCCAGGGCGAGACCGATCAAGCCGATACCGCCGAGAAGGCCGAGCAGCCCGAAGACGGCATCGATGTAGAGCAGGAACATCCCGATCTGCAGGGTCTGGGGCAGGGACTGGTTGGTCCAGCGGGTGACGGCCATGGGTGAGAGTCTGGCAGGCGTGGTGCTGGCCGCCGGGGCCGGGACCCGTCTGCGCCCGCTCACCCGCCTGCGGCCCAAGGCCCTGTGTCCCGTCGGCGACCGTCCGCTGCTCGACCACGCCCGCGCTCGCCTGGAGCCGGTCACCGAGGCCGTCGCCGTCAACGTCCACCACGATCGGGCCCTGCTCGAGGCCCACCTGGCGCCCGCCGGGGGGTCGGTCCACCTGTCGGTGGAGGAGGGTGAGGCGCGCGGGACCGCGGGCGCCCTGGGCCTGCTGCGGGAGTGGATCGGCGGTCGCCCCACCCTGGTGACCAACGTCGATGCCTGGCTGGTGGCCGACCTGGACCCCTTCGTGGCCGGGTGGGATGGCGAGCGGACGCGTCTGCTCTGCGTCGAGGATCCGGCGCGGGGCGACTTCGGTCCGCTGCGGTACTGCGGGGTGGCCCTCATGGCCTGGTCGGAGGTGGCGAGGCTGGGTCCGGAGCCCTCCGGCCTCTACGAGCGCTCGTGGGCGGCCGACGCCGCCGCCGGCACCCTCGACCTGGTCGTCCACGCCGGGCCCTTCGTCGACTGCGGGACGGCCGCGGACTACCTCGCCGCCAACATGGCGTGGTCCGAAGGGGCGCCGGTGATCGGTGCCGGCGCCGAGGTGGCCCCCGGGGCCGTGGTGGTCCGATCGGTGGTCTGGCCGGGGTCCCGCGTCGGGGCCGGGGAGCAGCTCGTCGGTGCGATCCGGGCCGGCCGCCTCACGGTCGTGGTGCGTTGACCTGCCCTGTCAGGGCCCCACGACCGGCGGGGCGTCGACCGGGTGGGGCGGGACCAGGAGGGCGGTCTGGTAGGCGCGGGCCGCGCTCAGCACGGCGGCCACGTAGGGCTGGGAGTGGTTGTAGGAGAAGTACGCGGCGCGGAGCTGGGCCTCGTCGGTGAGGTCGGTGCGCCCGGCACAGAGGTAGGCGGCGGCGCCGGCGGTGGCGTCGTAGAAGGTGTGGGGGTCGGCGATGCCGTCGCCGTCGCCGTCACGACCCCAGCGCGCCCACGTCGAGGGGATGAACTGCATGGGACCGACGGCCCGATCGAGGACGGGATCGTCGTCGAGGAGGCCGCCGTCGGTGTCGCCGATGAGGGTGTTGCCCCGGGTCCCGTCGAGTGGGGGGCCGATGATGCGGGTTGTGGGGTAGCCCCGGGCTCCCAGGCGGCCGCCGCCGAAGGTGCCGTGGCGGCCCTCGATCTTGGAGATGCCCGCCAGCACCCACCACTCCATCCGGCACGGGGCGTGGGCCGCGGCCTTGAGCCAGGCATCGAGGGCGACGAGCGGGAAGTCGATCCCGACGGCGACGACGTCGGCGCGCAGCCGCGCCGCGGGCACCTCGGCCTGGGCGCGGAGGACATCGGCCTGGCGCCGTCCCACGTCGGCGACGGCCTCGCCCTCGGCGGCCTGGGTGCGGACGGTCTCTTCGTCGATGTCGCGGATGCGCGCCTCGGTGTCGGTTCGAGCCGTCACCGCATCGCGCTCGGCCTGCTCCGCGGCAGCCATGGCCTGTTCGGCCCGGGTGCGGGCGTCCACGGCCCGGTCCCGCGCTGCTTCGGTCTCGGCCAGGTCCTCGAGGCGCCTCTCGATGTCGCGGGCGCGGGCCGCGAGGGAGGACTCCCCCAGCGACAGCCGGACGAGGGCGTCGTTGATCCCGGCCTGGCCGCTCAGCACGGTGCCGATGTCGGAGGTGGTCGAGGCCTCGGACATGTAGTTGGCGACGACCAACCGGCGCAGAGCATCGCGGGCCCGCTCCACCGCTCGCTCGGCGGTGTCGACCACGCCCTCGGCCCGGGCTACGTCGTCGACCCGCTCGGCGAGGACGTCGACCGCGGCCACCCGCTCGATGCCTCGCTGGGCCTCGTCGGCGCGCCGCTGCGCGAGCAGGTCGACGGTGTCGGCCCGCTCGGCGGCCAGCTCGGAGATGTGGGCCCGCAGGTCGTCACGGCGGGCCGCCGCGGCATCGCGACGGTCCTCGGTCCCGGCGAGGGCGTCGGCGACCGAGTCGAGCTCGGCACTGTCGACCGCCACGTCGGCCACCGCGGGGGAGATGGGGTTCGTCGCCAGGGGCACGTCGTTGAAGGCGGGGTCGGCGGCCGGCACCTGGCCGGCGGGCGCGGCGGCGTTGCCGCTGCTCGCTCGGGCGGCCGAGGGGTCGAGGGGACGGGCGGCGGCCAGGGTGGGGGCGGCCAGGGCCCCGACGAGGATGGCGACGACCACGGTGCGGGCGCGTCGCGCCGCGCCGCCCGCTCCTCTTCCCCTGTCCGGCGCTTCGGCCATGGATCCCAATCGGTCGTGCCCGGTCCGGCAGGAGGCTACCGGTGACGAGGGACCCGATCCCTCGCGGCGGGCTCCGTTGCCGGGGAGCGTGCCCTGCGACGGGGTTCGTCCGCGTGCGCCCTCGCCCCTCATCCCTGGCGGGCGGGGGCGGCCACGCTCGTCCCGCCGGCCGCGAGCTGCCCGCAGGCGGCGTCGATCGAGGTGCCCCGGGTGTCGCGCACGGTGACGTTGACCCCCCGGTCGGCCAGATGTCGACGGAAGGCCTCCACCCCCTCCGGCGAGGTGCCCCGGGTGGGGTAGCCCGGTGTGGGGTTGAGGGGGATGAGGTTCACGTGGGCCCGGAGGCCCCGGGCGTAGTCGGCCAGGCGGGCGGCGTCGATGGGCCGATCGTTGACCCCGGCGATGAGGGCCCATTCGAAGCTGAGGCGTCGACCCGTCATCTCCACGTGGTAGGCGCAGGCCTCGGCCAGGACGGCCAGGGGGTAGCGGCGGTTGAGGGGCACGAGCTCGTCGCGCAGGGTGTCGTCGGCACCGTGCAGGGACACAGCCAGGTTCACCGGCAGGTCCTCCGTGGCCATCCGTCGAATCCCGGGGACGACCCCGACGGTGGAGACCGTGAGGTGCCGGGCGCCGAGGCCCAGGTCGTCGTGGATGCGGCGGATGGCCGACCAGGTGCCGTCGTAGTTGGCGAGGGGCTCGCCCATGCCCATGAAGACGACGTTGGCGAGACGGCGTCCGTCCGCCCGAGCTCGACGGGAGGCGCGCACGACCTGCTCCACGATCTCGCCCCCACTCAGGTGGCGGGTGAACCCGGCCTGGCCGGTGGCGCAGAACCCGCAGCCCATGGCACACCCGGCCTGGCTGGACACGCAGACGGTGGAGCGCCGCGGGTAGTGCATGAGCACGGTCTCGATGCGAGCGCCGTCGCCGAGGGTCCAGAGCCACTTCACGGTGTCGCCGCCGTCGGCCGCCGCCTCGGTGGTCAGCGCCAGGCCCTCGGGCAGGGCGTCGGCCAGGCGCCGCCTCAGCGCGAGGGGGATGGTGGTGATCGCCTCGGGATCCGCCAGCTGGCGGTGCAACCCGTCCCACACCTGGTCGACGCGGTAGCGGGGCTCACCGTCGAGCAGTTGCCCGAGACCGGCGCGGTCGACGTCGTAGCGGGTCACCGGGGGCACCGGCCCAGGGTACGGCTCGGGGCCGGCGGCGGTGTCTAGCCTGCCCACCCAATGAGCGAGCGCAGCGAGCGAACCCGACGGTGCGGGCTCTCCGGCGGCGGAGCGTGCGGAGCCGTCGGCGCTCATTTGTGCCCGGCGACGATCGAGGTCGTTGGTGTGGGTGATGGCTGGCGAGCGAACCAGACGGTACGGGCTCTCGAGGAGCGCTACTCAGTGGTCTGATCGGCTCGGAGGGTCCGGCTCCGAACCCGACGGGTGGCGTGGGTGGTGAAGCCGAGGCGGTCGTAGAGCCGCCGGGCCGGCGCGTTGTCGGCGTCGACGTACAGCACGGCGACAGGGACCCCGCGGCCGGCCAGGTGCTCGAGCCCGGCCACGGTCAGGCTGCGGCCCAGCGAGCGCCCAGCGGCATCGGGGTCGATGCCGATGACGTAGATCTCGCCGCGGACGGGGTCGTCCCCAGCGGCGGGGTGGACCCGGGTCCAGCAGAACCCGTCGAGGCCCCCTCTGGCGTCCACGTCGGGGTCGCCGTCGGCCAGCAGGAAGCCGGCGGCGTCGAACCACTCCTCGGCCATGGCGGCCCGCAGGGAGGCGATCGACTCCTGACCCTGGTCGGGGTGGCCGGCGAAGGAGCGGTTGTTGCACCGCACCCACGCCTCCTCGTCGGCCGTGCCCGGCCGCAGGGGCCGCACCACCACCGACGGGGTGGCCGCCACCCGCTCGGTCTCCAGCGGGAGCGAGCGACGCAGCTGGAGCACGTCACGGCGCCCGTCGAGACCCACGGCGGCGGCCACCTCGTCCACCAGCTCCTCGGAGTCGTCGGTCTCCCAGTGCACGGCGGTGACGCCATCGGCGATCGCACGCTCGACCAGGACGCCAAGCAGCGTGATCCGGGCCGCCACCTCGCCCTCGTCCGTCGGCGTGCCGTCGGCCACCGGTGGGGTGGCCAGCCACCGCTCCTCGTTGCGGGTGCGGCCCCGGGCCGCCAGCCCCGCGCCGGCGCCCTCGTCCGTCGTCAGTCTCCCGCCGCCGTCGTCATCGATGGCAACGCCCGACACCGCCCCGACCCTAATGGTGTGATCGCCGTCGCTCCTTCGGCCCAGCGGGCCCCGTGACCGGGGATGATCAGCCGATCGGGCGGCGTGCCCGGTGAGGCCAGGCAGGGGTGGTGGCCTCCTCCCGGCCGTTCGGACCCCGTCGGTCAGGTCGGACCCCCCCTCGGTCGGGTCGGTCCCCTCCCGGTCGGTCGGGTCGGTCCCCTCCCGGTCGGTCGGGTCGGCCCCCTCCCGGCCGGCCGGACCCCCTCGCTCAGGTCGTACCCTCGGCCCATGGCCCGTCCCCGCTCCCCGAAGGGTCGCGCCCGGGTGGCTCACGCCCGGCTGGCCGAGTCGTACCCGGGAACGGCCATCGGGCTCTGCGCCCTGGTCCACCGCAACCCCTACGAGCTGCTGGTGGCCACGATCCTGTCGGCCCAGTGCACCGACGAGAGGGTCAACCAGGTCACCCCCGCCCTCTTCGCCCGCTTCCCGACGCCCACCGACCTCGCCGCCGCCGGCCCCGACGAGGTCGAGGACCTGATTCGGCCCACCGGGTTCTTCCGCAACAAGACCAAGAGCCTGCTGGGGATGGCCGAGGCCCTTGACAGCCGCTTCGATGGCGAGGTGCCCTCGGCCATGGCCGAACTGGTCACCCTGCCCGGCGTCGGACGCAAGACCGCGAACGTGGTGCGCAGCGTGGCCATGGACCTCCCCGGCCTCCCGGTCGACACCCATGTCGGTCGGCTGAGCCGGCGGCTCGACCTCACCCAGGAGACCGACCCGGTGCGAGCCGAGGAGGCGCTCAACCGCATGGTCCCCGCCGCCGAGCGGGGTGTGTTCAGCCTGCGGCTGATCCTCCACGGCCGGGCGGTGTGCCGGTCCCGGGCGCCGCGCTGCGGGGAGTGCGTGCTGGCCGACATCTGCCCCTCGGCGGGGCGGGTCGGCTGATCCCGTGCGCCGCAGCGCCCTGACCTGAGCCCGTGCGGTGTCGCGCTCAGGTCGGCGCCAGCGGACCGGGCCCGGCGGCCTGCTCTCACGAAACGTAGGTACCCGACCACCTGATGTGGCCCATCGTGTCTCCGCACCACGGTCGCCGCCAGATTTCCGCCCGTTGGGGTGGTTCAGGGCTGGTGGAGGAGCGCCGCAGCGCGTAGGGTGATAGACGACCAGGTACCCGCCACCTGGTTCCACCGCGACGTTGGGATCCGCCGCCCGACGTCGCCCCGACGGGGGCGCCTTAGGGCGCCCCCGTCGCCTGTCTCGGCAGGGCCCCACGCGCCGGTGTGATCCGCCAACGCTGCGCTCCTGGGACCTCCGTGCGGCGCTCGAGGCCCGGCCGCCGCCCCGTTGGGCGGCTGCTGCTCAGGGCAGGGCTCGCTCGGCCCGCTCCAGGCTCCGCCGGGCGCCGCGCAGCGCCCGCTCCGCGTCGTAGAGGGCGGCAGCCACCCCCTCGGTGGGGGAGCGGTCGCTGGCCTCGGCCAGGCGGCCGGTGCGCTCCCCCAGCTCAGCGATCTGGGCCGCGAGGGCGCTGAGGGCGGCCGCGGAGGGCACCTCGGTGTCGGCCATGGGGCAGTCTGGCTCGCTCATCGGCGCATCATCGAGTCGTCGGGCACACTCGATGTCCTCGATGGTGGCCGGGCACCGATGAGCGCCGTCGGCTCCGCGAGCTCCGCCGTCGGAGGGCCCGTGCTGTCTGGTTCGCTCGCTGCGCTCGCGTCGAGCGGCCTCGCCGTCGCCCATTCCCCTGGCCGATTCCCTTGGCCGGCCCCGGGCCGCGCTTCGGTAGCGTGCTGCCGTGCTCACCCGACTCGACCTGCGCGGCGTCGCGGAGGCCGACCTCGGCCGTCACCTGCCTGCCGTCGTGCTCGACGACGAGGGACCGCGCACCGCGGTGCGCGCCGTTCTCGATGCGGTCCGCGACGGCGGTGACGCCGCCGTGCGGGACCTCACCACCCGCTTCGACGGCGTCGACGTGGCTTCCACCCGAGTCCCGACCCCGGCTCTGGCTTCGGCCCTCGACGCCATCGACCCCGAGGTCCGGACGGCGCTCGAGGTGGCTGCTGCGGGCATCGAGGACTTCCACCGCCACCAGCGCCGTGCGCCCAGCACCTACGCCCGGGACGGGATCACCATCGCGGGTCGGGCCCAGCCCGTCGACCGGGCCGGCTGCTACGTCCCCGGCGGCCGGGCCCTCTACCCCTCGACAGTGCTGATGACGGCCATCCCGGCCCGGGTGGCCGGGGTGCCCGAGATCGCCCTCTGCGTCCCCCCCGGCCCCGACGGTGAGGTCCCCGCCCTCACCCTGGCGGCGGCGGCGGTGGCCGAGGTCATCGAGGTGCACCGCATCGGAGGGGCCCAGGCGGTGGCCGCCCTGGCCTACGGCACCGAGTCGGTGTCGCCGGTCGACGTCATCGTCGGCCCCGGCAACGTCTACGTGGCCGAGGCCAAGCGCCAGGTGGCGGGCGAGGGGCGGGTCGGGGTGCCGTCGGCCTTCACCGGGCCGTCGGAGGTCATCGTCATCGCCGACGCCGCCGCCGACCCTGCCCTGGCCGCGGTGGACGTCATCCTCCAGGCCGAGCACGGTCCCGGGGGCCGAGCCTGGTTCGTCACGTGGGACGAGGGCGTGGCCGACGCGGTCGAGGCCGAGATCGAGATCCAGGTGCGGGCCTCGCCCCGTCGTCACGACGTGGAGGCCACCTTTGCGGCCGGAGGCCACCTGGCCCTGGTCGAGGGGCCGGCCCAGGCGGCGGTCGTGTCCAACGCCGTCGCGCCGGAGCACCTCGAGGTCATCTGCTCCCCGGCCGCGACCGAGGAGGTGGTGGCCGGCATCCGCCACGCCGGCGCAGTGTTCGTGGGGCCGTGGGCGCCGGCGTCGGTCGGCGACTACCTGGCCGGCCCCAGCCACGTCCTGCCCACCGCCGGCACCGCCCGCTTCGGCTCCGCCCTCACCGTGGCCGACTTCACCAAGGACATCCACGTCGTCACCCTCGATCGGGCCGCGCTGGAGACCGTCGGTCCCCACGTCGCGGTGCTGGCCGAGGCCGAAGGACTGCCGGCCCATGCCGACTCGGTCCGCCGCCGCCTGGGCGAGGGGTCGTGAGCGCCGAGCCCCGAGAGCGGGTCCGGCCCCGCGCCGACGTGGGCCTCATGGCCGGCTACCACTCGCCCCAGGTCGACGTCGACGTCCGGCTCAACACCAACGAGTCGCCGGTGGCCCCGCCGCCCGGGTTCCTCGACGCCGTCGCCGCGGCCGTGACCGAGGTGGTCTGGCACCGCTACCCGGACCGGGGCGCCCTCGCCCTGCGGGGGCGCATCGCCGAGCTCCACGGCGTCGACCCCGGCCAGGTCTTCGTGGCCAACGGGTCCAACGAGGTCCTCCAGACCCTCACCCTGGCCTACGGCGGGGCGGGCCGGTCGGTGGCGGTGTTCGAGCCCACCTACGCCCTTCACTCCCACATCGCCCGCACCACCGGCACCGCGGTGGCCGAGGGCGAGCGGGGACCGGACTTCGCCCTCGACCTGGGTGAGGTGCGCCGGGTGCTGGACGGGGCCAACCCGTCGCTCACCTACCTGTGCTCGCCCAACAACCCGACAGGGGTGGTCGAGCCGCCCGAGGTGGTCGATGAGGTGCTGGGCCTGGTGCCCGGGCTCCTCGTCGTAGACGAGGCCTACGCCCAGTTCGCCCGCTGGTCCGCGCTCGACCTCGTCGATGACGAGGTGCCCCTGGTGGTCACCCGCACCTTCTCCAAGACCTGGTCCATGGCCGCGGCCCGCCTGGGCTACCTGATCGGGCCGTCCTGGGTGGTCGACGAGCTGGAGAAGGTGGTCCTGCCGTACCACCTCGACGCCCTCAAGCAGCGGGTCGGTCTCGCCGCGCTGGACTTCGTCGACGCCATGGAGGAGCGGGTCAGCCACCTGGTCGAGGAGCGAGGCCGGCTGGAGGCGTCGCTGCGCGACCTGCCCTGCGAGGTGTGGCCCTCCTCGGCCAACTTCATCCTCTTCCGCCCGGTCGAACGGGACGGGGCCGAGGTCTGGCGACAGCTCGTGGAGCGCTCGGTGCTCATCCGGGACTGCTCGTCGTGGCCCCGCCTCGACGGCTGCCTCCGCGTCACCGTCGGCACCCCCGACGAAGACGATCGCTTCCTCACCGCCCTCCGAGAGGTCCTGGGGTGAGTGAATGGCAATGCATCTCCGAAACGGCCACCCTGAAAGGGCGGTCGGCGCCCATGAGGGCGACCGTTTCGCCGGATCTCGATGAGAGGGTGCCCCGATGACCCAGCTGTCCACCCGCCGTTCGGCCGACCGGCAGCGGACCACCAAGGAGACATCGATCTCCATCCACCTCGACGTGGACGGGACCGAGGGCGAGGTGACGGCTTCGACCGGGCTGCCGTTCTTCGACCACATGCTCGACCAGATCGGCCGCCACAGCGGCTTCGACCTCGCCGTCGAGGCTGAGGGCGACCTCCACGTCGACGGCCACCACACCGTCGAGGACGTGGGCATCCTGCTCGGTGAGACGTTCGGGGAGGCCCTGGGCGACAAGGCGGGGGTGCGGCGGTTCGCCTCGGGCCTCTACCCGCTCGACGAGGCCCTGGTCGAGGTGGCCCTCGACCTGTCGGGGCGGCCGTTCGTCGTCTACGACGTGCCCTTCGGCGAGGTCCTGCCCCTGGGCGACCCGCCCTTCAACCCCGAGATGGCCGAGCACTTCTGGCAGTCCTTCGCCACCGCCGCGGGGATGACCCTGCACGTCACCCGCAAGGCAGGACACAACACCCACCACGTGCTGGAGGCCACCTTCAAGGGCGTCTCCCGCTGCCTGCGCGACGCGGTGCGGGTGGAGGGCGCCGAGGTGCCCTCCACCAAGGGTTCGCTGTGAGCCGAGCCGGGCGGCGATGGGAGGCGGTGCTCGACGACGGTCTCGGTGACGTTCGGGAGGCGGGGCGATGAGCGGGGGTCGGGTGTCTGGGGACAGACCTCTGGTGGCGGTGCTGGACTACGGCATCGGCAACCTGCGCTCGGCCCAGAAGGGCCTGGCGCGCGTGGGCGCCGATGCCCGCTTGACATGCGACCCCGAGGAGATCGCCGCCGCCGCCGGACTGGTGCTGCCGGGGGTGGGCGCGTTCGGGCGGTGCATGGAGGCCCTGCGGGCCGCCGGGTTGGAGGATGTGGCGGCCCGGGGCGTCGCCGACGCGGTGGCCGGTGGCCGGCCGTTCCTGGGCGTGTGCGTGGGCATGCAGATGCTGTTCGAGGGGTCCGACGAGGCGCCTGGCGTCCCCGGCCTGGGTGCCCTGCCGGGCTGGGGCCGGCGCCTGCCCGACGGCGTCAAGCACCCCCAGATGCAGTGGAACATCCTCGACTGGCGCCGCCGACCGGCGCCGACCGAGGCCCTGCCCGACCCGGCCTGGCTGTACTTCGTGCACTCCTACGCCATCGACGCCCCTGAGGATCTCATCACCGCCACCTGCGACTACGGAGGCCCCGTCACGGCGATGGTCGACCGGGGGCGATGCTGGGCCACCCAGTTCCACCCCGAGAAGTCCTCCGCCGCCGGCCTGGCCCTGCTCTCCGGCTTCGTGGCCGAGTGCGCGGCCACCTCCGCTCCGGTGGCCTGATGGGCGGTCGCGACCGGATGCGGTGACCCGACGGTCCGCCGGCGTGCGGTCGACGGCGAGCCGTTCTGGTCACCAGGAACGCCCGAAAGGGCCCGATCTCAGACCAGAATGGAGCCGACGACCGAGCCCGGCCGTTCTGGTCGCCAGGAACGCCCGAAGGGGCCCGATCTCAGACCAGAATGGGTCCGCGGCCGGGATCAGCGCGCCACCGACGAGCGAGAGGTGACGGATGTCGGCGGCGAACGAACGTCCCGTTGGCCTCGTGCGCGCGGACGGCCGCGTCGGTGGGGGTTCGGACCGGCGCGATGATCGGCGGCCATGGACCTGTTCCCGGCCATCGACCTGCGCGGCGGGCACTGCGTCCGTCTGACCCAGGGCGACTTCGACCGCGAGACCGTCTACGGCGACGATCCGGTGGCCCAGGCCCGGGTGTTCACCGACGCCGGGGCGCCGTGGATCCACGTGGTCGACCTCGACGGCGCCCGCACCGGCGAGAGTGTCAACCGAGAGGTCATCACGGCCATCACCGCGGCCGTGAGCACCCCGGTGCAGGCCGGCGGCGGCGTCCGCGCCGACGCCGACGTGGACGAGCTGCTCGGGGCCGGCGTGGCCCGCGTCGTCGTCGGCACCGCCGCCCTCGCCGACCCGGCCTGGGCCCGCCGCCTCGCCGAGCGCAACCCGGGTCGGGTCGCACTCGGCCTCGACGCCCGGGGCCAGGAGGTGGCCGTGCGGGGCTGGGCCGAGGGGTCGGGACGCCAGCTGATCGACGTGGCCCGGGACATGGACGATGCCGGCTTCGCCGCCTACGTGGTCACCCAGATCGAGGTCGACGGCGTGGGCACCGGGCCCGATGTGGCCACCTACGAGGCGTTGCTCGACGAGGTCGAGACCCCGGTGGTGGCCTCCGGCGGGGTGGGAGCGGCGGAGCACCTACGCGAGCTGGCCGCGCTGGAGGCTGGCAACCGCGTGCTGGCCGGGGCCATCGTGGGCAAGGCCCTCTACGACGGGAGTGTCGACATCGACGCCGCCCTGGCCGCCGCCGGCTCCGGTTGAGCGGAGGTCCCCCGCTCCGGCCTCCCGAACTGGGGTGGAGTGTGGGGGTGGGGGCCACCAGGTCGCGCCCCACTTCGTGAGTTTCCTGGAACTGGGGTGGAGTGTGAGGGTGTGGGCCACCGGGTCGCGCCCCACTTCGGGTGGGGCCACCGGTGGGTGGGTGGGCGCGGGTGTGGCCGGTCAGTCGCCGTTGACGGCGACGACGACCTTGCCGGTGTTGCCGCCGGTGAACAGCAGGTTGAGGGCATCGGGGGCCTGGTCCAGGCCGTCGACCACGTGCTCGGCGTGGCGGACCTGGCCCTCGGCCACCCAGGTGAACATCTCGGCCTGGGCCTCGGGGAACCGGTCCAGGTAGTCGAGGACGAGGAAGCCCTCCATCCGGGCCCGCTGCACGATGAGCATGAAGGTGTTCTGGAGCCCGTGGCCGCCGGAGCGATCGTTGTAGGCCGAGATCGCACCGCAGCATACCACCCGGGCCCGCATGGCCAGGTGGTCCAGGCAGGCATCGAGGATGGCGCCGCCGACGTTGTCGAAGTAGAGGTCGATGCCGTCGGGGCACGTCTCCCGCAACCGGGCGCCGACGTCCTCGTTCTTGTAGTCGACGGCGGAGTCGAAGCCGAGCTCGTCGACCAGCCAGGCGCACTTGGTCGGCCCCCCGGCGATGCCCACCACCCGGCCCGCGCCCTTGAGGCGGGCGACCTGACCCACCACCGACCCGGTGGCGCCGGCCGCGGCCGACACCACCACGGTGTCGCCGGGCTGGAGCCGGCCCACGTCCAGCACCCCGAAGTAGGCGGTCATTCCGGTGACCCCGAACACGCTCAGGGCGGCGGTGGGATCGATGCCGTCGGGGATGACCTGGGCGGTGTGGCCGGCCTCGTCGACGACGGCGTGGTCCTGCCAGCCGAGCATCCCGAACACGGTGTCGCCCACCGCGTACTGGTCGCTGGCGGAGGCCACCACCTCACCGATGCCGCCGCTGCGCACCACGGCGCCCACTTCGATGGGAGGCATGTAGCCGGGTGCGTCGTCCATCCAGGTGCGGATGGTGGGGTCGATCGACAGGTAGCGCACCCTCACCACCGCCTCCCCGGGCTCGGGCGACGGTACCGGCACCGTCTCCAGGCGAGTGGTGGACTCGTCCACCATCCCCGAGGGGCGGGCGGCAAGGACGATGCGGCGGCTCTCTTCGGTCATGGAGCGATCCTCGCGCCGTCTCGTGCTCGGCGCTGCGACCACGACCCGGCCAGGGGCCGTGCCGACCCGGGGGTCAGGTCGGTGGGGGGTTCCAGCGCTCGATGACCGGCGTCTCCCGTTCCCAGCCGAGGAGAGCCCATCCTCCGGCATCGAGGGTCAGGTGGCGGCCGGTCACCGCGGGGAGCCCCAGCCAGCGGGCGGACAGGATCCGCAGGAGGTGGGCGTGGCCCACCAGGACGACGGTGCCGTCGACCTCCCGGGTCCGCTCCAGGACCCGGTCGACCCGGGTGCCGACCGACTCGACCGTCTCGCCGTCGTCCACCGGCCCGTCCCACACCGTCCAGCTCGGGTCCCCCTCGGCGCGGATCTCGGACGTGGTGCGGCCCTCGACCACCCCGTAGTCCCACTCGGCCAGGTCGGGGTCGATCACGTCGACCTGGAGGCCGGCCAGGCGGGCCGTCTCACGGGCCCGCACCAGAGGGCTGCTCCAGACCGCGGCGACGTCGTCCAAGGGGAGGCCGTCGGCCATGGCCCGGGCCTGCGCCTCACCCTCGGCGGTGAGCGCGACGTCGGTCCGTCCGGTGTGGCGCTGGGACTCCGACCACTCGGTCTCCCCGTGACGGACGATGACCAGCTGGGTCGGGCGCATCGTCGCAGTCTGGCGGATCGGTCCGGGCGCTCACCCGCGCCGCGACCGGCGACCGGGCGCGACCACGGAGGGTCGCGTCTGGTGTCCGGTTGGGGCGGGAAGAGGGGGCCGGTACCGTCGCCCGGTGCGCACGGCCCGGGTGATCCCCTGCCTCGACGTGACCCGCGGAAGGGTCGTGAAGGGCGTCAACTTCGTGGGCCTCCGCGACGCCGGTGACCCCGTTGAGCTGGCGGCCCGCTACGACGCCGAGGGCGCCGACGAGCTGGTCTTCCTCGACATCACGGCCAGCTCGGACGACCGCGACATCATGGTCGAGGTGGTGGCCCGCACCGCCGAGGAGGTGTTCATCCCCCTGACGGTCGGCGGGGGCATCCGCTCGGTGGAGGACGCCCGCCGCATGCTGCGGGCCGGGGCCGACAAGGTGTCGCTCAACACCAGTGCCATCACCCGGCCCGACACCATCACGGAGGTGGCCACCGAGTTCGGCCGCCAGTGCGTCGTGGTGGCCATCGACGCCCGTCGTCACGACGCCGACACCGCATCGGGCTGGGGCGTGTTCACCCACGGCGGCCGCAACCCGACCGACCTCGACGCCGTGGCCTGGGCCGTCGAGGCGGAGCAGCGGGGCGCGGGGGAGATCCTGCTCACCTCCATGGATCGCGACGGCACCCGCGACGGCTTCGATGTCGCGCTCACCCGGGCGGTGAGCGACGCCGTCAGCGTGCCGGTCATCGCCAGCGGAGGCGTCGGGACCCTCGACCACCTGGCCGATGGGGTGAGCCGGGGTGGGGCCGATGCCGTGCTGGCGGCCTCGATCTTCCACTTCGGCGAGCACACCGTGACCGAGGCCAAGGCGGTGATGGCCGCCGCCGGTATCGCCGTCCGCCCCGCCTGACCCGGCCGGGGCGGGTGGCGCGGCGATCCCGCGATGGCGCGGCAGTACCCTCGCCGGGTGTCCGACAAGCTCCCCATCAAGATGTTGAATGACCGCGTGCTGGTGCGGCGCGAGGCCGACGGGGAGCGCAGTAGCACCGGCGGGATCCTCATCCCGGCCACCGCACAGACCTCCCACCGACTGGCCTGGGCCGAGGTGGTGGCGGCGGGGTCCAACGTCCGCTCCATGGAGGTGGGGGACAAGGTCCTCTTCAACCCCGAGGACCGCTACGAGGTCGAGGTGCGGGGCGAGGACTTCGTCATCCTCCGTGAGCGGGACGTGCACGCGGTGGCCTCCGAGCGTCTGGAGGAGGGCTCGACCGGGCTCTACCTGTAGCTCCGCTGCGCGCCAGGCGGGCGCGGGACGGGCAATGGGCGAGGGGTGGGCCGGGTCGGTGTCTAACCTCGGCCACCATGCCCGCCACCCCCATCGAGGTCTCGGACTCCGATCTGGCCCAGATCCGCTACGACGAGGCCGGGCTGGTGCCGGCCATCGTGCAAGAGGAGGGCACCGGCGAGGTGCTGATGATGGCGTGGATGAACGAGACCACGCTGCGCCGCACCCTCGAGGAGGGCCGCACCGTCTTCTGGAGCCGGTCGCGCCAGGAGGAGTGGCGCAAGGGAGACACCTCGGGCGACCGCCAATACGTCCGCTCGGCCGCCTACGACTGCGACGGCGACACCCTCCTGTTCCTGGTCGAGCAGGAAGGCGCCGGCGCCTGCCACACCGGCGCCCGCAGCTGCTTCTTCCGGTCCTTCGGTGTCACCTCCTGAACCCCGCCGACCGGTGATCCAACCCGACCGAGCCACGTTCCACGCCCTGGCTCGCGACCACACCGTGGTCCCCGTGTGGCGCACCCTGCTGGCCGATCAGGTGACCCCGGTCGCCGCCTTTGCCCGACTGTGCCCCGGTGACGAGCCGGGCTTCCTGCTGGAGTCGGTGGAGCACGGTGAGCGCTGGGGGCGCTGGTCGTTCGTGGGTCGTCGTCCGGTGGCCAGCCTGGTGGCGCAGGGCCACGAGGTCTCGGTCGAGGGGCCGGGGGCGGCGGCGGTGGCCGACGACCTACCCCTCGACCGGGGCATCCTGGCCGCGGTCGAGACGCTCCTGGCCCGGACCCGCAGCCCCGAGGGCCTCGACCTGCCGCCGCTGCACGGCGGGCTGCTGGGCTACCTGGGCTACGACGTCGTCCGCGAGGTGGAGCACCTCCCCGACGTGCCCCCGGACACCCTGGGCCTGCCCGACGCCGCGCTGTCGATCATCGGGGAGATCGCGGCCTTCGACCACTGGCGTCAGCAGGTGACCCTCGTGGTCAACGCCACCGTGGGCGACGGTGCCTCCGTCGACGAGGTCGATGCGGCCTACGACGAGGCGTGCGCACGGGTGGAGCGGCTGGCCGTCGACGGGGCCCGACCGCTCGACGAGCCCCTGCTCGACCCCCCTGACCCCGAGGACGAGCTCCCCGCCGTGAGCTCCACCATGGGCGGGGCGGACTACGAGCGAGCCGTCGAGGTGGGCCGCGAGCACATCCTGGCCGGCGACATCTTCCAGGTGGTCCTGGCCCAGCGCTTCGACCTGGAGCTCGACGCCGATCCCTTCGACGTCTACCGGGTGCTGCGCCAGCTCAACCCCAGCCCGGTCATGTTCTTCGTCCGGCGGCCCGAGGTGTCGCTGGTGGGATCGTCGCCCGAGCCACTGGTGCAGCTGCGCGACGGTCGGGTGGTCTCCCGCCCCATCGCCGGCACCCGCTACCGGGGCCGCACCGAGGCGGAGGACCGTCGGTTGGGCGCCGAGCTGGCCGAGCACCCCAAGGAGATCGCCGAGCACGTGATGCTGGTCGACCTGGCCCGCAACGACGTGGGTCGGGTGGTCGAGTTCGGCACGTGCCAGATGGACGAGATGATGACCCTCGAGCGCTACAGCCACGTGATGCACCTGACCTCGCAGGTGTCGGGCCGTCTGGCCGAGGGGCGCACCTCGATCGACGTGCTGCGGGCCACCATCCCCGCCGGCACCCTCACCGGCGCCCCCAAGGTGCGGGCCATGGAGATCATCGACGCCATCGAGCCGACCAAGCGGGGGCCCTACGGAGGCATCGTCGGCTACGTCGACTTCGCCGGGGCCATCGACACGGCCATCGCCATCCGGACCATGGTCTGCACCCCCGACGGGTGGGCCTCGGTCCAGGCCGGTGCCGGGGTGGTGGCCGACTCCGTGCCCGAGCACGAGGACCTGGAGTGCCGCAACAAGGCGAGGGCGTTGCTGGCTGCGGTCCCCGCCGCCCGTCGCATGACCGCAGCCCGCCGAGCCCACGCCGCCGCCCCGGCCCAGCCCGGGACGAAACGGCAGTCATGAGAGACGCCTGACGACCGTCAGCACTGCGGTTTGGCGGACCGGCGCAGTCCCTTGGATCGAAGCTGCGACCCGGCGACGCGCCCTTCCCCCACCAGGGTGGCGGTTTCGGGGTGCGGGCGGGCCACACTGAGGTCATGGCCGTCACCGTCTCCCGCATCCGTCGCGACGTGGTCACCCTCACGGGGCCCGACACCCTCACCTACCTCCAGGGCCAGCTCAGCCAGGATGTGGCCGCCATGGAGGTGGGCGATGCCGCGCCTTCCTTCGTCCTCCAGCCCACCGGCAAGGTCGATACCTGGCTCCGGGTCGATCGGGCCGGGGTGGACTCTGTCCGCCTCGACACCGACGCCGGGGCCGGGGCCGCCCTCCAGGCCCGCCTCGAGCGCTTCAAGCTGCGGACCAAGACCGAGATCGAGCTCAACGAGGATGTCGACGTGCTGGTGGTGCGGGGGGCCGAGGTCATCGATGGGGTGCCCTGCGGCTGGCCCGGCACCGTCGGCTCCGACGTGTTCGACCCGGACCCCGACACGTTGCCGTCAGACCTCCCCGTCGACGTCGTCGAGCTCGACGCCGAGGGCTACACGGCGCTGCGCATCGCCCACGGTGTGCCCGCCATGGGAGCGGAGGTCGACGAGGGCACCATCCCGGCCGAGCTGGGCTCGTGGGTCATCGAGGCGTCGGTCAGCTTCAACAAGGGCTGCTTCACTGGTCAGGAGCTGGTGGCCCGCATCGACAGTCGGGGCGGCAACGTGCCCCGCCACCTCCGAGGCCTGGTGGTCGACGGGCCGCCGCCGGCGACGGGCGCGGCGCTGACGGTCGATGACAAGGATGTGGGCCGGGTGACGAGTACGGCGCGGGAGCCGGGCGGGCGAACGGTGGCGCTGGCCTTCGTCCACCGCTCGATCGAGCCCCCCGCCGCCGCCGTGGTCGGCGGCGATGGTGTCGACGTGCTCGACCTCCCCCTCCCCGCCCCGACCGGAGCGCCCGGGTCCGGGCCGAGACGCCCGAGGTCGGTGGACCTCGGTCGCGGTGTCGGACGTAGCATCGACCGGTGCCCACCGTCGCCCACGGCCTCCCCCTGAAGGTCCACGAGCGTGTGGGACCCGCGGACCTGGCCGTCGTGGAGGCCGGCAGCCCCGGTGCGCCCACGGTGCTGCTGCTCCACGGGTTCCCCACCCACGCCGTGCTGTGGCGCAAGGTGGTCGCCGCCCTCGCCGGCGAGGCCCACGTGCTGGCACCGGACCTCCTGGGCCTGGGCGACACCATCGTGTCGCCGTACGCAGACTTCGGGGCCCCCATGCAGGCGGACCTCCTGGGCGAGTGGCTCACGGGCCGAGGTGTCGATCGGGCCGTGGTGGTGGGTCACGAGCAGGGCGGCGCCGTGGCCCAACAGATGGTGTCGACCGACCCCGATCGGGTCGCGGGTCTGGTGCTGGTGGACTCGGTGGCCTATGACAGCTGGCCCATCCCGCTGGCCGCGCAGATGATGCGCCTGGCGCGGACCCCGGGTCTCGACGTGGTGGCCTATGCCCTCGACCTGCCCCGCAGGGTCGGCTCCCACGCGCTCCTCGGCTTCGGCCGGGCCGTGCACGACGCCGCCAGCCTCGACCCTGACGTGGTCGAGGAGTACCTGCGCCCCCTGCTCACCACCGAGGGTCGGGAGCGGGCTCGGCGCTTCCTGCTGGCCGGCGATGCCCGGGCGACCCTCGAGTGCGTGCCCGCCCTGCAGGCCTTCGACGGACCCGCCGCGGTGGTCTGGGGAGCCGACGACGTGTTCCTCTCGCCGTCGTGGGGCACTCGACTGGCGGACGACCTCTGGGGCGCACCGGGCCTCACCCTCGTCCCGTTCTGTGGGCACCTGGTGCCCGAGGAGGCCCCCGACGCCGTCGTCGACGCCGTCCGCGACGTCCTGGCCCGGGTGGGCCCGGGTGGCTGAGCGGGCGCGCACCCACTACGAGGTGCTGGGCGTGCCCAGCGGGGCCGACCCGGCCGAGATCCGGCGCGCCTACGTGAAGCTGGCTCGCCGCTTCCACCCCGACTCCCACGCCGGACGCAGCGCGGCCGAGCGGGCCCACGCCGACCGGCGCATGCGGGATGTGAACGAGGCGTGGACCGCGCTGTCGGACCCGACCCGGCGCCGGGCCTACGACGACCGGATGGTCCGAGCCCGACCGCCGCGACCGGAGCCATCTCGGCCGCCGGGTCACGGGTGGCGCCCCCGGTCCGACGACGACTCCTGGATGGACGACTACGCCTCCTGGCGAGAGGCCACCGACCTGCTGCCCCCGGACCCGCCCGGGCCGCGGAAGCCGGTGCGGATGCTGCCCGCCGCGATCATGGTGGCGGCCGGGTTGGCCGCGTTGCTCGGCCTGGTGCTGTCGGCCCGACCCCTGCTGGCCCTGGCCATCGCCCTGGCCGGGATCTCCCTGTCACTGTTCGTCTGGATCCCCTTCGCCGAGCTGGCCCGGTCCCGCGACATCGACCCCGAGCGTTGACCACGGGTCCACGAGCGCGACCGCAACCCCAACCCCCGACGTCCGCGCTCTCTGGACGCCGGGACGCCCCATGGGACATCACACATCCGGGGGTCGCGGTCGCTCCGGTGCCCGACGGTGGACGACACTGGCGCCAGGCTCATCACCCTCCCGGAGATCCGTTGCCCCCCACCACCTACCTGGACCGCATCCTGGTCGCGCACCGCCAGGCGGCTGCGGCCGACCGCCGTCGGCCGGCCGCAGTGGCCGAGGCCGCGGAGGCGGCGGCGGCCGGGGACCCGACCCGGGGGCTGCGCGCCGCGCTGGCCACCGACCACGAGTCCGGGCACCTGGCGGTGATCGCCGAGATCAAGCGCCGGTCGCCGTCGAAGGGCCTACTGGCCCCGGACCTGGTGCCCGGCCTGGTCGCGGAGTCCTACGCCGAGGGAGGTGCCGCCGCCCTGTCGGTGCTGACCGACCGCGACTTCTTCGGCGGGTCGCCGGCGGACCTGTCCGAGGCTCGCTCCGCGTGCCCGCTGCCGGTGCTGCGCAAGGACTTCACGGTGGCTGAGGCCGACGTCTTCGACGCTCGGGCCATGGGCGCCGATGCGGTGCTGCTGATCGCCGCCGCCCTCGACGACCACGAGCTGGCCGACTTCCGCGCCCTGGCCATCGAGCTGGGCCTCGATGCCCTGGTCGAGGTGCACGACGAGGCCGAGGTGGAGCGGGCCCTGGCCGCCGGGGCCGACCTGGTGGGGGTCAACCAGCGGGACCTGCTCACCTTCGAGGTCGACACCGCCCGGGCCGTCCGGGTCGCCCCCGAGATCCCCGCCGACGTGGTCCGAGTGGCCGAGTCCGGTGTCGGGGGACCCGACGACGCCCGCCGTCTGGCCGACGCCGGCTACCACGCGGTGCTGGTGGGCGAATCGCTCGTGACCCGGCCCGACCGGGCCGAGGCCGTCGCCGCCCTCCGCGCTGCCCGCACCCCCCGCTGACGGTTCGTCGTCCTGTCGGTCGCCGTCCGGGCCGCCGATCTGGTCAGGGGACGACCACCTGCCGGTTCGAGTCGCCCGTCGTCGTGGCCGGCGATCGGGTGACGGGGACGACCACGACGCCCACCGGTTCGCGTGGCGGTCACACGGGGATCGGGGAACGGTGCGGGGGACCGGGGAGGTCGTCCCGTAGCATCGAGCCGTGTTCGTCAAGATCTGTGGGATCACCAGCGAGGAGGATGCCCTGCTGGCGCTGGCCATGGACGCCGATGCCATCGGGTTCACCTTCGCCCCGTCGGCGCGCCAGATCGCCCCCATCGTCGCCCGTGACATCGTGCGGCGCCTCCCGCCCGAGATCATCACCGTCGGCGTCTTCCGCGACGAGGCGCCGGAGCGGGTCGTGTCCATCGTCAACCAGGCCGGGCTGCGGGCGGCCCAGCTCCACGGCCGGGAGAACGCCGAGACCACCCGCTACGTCGCGGCCCGGGTGCCCCTGGTCATGAAGGCGTTCGCAGCGGGCTCGCCGGAGCTGGACCGCGCCGCCGACCACGGTGTCGAGGTCATCCTGCTCGACGGGACCACGCCGGGGAGCGGGACCGCCTTCGACTGGGACCTCTCCGGTGCCGTCCCTCCCGGGCTGAAGGTGGTGCTGGCTGGCGGGCTGCGCCCCGACAACGTGGCCGAGGCGGTGGCGCGGGTGCGACCGTGGGGTGTCGACGTGGCCTCCGGTGTCGAGCGCGAGGGAGGACCACCGGGCCGCAAGGACCCTCGCAAGGTGCGACTGTTCGTGTCCCAGGCCCGGGCCGCAGCCGAGGCCCAGGTCCCGGTCACCACGCCCTACGACGGGGCCGATGACACCCTCTCCTGATCCGTCGTCTCCGATGCTCGGCCCCCCGCTGACCTGATCGAGCGATCCATGACCACCTCCACCTCCGACCCCTCGACCCCGCCCTCCGGATCGGCGATGGCCGAGCCCGATGCCGACGGCCGCTTCGGCCGCTTCGGTGGGCGCTTCGTCCCCGAGACCCTCATCCCCGCCCTGGCCGAGCTGGAGCAGGGCTTCCGCGACGCCTGGGCCGATCCCGGCTTCCGGGCCCGGCTCGACGGGCTGCTGCGGGACTACGCGGGTCGGCCCTCGCCTCTCACCGAGTGCGAGAACCTCTCGGAGCGCCTCGGCCTGCGCCTCCTCCTCAAGCGGGAGGACCTGAACCACACCGGCTCCCACAAGATCAACAACGTGCTGGGCCAGGCCCTCCTCGCCCAGCGCATGGGCAAGTCGCGGGTCATCGCCGAGACCGGCGCCGGCCAGCACGGGGTCGCCACCGCCACCGCCGCCGCCCTCCTGGACCAGGAGTGCCTGGTGTACATGGGCGAGGTCGACATGCAGCGCCAGGCGCTCAACGTGTTCCGCATGCGCCTCCTCGGTGCTGAGGTCCGCCCCGCGGCCACCGGCAGCCGCACCCTCAAGGACGCGGTGAACGAGGCCATGCGGGACTGGGTGGCCTCGGTCGAGACCACCCACTACTGCCTCGGCTCGGTGATGGGTCCGCACCCGTACCCCTGGATGGTGCGCGAGCTGCACCGGGTGATGGGCGACGAGGCGCGCGAGCAGTGCCGTGCCCTCACGGGCACCGACCCGGACGTGGCGGTGGCCTGCGTGGGCGGGGGGTCCAACGCCGCCGGGCTGTTCGTCGGCTTCGCCGACACCGCCACCCGGCTGGTCGGCGCCGAACCGGCTGGGGGCGCGGCGGTGGGCCGAGGTGTCCCCGGCGTGGTCCACGGCTCGAAGTCCTTCCTCATGCAGGACGAGTGGGGGCAGGTCCTGGAGGCGAAGTCGATCTCGGCCGGGCTGGACTACCCCGGCGTCGGTCCCGAGCACGCCCACCTGGCCGATGTCGGTCGGGCCGAGTACGTCCCCGTGACCGATGAGGAGGTGGTCGATGCCTTCGTCACCCTGAGCCGATCCGAGGGGATCACGCCGGCCCTGGAGTCGGCCCACGCCCTCGCCTGGGTCATCCGGGAGCGGGAGGCCCTCGCGGGCCAGACCGTCCTGCTCAACCTGTCGGGCCGGGGCGACAAGGACGTCGAGCAGGTGTCGGACCTCCTCGGCCCGAACGCGGGCGCCGATCGGGGTCTGCGGTGAGCGGCGCGGGCGCCCGGGCCCGGCCGTGAAGGCGCCGGACGGGTTCCTCGAGTCCCACCTCCGCGCCCGGCGCGACGGTGGGGCCAAGCTCCTCGTCCCCTACATCACCGGCGGCATCGACCCCCGGTGGATCGACCTGGTCCGCTCGGCGGCCGACGCCGGGGCCGACGCCATCGAGGTCGGCATCCCCTTCAGCGATCCGGTGATGGACGGACCGACCATCCAGGCCGCATCCGAGCGGGCCCTCGACCAGGGTGCCACCCCGATGTCGATCCTCGACGATGTGGCCACCGCGGACGTCGATGTGCCCCTCGTGGTGATGACCTACTTCAACATCGTGTTCCGGGTGGGGGTGGAGCGCTTCGCCGCCGAGGCCCGCGCCGCCGGCATCTCGGGCATGATCCTGCCCGATGTGCCCCTCGAGGAGATGGGGGAGTGGGACCCCGCGGCCGACGCCGCGGGCCTGGAGACGGTCATGCTGGCCAGCCCGTTGACCCCCGTCGACCGGCTGTCCCGGCTCACCGACCGCGCCCGGGGCTTCGTGTACGGCGTCAACCTGCTCGGGGTCACCGGCGAACGGGCTGCCATCGGCGACCTGGCCGCGACCCTGGCCGAGCGGCTGAAGGCCACCACGGACATGCCCGCGGTCATGGGCTTCGGCGTGTCGACCCCGGCCCAGGCCGTCGAGGTGGCCTCCCACGGCGACGGCGTCGTAATCGGCTCGGTCCTCATGCGCCGCGTGCTCGACGGAGAGGGCCCCCTGCGCGTGGGCGCGGCGGTGGCGGAGCTGCGGGCCGCACTCGACGGTGGCTGAGGAGGAGGCGTTGGCTCCGGCCCCGATCCCTGTGGTCGACGTGGCTCCGCTGGTCACCGGAGCGGGTCACGTCGCGTCCGCGGCCCGCCACCTCGACGCCGCCTGTCGGACCCACGGCTTCGCCACCATCGTCGGCCACGGCGTCGAGCCGGGCCTCCACGATCGGCTCGATCGTGCGGCGCGGGACTTCTTCGCCCTCGCCGAGGACGAGAAGGCGCAGGTGTCCATGGGGCACGGGGGACGGGCCTGGCGGGGGTGGTTCCCCGTCGGCGGCGAGCTCACCGCAGGGATCCCCGATCACAAGGAGGGCCTCTACCTGGGCACCGAGCTGTCGCCCCAGGACCCGAGGGTGCGGGCCGGGCGACCGCTGCACGGCCCCAACCTGTGGCCCGACCGGCCCGCCGACCTTCGGCCGGCTGCGGAGGCCTGGATGGCGGCCATGACCGCTCTGGCCGAGGCGTTGCTCGGCGGCATCGCTCTCGGCCTCGGCCTCGACGCAGGCTGGTTCGGGCGCCACCTGACCGCGGAGCCCACGATCCTGTTCCGGATCTTCCACTACCCGCCGGTCTCCGAGGCGGTCGAGGGGTGGGGGGTCGCCGAGCACACCGACTACGGGCTGCTGACGGTGCTGGCCCAGGACCGCCACGGCGGGCTCGAGGTCCGCACCCCGGACGGCTGGGTCGACGTCCCCCCTGACCCCGACGCCCTCGTCGTGAACATCGGCGACATGCTCGATCGGATGACCGCCGGTCGGTACCGGTCCACCCCGCACCGGGTGCGGCCCTCGCGCTCCAAGGGGCGGGTGTCGCTCCCGTTCTTCTACGACCCTGGCTGGGAGGCGGCCGTCGCGCCCCTGCCTCTGGGTGACGACACGCCGCCCGACGACGGCGCCACCCGGTGGGACGGCACCAGCCTCCGGCACCTCGATGGCACCTACGGCGACTACCTCTCGGCCAAGGTGGCGAAGGTCTTCCCGGCGCTGGCCGACGCCGAGACCGACGGCTGACCGGCCACGACCGACGGCGGTCAGGTGACGGTGATGGTCGAGATCTGCCAGCCGGCGTCGCTACGGGTCGCACTGACCTTGATGAAGGCGCCGGAGCTGCGGTTGCGGTAGTTGCAGTTGCTGGTGGCGAACTCGCCCGTGTCGCAGCCGTAGACCTCGAACCCGCCCGGCGGCACCGCGAAGAGGGCGTCGACGACGCCGCCGGGGGCGATCCGGGCCGCCCGCTCGCGATCGCCCGCCATCCACGCCGCCCGCAGCTCGTTGACCGCATCGGCGGCCGTCGCGGTGTGGGCGGTGGGCTCGCTGACGGTGGTGGGGGGCGGGGTGCTCGGCGTGCTCGTCTCGGTGCTGACCGTGGGGCTGGTGGTCGTCGTCGCCTCGGTGGTGGTCGGGGTGGTGGCCGGCCCCGATGTCGGGCCACCGCTCGCCTCGCGGTCGTCGCCGCACGCCGTGGTGGCCAGCGCCAGGGCCACTGCGGCGACAGCAGCGGCAGCAGGTCGGAGACGGGGATGATGCGGCGGCACGGGTCTGTGACCCTAGGTCAGGCCGGCTTAGGACCTGCGCGGATAGGACCGGGTCGCGCCGGAGGTTTCTCCTCGGCTGCGCCGAGGTGTGGGCCCGTGCTTGCTGGGTCGCCTCGCCTATCGGCTCGCCTCCTTAGCCGACATCGTCCAGGTGGCGGTGGAGGAAGTCGACGGTGCGCTCCCAGGCCAGGTCGGCGGCCGCGGGGGAGTGGGCCACGGTGCGGTCCTCCTCGAAGAACCAGTGGGCGGTGCCGGGGTAGTGGTGGATGTCGGGGTCGAGGCCGACCAGGCGCATGTGGGCTTCCATCTCGACCCGGTCGTCGTCGGACTCGAAGTCGTCGAACTCGGCGAAGTGGCACTGCACCGCGGCCTGGACGGGGGCGAAGTCGACGTCGGTGGTGCCGTAGAAGGTGGAGACGGCCCCGACCCGCGCCGGGACGTGGGATGCGGCCCAGAGGGCGAGGGAGGCGCCCATGGAGAAGCCGATCACCCCCACCGGGCCGTCGGGCGTGATCGGGAGCCCTCCCAGCACGCCGACCGACGACCGCACCAGCTCCACCATGCCGGTGGCGTCGGTGCGAGCCAGCAGGTCCTTGGCCTCGTCGGGGGTGTCGGCCGTCTCCCCCGCGAACAGGTCCGGGGCCAGGGCCACGAACCCGGCGTCGGCCAGCCGATCGGCCACCGATCGGAAGAACGGCGTCAGCCCCCACCACGCGTGCAGCACCAGCACCCCGGGACCAGCGCCGGAGTCGGGCGCGACGACGTACGCCGTCCCGGCATGGGTCCGTCGTCCGTCCACGGCTCGACCCTAGAGGCGAGGGTGGAGGGCCCCGAGGGTCGGGCGAGGCGGCTGGCGACGTCGTCCCCGGGACCCCGGACGGGAGCGGCCCGCCCCTCGTCCCGGGGCCCGCGGGAACTCGCTGGCTCGCCGTAGCCTGCCGGCGATGCCTGGTCCCGATGTCGACGTCCATCCGGATTGCCTGCTGTGCCAGGCGGAGCGGATCACCTCGTGGTACCGGGACGACGACCTGTGCTGGATCGCGGAGTGCACGATCTGCGTGCTGCCCATGGTCGTGCTCCGGGCCCACGTCGCCGATCCGGATCCGGAGCGGAAGGCCGAGCTGCACCGACGCCTGGCCGAGGTGGTGGGCGAGCACTTTACCTTCGACCACTGGGTCGACGACGAGATGCGCCGCATCCCGGACCACTACCACGCCCACGCCCGCCCCGCCGGCGGCTTCTTCGGCGGCTCCGAGCTCCGCCGCACCCCGCCCCACCCGCCCGACCCGGCATCCGACGGAACCGCCCCATGACCGGATCCGACGAGAGCGCCGAGGTCGCACCGGGTGCCGGCCGGTCGCCGACCCCGCCGGACGCGTCGCCGGGGGGCAGGGCCGGATCCGGCGTCCCCGCCGAGGCCGTCACCCTGTTCGCGGCGGTGGGCGGACGACCGTTCTTCGACCGGGTGGTCGACCGGTTCTACGACGCAGTGGCCGCCGACCCACGGCTGCGGCCCCTCTACCCGGACGACCTGACCGAGAGCCGGGCTCACCTGGCGGGCTTTCTCGCCCAGTACTGGGGCGGAGGGACGACGCACTACTCCGATGCCCGAGGGCACCCGAGGCTCCGGATGCGACACGCTCCCTTCGCCATCGGGGTGGAGGAGGCGCGGGCCTGGTTCGGGCACATGGAGGCCGCCGTCGTCGCCGAGGACCTCCCGGCGGAGGTGACGGCGGCGCTCGTGGAGTACTTCGCCTCGGCCGCCGGCCACCTCGTCAACACCGGCTGAATCGCCCTGGCCCCGTCACGGCAGGCCGACGGTCTGGCACCCTGGGACCATGTCCGCTACCCCGGAACCCGGTAAGAAGGCCCCCTCGATCACCCTCCTCGACCAGCGCGGTGAGAAGGTCAAGCTGGCCGACATCCGGGGCCAGCCGGTGCTGGTGTACTTCTACCCGAAGGCCGACACGCCGGGCTGCACCACCCAGGCCTGCGGGCTGCGCGACGCGGCCGACCAGATCGGTGACACCGTCATCCTCGGCGTCAGTCCCGACGCCCCCGAGAAGCTGGTCCGCTTCGACGAGAAGCACGACCTGGGCTTCACGCTGCTCTCGGACCCCGACCACAAGGTGGCCGAGCGCTACGGCGTGTGGGCGGAGAAGTCGATGTACGGCCGGACGTTCATGGGCATCGTCCGGTCCGCCTTCCTCGTCGGTCCCGATGGCAACGTGGCCGAGGCGTGGCCCAAGATCTCACCCAAGGACACTCCCACCAAGCTCGTGAAGGCCTTGGACGGGCTCGACGACTGAGAGGCCGAGCGGATAGGCGCCACCAGGGCAAAGTCACACGAGACGCTCCCGAGGCCTCTCAGCAACAGCACGGTGCCGAGGCGCCAGCCGAGGCTGCTCAGAGGCGGCGCTCCGACGCTCTGTGGACGCCCACCTATCCGCGCCGCCTCTGAGAGCGAGCGCGGCGAGCGAACGAGACAGCACGGGCTCGCCGGTCGGTTGAGCGAGCGGGCCCTCGGCGCCTGCCGGTGCCCGGTGATGGTCGAGGGCCTTGATGCGTTCGACGAGGTGACCGGTGCACAGAGGAGCCCGAGAGCCTGCGAGGATGGGCGCCGACGGATGCCGGCAGACGGTGCTCCCGAGGCCTCAGGATGTGACCGGTGGGCTCCGGGGCGGGTGAGGGTCAGCGGTCGAGGCCCAGGCGGTCGGCATCGCGCCGTTCGGCATCGTTGATGATCCGGTCCCGTGCGAGCGCGACAGCGACGAGGGCGGCAGCGAGGAGGGCCACGCGGCGGACACGGCGCGCGACGGGCCTCGACAGTGATGCGGGGTCGGGCACAGGGCGAGCGTACGGGAACCACGCCCGCTCGGCAGAGGCCGAGCGGATGGGCGACGGGTGGATCTCGCAGACGGTGCGCCAAGGCCTCTCAGGATGTGACGGCTGGGATCTCGGCGGATGAGTCCCCTTGTGCCCGGAGCGGGACTCGAACCCGCATGTCCTTGCGGACAGTGGATTTTGAGTCCACCGCGTCTGCCAGTTGCGCCATCCGGGCCAGGCCACCGGAGCGTAGCCGTGGCCCCTCCAGACGCTCGGCGAGATCGTCCGGAGCTGCGTCGTCGGCTGCGACCAGGTGGCGCCGGCGCGCGACCACGGCCACGCTCCTGCCGGGGCGGCGGCGCCGTCGTCTGTCGACGAGGCGGGTGGTACCTGCGGCTACCCGTGGCCGCCGGGGCCGTCGTCTCGGTGGTCGGTCGCGAAGGCGCGCAACGCCTCGGTGTCCACACCGTCGCAGACCTGCTTGGTGACCCAGGCTGTGGCCACCACGGTGGCGTCGTCGGGAAGGATCCGGGCGGGCGCCACCACGACGCCGTCGCCGCCCAGGGCCTCGACCTCGGCCCGCTCGGATGGCACCAGCCCTGCGTGCTGGATCAGCACCCCACCCTCCTCGAGGATGCCCACCTGGATGGGGGCCGGGAGCGGCTCGCTGCGCACCGCGCCGGTGACGGGGCTCGGCAGGTGCGGACCGGACGTCGGGGGGTCGGTCTGGTAGCCGGGGTCCTCGGCGCCGGGCAGCACGTGGACAGAGCGAGGGTCCAGGGGCTCGCGACGGACCGGCACGCACGGACCCGTCGTCGCCTCCCCGGTGCCGCACGCGGCGAGGGTGAGGACCAGCAGGGCGGCGGCGGTCACCCTCGCCCGGCGCGCCCGGGGACGCATGGCGGGGCGCCCTCGGCGTGACACGAGCGGGATGGCCACGGGTGGCATCCTCGCAGCCGGAGGTGGGGCGCCTCACGTCGAGACGGGCGACGACCAGCCGGGGCCGAAGCCCAGGTCGAGGTCGAGGTCGATCCGGGGCCGATCCGGACCGTCGACCGGCACCTCCTAGACTCCGAGCCCATGGCCAGGGTCCTCGTCGAACGGCGCCTCCGCGACGTCGGCACCCGCTTGAGGCGCCTGCGGGAGGAGCTCGAGGTCACCGACGAGCAGCTGGTCCAGCTGGAGGGCGAGGCCGACGACGCCCGCATCCGGGCCCTGGTGTCGGAGACGCCGTCGGCGGGACGGGACCACTCCGAGGCCGCCGGCCACGCCGGGGCCATGCGCCGTCACCGCGCCGCGGTGGCCGAGCAGATCGGCGCGCTGGAGGCCTCCCAGGACGAGCTGCTCGATCGCCTGCAGGCCCCCCAGGCGTGACCGCCGGTCGAGGGTGCACCGAGCGTCGGGGTGCTCCTGGCATCCTGAAGCCATGACCGAGGACCGGGGGAGCCAACGATGACGACCCGTGTGGTGATCGCCGAGGATGAGGCGATCATCCGTCTCGATCTGTCCGAGACCCTTCGCGAGGAGGGCTACGACGTGGTGGCCGAGACCGGGCGCGGGGACGAGGCGGTGCGGCTGGTCCGCCAGCTCGAGCCCGACATCGCCATCCTCGACATCAAGATGCCCGGCCTCGACGGGCTCTCGGCTGCTCGGGAGATCGCCGGTGAGCGGCTGGCCGCGGTCTTGATCCTCACCGCTTTCAGCCAGCGCGACCTCATCGAGCGCGCCCGTGACGCCGGGGCCCTCGGCTACCTGGTCAAGCCCTTCCAGAAGGCCGAGCTGCTGCCCGCCATGGAGGTGGCCCTGGGTCGGTTCCACGAGATGAAGAAGCTCCACGACCAGGCCACCTCGCTCGAGGAGCAGCTCGAGAGCCGCAAGTCCGTCGACCGGGCCAAGGGCCGTCTCATGGACGACCACGGCCTCACCGAGGGGGCCGCCTTCTCCTTCATCCAGAAGACGGCCATGCGCGAGCGGCGCACCATGCGGGAGGTGGCCGACGAGATCCTGGCCGGCACCCTCGCCCCCCAGGTCTGACCACCCGAGGAGCGATCAGCCCAGGCTCCAACGGCCCTCGCGAGGCGGCGCCGAGTCGTCGAGCGTCCAGGCGGCGAGGTGGTCGTAGGAGGTGGACCCCCCTGGCGGCACGTGACCGACGTACCAGCCGGGAAGGCCCGGCTCCTCCCAGCCCGGGGGCAGGGTGACGTGGACGCTGCGTTCGGGGTCGGACCACCCCGGCCGGGCCAGGGCGTCGGGCCACACCACGAAGGACACCTCGGAGCCGACCACGCGGGCGCAGATGTTCCAGGGCATCGACCTGACGCCGACCCCCTCGAAGCTGCGGTCCAGGAAGGTGCGCTTGAGGTTCCGACCGGCTCCGTCCTCCCACACGTGCACGTTCCACTGCCAGCGGATCCCGCTCCAGATGTTGTTGGTGACGGTGATGGCCCGGGCCGGGCCGTCGTCCCCGGGCCGGACCCGCAAGGCGAGGCCCGGCTGGATCTTGCCCTGCAGGGGACCAGGCCAGGTGGCACAGACCTGCTGGTCACGGTGGGGACGGTCGTTGGGGTCGGTGAGGGCGACGCGGAGGTTGCCCGCGGTGTTGGTCGCCGCCGGCGCCACCCGGACCGAGCTCCCGTTCCGGGTCACGACGTAGGAGTCATCGCCGTCGGGGGTCAGCACCTGGGTGGCGAGGGGCCCGGGGGTCAACAGCGACGTGACGTCCTGGTCCCGGGCGGAGATCAGCACCACTGCACCGGCCACCAGCGCCGTCGCCACGACGACGAAGGCGGCGCGCACGAGGACCGTCCGGTGGCCTCGCCACCGCCGGTCCGCCCCGGACGTGCTCGTTTGGTCTCGGACCATGGCCTTCCATCGGCGTCGTCGCCCGAGGATCCGCCAGCACGGCGCCACCGGATCCCACTGCTGTCATTCTGCCCCGGGATCCGTGCTCCGCGACATCAGGGCGGTCTCGAGGGACGATCGCTGTCGCCGACACCGATGGGCGCGCGCGGTGAGCCGACCCTGCCCGCCTTGCGCCCGTCAGCGACGTCGTAGGGTGACCGGCGCATGGCCCTGATGCTGATCGACGGCAACTCGCTCACCTACCGCGCCTTCTTCGCCCTGCCGACCGACCTCACCACGGGCTCGGGGCAGGTCACCAACGCGGTGTTCGGCTTCACCTCGATGCTGGTCAACCTGCTGCGCGACCACCAGCCCGAGGGCGTCCTGGTCGCCTTCGACCGGCCCGAGCCCACGTTCCGCCACGAGGCGGTGCCGTCCTACAAGGCGGGTCGGGCCGAGACGCCCGACATCCTGCGCCAGCAGATGGGCCTGGTCCGCCAGGTCATCGACTCACTGGCCATCCCGACCTTGGAGCAGGCCGGGGTCGAGGCCGACGACATCATCGCCACCCTGGCGACCCGGGCCCGAGATGAGGGACGGGACGTTTTGGTCGTCACCGGCGACCGCGACTGCTACCAGCTGGTCGAGGACCCTCACGTGAAGGTCCTCTATAACCGTCGCGGGGTGTCCGACTACGCCCTCTACGACGAGGCCGGCATCGAGGAGCGCACCGGCGTGCGCCCTGAGCTCTACGTCCTCTACGCCGCGCTGCGGGGCGATCCCTCCGACAACCTGCCGGGCGTCCCCGGGGTGGGGGAGAAGACCGCCGCCAAGCTCATCAACGGTTACGGGAGCCTCGACGAGCTCTTCGCCCACGTCGAGGACCAGACGCCGAAGCTGCGTGAGAACCTGGGGGTGAACGAGGCCCAGGCTCGCTCCAACGCCGAGATGATGGTGCTGCGGCGGGATGTGGAGCTCGACGTCGCCCTCGACGACATCAGGATGGGTGAGCCCGACGTCGACGAGGTCAGGAGGCTGTTCGAGTTCCTCGAGTTCCGCAGCCTGTGGGACCGCCTGGTGGAGGCCCTGGGCACCGACCTGGGCGCGTTGGGCCAGGAGTCCACCGTCCTCGAGGCCGAGGTGGTGCTGCCCGCCGATGCCGCCGATGCCACCACCCGGCTGGGCGCGCTGGCCAAGGAGGGTGAGGGCGGACCCGTGGCCGCGGCGGTGGAGTTCGACGGCGTCGCTCGGTGGGACGCCGACCCGGCCGGGATCGCCCTCGTCGTCGACGCCGGCCGGGGCGAGGTGCTGTGGCTGGGTGCGACCCTCCTGGCCGATGCCGGGGTCAGCACCGCGCTGGGCGAGCTGCTGGGCGGCCCGCACCGTCGCGTCCTCGCGGCCCACGACGCCAAGCCGCTGCTGCGGTGGTTGGCCCGCACCGACCCCGAGGGCCGTCCCGTCTCCCAGGTGGCCGACCTCGGCCTCGACACGGCCCTGGCCGCCTACCTGCTCGACCCGGCCGAGGGTCGCTACGACCTGGCCCCGCTGCTGGCTCGCCTGGCCCATGCCGAGCTGGCCGTCGACGACGATGCCGCTCCGGAGGGTCAGCTCGACCTCGCCGCCGGGACCACCGACGACGTCGGGGCCCGGGCCGCCCGGCACGGCAGCCGCGCCGCACTGGGTGTGGCCCACGTGGCCGAGCCGCTCCTGGCCTCGTTGGAGGCGCAGGGCCTGCGCGTCCTCCACGACGAGATCGAGGCGCCCACCGTGGCGGTCCTCGCCGCCATGGAGTTGGTCGGTGTCGGCGTCGACCGAGCCCGCCTGACCGAGATCAACGAGCGGATGAGGTCCGAGGTGCTGCGCCTGGAACAGGCCATCCGGGACGCGGCGGGGAAGGCGGCGCCCGATGACTTCAACGTCAACTCCACCCCCCAGCTGCGCCAGGTGCTGTTCAACGCCCCCGATGACGAGGAGACCCCGGGCCTCGGGCTGACCCCGCAGAAGAAGACCAAGACCGGGTACTCCACCGACGCCCAGACCCTCGAGAGGCTCCGGGGCGAGCACGTCATCATCGAGCACCTGCTGGCCTACCGGGAGGTGGAGAAGCTGCGGTCCACCTACGGCGTGGGGCTGCTGGCCGAGGTCGGCCCCGACGACCGCATCCACGCCACCTTCAACCAGACCGTGGCCCGCACCGGCCGGTTGTCGTCCGACGCGCCCAACCTCCACAACATCCCTGTCCGCTCCGACCAGGGTCGCGCCTTTCGCACCGCGTTCATCCCCTCGCCGGGGTGTGACTTGTTGGTGGCCGACTACAACCAGATCGAGCTGCGCTGCATCGCCCACCTGGCCGACGACCCTGGCCTGGTCGACGCCTTCACCGCGGGCACCGACATCCACACCACCACCGCGGCCCGGGTGTTCTCCGTCCCCGACGACGAGGTCACCCCCGCCCAACGGGCCAAGGCCAAGATGGTCAGCTACGGCCTGGCCTACGGGATGGAGGCCTACGGGCTGTCGCAGCGCCTGTCCATCTCGGTGGAGGAGGCCCGCCTCATCCTCACGGCCTACTTCGAGGCCTTCCCGGCGGTGAAGGACTACATGGACCGCACCGTCGCCGAGGCGCGGGAGAGGGGCTACACCGAGACCCTGTTCGGCCGTCGTCGCCCCATCCCCGAGCTGCAGTCGGGCAACCGGGGCATCCGCATGGCCGGTGAGCGTCAGGCCATGAACGCGGGCATCCAGGGTCTCGCGGCCGACATCTTCAAGGTCGCCCTGGTGCGCCTCGACCGGGCCCTGGCCGACCGATCGGCGCAGAGCCGTCTGATCCTGCAGGTCCACGACGAGGTCATCCTCGACGTGGTGCCCGACGAGCACGACGACATCGCCCCGTTGACGACCGAGGTCATGCGGGGGGCGGCTGACCTGCGGGTGCCCCTCGAGGTCAACCTGGCCTTCGGCGCCACCTGGGCCGCTGCCAAGTAACCGACGAGGAGGACCCGTGCCCGCCCGACGACGACGCCGCCCCGGTGGGCAGCCACCGACCCCCGGTCCCGAGTCCGACCTGAGCACCCGTGCCGGTCGGCGCCGGGCCGAGGCAGATGCCGCCCAGGAGTTCGCGGCTCGCCGCCAGGCCCAGCAGGACGAGGAGCGGGCCCGGGCCCGGGCCCACCGTGAGGCCGCAGAAAGGGAGGACCACCGCCGCCAGCTGGGTCAGGCCAAGGATCGGGCCGCCGACCGGCTCAAGGAGGTCCGGCGCCGGGGCGGCGGTGCCCAGGCGCGCGCCACCGCGGAGGCCGAGTACCGGGCCGCTCTCGACGCCGTCCTTCGCGACGAGCAGGGTCTGCCACCGCTCACCGACGACGATGCTCGGGACGCATCCCCGGCCACCGAGGCGCCGTCGGAGGGCGAAGCATCGTCGGAGGTCGAGGCATCGTCGGAGGGCGAGACACCGTCGGGCATCGCCGACCCCGAGTCGGGCGCGCCATCGGGGGACGACGTCAGCGCAGGGTGACCATGTCGCCGGGGCCGACGGCACCTCCGCCGACCACCCAGGCGTACATGCGGCTCCAACCCGGGTGGCGACGGTGGTCGATGCGGTCGAAGCGGCCGTCGACGAAGGAGGCGGCGATGGTGCGACAGGGGTTGGCCGGACCGACGACCTCGGCCACGACGTCCTCGCCGAGGTGGAGGTGGACACCAGGGCGGACCTCGGTCCAGTCGACGCCGGCCACCAGGATGTTCTCCCCACACGAGCCGGGCGCGACCCCGTGACCCTCGCCGGACAGGGCCTCGATCACCTCGGCCGACCAGAGCGACAGGGCCTGCCACGGCCGGCCGTGATCGAGCTGATCCGCCTGCTCGTCGCCCTCGACGCCCCGCTCGCCGACGCGGGCCGGGGCGGGGGCCGGTGTCTTGGGCACCCCGCCGGAGGAGCGGTGGACCGCCACCACCCGGCCCGGGCCCGACCGGGGCGGGTGGGCGGCGACGGCAGCCCGACCCGCCTCGTGCATGGCGGCCACCGTCGCGTCGAGGGTCCGGTCGATCGCGGCCCGCACCTCCGGTCGCGGCTCGGCGGGGTCACGGCTCCCGCCGAGCGCCGAGACCAGGGCCCGCGCCCGGACGTCGATGGTGGCGGCGGCGTCGGGTTCGGGGTCGACGCCGACGGCCAGCAGCCCCTCGGCCAGAGCGGCGGCTGCCGTGCGCGCCGGTTCGTCGACGGCCTCGATGGCGGCCGGTCGGTCCTCGACGACGAGGTTCCACCAGCGGGTCTGCATGGCCAGGGTCCCGATCACGTCGAGCCAGGGCCAGTCGGCGGCGGAGGAGGTCACGGCGGCCGACGGTACGCGCCCTCGCCGTCGTCGGCCACCGGGCCAACCGCCTGAAACCGCAGTGCTGCGAGACGCCTGGTGTCTCCCATGGGTGCGGTTTCGTGTCGTGCGGGCCGATGGCCGGAATCCGCAGTGATCCGAGACGCCGGGTGTCCCTCATGGGTGCGGTTTCGGAGCGTGGGGTCCAGGGGTTGGGCCACGATGGAGCCGATGACCCGCGACCACTGGTTCGAGGACCTGGCCGACCACCTGGGCGGCGCCTACCTGCGGTACTCCTTCGCCCGGGGCACCGAGCAGGAGGTCGGGTTCCTGGTCGAGGTCCTGGGCCTGGAGCCGGGGATGCGGGTCCTCGACGTCGGGTGCGGGCCGGGTCGCCACGCCCACGCCCTGGGGCGGCGCGGCATCGAGGTCCACGGCGTGGACATCAGCGAGCGCTTCGTCGAGCTGGCCCGTCGGGATGCTCCCGACGGGGTCACCTTCAGCCGGCGCGACGCCCGAGACCTCGACGTCGACACCGCCTACGACGCTGCCATCTCCCTCTGCCAGGGGGCGTTCGGGCTCCAGGGTGGCCCGGCGGGGGCCCAGGGGGGCACGGGGCGCCTCGGCGAGCCCACCGGGGACGCGTCGGTCCTGGCCGGCATCGCCCGGGCCCTGCAGCCCGAGGGTCGGCTGGCCCTGTCGGCCTTCTCCTCCTACTTCCAGGTGTGCCACCTGCCCGAGGGGACCACGTTCGACGCCGACGCCGGCGTGGCCCACGAGCGCACCGTGATCAAGGACGAGGGGGGTCGCGATGCCCCGACCGACCTGTGGACCACCTGCTTCACGCCGCGGGAGCTGCGGCTGCTGGCCCTCTCCGTCGGCCTGGTGCCCGACGACGTCTGGTCGGTCGAGCCCGGCGCCTACAGCCGGCGTCCCCCGGACCTCGACCACCCCGAGCACCTGCTGGTCGCCCACCGCCCACGGTGACCCCCGCCGAACCTTGGGTGTCTGAACGCCCCATGGGACATCACCCGTCCAGAGAACGGTGTGTGGTCGGTGTGTCGGTCGGTGTGGCCCGGGCCCGGGCCCAGCGGTAGCCTGTCGGACCCTGTGCGCCAATCGGCGCGCAGAGGGCGCAAGAGTGCCCGCCCCCTGCCCCCCGACCCGCTGTCCCCCGAGAAGAGCCTCCGTGACCGACCAGACCACCCTGACCCCTCCCGACGAGGACGAGTACGTGCCCCGCACCATCGCCCTCGATGACCTGGAGATCGACTTCGACGCCGCCATCGATGCCTCGATGGTCACCGTCGAGGACGGCCACATCGTGGAGGGGCGGGTCGTCAAGGTCGACAAGGACGAGGTCCTCCTCGACATCGGCTACAAGACCGAGGGTGTGATCCCCAGCCGCGAGCTGTCGATCCGCAACGACGTCGACCCGGGCGAGATCGTGGCCCTGGGTGACGAGATCGAGGCCCTGGTCCTCACCAAGGAGGACAAGGACGGGCACCTGGTCCTGTCCAAGAAGCGGGCCCAGTACGAGCGGGCCTGGGGCGACATCGAGGCCACCAAGGAGGCCGAGGGCGTCGTCACCGGCCCGGTGATCGAGGTCGTCAAGGGCGGGCTCATCGTCGACATCGGCCTGCGGGGCTTCCTGCCCGCCTCGCTCGTCGAGCTGCGCCGCGTGCGCGACCTCCAGCCCTACGTGGGCAAGGACCTCACCGCCAAGATCATCGAGCTGGACAAGAACCGCAACAACGTCGTCCTGTCCCGCCGGGCCTGGCTGGAGGAGACCCAGAAGGAGCAGCGCGAGGAGTTCCTCGACAACCTGAAGCCGAGCGAGGTGCGCAAGGGCGTCGTGTCCAGCGTCGTCAACTTCGGGGCCTTCGTCGACCTGGGCGGCATGGACGGCCTGATCCACGTGTCGGAGCTGTCGTGGAAGCACGTCGACCACCCCGGCTCGGTCGTTGCCGTCGGCGACGAGGTCTCGGTCCAGGTGCTCGACGTCGACCGCGACCGCGAGCGCATCAGCCTCTCGCTCAAGGCCACCCAGCAGGACCCGTGGCAGGAGTTCGCCACCGGCCACAAGGTGGGCGAGCTGGTCTACGGACGGGTCACCAAGCTAGTCCCGTTCGGGGCCTTCGTGCAGGTGGGCGACGGCATCGAGGGCTTGGTCCACATCTCGGAGATGTCGGCCCACCACGTCGACCTGCCCGAGCAGGTGGTGACCCCCGGCGAGGAGCTGTGGGTGAAGATCATCGATCGCGACCTGCAGCGCCGCCGCATCAGCCTGTCCATCAAGCAGGCGGCCGAGGGCGGCGTGGTGGCCTCGGAGTACCAGGAGCACTTCGGCGAGCACGCCTACGACGACGAAGGCAACTACATCGGGGAGCCCACCGGCACCGACGAGGCCTGGGCCGAGTACTACGCCGAGCAGGGCATGGCGCCCGACGGCACCCCCCTGCCGAGCCCCTCGGCAGGCTTGCCAGAGTCCGTCGACGGCGACCCCGAGGCGCCCCCCGAGCCGGCCTGAACCCACAAAACCGGTCCAAACCCCTATAGCGGGCGTCCCGAGGGGCCGACAGAGAAACCGATCAAGTGACCCGTGGCCACCCGGCTGCGGACCAACCAGAAGAGGTTTCTGCCGTGGGTTCTCGCAAGACGCTCATCCTGGTCGCATCGGTTGCGATCGCCGCCATCGGCGGGTTCATCTTGTTCGGCTGGCTCGGCAGCGTGCAGGACCGGGCCAACGCCGACGCCGCCACCGTCGACGTGTGGGTGGTGAAACAGGACATCCCCGCCGGCACCTACGGGCAGGAGGCGGCCACGGTGATCCAGAAGGCGCACCAGCAGAAGCAGTTCGTACCGGCCAACGCCATCAAGAACCCGAAGGAGATCACCGACCGGGTGGCGGCGGCGCCCCTGCTGAAGAACCAGACCGTCACCTCTGACATGTTCGTCAGCCCGAACTCGGCGGCGGTGGACACGGGTATCGCCGGGCGGCTGGAGAAGGTGGAGTCCGACGACATGACCGCCATCACCATCACAGTGGACCAGACCCGCGGCGTGGCCGGCCTCATCCAGCCCGGCGACTTCGTGAACATCATGTCGGTGGGCATCTGCGAGGGGACCTGCCCCGAAGATGCCGAGGAGCTGCTCCTGGCCAAGCAGGCCCGGTACATCTACCAGAAGGCCGAGGTCCTGGCGATCGACAAGCGTCCCAAGCTGAACGCCAGCGAGCAGATCCAGGCCAACTCGGAGGCCAACGTCGAGGGCGACGAGGGTGACGTCAGCCAGACCACTGAGAACGAGGGGCTCATCACCCTGCGGGTCCCGGCGGTGCCGGCCCAGTGGATCGCCACGCTTCCCCCCGAGAACATCTACCTTACCCTGGTCGGGCGGGACTACGAGCCCCAGCCCCAGGGCCCCATCCCCAATGACGCCCCGCTGCCGGCCGAGAACGCCGAGGTCCTCACGCCATACGGCAAGGACGGGCTTCCCGAGAACAAGTAAGTCACGACCCCCACCCGACCCCAGCTCCGGCCGGTGTCGGGTGGGTGTCCCACCCGCAGTCATCCCAGGTCGAAGCGTTCCAACGAGAGGGCCATCGAAGTGAGCAGCTACCTTCTTTCCGAAACCGGTGGAGACCCCTTCGCCGACGACGTGAGGACCAGTCCCTTGCCCGCTCAGGTGCCGAACGTGCCGGTGGCCATCATCGACGCCGACCAGGCCACTCGCCACCGGTTGGCCATGCAGATCGGCGATCAGGCCCTCCCTATGGGCTCGATCGACGAGCTCTCCCAGCGGCTCGACGGCCAGCCCATCGTGGCCGTGCTGGGGCCGTCGTGTGCAGTGGCTCCGGCTCTCGGAGGGGCCGAACAGATCCTGGCGGAGCGGCGAGAGGTGGGAGCCATCCTGATCTCCGAGGAGCTCACCACCGAGCTGTTCCAGCGGGCCCTGCGTTTGGGGGTGCGGGACGTCCTGGAGGCGCCTGCGGACACCTCCCAGCTCAACGAGGCCATCCGCCGCATCACCACCGCCCTGGCCCCGATGGCCTCGACGCCCGGCGTGATCACCGCCGGTGACGAAGAAGACGGTGACCGGGCCCAGACCATCACGGTGTTCTCCACCAAGGGCGGTGCCGGCAAGTCGATGCTGGCCAGCAACCTGGCGGTGCTGCTGGCCCAGCGGTCCGACAAACCGGTGGTCCTGGTGGACGCCGACCTCCAGTTCGGTGACATCGCGGTCATGCTCAAGCTGGCGCCCCAGCACACCATCGTCGACGCCGTGAGCTCGATCGACCGCCTCGACGCCGCCCTCCTGCAGAACCTGCTGGTACGGCACGCCGCTTCGGGCCTGTACGTGCTGCCGGCCCCGCTGGAGCCGGCCTTCGCCGACCAG
>JBBSMQ010000029.1:0-45490 GCA_038233075.1 Acidimicrobiales bacterium
CGGCCCGCGCGGGCGGGGGGGGGGGGGGGGCGGGGGGGCCCCGGCCCCCACCACTCACCCGCGCCGAACCCGCCGGTTGGGGGGGAGGACCGGCGGGCTCGGGGCGGGTGGGATGCCCTCGATCAGTTGGTGACGTCAGCAGAGCGGGGGGGGGTGCCTGCCGGCGTCGTGATCGGGACGATCACACTTTGCCCACCGTCCGCACGGGCCAAACCACCCGATGCGAGAGTTTCCCGAGTCAGTCGGCGCCGGCGGCACGGAGGCGGGTCTCGGCCTTGGCCAGAGCCAGGCGGACCTCCTCGTGGACCTCCTCGTCGAGGAGGGACTGGGCCTGCTCCTTGTCGGCCTGGGCCCGGGCCACATCGATGGCGGTGGCCAGCTCGGCCATGTCCGACAGCAGCGAGACGTGGTCGTCGCTGATCTCGACGAACCCGCCGTGTACGGCGACGCGGGTGACCTCGCCTCCCTCCTGGAGGATCTCGGTCACCCCGACACCGAGCTGGCCCATGAAGGGGGCGTGGCCGGCGAGGAAGGCGATGTCGCCCTCGCCCTCGACCCGGGTGATCACGCGCTCCGCCTCACCGGACCACAGCACCCTCTCGGGCGACACGACCTCGACCTTCATGGGCACGACTACTCCCCTGCGGACTTGCGGAGGTTCTCGGCCTTGGCCTTGGCGTCGTCGGCGCCGCCCACGTTGAGGAAGGCCTGCTCGGGCAGGTCGTCGAGCTCGCCGGTGATGAGGGCCTCGAAGGAGTCGACCGTCTCGTCGACGGGGGTGGTGAGGCCGGGGATGCCGGTGAAGTTCTCGGCCACGTACATGGGCTGGCTGAGGAAGCGCTGCACCTTGCGCGCCCGGTTCACGGTGACCCGGTCCTCCTCGGAGAGCTCGTCCATGCCCAGGATGGCGATGATGTCCTGCAGCTCCTTGTAGCGCTGGAGGACCTGCTGGACCTGGCGGGCCACGTCGTAGTGGCGCTGTCCCACCACCTCGGGGGCGAGGATGTTCGAGGTCGACGCCAGGGGGTCCACCGCCGGGTAGATGCCCTGGGCCGCGATGTCGCGGGAGAGCTCGGTGGTGCCGTCGAAGTGGGTGAACGACGAGAACGGTGCCGGGTCGGTGTAGTCGTCGGCGGGCACGTACACGGCCTGCAGGGAGGTGATGGATCGGCCCCGGGTGGAGGTGATCCGCTCCTGGAGGACGCCCATCTCGTCGGCCAGGGTGGGCTGGTAGCCCACGGCCGAGGGCATGCGGCCCAGAAGGGTCGACACCTCGGAGCCGGCCTGGGTGAACCGGAAGATGTTGTCGACGAACAGCAGCACGTCCTGCTGCGCCACGTCACGGAAGTACTCGGCCATGGTCAGCGCCGAGAGGGCCACCCGCAGGCGCACGCCGGGCGGCTCGTCCATCTGGCCGAACACCAGCGCCGCCTTCTCGAGGACGCCGGCCTCACCCATCTCGATGAGCAGGTCGGTGCCCTCACGGGTGCGCTCGCCCACGCCGGCAAACACCGACACGCCACCGTGGTCCTGGGCCACCCGGCGGATCATCTCCTGGATGAGCACCGTCTTGCCCACACCGGCCCCGCCGAAGAGGCCGATCTTGCCGCCCTGCTTGTAGGGCGTCAGTAGGTCGATGACCTTGATGCCGGTCTCGAACACCGCGGCCGAGGGCTCCTGGGCGTCGAAGGTGGGCGAGTCGCGGTGGATCTCCCAGCGGGTCTCGACCTCGCCCAGCTCCTCGCTGGTGACGTCGAGGGGCTCGCCGATCACGTTGAAGACGTGACCCAGCACCACCTCGCCCACGGGGACGGTGATACCGGCGCCGGTGTTGACCACCGCGGCGCCCCGGCGCAGCCCGTCGGTGGGCTTGAGGCAGATGGCCCGCACCCGGCCGTTGCCGATCTGCTGGGCCACCTCGGCGCGGATCTCCACCGGCTCGCCGTCGACCTCCACGGTCATGGCCAGGGCGGTGTTGATGTCGGGCATGGCGTCGGGCGGGAACTCGACGTCGACCACGGGGCCGGCGACGGTCACCACGCGACCGTCCTTGAGGTTGGTGGTGGGGTCGGCGGACGTGGTGGTCACGGTTGGTCTCCTGCGCTGAAGTGGGAGGTGCGGTGGGGGCGGTGCACCGAGTGGTCGAAGGGGTCCTCGGGGAACACGTTGTCGATGAGGAGGTCGGAGGGATCGTTGCCGCTGGCCCCGCGGAGGGCCTCGGCGCCCCCGACGACCTCCATGATCTCGTTGGTGATGCTGTCCTGGCGAGCCCGGTTCATCACCCGGGAGAGCTTGGTGATGAGCTCCTCGGCGTTGTCGGTGGCCGCCTTCATGGCCCGCTGACGGCTGGCGTGCTCCGACGCGGCGGCGTCGAGCATGGCCGCGAAGAGCCGGGCCGTCACGTAGCGGGGCAGCAACGACTCCAGGATGGGGCCGGGGCCGGGCTCGAACTCGTAGGCGGCTGCGGCCCGGTCGTCGTCGGTGTGCCCACCGGTGCCGGGCACCGGGATGGCGGAGCCGGCAGGGACGGGGGGGTCCGCCTGGCCGACACCGGTGAGGGGCATGAAGCGCCGGACGGCGACCTCCTGCTGGCCGATGGAGAGGAAACGGGTGTACACCAGCACCACCTCCTGCACCTCGCGCGAGGTGTAGAGCTCCGAGACGACCTCGCCCACGGCGACCGCGTCCTGGTAGGAGGGGGCGTCGCTGAAGCCCTCGAAGCTGTCCTTGATCCGGTAGTTGCGGTAGCCGAAGTAGGCCTGGGCCTTGCGCCCCACGGTGATCAGCGCGTAGTCGACGCCGTCGCGCTGGTGGGCCTGGACCTCACGCTCGCAGGCCCGGATGACCGACGTGTTGTAGCCGCCGGCCAGGCCGCGGTCCGAGGCGATGACGACGTAGGCGATCTTGGAGACGTCCTCGGCCGGCTGGAGCAGGGGGTGGTCGGTGATGCCACCGTTGTCGGCCAGGTGCTGGATGACGGCGGTGAGCTGCTCGCTGTAGGGCCGGGCCTCGTTGGCGCGCTGCTGGGCCTTGGCCACCCGGGTGGCAGCGATGAGCTCCATGGCCCGCGTGATCTTCTTGGTTGACTGGACGCTCTTGATGCGGCGCTTCAGGGCCCTCTCTTGACCGCCGGCCATGGCTAGGAGGCCTCGTCGTCGGTCTCGTCAGCTCGGCTGATCTCCTCCTCGGGCAGGATGCCCTCGGAGCGGCCGCCGGCCTGGCCGACGGTCGCATCGCCCTGGTCCTCGGGCTCGGGCTCGGGGCCTCCGCTGCCGTCGGAGGGGGAGAACACGTTGACGAAGTCCCTGAGGGCCGCCTCCAGGGCGTCGGTGTCGAGCTTGCCGGAGCTGCGGATCTCGTCGAGCAGGCCCCGGTTGCGGCTGCGGAAGACGTCGAGCAGCTCGCCCTCGAAGCGCGTCACGTCGTCGACGGGCACGTCGTCGAGGTAGCCACGGGTGCCGGCGTAGAGGACCACGACCTGCTCCTCGACCGGGAGCGGCGAGTTGAGGCCCTGCTTCAGCAGCTCGGTGAGGCGGTAGCCCCGGTCGAGCGCGGCCTGGGAGACGGCGTCGAGGTCCGAGCCGATGGAGGCGAAGGACTCCAGCTCGCGGAACTGGGCCAGGTCGCCCTTGAGGCTGCCGACCGCGGTCTTCATGGCCTTGATCTGGGCATCACCACCGACCCGGGACACCGACTGGCCCACGTTGACGGCGGGGCGCACGCCCGACTTGAACAGGTCGTCCTCGAGGAACACCTGGCCGTCGGTGATGGAGATCACGTTGGTCGGGATGAACGCCGAGATGTCGCCGGCCTTGGTCTCGATGATGGGCAGGGCTGTCATGGAGCCGGCGCCGTTGGCGTCGGACAGCTTGGCCGAGCGCTCGAGGAGACGGCTGTGGAGGTAGAACACGTCGCCGGGGTAGGCCTCGCGGCCGGGCGGGCGGCGCAGCAGCAGCGACACCGAGCGGTAGGCCTCGGCCTGCTTGGAGAGGTCGTCGTAGACGGCGAGGGAGTGCTCGCCGTTCTCCATCCAGTGCTGGCCCATGGCGCAGCCGGCGTAGGGGGCGAGGTACTTGTAGGGCGCCGGATCCGAGGCCGGGGCCACGACGACGACGGTGTACTCCATGGCCCCGTGCTGCTCGAGGGTGGCCACGGTCTGGGCCACGGTGGAGGACTTCTGGCCGATGGCCACGTACACGCACTTCACCCCCAGGCCCTTCTGGTTGAGGATGGTGTCGATGGCGACGGTGGTCTTGCCCGTCTTGCGGTCGCCGATGATGAGCTCGCGCTGGCCCCGGCCGATCGGCGTCATCGAGTCGATGGCCTTGATGCCGGTCTGCAGGGGCTCGTGCACGGGCTGGCGGCCCATGATGCCCGGCGCCTGGACCTCCATGCGGCGGGTGTCGACGTCGGAGAGGGGCCCCTTGCCGTCGACGGGCTCGCCCAGGGTGTTGACGACCCGGCCCAGCAGGCCGTCGCCGCAGGGGACCGAGAGGATCTCGCCGGTGGCGCGCACCGTCTGACCCTCGGCGATGTCGTCGACATCGCCCAGGACCACCGAGCCGATCGACTCCTCGTCGAGGTTCAGGGCCAGGCCGATGGTGCCGTTGGCGAACTCCAGCATCTCGTTGACCGAGCAGTCGGGGAGGCCCTCCACCCGGGCGATGCCGTCACCGACCTCGATGACGCGACCCACCTGGGCCGCGGACATGTCGGGGGTGAAGCCCTCGAGGTTCTTGCGGAGGGCGGCGGTGATGTCGTCGGTGGTGATGGTGAGCTCAGCCATCGGCTCGCTTCCTGGGTTCGACCGGGCCGGGTGGCTCGGGGGGAGAGGCGGGGGTGGACACGGGGGCCTAGAGCGCGGCGCGCAGCTGCTCGAGGCGGCGACGGACGGAGCCGTCAATGACGGTGTCGCCGATCTGGGCGACGATGCCGCCCTGCACGGTGGGGTCGACGATGACCTTGACCTCGACGCTCTTGCCGGTGGCCTGGCCGAGGGCGGTGGCCAGGCGGGAGGTCTGCTCGTCGGAGAGAGCGATCGACGAGCGCACCTCGGCCACGGCCTGCTCGCGGGAGGCGGCACGCAGGCCGACCAGCGCATCGACGATGGCGGGGAGGTCGCGGGCCCGGCCGTTGCCGACCGCCAGGCCCACCAGGTTCACCGTGGTCACCTCGGCCCGGTCTCCGAGCAGGTCGGCGACGATCTGCTGGCGGCGGGCGGGCTCGACGTGCGCGTCGGCGAGGGTGGCCATCAGCTCGTCGTTGCCCTCGAGGACCCGAGCGACGCGGAAGAGCTCGTCCTCCACCTCGTCCAGGGTGTCCTCGATGGCGATGATCGCCTGGAACGCCTGGGCGTATGCCCCGATGCGCAGGTCGTCCATCAGCTGCTCGCCCCCACCTGGTCGATGTAGGAGTCGATGAGGGCCCGGTTGGCCTCGTCGTCGAGGTTGCGCTCGATGACGCGCTCGGCGGCGCCGAGGGCGAGGGCGGTGACCTCGCCGCGCAGGTCGGACAGGGCCTGGGCCTTGGCCTGCTCGGCCTCGGAGGCGGCGCGCTCACGCATCTCCACGATCTCGGTGTCGATGGCGCTGATCCGCTCGGTCCGCACGGACTCGGCGTCCTGGCGGGCCTCCTCAAGGATCCGCGCCGACTCGTGGCGGGCGTCGGCCAGCTGGGAGTTGTAGCCGGCCAGCACCTGGTCGGCCTCCTCCCGGGTGGCCTCGGCCGCGGCCAGGTCGCCCCGGATCTTCTCGGTGCGGTCGTTCATGGCGCCCTTGATGGCCGGGTAGCCCTTCCAGGCCAGCAGACCGAACACGATGGCGAAGCCAACCGCGCCCCAGAGGATCTCGTTGGTCTCTGGGAGGATGGGGTTGGGAGCCTCCTGGCAGTCGTCGATCGCACCGCCCTCGGCGATTATCTCGATGCACTCGGCGTCGAACTCACCGGCGCCATTGGCCTCGGCCTCCTCGATGACCTCCTCGACAGCCTCGCTGTGGGAGCCCTCCGCAGTGACCTCTCCTTCACCCTCGCCCTCCTGGGCGCCGGCGGGGACGGAGGACAGGCCGATGAGGGCGACCACGGCCAGCAGCAGCGCCAGCACGGTCCAGGGGCGTGGGGTGGTTCGCATGGCCGACCCCCTCAGCCCTGGCCGAGGAAGAAGACCACGAAGCCGATGAGGGCCAGGGCTTCCACGAAGGCGATGCCGAGGAACATGGTGGTGCGCACCATGCCGGCGGCCTCGGGCTGGCGGGCCATGGCCTGCACGGCCTGGCCGACCAGGTAGCCGATGCCGATGCCGGGGCCGATGGCGCCCAGGCCGTAGGTCAGGGCCGCCAGGCCGGTGTCGGTGATCTCTGCGAGGAGCATGGGTGTCTGTATCTCTCTGTCTGGTGGTCAGGGGATCGGGAGACGGGGTGGGCTCAGTGGTCGTGGCTGGTGGCGGAGCCGTAGTAGACGCCGAAGAGCAGCACGAACACGTAGGCCTGGAGGAACGAGACGAAGATCTCGAAGGCGACGAAGAAGATGACCCCGGCCAGGGGAAGGATGGCGAGCGGGGCGTAGGGCTTGGCCACGGCCAGGCTGCTGGTGAGCACGGCGAAGGTCACCAGCAGGATGTGGCCGGCGAGCAGGTTGGCGAAGAGACGGACGGTGTGGCTGAAGGGCTGCACGAGGAACTTCGAGACGAACTCGATGAGGATCACCAGCGGCAGGAGGAACACGGGCACGCCCGACGGGACCAGGGCATGCTTGATGTAGCCGAAGGGCCCGTGCTCCTTGAACCCGGCGCCGTGGTAGAGCACGTAGGCCAGCAGGGCGAGGAACATCGGGAGGGCGATGCGGGCGCTGGCCGGCATCTGGATGATGGGGATGACCTCGAAGATGTTGGTGAAGAAGATGAAGAAGAACAGCGACAGCATGAAGGGCGCGATCCACTTCTTCTCCGTGTGACCAACGGTGGGGTGGACGACCTGCTCCTCGACGAACTCGATCGACATCTCGGCCAGGTTCTGGGCCCCGGTCGGGACCAGCTGCTTCTTGTTGCCGAGGACGAAGATGAGGGAGGTCAGGATGACGGCGAGGAGGTAGACGACGACGACCTTGTTGACCTCGTAGAGCGTGCCGTCGCCGATGAAGCCGGGCCAGTTGACGATGTGGCTGAGCGGAGGGAACTCCAACGCGAACATGAGACCTCAGAGTGTCGAGACGTGGTCGTGGTCTCGACGGCCCCGTCGCCGAGAAGAGGGAGGCTGTGCTTGCCCGCTCTTGCCGGCCTCCGGCCGGCGGGCCGCTCGGGCCCCAGGGCGGTGCTCCTTCACGGGGGCGGGCTTGAGGCCGGGGAAGGCCAGGGAGGCGGAGACGAGGCGGGACTCCCACACGAGGAGGCCCAGGTGGCCGACCACGAGGGTCACGCCCAGCGGGACGGGGGCGACCCAGGGCTGGTCGCCGACGAGCAGCACCACCGCGGAGATGACGGCCAGACGGATGAGGAAGCCGAAGAGGGCGACGCCGGCCACCAGCCCGTAGCTGATCCGGGCCGCCCAGGCCGCCAGCGCGGCGGCCGCGGTGAAGTTGGCCAGCACCAAGGCGATGGCCAGGGCGACCGACGCCAGGCCGGCCCACCCCCATCCGAGGGCGCCCACGGCAAGGACGACGGGCGTGGCCCGGAGGCCGTGGCGCACGAGGTCGCGGACGATCTCCGGCTCCGGCGCGGGGCCGGTGTCACGACCGGCCATCACCGATGCCGTGCCGGTCACGACCGGGCCTCCCGGGGTCGGGCGGAGGGCTGGACCTGGCGCGGCCGGGTGGTGGCGTCGCCGTCGAAGGCCGACATCTGCCGGTCGTAGCCGAGCTTGATCTTCACCGCGGTGCCGACCATGCCGAGGGCGGCGATCAGGATGGTGAACACGGGGCTGGTGCCGGCAACCCGGTCGACGAGCCAGCCGATGAACCCGAAGACGACGGGCGTCAGGGCCAGGTCGACCCCTCGACCGAGGGCGTCGCTGAAGCCCCGGTTCAGGTCTTGCTTGGCTCGGAGGTCGAACAAGAGAGACACCCTCGGGAGGGGGGCACCACCCGGTCCGGGGGCGCTTGTGAACTGAGGCGCAAACTAGGCGGACCGTCCGAGAACTGCAAATCTCCCACGGATCCTCGCCCCCCGCCTCGTGTCACAGGGAGAGGGAACCGTCGGCGGCGCGGTGTCCGGCCAGGCCCACCGGTTCGTCGGAGGTGATGAGGCCGATCACGTCCGGATCGGTGCTCGTGCACCAGGCGCGGTGGCGGGCCGGGGTGCGGGTGGCCAGGAAGGCGCGCTCGGGGGCGCCGTCGCGGTCGTGCATCACGGTGGCGCCCTCGATGCGGACCGCTCCCTCCCAGTCCCCGACGAGCTCCACCTGGCCCACGTCGTCGACCTCGGCCTGGCAGTCGCGGTGGACGAACCGACCCTGCGGCGGGGGCGTGGTCGAGTAGACGCCGAAGGCGTGTTTGGTGAGGTACCCGCCGTTGGCGGTGACCAGGCCGACGCTGCCCTCGTCGCTCCGCAGCACCCGGGCCATGGTGGCGATGGAGTGCGACACGTAGTTGTTCCACGGACCGCCGGCGAAGGTCAGGCCGCCGGTGACGGTGAGAGACCGGTCACCGTCCAGTCCCAGCTCGGTCGCGGCGACCTGCACCGCGGACGGGAAGCAGGAGTAGAGGTCGACGTGGGCCAGGTCGTCGACGCCGACGCCGGCGAGCTCGAGGGCCTTGGTGCCGGCGATGCCGATGGCCGGCGACCGGTGCAGCGACACCCGGTTGCCCACCCACCAGGTATCGTGGGCGTCGGTTCCGGTCCAGGGGAAGACCCACCGGTCGGTGGGGATGCCGAGGGACCGGGCCCGCTCGACCGAGCAGAGGAGGAACGCGGCGGCCTGCTCCACTCCGCTCTTGGAGTTCATGAGCTTGGGGTAGGGGTGGCCGACCATGCGGTTGTCGGGCCCCACCGTGCGGATCTCCTCCGCGGTGCGAGGCTCGCGCACCCAGGCGTCGGGGTTGGTCGCGGCCACGGCGCTGAAGCCGGCCCACAGGGTGGAGATGTGCTCCTGGTGCTCGGCCTGGGTCCGGCCCGCGGCGGCGCGCACCGCGCTCTCGAAGATGGGGTAGTGCGTGACGGGCAGGAACAGACCCCGGTCGATCTCGTCGGGGGCCAGCAGCGGTGTCTGGTCACCGATGGCCTCGGTGGGAGCGGCATCATCGGGCTGACGGGTCCACTCCAGGTCGCGCCCGTCCCGGCGCGCCGCCGAGCGGGTCCGCCACGCCTCGGCCCCGCCGATCAGCACCAGGTCGGCACGCCCCGTCCCGATGTCGCTCGCGGCCCGGCTCAACAGGCTCTGCGGGTGGTTCCCGCCGTCGGTGGTGACCCACCGCCGGGCCGGCTCGGCCCCGAGCGACCCGGCCACCAGCGCCGCCGGGTCCGGGTAGCGCCACGACATCATCTTCACGATGCCGACGGTGTCGAGGCCGCGCACGAGCGACGCCGGGTCGGAGGCCCCCGTGTCCTCAGCCGCCTGCCTCGCCGCCCGGGCGATCATCTCGGTGGGTTCGACCGGATCCTCGCCGCGGTCGACGCGGACGTTGAGCTGACCGGCCCCGACCAGGACGGGCAGACGGGGGTCGAGCGGGGTGGCGGGCATGGGCACCTCGGGCGGGCATGGTCGACCGAGCGGTCAGGTCGGCCGGCCACGGTAGGGGCGACCTCGCCCGTCGCTACAATCCGCGTCATCGACATCCTCGTGATCTGCACCGGCAACCAGTGCCGCTCGCCCATGGCCGAGGCGCTGCTGCGCGACCGGCTGGACCAGCGCGGCCTCGACGGCCGGGTCGCCTCTGCGGGTCTGGTCAGCGAGGGCGTGACGGCGTCGGAGAACAGCGTCCGGGTGATGGCCAAGCGCGGCCTCGACCTACAGACCCACCGGAGCACGCTGCTCGACGAGGAGGCAGTCGCCCGAGCCGACCTGGTGATCGGCATGACCCGTGAGCACGTCCGCGAGGCGGTGGTGCTCGAGCCCGACGCCTTCGCCCACACCTTCGTGCTGCGCGACCTGGTGCGTCGGGCCCAGGCGACGGGCCCGCGCCGGCTCGCGCCCGAGGAGGAGCCGCTCGGCACCTGGTTGGCCCGTGTCGGCGTGGGGCGGCGGGGCGCGGACCTCATGGGCGAGGACCCGGCCGACGACGTGACCGACCCCATGGGCCGCTCCCGCCGCTTCTACGAGCGCACCGCCGCGGAGCTCGAGGACCTGATCGACCGCTTTCTGGCCGTCGCCCACCCGGCGTCGGCATCGACGGCCTCGGCCTGATGCGCCTCGCGATCGGGTCCGACCACGCCGGCTACCCCCTCAAGGCCCACCTCGCCGCCTTCCTCACCGCCCTGGGCCACGACGTCCACGACGCCGGCACCGATGCCGAGGCCTCGGTCGACTACCCGGCCTACTGTGCTGCGGTGGCCCGGGCGGTGGCCGTGGGTGCGGTCGAGCGGGGCATCGTCATCGGTGGCTCGGGCCAGGGTGAGCAGCTGGCCGCCAACGCCGTGCGCGGCGTCCGGGCCGCGCTGGGCAACGACCTCTACACCGCCCGCATGAGCCGTCAGCACAACGACGCCAACGTGCTCTCCCTTGGGGGCCGGGTCGTGGGCCCGGGCCTGGCCGAGGAGATCGTCACCCTGTGGCTGGCCACCGAGTTCGAGGGCGACCGCCACATCCGTCGGGTCGAGCAGCTGGCCGAGATCGCCTCGCTCGCGGGTGACCCCGCGGCCCAAGATGCCCTCATCGACCGCCTCGCGCCCCGTGCCCTCGCCCGGGCCCGCGGCCCCGCTCCGCCCACCTGACCCGAGGAGACCCCCATGGCCTGGCCCCCCGTCGATGACACCGAGCTGTTCGCCACCATCGGCGAGGAGATCGACCGCCAGAACTCGACCCTCCAGCTCATCGCCTCGGAGAACTTCACCTCCCCGGCGGTGCTGCGGGCCACGGGCTCGGTCCTCACCAACAAGTACAGCGAGGGCTACCCGGGCAAGCGCTACTACGGCGGCAACGAGGTCATCGACCGCGTCGAGGACCTGGCCCGGGAGCGGGTCAAGGCCCTCTTCGGGGCCGAGCACGCCAACGTGCAACCCCACTCCGGGGCCAACGCCAACATGGCCGCGTACCTGGCCATGCTCGACCACGGTGACACGGTCCTGGGCCTGCGTCTCGACCAGGGTGGTCACCTCACCCACGGCTCGCCGGTCAACGCCAGCGGCATCCTGTACCACTTCGTGAGCTACGGGGTCACCGCCTCCGACGAGCGCATCGACTTCGACTCGGTTCGGGCCCTGGCCAAGGAGCACCAGCCCAAGATCATCGTGGCCGGCGCCACCGCCTACCCCCGGATCATCGACCCGGTGCCGTTCCGAGAGATCGCCGACGAGGTCGGCGCGCTGTTCATGTTCGACGCCGCCCACATCGCTGGGCTCATCGCCGGCGGGGTCCACCCCAGCCCGGTTCCCCACGCCGACATCGTCACCTTCACCACCCACAAGACCCTCAGGGGCCCCCGGGGCGGCTGCATCCTCAGCCGGGCCGAGCACGCCACCGCCATCGACAAGGCTGTGTTCCCCGGCTCCCAGGGCGGTCCCCTCGACCACGTCATCGCGGCCAAGGCGGTGGCCTTCGCCGAGGCCGCCCACCCCTCGTTCACCGAGTACTCGGCCGCCGTGGTCGCCAACGCCGCGGCCCTGGCCGAGCGCCTCGCCGGCCACGGTCTCCGACTGGTCTCGGGCGGCACCGACAACCACCTCCTGCTGGTCGACCTCCGCAGCCTGGACCCCGAGCTGTCGGGCAAGAAGGCCCGTCTCGCCCTCGACCGGGCCGGGATCAGCCTCAACGAGAACACCGTCCCCGACGACCCCCGCCCGCCCTACATCACCAGTGGCCTCCGCATCGGCACACCGGCGGTGACCACCCAGGGCATGGGCCCGTCCGAGATGGCGACGGTGGGCGACCTGATCCATCGCGTCCTCACCTTCCGCGCCGACGACGACGTGCTGGCCGAGGTCAAGGCCGAGGTCGCCGACCTCTGCGCGCGGTTTGCCCCTTACCCTGATCTGGAGGCGTGAGGCGGCGGGCGCCGGGTGACCCGTCGGGCGAGGGTGCGGCGGTAGCGTCGGCGGGGATGCAGGCCCTCCCGCCCGCGCCCGACCCGGGACCGACCGGGTGCTGACGCCCACGACCACCGCCTACGGCACGGTGTTCGCCGTCGCCTTCGGGATCACCCTTCTCCTCACGCCGGTGGCGGGGTGGGTGGCGCGACGGGGTGGGGCGCTGGCCCAGCCCGATGAGCGCAGGGTCCACCAGGTCCCCACCCCCTACTTCGGGGGCGTGGCCATGCTCGTCGGCTTCGGCGCCGCCCTGGTGGCGGCGTGGCGGATGGACGCCTTCTCGGCGGTGTTCGAGGCTCCCCGGGCCTCCATCGGCATCGCCATCGGGGCGACGGTCGCCTGCGCGGTCGGCACCATCGACGACGTCCGCCCCGTGTCCCCTCCGGCCAAGATGTCAGGACTGGTCCTCGCCGGCAGCGCCCTCTACCTGCTCGGTGCGTCGATGGTCCTGCTCCCGCTGCCGTTCACACCGCCAGTGCTGCTCTCTCCGGACATGGCCCCACTGGTCACGGTGATCTGGGTGCTGGTCATGGCCAACGCCACCAACTTCATCGACGGTCTCGATGGCCTGGCCGCCGGCATCGTGGCCATCGCCGCCGGGGCCTTCTTCCTCTACGGCCTCCGGGTGGCGGGCGACGCGGAGGTGATCCGCCCCGACAACCCCAGCCCGCTCATCGCGGTGATCGTCGTGGGCATCTGCGTGGGGTTCCTGCCCTACAACTTCCACCCGGCCCGCATCTTCATGGGGGACGGCGGCGCCCTCATGCTGGGCGTGCTCATGGCCGGCTCGACCATGCTCGTCGGCGGCCAGAGCCCCAACCAGTTCAGCGGCCGGGTGTTCTTCTTCTACCTGCCCCTGATCCCCATCTTCATCATGGGCGTGCCCATCGTCGACACGCTCTGGGCCATCATCCGTCGGGCCAGCAAGGGCCTGAGCCCGGCCAACGCCGACAAGGACCACCTCCACCACCGGCTCATGCGCCTGGGCCACGGGCAGCGTCGCAGCGTGCTGATCCTGTGGGCCTGGACGGGCCTGCTCTCGGCCTTCGTCCTGATCCCCGTCTACACCCGCAAGGGCGACGCCTTCGTCCCCATCGGCATCGCCGCCCTCGGCCTCATCCTCTACACCTACCTGCACCCCGGCGCCCGGCGCACTCGCGACATCGAGGGCTGAGCCCCGGCTCCTGGCGACGCCGCCATGGTGCGAGACACCTGACGGCCCTGGGAGGCAGGCGTGGGCGTGGGCACCGGCTAGTCGGTGACCTGGTCCTTGCTCTCGGTCGCGACCGAGAGGACGACGGCGCCGAACACGATGAGGGTGGTGGCCACGGTGTGGACCACGTCGTTGCGCCCGACGTCGAGGGAGCCGATGGCGATGAGGATGGCGCCCGCGACCATGAAGGCCACGCCCACTCGCGTGCCGGTCACAGGGAGACCTCTGTGACTGCGGGAGGCGGCGGGGCGAGCGGCACGACCCCATCGGATCACGTCAGCGCCCCCCACACAAGCAGGCGACGATCCCCATCACTCGAACCTTGGACGGAAGGGCGCCACATGCGGCCAGGTCCGTCCAACGTTGCGAGAAGCGGAGGCGACGACGGGCGGATCAGGGCTCGGTGGCGGCGGCCTCGACCTCGGCGAAGGGGACGGGGCCCTCGCGGCGCAGCACGAGGGCGGGACCGGTCGCGTCGACCACGGTGGAGGCCGCGGCGCCCAGGGGGCCGCCGTCGGCGATCGCGGCCACCGGTCCCGCCAGGGTGGCGGCGGCCGCCGCGGCCGTGGTCGGCGTGGGCTGACCGTGGGCGTTGGCGCTGGTGGTGGCGAGGGGACCGACTCGGGCCGCCACCGCCCGGACCAGCGGGTGAGCGGGACACCGCACCCCGATGGTGCGGGGATCTCCGCCGAGGTCCCACGACCCCGCCGAGACGTCGCGACCAAGGACGAGGGTGAGGGGGCCGGGCCAGAACCGGGCGACCAGTCGCTCCAGGCCTGGGGTCCAAAGATCGCTGATGGCCCGCGCCGCGCTCTCGTCGGCGACGAGCACAGCAAGAGGTGTGTCCGGTCGGCGACCCTTGAGGGCGAAGAGCCGGGCCGTCGCACCCGGCACCGACGGTAGGGCGGCCACCCCGTACACGGTGTCGGTGGGCAGGACGATGGCGCCGCCGGTCCGCAGGGCGGTGGCCAGCTGCTCCACCAGGGCCGGGTCGCCGCGGTCGGGCGGGAGCTTGCTCACCCGTGCTCGCCCACGCCTGGGGACCTGCTCCACCCACGCCCGGGCCGGCGACAACCATGAGCGCCGCCGGCCCCACTCGCCGCGCCCGCTCTCTCCCCGGACAGAGAGCTGTGCTGTCGGCCTCGCGCTCTACGCGCACTCACCCCTGACCCACCGCCCGACAACCATGAGCGCCGCCGACCCCACTCGTTGCGCCCGCTCCGCCGCCGGACGGCCCGTGCCATCTGGCTCGCTCGCGGCGCTCTCTGACCGCGGCGCCTCGGCTCACCGGACGGGCCGGGGGGCGCGGGCCACCAGGGTGCGATCGCGGCCGAGCAGGTCCGGCCGGACCTCGATGTCGATCAGACCGACGGCCTCGGCCCGCTCCCGGGCGGCGGCGCCCTGGGACTCACCGATCTCGACCACCAGGGCGCCGCCGGGCGCGAGCCAGATGGGGGCCTGGTCCACGATCACCTCGATGGCCTCCAGGCCCCTGGGCCCCGCCACCAGCGCCGCCGCCGGCTCCCACCCGCCGACCTCGGCGGGCAGGTCATCGGAGTCGGCCACGTAGGGCGGGTTGGAGGCCACCACCGCGATCCGACCGGCCCGATCGGGTGGCAGGGGCGCGTACCACGAGCCCTCGTGCACCGTCACAGACGCGCCGGCGACGCCCAGGCCGGCCAGGTTGGCCCGGGTCACGGCCACGGCGCCGGGCTCGACGTCGACCGCGTGGACCTCGACGTCTCGCCGCTCGGACGCCACCGCCAGGCCGATGGCCCCGGAGCCGCAGCCGAGGTCGATCACGACCGGCGCGGCATCGGTGCCGTGGTCAGCCCGCAACCGATCCAGCTCGGCCAGAACGTGATCGACGACGCCCTCGGTCTCCGGACGCGGGATGAGGACCCGGGCGTCAACCATCAGATCGAGGTGACGGAAGCCCCACCGACCGAGCACGTACTGGAGGGGCTCGCCCGCCCGCCGACGCTCCACCATGCGGTCGAGGGCGGCCACCCCACCGACCGTGGCCGGGGCGTCGAGGTGGGCGTGGAGGGCGGCGCCGTCGTGGCCGGTGGCCTCCTCGACCATGCGACGGGCCTCGACGTCGGCCGAGAGGATGCCCACCGCCACCAGGGCGTCGGCCGCCTCGGCCAGCAGCGTCCGCCAGGCAACGGTCCCGGTGTCGAGGCCGACGTCGGTGCGGACCGGTGCCGGGACCTCCGGGGGAGGGTCGGCGTCGGAGAGGGCTTCGGCGTCGGGACCGGTCAGCTCGGCCGAGATGTCATCGGGGTGCGACCCGGGACGGTCGTCGCCGAGGTTGTCCGCGTCGGTCATCGCTCGGTGAGGCGCTCGGCCTGCTCGGCGGCGACGAGGGCGTCGCTGAGCTCGTCGAGGTCACCGGCCAGCACCTGCTCCAGGCGGTAGAGGGTCAGGCCTAGGCGGTGATCGGTCACCCGGTTCTCCTTGACGTTGTAGGTGCGGATCTTTTCGCTGCGCCCCCCGCCGCCCACCTGGCTGCGGCGGGCCTCGGACGCCTCGGCCTCCTGACGGTCCTGCTCGGCCTTGAGCAGCCGGCTGCGCAGCACCCGCAGGGCTCGCTCCTTGTTCTGGAGCTGGCTCTTCTCGTCCTGCATGGACACCACCAGCCCGGTGGGCAGGTGGGTGACGCGCACGGCGGAGTCGGTGGTGTTGACCGACTGCCCGCCGGGGCCCGACGAGCGGTAGACGTCGACCTGGAGGTCGCCCGAGTCGATTCTGACGTCGACCTCGTCGGCCTCGGGCAGCACGGTGACGGTGGCGATGGAGGTGTGGACCCGACCCTTGGCCTCGGTGGCCGGGACCCGCTGCACGCGGTGGGGGCCTCCCTCGTGCTTGAGCCGGGACCAGACGCCGTCGCCCTTGACCTGGAACGTCACCTGGTCGTAGCCCCCCATGTCCGACGGCTCGGCTCCGAGCACCTCGAGGGCCCAGCTCCGACGGGCGGCCCACGCCTCGAACATCTCGAACAGGTCACGGGCGAAGAGGTTGCCCTCCTCACCGCCCTCGGCGCCCCGGATCTCCACGATCACGTTGCGATCGTCGTTGGGGTCGCGGGGCAGCAGCAGGAGGCGGATCTCGGCAGTCAGGACCTCGATGGCAGCCTCGGCCTCATCGATCTCGGCCCGCAGCAGGGTGCGATCGTCGCCCTCGGCCTCGTCGTACATCTCCCGAGCGGTGGCCACGTCGGTGGTTCGGTCGGCCAGCAGCCGGGCCCGGGTGACGATGGCCTCCAGCTCCTTGTGGCGACGGGCGAGGTCGGACGACCGGGCCTGGTCGGCGTAGACCCCCGGATCGGAGAGCTGGGCCTCGACGTCGGTGAGCTCGCGCCCGAGATCTTCGAGTCGCTCCAGCATCGCGGTCACGGTAGCGGTCACCTCCGACGACGATCGCGACAGCTCCTGGCGCCGGAGTGACCGCCGCCTCAGGCCCTTGGTGGGTCGTCCTTCTCCGCGTCGCCGCCGAGGCCGAGCTCCTCGCGGATGGCGGCCAGGCGCTCGTCTGTCGCCTTCTGGCGGGCGGCCACGTCGAAGGAGTCGAACGTCGAGGCGTCGGCCGTCGGAGGGGCGGCCGGAGCGCCGGTGCTCGCCCCGCCGGCCGTCGACGGTGACGTTGGGGCCGGTGACGACCCGTCGGTGGTCGGGTCGCGGTCGGCGCCGCCCTCCGCCCGGCGGGTCTCGGCGGTCCGGGTCTGGGCCTCGATGCGGGCCTTGGCCTCGTCGAAGCTGGGGGCGGTGCCGGAGCTGGCCAGCCAGGGCTGCTCCCCGGCCCGGGCGGCGAGCTCGGCCTCACGGCGGTCGAGCTCGTCGTCGCCCTGGGCCACGGTCTGGTCGACCTTGGCCTTGGCGTAGGCCAGCCAGCGCTTCCACTGGAGGGCCATCAGCGGTGGGTCCGGGGCGCGGCCGCGAGGATCACCCCTCGATCATCGCGCCCCGCCACCACCGACGCGGCCGGGCTGGCGTCCCCCGGTGCGGGCGGCGATCCTGGGGCCGTGCCCGACACCTCGACCTCGCCCGCCTCCAACGCCACGAGCTCATCGATGCCCTCGGTGGCACGCCCTCTGCGAGTCGCCGCACTGCTGGAGGGCATCTCCTACCTGCTGCTCCTGTGCACCATGGTGGCCAAGTACGCCTTCGACGCCGGGGGCGAGGGGGGCGTCCCCATCGCGGGACCGATCCACGGGATCATCGTCCTCGCGTATGCCGCCCTGGTGCTCATGGGTCGTGCCGAACAGGGCTGGAGCCTCGGCGAGACGGTGCTGGCCCTGGTGCTCTCGGCCGTCCCCCTCGGTGGCTTCTACGTCGAGCAGAAGATGATCACCGTCCCGCCCCGCGGCGCCTCGGCCTGACCGACCCCCCGGTTCTGAGCCACCCACGCGTCAGGGGTGACGCGCTCGTGGCTCGGAAGCAGTGTCGACGTCAGGAGCTGGCCGACCACGGGATGCGCCAGTCGCCGTCGACGGCGAGCACCTCGGCCGCGGGGTCCAGGGCGGCGGCGAGGTCCGCGGTGAGGCCCCGCGCATCGCGGTCCGGCACGGCCAGCACCAGCCGGGCCTCGGGGGCGTGGGCGGCCCGATCGTCGGCCGCGGAAGGCACCAGATCGAGGTCGATGCCGGTCGAGCAGGTGACGACGAGCGGCTGGCCATCGAGGTCGGTGCCCACCGCGGTGGCCACGCTGCGCTGACGGAGGTTGCTCCGGGGCACGACCGAGGGCACCGGTGTCAGCACCGCGGCCCCGATCAGGCCCGGATCGGCCACCAGTGAGGCCCGGAGCCACCTCTCGGGCACCAGCTGGTTGAGCGGGTGAGGCGGGGCGCCCGATCGGCGCTCACGGGCGACGATGTCGACCACCCGGGCCACCCGGGCCGCGGCGGGCAGCTCGGCGTGGGCCATGGCCGTCAGCTCCCGGTCGGCTCGGCCCACCCCGACCTCGAGCTCCGGGCCGTCGACGCCGTGGACGATGCGGGCCACCTCCAGGCCCAGCAGCTCGCCCACCGCCATCCCGTCCTCGTCGACGACGGTCAGACCGGCGTCGGCCAACAGGGCGTGGAGCTCAGGGGCAACGGGCGCCGGGAGGGGAACGGGGGCAGGGGCGGGCTCGGCCCGCACGAGGGCGGCACCGTCGACCCGCCACACCGTGGGGGCGGGGCGGAACAGAGCCGCCTGCCGGGCGACGAGCCCGGCGGCCTCGGGCGCGTCGATGACGACCTGCACCTCGGTGACCCCGGCCCGCCGAGCCCAGGCCAGCGCCGCGCCCAGGCGGGGCGCGGCGTCGCCGGCCAGCTGGACCCAGCCGACAGCACCATCGACGAGAGCGGCGCCACCGGGGAACGAGGAGGGGGACGGCCACGCCCCCACCCGGTCGCGGGTGAGGGCGCTCAGCTTGGCCGCCTCCAGCGAGGCGGCCCGGGCCGCGTCGACGGGACTACTTCTCGGTGGCGGCCTTGGATCCCTTGCGGGCGCCGTAGCGGCGCTCGAAGCGGTCGATGCGGCCACCGGTGTCCACCAGCTTCTGCTTGCCGGTGTAGAAGGGGTGGCACTCGTTGCAGAGCTCGCTGGTCAGTCCGTCCGCGGTGGAGCGGGTGGTGAAGGAGTTCCCGCACGAGCAGGTGACCGTGGTCTCGGTGTAGGTGGGGTGGATGTCGGTCTTCATGGTCTCTCCAGTCTCGCCCTGATGGGCCGGTCGGCCCAATCGGGGCCTCGTCTGTGCAACGTCCGCGCATTCCCGGGCGGGCGCCGGGCGGGGTCAGCCGCCGGCCTTGGCCTTGCCCACCTCAGCCAGGAACTCGTCGTTGGTCTTGAAGGTCTGCATGCGGTCGAGGAGCAGCTCGAGGGAAGCGGCGTCGCTGGCCCCGTCGGTGTCCTTGAGCGCCCCCAGCACCTTGCGGAGGGTGGTGACCTGGGCCACCTGCTTGCGCTCGAAGAGCAGCTCCTCGTGGCGGGTCGAGCTGGCGTCGACGTCGATGGCGGGGAAGATGCGTCGTTCGGCCAGGTGGCGGCTGAGGCGCAGCTCCATGTTCCCGGTGCCCTTGAACTCCTCGAAGATGTGCTCGTCCATCCGCGAGCCGGTCTCGACCAGGGCGGTGGCCAGGATGGTGAGCGAGCCCCCCTCCTCGGCGTTGCGGGCGGCGCCGAAGAAGCGCTTGGGCGGGTAGAGGGCGGCGGCGTCGATGCCGCCGGACATGATGCGCCCGCTGGGCGGGGCGGCCAGGTTGTGGGCTCGGGCCAGGCGGGTGATGCCGTCGAGGATGATGACGACGTCCTTGCCGTCCTCCACCATGCGCTTGGCCCGCTCGATGACCAGCTCGGACACCGCGATGTGCTCCTCGCTGGGCCGGTCGAAGGTGGAGGCCGCCACCTCACCGTTGATCAGCCAGCGCCGCATGTCGGTGACCTCCTCGGGGCGCTCGTCGACCAGCAGCACGATGAGGGCGACGTCGGGGTCATTGAGCTCGATGGCCCGGGCGATCTGCTTCATGATCGTCGTCTTGCCCGCCTTGGGCGGCGAGACGATGAGGCCGCGCTGACCCTTCCCGATGGGTGCGAGGAGGTCGATGATCCGGGTGGTCATGGTGGAGGCCGCCCCCTTGGTCTCCAGGCGGAGGCGCTCGTCGGGGAACAGCGGGGTGAGGTCCGCGAAGCGCCGACGCTCGCGGGATGCATCGGGGGCGGCGTCGTTCACGGCGTCGATCTGGAGCAGGGCCGGGTTCTTCTCGTTGCGGGAGGCGGGCCGGCTCTTGCCCTTCACGCGGTCCCCCCTTCGCAGGCCGAACTGGCGGACCTGCTTCACCGACACGTACACGTCGTCGTTCGAGGGCAGGTAGCCGTGGAGGCGGAGGAAGCCGTAGCCGTCGTCGCGTAGGTCGAGCAGGCCCTCGACGTCGATGGGATCGCCCTCGAAGGTGTCCTGCTGGTTGCCGTCGCGCCCGCGGCCCCGGCGACGGCGGCGGCGGTTGCCGTCCTCGTCGGACTGGTCCTTGCCGCCGCCCTGCTTCTGGTTCGGGTCCTGGCCCTGGGCGCCGCCGTCGGACCCCCGGCCGCCCTGCTCCTGGTTCTCGCCCTGACCCTGACTGCTGAACCCCTGATCGTCGCGCTGGTCCTGGCTGCCGCCCCGACCCTGGCTGCTCGAGCTCTGGTCGTTGCCCTGACCCTGGTTGCTCGACCTCTGGTCGTTGCCCCCGTCCTGACCGCCGGACTGGCCCTTCCCGCTGTCGCGGCTCCGGCTCTGGCCCTCGCGGGACGGCTGGCCCCCGCCCCCGCCCCCGCCGCTCGCGCCGGTGCCCGATGATCGGTCGCGTTCGTCGGCCTGCGGCCCGCCGCCCTGACCTGGGTCGGCGGCGCCCCCGGCGCCGCTTCCGTCGTCGTCGGCGGGGTCGGCGGGGTCGGACCCGTCGCCGTCACCGCGACCGGCATCGGGTGCCTCGTCGGTCGGGCCCTCGTCCGCCGCAGCTTCGCCCCCACCGCTGGTCACGCCGGCCAGCTCGAGGATGAGGTCGATGATGGTCGCCTTCTTGGACCGCGCCGACGGCTTCTTCCCGAGCGACTCGGCGATCTGGCTGAGCTCGTCGCGCTCCTTGCTTTCGAGGAGGGACCGTTCGAAGCCACTCATGGTGGACTGCCTCACTGTCAGGGAGCCCGCAGGCTCCGGGTGCTCCGTCGCGCCGCGGCGTGGAGCCGGGACGGAATCGGGAAGGTCTGTCGCCTTCGGGGCCAGCGGTACCGCCGGACAACCCCACGGGGACGGCCTAGATCATAGCCGTCACCTCTGTCCCCTCCGACAGTCGGCGCACCACCCGTGGCCGCGGACGGTCGGACCGCGACACGAACTGGTCCCTGCTCTGGTCGCCCCGCAGCCAGACTCGGGACCACTTCGGGCGACGAGCGGCCCGACGGGTGGGCCCTCGACTGGGCGACGACTGGGCGCGGCCCGACCGGTGGGCCGTCGGCCGGGGAGTCAGGTCGGGGCGGCGACGAGGGTGGGCAACAGCGTGTGGCCGGCAACGACGGGGAGGTCGGCCACACCGGGCTCGGAGTAGGTGCCGCCGGGGCCGTCGGAGGCCGAGTCGACCAGCAGGTAGGGCACGGGGTCCGAGGTGTGGGTCTTGGTGCGCACCGGCGTGCCGTGGTCGGGAAGCAGCAGCAGACGCCAGGGGCCGAGGTCGTCGAGGCCATCGACCAGATCGGCCAGGATGCGGCTGTCCCACGCCTCCAGCGCCTTCACCTTCTCCTCGAGGTCGCCGGCGTGGCCGGCCTCGTCGGTGGCCTCGACGTGGACCACGAACAGGTCAACGCCGGCGGCCAGGCCGGCCAGGGCCGCATCGCGCTTGGCCTCGTAGTCGGTGTCGTACCAGCCCGTGGCGCCGGGCACCTCCACCACGTCCATGTCGGTGAGCACGCCCAGGCCACGCACCAGGTCGACGGCGGTGACCATGCCCGCCTCCACCCCGTGGGTGGTGGCGAAGGTGGGCAGCTGGGGTTGGGAGCCCTGGCCCCAGAGCCAGACCTGGGTGGCGTCGAGGTCCGAGGCGCCGACGATGGCCCGGCTGGCCTCCATGATCTCCCGCAGCCACGGGGCGGAGGGGCCCGTCGGCCACACCGCAGGCTTGTCCGACAGGTCGTGGGGCGGCACGCAGTCGGCGTCGGCGCGGATGCGGGGAGCGACGACGATGTGGCGGTACTGGACGCCGGCGTGGAACTCGATGCCGTCGCCACCCAGCTCCGCGTCGAGGGCCCGGATCACCTCGGCTGCGGCCTCGGTGGAGGGGTGGCCGCCGGCGAAGTCGGCCATCACCCCGTCCGCAGAGCCGTCGTCGGCCAGCGTGACCAGGTTGCACCGGTAGGCGACCTGGTCGGGACGCAGCCGGAGGCCGAGGGCGGCGGCCTCGATGGGGGCCCGCCCCGTGTGATGCACGGCCGGGTCGTAGCCGAGGATGCTCATGTTCCCGATGTCGCTGCCGGGGGCCATGCCCTCGGGGATGACCGCGGCCCGCCCCACTCGACCCCGGGCCGCCAGCGCATCGAGCACCGGCGTCGCCGCCGCTTCGAGCGGCGTCCGCCCGTCGAGCGCGTCGATCGGCTCGTCGGCACAGCCATCGGGGACGCAGACCACGTACTTCACTCCTCCAGCCTGGCACGGCCGACCGGCGACACCGGCCTCGGCGAGAGCGGCGTCCCCCGACCGGGCGGGCCGCAGGTCCCGACCCCGGTCGATCGGACCTCACCTCTGGGACATGCCCCGCGTCTGGCCGCGTGCCGTTCGCGGGAGATCATCCCGGACGGGCGCGGCGACCGCTGTCGGTAGGGTCCGGGCATGCCGAGCGACATCGCCCTGAAGGCCATGAACACGATCCACCGAACGATCCTGACCGTGACCCGCGGCAAGGTCGGCTGGAGCGCCTCCAACATGCCGGTGCTGGAGCTCACCACCACGGGGCGCAAGAGCGGCCAGCCCCGATCGGTGATGCTGACCTCACCCGTGCAGGAGGGTGACGACCTCGTGATCGTGGCCTCGCGGGGCGGCGACGACACCCACCCCGCCTGGTTCCTGAACCTGGAGGCCGACCCCGATGTGCAGGTGGCCCTCGGGGGTGGCTCCAAGCGGCCCTACCGCGCCACGGTGGCCGACGCCGGGGAGCGAGCACGCCTGTGGCCGATGATCACGCAGGACCACCAGAACTACGCCGGCTACCAGAAGAAGACCGACCGCGACATCCCGGTGGTCGTGCTGCGCCCCGCCTGATGGGGAGATCGTCGCCGCGGATCTGAGCCCGCGCTCCGCGCCCCACCGCTCCGGTGGCGGCGACGTCGTGGCCGAAGCGTCGTACCGGCCGGGTACCCCGTTGCCTCCACACAGGCCTGACCCGTCCGCCGAGGCCAGAGCCGCCGCGATCGCGTCGCGGAACGGTCGCAGGACCGACCAACCCGCCGAGGCCGAACCGATCCGCGCTCACAGCCGCAGGACCGACCAGCACGCCACACCACCCGAACCGATCCGCGCCCGCGTTGCTCAACGACCGTCCCCCGACCGGCTCGCCGAGGGAAGGTCAGGCCGAGCGGGTGCCGCCGACCCAGGATCGGTGCAGGGCCGCGTAGGTGCCGCCGGCCGCCAAGAGCGAGGCGTGCGAGTCGGATTCGACCAGTCGGCCCTGGTCGAACACCAGGACGAGGTCGGCCCGCTCGGCGGTGGAGAGGCGGTGAGCGACGGTCACCGTGGTCCGCCCCGCCGACAGCCGGGTGAGGGCCACGGCCAGGGCCATCTCGGTCTCGGGATCGACCGCCGATGTGGCCTCGTCGAGGACGAGCAGCCCGGGATCGGACACCTGGGCTCGCACCAGGGCGACCAGCTGGCGCTCCCCCACGGACAGGGAACCGCCCCGCTCCCCCGTCTCGGTGTCGAGGCCCCGGGGCAGGCGATCGACCCACCAACGGAGGGCGAGGGTGTCGACCGCGGCCTCGATGTCGGCATCGGTGGCGGTGGGATGGCCGAGGCGGATGTTCTCCCGCACCGTGGCCGAGAACAGGAAGCCGTCCTGGGGCACCATCCGGACCCGGATCAGGCGGGAGGCGGGCGCCACGTCGCGGAGGTCCACGCCGCCGACCTCGATCCGACCGGCCACCGGGTCGGCCAGGCGCGCCAGCAGGCTGGCGAAGGTGGTCTTGCCCGAGCCGGTCTCACCCACCACCGCCACGGACGTCCCCGCCGCGATCTCGACGTCGACGCCCTGCAGCACCACCGGTCCGGTCCGGTAGGCGAAGTCCACGGCGCGGACCGCGACCGACAGCGGGCCGTGGGGCAGGTCGGGTCCGTCGTCGGGCTCGACCACCGTCACGGGGATGTCGAGGGTGGCCAGCACCTTGCGCGACCCGGCCGCCGCGGCCTGGGTCTGGTCCAGCACCTCGCCCAGCTCGGCCACCGGCTGGGTGAGCAGCGTGACGAGGAAGAGGAAGGCCACCATCTCCCCGGCGTCGAGACCCCACGCCGGTCCCCGCCAGACGCCAACGGCGGCCACCGTCGCCACCGCGACGGCGCCCACGATGTCGCCGAGGGGGAACATGACCGCGAACAACCGGGCGGCGCGCACCTCGGACCGGTACTGCCGGGCCACCGACTCCTGGAGACGGTCGCGGCTGCGCGCCTCCAGCCCGTAGGCCCGGATGACGGGTGCGCCGCCGATGGTCTCGGAGAACTCGCCCAGGGTGTCGCCCACGCGGGTCCGCACCGTGTCCCAGATGCGGAGCTGGCGGTGCTGGAGGATGCGCAGGGCCACGCTGAGGGGGATGAACACGCCGACGGTCAGCACGGCGAGCTGCCAGCTGTAGATCAGCATCACCACGACGATGCCGGTGATGGTGGAGAGCGACGTGATCCAGACCACGGCCCCCCACTGCCAGAACTGGGCCAGGGTCTCGACGTCGCTGGTCACCCGGGACACCAGCACCCCTCGGCGGGATTCGGTGTGATCGGCGGCTGAGAGGCGGTGGATGTGGGCGAAGGTCCGCACCCGCAGCCCCGCCAGGCCGGCCTCGGCGGCCCGGGTCAGCCGGGCCAGGGTCACCCGGCCGATGAGCCAGAAGGCGATCACGGCCAGCACGCCCAGGACGGTGGCCACGGCCACGAAGCGGGGCCGGTAGCCATCCGGGCCGAGGATCCCCCGGTCCAGCACCTGCTGGACGAGGATCGGCACCACCACCCGGCCGGCCGACGTGGCCAGGGCCAGGCCCGCCGACATCGCGGCCCCGACCCGCAGCTCGGGCATAGCCGCCACGATGCGGCGGAAGGCGGCGATGGCCCCGCCGCTCTGCGACGCGGCCACGTCGATGGGGTCGCCGAGCTCGGCCTGGTGGACCTCATCGACGCCGGTCTCCACCGGCAGCGGCGAACTCATCGGTGCACCCCCGCCCTCGGGTCGGAAGCCGCGACCATCCGCGACCCTCCCGGGGCGCGATCGGTCACCGGTTCGGAGGGCACGACCGTTCGCGCCTGGCGCTCGCTCACAGACGCACGCCCCTGTCGTCGGCGAGGGCGCTGCCGTCGGACTCCTCGTAGACGCGGACCAGGGCGGCGTAGGCGGGGGTGGAGGCGAGCAGCTCGTCGTGGGGGCCCACCGCCGCGACCCGGCCGGCGTCGAGGAAGACGACCCGGTCGGCCAGGCGGATGGTCGACACGCGGTGGGCGACGACCACGGTGGTGGTGTCGAGGGCGCGGCCCAGGCCGGTGAGGATCTCGCCCTCGACGACGGGGTCGATCGCGCTGGTGGCGTCGTCGAGGACGAGGAGCCGGGGCCGCCGGACCAGGGCGCGGGCCAGGGCCAGGCGCTGGCGCTGGCCGCCGGAGAGGGTGACGCCCCGCTCCCCGAGGACGGTGTCGAGGCCGTGGGGCAGGGCGGCCACGAACCCGTCGGCCCGGGCCAGGGCCAGAGCCCGGTGCAGGTCGGCGTCGCCGCCCTCCCCGCCGGTGTCGGCGTCCCCGTCGGCCAGACCGGCTCGCACGTTGGCGGCCACGGTGTCGGCGAACAGGAACGTCTCCTGGAACACGAACCCGACCGCGGCGGGCAGCTGGGCCGGAGCCAGGTCGGCCACGTCGACCCCGCCGAGGACGACCGACCCGCCCGTCGGCTCCAGCAGCCCCGCGAGGCAGAGGCAGAGGGAGGTCTTGCCCCCGGCGGTGGCACCGGTGAGGGCCACCACCTCGCCGGGATGGACGGTGAGGGACACGCCCTCGAGCACGGGCACGTCGGGCTCGTGGGCGAAGCGCAGACCCCGCACCTCGACCCCGAGCGGCCCGTCGGGCAGGGTGTCGTCGCCCTGGGCGGGGTGGTGCTCGTCGGGGTCGACGGCCAGCACCTCGTCGAGACGGTCGGCGGCCACCACCGACGGCGGCATGGACTGGAGCAGGTAGCCCATCACGCGCATGGGCGTGGCCAGCACTGCGAACAGCGCCAGGGCCTCGACGATGCCGCCCTCGGTGAGGTCGCCGGTGGAGAGGCGCCAGGCGCCGAGGCCCAGCACGAACACCGAGCCCAGGTTGGGTAAGGCGGTGAGGCCGGGCTCGAACCAGGCCCGCAGCTCGCCCACCCGCACCCGCTCGGCGCGCAGGGCATCAGTGCGACGGGCGAAGCGGTCCCGCTCGTGGTCGCCGAGACCCAGCAGCTTGACCACGAGCGCGCCGTCGAAGCTCTCGTGGGCGACGGCAGCCATGTCGCCGTAGCGAGCCTGGCCCCGGGCCGCAGGAGCCTCGACCCGGGCGGTGTAGATCCGGTTCATCACCAGCAGCAGGGGGAACACGGTGATGGCCACCAGGGCGATCGCCCAGTCGACCATGGCGAGGCGGACGAAGGCGGCGGCGCCGATGACGAAGGCGCTCATGGAGAACGGGGCCGGGTTGATGAACTCGATGGCCTTGACCGCGTCGTTGTCGGCGTGGGCCATGAGCTGACCCGCCGGCCGCTGGGTGTGGAACCGGAGGGGGGCGGCCAGGTAGCGCTCGGCCAGCCGGTCCCGCCAGGTGGCGCCCATGCGGAAGGTGGTGACGGCGCAGAAGAAGCGGCGGGCCACGACACCGACGGCCCGGGCCAGGGCCACGACCACCACCGCCCCGGCCACGAGCGCCACGGTGCCGGCCTCGACGGTGCCGAAGGTACCGGGGTCCCGCTCGCCATCGAGGCCGGGGACGATCACCTCGTCGGTCACCCGACCCAGGACGATGGTGGACGCCACCGTCATCAGGGCGAACACCGTGGCCCCGATCACCGACACGATGAACGGTCGGGGGTGGGTCCGCACCGAGCGCCAGAGCAACGCCATCCCCCGCCGCAGCACCGTGCGCCCGTCGGCCCCGAGGATGCCGTCGGCCCGATCGGCCATCTCCTGGTCGATCCCGTCGTGGCGCGGGGCAGGGTCGACGACGGTCATGGCACCCCGCATCAAACCCGCTCGACCCCCCTCCCCCCAACCCGGTTGTGCCCGTCGCCCTCACCGCGCCATTGCGGCGACGCCGGGCGGGGGGCGTGGGGGGCAGAGGCTCCGCCGGAGCCCCCCACCCGCCGGACGGTCCGGCTTGCCGGTCGTCCGGCGCGAAAAGAGCGTCGCCACAGGCGACACAACCAGCTCGGTCGAGAAGCTCCGCTTCGAGACCGAAACCCCTACGCGAGAATGAACCGGCGGCGGAGGTGGGGATCGGTGTCGGGGAAGTCGCGGCGGGCGTGGGCGCCGCGACTCTCCTTGCGGGCGGTGGCGGCGCGCACGAGGGCCCGGGCCACCTCGGCCAGGTTGGCGACCTCGTAGGCCGCGGGGGGCACGGCGCCGTTGGCCGCTCCGGTGGCAGCCACCGCGGCGGCGGCTCCGTCGGCGATCACGCCGGCCTCGGCCAGGGTGGCCCGGTCGCGGATGACGCCGGCTCCGGTGCTCATGGCCCGCTGGAGTCCCCGCCGCAGCTCGGCCCAGCCGGCCGGGTCCGACACCGGTGGTCCGGGGGTCGGCTCCGGCGGCTCGGGGCCCGAGAGCAGGTGACCGCCGATGGTGCCGGGCCCGACCGGGCCGCCCTCGCGGTCGCCGCCGAGCACGGCCCGCATGGCGCCGGTGGGCGCCGCCCCCACCTGGCCCCGCTCGATGGCCTCCACGGCGCGGGGGCCGAAGACCATGCCTTCGAGGAGGGAGTTGGAGGCCAGGCGGTTGGCGCCGTGCACGCCGGTGCAGGAGGCCTCGCCCGCGGCCCACAGGCCCGGCAGCGAGGTGGAGCCGTCGAGGTCGGTGACCATGCCGCCGCAGGTGTAGTGGGCCGCGGGCGCGACGGGGAGGAGGTCGGTCGCGGGGTCGAGACCGGTGGCCCGCAGGGCGGCGTCGATGGTCGGGAAGCGAGCGTCGAAGTCCTCCAGATCGCGGGCGTCGAGGAACACGTGGTCGATGCCCTGGGCGACCATGACCTCGAGCTCGGCTCTGCTGACCACGTCGCGGGGCTGGAGCTCGTCGACGAAGCGCTCGCCCCGGCCGTCGCGGAGCTTGGCCCCGTGGCCTCGCAGCGCTTCGGACAGCAGGGGTCGGGGCATGGCCTCGAGGTGCAGGGCGGTGGGGTGGAACTGGACGAACTCCACGTCGGCGACGGCGACCCCGGCCCGCAGGGCCATGGCGATGCCGTCGCCGGTGGCCTCCAGCGGGTTGGTGGTGACGGCGAACAGCTGACCCGCGCCGCCGGTGGTGACCAACACGTTGGCGGCCCGCACCGCGACCGGGGTGCCGTCGGGCGTGACCGCGGTGACGCCCCGGCATCGGCCCCCCTCGACGATCAGGTCGACCGCGAAGTGGTGCTCGTAGAGGGCGGCGGCGCCGCGCTGGACGGCGACTACCAGGGCCCGCTCCACCTCGGCGCCGGTGGCAGCCCCGCCGGCGTGGACGATGCGGGCCTCGCTGTGACCGCCCTCCCGGGCCAGCTGGAGGGTGCCGTCAGGGTCACGGTCGAAGGCGGCGCCCAAGGCGATGAGGTCGAGCACCCGGGCCGGTCCCTCGTCGACCAGGACCCGCACCGCCTCGGTGTCGCACAGCCCGGCGCCGCAGGCCAGGGTGTCGGCCAGGTGGAGGTCGGTGGAGTCGGGGTCGTCGCGCAGCACTGCGGCCACGCCCCCCTGGGCCCACCGGGTGGTGGCCTGCGGGAGCTCCCCCTTGGTGAGCACGCCGACCCGCATGTTGTGGTCCGCCGCCCGCACCGCCGCCGACAGCCCCGCCACCCCGCTGCCCAGCACCAGCAGGTCCAGGTCCTCGGTGGGCAGCTCGGTCATCAGCCGACCCTAGACACGAGTGCCGACCGGCGACGCCCGAGACCTCCTCCGGGTCCCGAGGGCCGACGAGTCGAAGGGAGGCCATCGTGACGGAGTTCGACTTCACCCTCACGGTCGAGGACCTGAACGTGTTCGACGACGACGTCATCGACTCTCTCTTCCGGGCTGGCTGCGGTGATGCCACCCTTGCGTTGTCCGATGGCCAACCAGTCGCTGTCTTCCACCGCCACGCCGCCGACTTCGCCTCTGCGGTGAGCACGGCGATCACCCAGATCGAGACGACCGTCCCCGGCAGCCGCGTCGTCTCGGTCGAGCGCTCGCGCGAAGCCAGGTCATCCGCCTGACCAACCGGCGTGGCTCACGGATCGGGTCGGACCTTCGCTGTGCGCCGCCGACCCCGGGTAGTCAGGCGACGGGGCGAGGATCTCGGGGGTTCCGCGGCGCGTTCTCGGCCGTCGTCTCCGGCGCCCCGGCTAGGTCTCCAAAGCCACCAGCCAGTCCGAGGTCATCTCGCGTCTCCGATCAGGCGACGGGGGCGGGGACCTCGACGTAGCGGCGAGGCGCGGGGCGGTCGAGGCCGGCCAGGACCCGGGCCGTCTCCTCGTCGACCAGGCCGTTGGCGGAGTCGACGTGGACGATACGAGGGACGTAGTCCTCCAGGTCCTCGTGGTCGTAGTCGGCGTAGCTGATGATGATGACCTTGTCGCCGGGGGCGACGAGGCGGGCGGCGGCGCCGTTGAGGCACACCGATCCCGAGCCCCGCTCACCCGCGATGACATAGGTCTCGAGGCGGGCACCGTTGTCGATGTCGACCACCGCGACCTGCTCGAACTCGACCAGGTCGGCCGCGTCCATCAGGTCACGGTCGACCGTGATGGACCCGACGTAGTGCAGGTCGGCGTCGGTCACCGTGGCCCGATGGACCTTGGACTTCATCATGCGTCGACGCATGGCAGCTCTCCTTGGTGGTGGACGCCGGCGCACCGGTCGCCCCCGTGGGGATCAGGCTCATCCATCCTCTCCCGCGGTGGCCCAGGTCCACAACCCCAGGTGCGACTCGCCCCGATCGCACCGCCGGCGCCCCCGGCCTGTTCTGACGCGGAGCACGGCCGCCCATGACACGGGCCGCCGACGGCTCGCAGCCGCGTCAGGACGGGGCCGGATGGTCATGGGAGACGGTGAGGCCCAGGTTGTCGAGGAGCCGAGGCTTCCCCAAGCGGGCGGCGATGAGCAGGCGGACATCTCTCGCCAGGCGGTCGGCGCTCGCCAGGGTGGCGGCGTCGACGGCGGCGGCGTAGTCGAGGGCGGCGCGGGGCTCGGCCGCCACCACCTCGGCCATGCGGGCCTCCACCCGGCGCCGGTCGCGCTCACCGGCACGCACCTCGGCGGCGCCCGCTTCCAGGGCCCGGCGCAGCACCGGGGCCGCGGCCCGCTCGTCGGCGCTGAGGTAGACGTTGCGGCTGGACCGGGCCAGGCCGTCGGGCTCCCGGAGGGTCGGACACGCCTCCACCACGACCGGCAGCGAGAGGTCAGACACCAGGCGTCGCACCACGCACACCTGCTGCCAGTCCTTCTCGCCGAAGTAGGTGGTGCAAGGGCCGACGATGGCCAGCAGCTTGGTCACGACGGTGGCCACCCCGGCGAAGTGCGTGGGCCGGGCCGCGCCCTCGAAGCGATCGGCGATGTCGGCCACGGTCACCGTGGTGAACACGGGCCGCGGGTACATCTCCTCGGCGGGCGGCACGAAGAGGAGGTCGACACCGGCGCCGTCGCACAGGACAGCGTCGCGGTCGAGGTCCCGGGGGTAGGCGTCGAGGTCCTCGCCCGCCCCGAACTGCAGCGGGTTGACGAACACGCTGGCCACGACCAGGTCCGTCTGCTCCCGGGCCGCAGCCATGAGCGAGGTGTGACCCTCGTGGAGGTAGCCCATGGTGGCGACGAAGCCGACGCGGCCGCCGTCCCGACGGGCGGCGTCCGTGGCCGCCCGCACCTCGGCGATCCTCGTCACGACCTCCATGGGGCGAGGCTCCCCCGACCTGCTCCGCCGGCGCAAACCCACCGTGCTGGCCCTTCATGGCCCACCAACGAACGGGGCCGAACGCCATGTCGCGTCCAGACGGGGAACCTACGGCTGGCGGGACCGGGCGGCTCGGGCGAGGCGAGCAGCCTGGGCAGCGAGGGCGTCGTAGGCGGGTCGCTCGGAGGGGTCGATGGCCCGGCGGTGACGGTCCAGGGTGGCGGCGTCGCCCCGGCCGGCGGGTCCGGTGAGGGCGCCGGCGGCACCGAGGCGGGCCACATCGTCGAGGCTGGCCGCGGCCAGGCCCAGGTAGGCCTCGAGGTCCACCCCCACGGGGGCCGACACCCGCTCGACCTGCCCGAGCAGGGCCACCAGGTGGTTGGCGGCGATGCAGGCCGCGGCGTGGTACTCGGCCCGGTGCTCGTCGGCCACCTCGACGGGCCGCCCGCCCAGCGCCGTCGCCACCTCGCGGGCGATCGGGTCCCCGGCCACGGCCATCACCGCGCCCCGCAGCCGATCGGCGCCCCGGTCGGGATCGGGCAGCGGGACGAGAGGGTGCACCGAGGCCCGCCTTGGGTGGGGCGCCAGGGCATCCAGGGTGAGCGAGCCGGCCAGGTGGGCCACCACGGTGGTCGGCACCGGGCGCACCGCCTGGGACACCTCGGCCACGGCGGCGTCGGGGGTGGCCACGACCAGCAGGTCGACGCCGTCGGCAGCGGCCGCGAGGTCGTCGTCGCGGCCCAGGTAGCCGGCCAGCGTCCACCCGGCCGCGGTGAGGGCGGAGCCGAGCGAGCGTCCGGCCCGCCCCGGACCGATGATGCGCACGGCCTGCGGCTCAAGCGTCGTCACGCCTCCCGCTCGGCCGGGGACGAGGGCACCGCACCCAGGGGACCGAGGCGATGGACGTCCTGGTCAGGGTCGGGCTCGACCGCAGGCACCAGGTCCGGCGCCACGTCTCTGAGAGGCACGGTGACGAAGGCCCGCTCGTGCATGCGGGGATGGGGGACGGTGAGGTCGGGCTCGTCGTGGCGCTCGCCGTCGATCCAGAGGATGTCCACATCGAGGGTGCGGGGCCCCCACCGCTCGTCACGGACCCGGTCGGCCGCGGCTTCGAGGGCCTGGGCCCGGGCCAGCACGTCCATCGCAGGCAGGGCGGTCTCCAGCACGACGACCAGGTTCAGGAACGGTCCCTGGTCGGGTCCACCCACCGGGGCCGTCTCGTACACGTCGGACATCGCGGCCACCGCCTCGCCCCAGCCGTCGACGGCGGCTTGCAGGTGGGCGGCCCGGTCGCCCAGGTTCGACCCGACACCGAGCACGACCCGCCTCACCGGCGCCGGGTCGGGAAGGGTCGCCCTGGCCACCACCACTAACTCCGGCGACGGGTGATCCGCACCCCCGAGGTGGCCAGCACCTGGGCCACCGGGGGGCGCAGCTTGCGCACCGAGACGGTGACTCCGACGACCCGGTCGTCGGAGAGGATCAGCTCGGCGATGCGCTCGGCCAGGCGCTCCAGGAGTCGGAACCGCTCGGTGGTGATCAGGCGGTCGACCAGCTCGCACACGGCGCCGTAGTCGACGGTGTCGTCCAGGTCGTCGGAGGCGCCGGCCGGGGCCAGGTCGGCCTCGACCTCGACATCGACCTCCAGGGGCTGGGGCCGGTCCTGCTCCTCGGGCAGGACCCCGCAGATCCCCAGCGCGGTCAGACCCCGCAGCTCGATGCGGTCGGGTGCGGGCGCGTCAGCCACGGGAGCCCGGGAGGCGGGGGGCGAGGGCGATCATCTCCCGGCCCACGGGTCCGATCTGGCGGGCCAGCATCCGCTCCACCAGCATGGTGGCCTTGGGGGCCTCGGGCACCAGCCCGGACCAGATCACGTAGGCCGCCACCAGGCCCGCGATGCGGTCGCTCAGCTCCTCGGCGTGGAGCAGCACCTTCTCGCCTTGGGCCAGCAGCTCGTCGAGCTCGGGGAAGAGCTGGGCCATGAGCTCGGCCGCATCCTCGTGGGATCGCAGCGGCCGGTGCAGCCAGGCCACCTCCAGCTCGGTGTAGTTGTGCAGGTTGCTGTTGGCCGGGATGATCGAGATCACCTTGGTGAAGCCCTGCTCACGCACCCAGATGATCTCCTCCTGGCGCCGCACCCGCCGGTGGTTGGCCCCGTAGCCGCCGGGTCGCTCCGACACCGCGAAGCGGTCGCGGATGACCCATGAGAAGTTGCGGGGGCGAATGCCCTGGGCCCACTTGCCCTTCATCCCCATCGGGGTGGTTCCTCTCGTCTCCGGCCCTCGCCTGACCCCCGGCTGGGGTCGGACGTGGCCAGTCCCGATCATGCACCATCGGGGTCCGACCCGAGGAGTGCGGTGACGCCAGGATCGCGCCCACGGAGCGCCGCCGGCACCCCTCGGCCCTGGTCAAGGCCTCATCGCGGGGCTGTGGCCGCCACCCGGGCGGCGGCGACGGTGGCGGCCACGTCGTGGGCGCGGACCATGGCCGCCCCGGCGGCGTAGGACCAGACCGCGGTGGCGACCGACCCCTCGATCCGATCATCGGTGGGCACCGGCTCGCTGGTCCCGTCGGCCTGGGCCAGCAGCTGGCCCAGGAACCGCTTGCGGCTGGTCGCCACCAGCACGGGGAACCCGGTGGCCACCAGCACGTCGAGGCCGGCGAGGAGGGCCAGGTTGTGGGCCGTGGTCTTGCCGAAGCCGATGCCGGGGTCGATCCACACCTCCTCGACGCCGGCCTGGCGGGCGAGGTCGGCCCGCTCGACCAGGAAGGCGGTGACCTCGGCCACCACGTCGTGGTAGCGGGGCTCGCGCTGCATCGTCGACGGCGCGCCGAGCATGTGCATGGCCACGAACCCGACGCCGTGGGCCGCCGCCACCCCGTGGAGCGAGGCGGACACGTCGTTGAGCAGGGTGGCGCCGACGCCGATGGCCGCTTCGGCCACCACCTCGGACCGGGTGTCGATCGACACCCGGACGTGCGGACTGAGGGCGGCGACCACGGGCAGCACCCGGGCCTGCTCCTCCTCCGTGGGGACCGGCTCGGCGCCCGGTCGGGTCGACTCGCCCCCCACGTCGACGACGTCGGCCCCCTCGGCCACCAGGGTCCGCCCGTGGTCGACGGCGCGGGCGGGGTCGAGGTAGCGGCCACCGTCGGAGAAGGAGTCGGGGGTGACGTTGACCACCCCCATCACCAGCCCCCGACGTCGTGCCACCCCGGCAACCTACGGCGCGCGCTTCCGCCCGGCCCGGACGCATCGGGGGCGCCGAAGGCGGTCGTTCAGCCCCGGCGGGGCTCGGTGTCGCCCACGACCAGGTCCACCTGCTCGTCGTCGAACGCGACCAGGCCGGCGATGGGCTGCACCTGCCGGGTCGGGAAGTCGTAGCCCCAGGCCACGTCCTCCGCGACCACGTCGCCGACCCGGGCGGTCCACCACCGGGTGGTCGTGCCCTTGTAGGGGCACTCGGTGACCGAGTCGGTCGCCTCCAGGCGCCTCCAGTCGATGGCCGTCTTCTCCAGGTAGTACCGGGGAGGGAGGCCGGTCTCGAAGACCACCACGCAGCCCGGGGCCAGGGCCAGGACGGTGCCGCCCAGCTCGACGCGCACCGGCCGGGACGAGCGCAGCGCATCGACGCGCACGAACGGGTTGCGGGGGTGGACGAAGATCTCCTCGTCCTCCTCGAACCAGTGGTCGAGCGCCGACCACTCGAACCGGTAGGTGTCGGCCAACGTCGGGTCGGTCGGTGCGGTGAGGAGCCGGGCCCCGCCGGGACGTTCGCACCCGCCGGCTCGCAGGGTGCGAAGGGCGACCTCCCCCTGGTCGGTGGTCTCGGTCCGGTCGTCGTCGACGAGCAGCCTGGTGGCCACGTCGGCGGCGGGCAGGTAGAGCTGCGGGTAGTAGGGGTGCTCCCAGACGTAGAGGGCCCGGGTCGAGTCGCACACCCACTCGCCGCCGAGCAGGGCCCGGACCCGGCGGGGGGCGGGTTCGACGTGACCGGCCTGGACGGAAGGGCCCGGGAAGTGCCCGGGGGCGATGCCCTCGGCCGCGGGACGGTCGTGGTCGGCCCCGGTCACGTGCGCTCGAAGCGCACGATGATCGACTTGGAGGTGGGCGTGCCGCTGACCTCGGCTGTGCTGTCGAGTGGCACCAGGACGTTGGCCTCCGGGAAGTAGGCGGCGGCAGTTCCCCGCGCCGTCGGGTAGGCGACCAGGCGGAACCCGGGGGCCCGGCGCTCCCCGTCGTCCCACTCGGACACGACGTCGACGTGCTCGCCGTCGCCCAGGCCCAGCTGCGCCAGGTCGTCGGGGTGGACGAACACCACCCGGCGGCCCTGGCGGATGCCCCTGTAGCGGTCGTCGAGGCCGTAGATCGTCGTGTTGTACTGGTCGTGGCTGCGGACGGTCTGGAGCAGCAGCCGCCCCTCGGGCACGGTCAGGATGTCGAGCGGGTTGACGGTGAAACGGGCCCGTCCCGTTGCGGTGGGGAAGGTGCGGCTGTCCCGTGGCGGGTTGGGGAGGGTGAAGCCGTCGCCCACCCGCTGGTCGTAGTCCTCGAAGCCGGGGACGACCCGGCTGATGTGGTCGCGGATGACCCCGTAGTCACCCCGGAACGCGTCCCAATCCACCTGGGCCCGCTCGGCGACGAGGCGGCGACCGAGCTGGCTGATCACCTCGACCTCGCTGGGCAGGTCGGGGGCGGGGGGGTCGAGGTGGCCCCGCGAGGCGTGGACCATGCCCATGGAGTCCTCCACGCTCACGCGCTGGGCGCCGGCGGCGGCGACGTCGAGGTCGGTGCGGCCCTTGCACGGCAGGATGAGGGCCACCTCACCGGGCACGGTGTGGGAGCGGTTGAGCTTGGTCGAGACCTGCACCGTGAGCCGGCAGCGGGCCAGGGCCGCGGCGGTGGCCTCGGTGTCGGGCGCCGCGGCCACGAAGTTGCCGCCCATGCCCACGAAGGCACGAGCGTCGCCCCGGGCCATGGCCCGGATGCTGGCGACGGTGTCGTGGCCGTGGTCCCGGGGCGGGTCGAAGGAGAACTCCTCCCCCAGGGCGTCCATGAAGGAGTTGGACATCTTCTCCCAGATCCCCATGGTGCGGTCGCCCTGGACGTTGCTGTGGCCCCGCACCGGGCACGCCCCCGCGCCCTGACGGCCCACGTTGCCCCGCAGCAGCAGGAAGTTGACCGCCTCCCGGATGGTCGCCACCGAGTTGCGGTGCTGGGTGAGCCCCATGGCCCAGCACACGATGATGCGGTCGGCGGCCACGACCTCCGCGACGGTCTCGTCGATCTCATCGGCGGTCAGGCCGGTGGCCGCCGCCACGTCGTCGGGGTCGAGGGCGGCCAGGTGGGCGGCGTAGGCGTCGAAGCCGTCGGTGTGGGTGGCGATGAAGTCGTGGTCGAGCACCGGCCGCGCCGCGTCGGCTCCTCCCGCGGCGGCATCGGCGGCGAGCAGCCGGGCCCCGAGGGCCTGGAAGAGGGCCAGGTCGCCGTTCACGCGGATCTGCAGGAAGCGGTCGGCCAGCTCGGTGCCGGGGCCCACCAGGCCGGAGGGCCGCTGCGGGTTCTGGAACCGGCGGAGGCCGGTCTCGGGGAGCGGGTTGACGGCGAGGATGCGGGCGCCGTCCTCCTTGGCTCGTTCCAGGGCGGTGAGCATTCGCGGGTGGTTCGTCCCGGGGTTCTGGCCCACGATGATGATGAGGTCGGTGTCGTGGATGTCGTCGAGCAGCACGGTGCCCTTGCCCACCCCGAGGGTCTCGGTCAGGGCCGCGCCGCTGGACTCGTGGCACATGTTCGAGCAGTCGGGCAGGTTGTTGGTGCCGAAGGCCCGAGCCAGCAGCTGGTAGGCGAAGGCGGCCTCGTTGCTGGTGCGGCCCGAGGTGTAGAAGACGGCCTCGTCGGGGTGGTCGAGGGCGGCCAGCTCGGCGGCCACCAGGTCGTAGGCCTCGGACCACCCGATGGCCTCGTAGCGGTCGGTCCCGGGTCGACGCACCACCGGGGTGGTGAGGCGGCCCTGCTGGCCCAACCAGTGGTCGCTGCGACCGGCGAGGTCGGCGAGGGAGTGGCGGGCGAAGAAGTCGGCGCCGACGGTGCGCTTGGTGGCCTCCTCGGCGACGGCCTTGGCCCCGTTCTCGCAGAACTCCGCGGGAGAACGGTGTCCGGACTCGGGGTCGGGCCAGGCACAGCCCGGGCAGTCGAAGCCATCGGTCTGGTTGAGCTTGCGCAGGCTGCTCACGGTGCGGCCCACGCCCATCTCTCGCACGGAGTGGGCCAGGGAGACAGCGACGGCGGCCACCCCGGCCGCGGTGTCCTCGGGGTCGCGGACCTCGAGATCCTCGTCGCCCTGGTCGTGCGCAGGAGCCGCCTTGTGCACCGCAGATCGTCCTCTCGTCGGGGTGACCCCAGTCAACCCCGTGTGACGTCGACCCGCACCTCACCGGGTCGGGCGCGACCGTCGCGCCCGCGCCCGGTCAGCCGTGGCCGCGGGTGACGAAGCGCATGGCTTCCTGGCGGGTGGCGACGCTGGAGCGGAACAGGCCCCGCACCGCCGAGGTCACCGTCGAGGTGCCCGCCTTCTGCACCCCGCGCATGGCCATGCACAGGTGCTCGGCCTCGATGACCACCATCACGCCCTTGGGCTCGAGGGTGTCGGACAGGGCGTCGGCCACCTGGGCGGTGAGGCGCTCCTGCACCTGGGGCCGGCGGGCGTAGCCCTCGACCAGGCGGGCCACCTTGGACAGCCCGATGACCCGACCGTCGTCGTTGGGGATGTAGGCCACGTGGGCGGCGCCGGTGAAGGGCACCAGGTGGTGCTCGCACATCGAGTAGAGCGGGATGTCGCGCACCATCACCATCTCGTCGTGGTCGGCCTCGAAGGTGATCTTGAGGTGGCGGCGAGGGTCCTGGTGCAGGCCGGAGGCGATCTCGGTCCACATGCGGGCCACCCGCGCCGGGGTGTCGAGTAGGCCGTTGCGGTCGACGTCCTCGCCGATGGCCGCCAGCAGCTCGCGCACCGCGGCGGCCACGCGCTCCTCATCGACCCCGGCACCGGGCCCGCTGAGGGGGACGGTCGGATCCGGCTCGGCCGGGTCGTCGGTGCCGCTCATCGGCGCTCGCCCCCCACGACCAGGAGCGACCGGTGCTGGCGGGCGGAGGTGAGCATCTAGGGCGCTCCCCGGTAGGTGCGGACGTCGGGCAGGTTGCGGTGGCGCTCGGCCACGTCCAGCCCGTAGCCGAGGACGAAGTCGGGCGGGATGCTGAAGCCGACGTAGCGCAGGCCCAGCTCGCTCTGCTGCTGGCCCTGGCGTACGAGCAGGGCGCACACCTCCAGGCTGGCCGGGTGGCGGGCCTGGAGGTTGCGGCGCAGGTACTGGAGGGTCAGGCCGCTGTCGATGATGTCCTCGACGATGAGCACGTCGCGCCCCGACAGGTCGAGGTCGAGGTCCTTGACGATGCGGACCACGCCGCTGGACTTGGTGGCGGCGCCATAGGAGGAGATGGCCATGAAGTCGAACTCGACGGGCAGCTCGATGGCCCGGGCCAGGTCGGCCATGAACATGAAGGCGCCCTTCAACACGCCGACCAGCAGCGGCACCCGGCCCGCGTAGTCGGCGGTGATCTCGGCGCCCATCTCCGCCACCCGCTCGGCGATCTGGGCCCGGCCCACGACGACGTCACCCAGGTCGGCGTCGGCGGACGGGCCCGGGTCCGTGTCCATCGCCCGCACCGTACCGGCTGCCCCGCGGCCCCCGAACGTCGTGCCCACGTGCGCCCCATCCGTCGACGGGGAGCACGAAGCTCGCCGGGTCAGGGAGGGTCGAGGTGGAGGCGGCCGCGAGAGCGGCGCACCCGCCAGGCGCCGGCGACCTCGGTGGCGACGGCCTCGCCCGCGGCCACACCGCGCACCCGCTCGACCGTCGCGGCCGAGGGGGGCCGGCCGCCGGCGGTCGGCCGCAGCCAGGCCCGCACCGCGGCCCGAGCCACCGGGGCCGGGGCCGAGGTCAGTGCGGTGGCGTCGGTGGGATCGACATCGGCGGCGAGGGCGGCGATGAGGTCCGAGTCGTCGGCCATGAGCTCGGCCTGGCGGGCCAGGATCGGCACCGGGTCCCGTCCTGAGACCTCGGCCAGGAGGGGCAGGACCTGGTGGCGGACGCGGCTGCGCACGAACCGGACGTCGTCGTTGGAGGGGTCCTCGACCGGCGCCAGACCCTCCGCGTCGCAGAGGGCGCGGGTCTCGGCCCGGCGGAGGGGGAGGATCGGGTGGCGGGCACCGGGACGCAGGGCGCCCAGCCCCGCCGTCCCTGCACCGCGGAGCAGGTTGATCAGCACCGTCTCGGCCCGGTCGTCGAGGGTGTGGCCGGTGCAGGCATCGGCCGGCAGGACCGCCCACCGGGCCTGGCGCGCCCGTTCCTCCAGGTTGGGACCGGGCCCGACGGTGACCGTCTCGGCCCGGAAGCAGGCGCCGTACCGAGCGGCAGCGTCGGCCACCACCTCGGCCTCGGCGGCCGACCCGGCGCGCAGGCCGTGGTCCACGTGCACCGCGGTGACCCCGCAGCCGGCCCGGGTGGCCAGCACCAGCAGGGCCAGGGAGTCGGCACCGCCCGACACGGCCGCGGTGAGCGGCTCCCCCGCCGCCGGGAACAGGCACCGACGGAGCAGGTCCTGGCTGCTCTGCCGGGAGACGGCGACCACGACGGGAGGGAACCCGTCAGGCTGCGGGTGCGGCGACGCCCATCCGGGCCAGCCAGGCGTCAGGATCGCGGATCTCCGACATGGTGGGCAGGTGGGACGGATCCTCCCAGGCCCGGTCGATCACGTCGACGCCCCCGACCTCCTCGACCGCCTCGATGAAGCGCTCGCCCTGCTCGTACTGCTTGAGCTTGGCCTCGAGGCCGATCAGCTTCTGGATGACCTTGATGACAGGGTTGGCCTGCTGCCGTCGCTGGCGCAGGACCTGACCGAAGCGGTCAGCGTTGGGGATCTGGTCGGCGCCGGCACGGTCCATGGTGACGTCGCCATGGCCCTCGAGCAGGCTCATGAGGCCCCCGATCTGCTCCATGAGCTCCTTCTGGGCCGGGGTGCTGAACAGGGCGGCCAGGCCGCCGTCATCGAGGGGGTTGCGGCCCTTGCGGACCTCCTCGGCGGCCCGGGTGACCGCGCCGAGCAGCTCGCTCGGATCCTGGTCCACCGCTGAGACCATGCCGTCGACCAGCCCGAGGAAGTGCTCCCGCATCCACGGGACACCGGTGAACTGCATCCGGTGGGTGACCTCGTGGAGTGCGAGCCACTGGCGGAACTCACGGGGCGGGAAGGCGAACTTCTTCTCCAGGGCCAGGATGTTGGGCCCCACGTAGTGGACCAGGTCCTGCTCCTCGGGATCCTCGTCCTCGATGACCAGCAGGTCGTACTGGCCCAGGACCCGGCCCGACATCCAGCCCAGCAGCGCACCGACCTCGGCTCCCGCGGCCCGGCGGGCGACGGGGGCCAGCAGGCTCGAGCCCACCTTCTCGTCCAGGCGGTGGGTCACCGGGCGCAGCAGGCGCTGGAAGGAGGCGATGTTGGCCCGGATCCAGGCGGCGCGGTCGTCGACGCGAGCGCGGGCGGGACCGGCCAGGCTCCGCAACCCGGTGGCCTCGGCGACCTGCTCCTCGGCCCGGGCCGTCAGCTCGTCGAAGTCCTCGGCCAACGAGTCGGCGTGGTAGGAGCGAGCGAAGGGATCGGTGCCCGCGGCCCGGACGGCGACGCGCTCGGCCAGGGCCCAGTCGACAGCGGAGGGGGCCACGAGGTCGGGCTGCTCAGCTCGGGTCCGTGCCGCGGGGCGGATACTTGGCCCGGACGACCGAGCGGAAGTACCCGACGATCGTGGCGATGGTGGCCAGGATCACCCCGATGGCGAGGCCGACACCCATCCACTGGGTCCACACGACGGCGGCGAGCAACATGGTGACGATCCTAGAGGTGCCCGACGGGGGGGCCGACATCGGGCCCCGACCCGATGCTTCGAGGCCTTTGATCAGGCGATGTGGCGCCCGCGGGTCCGCAGCAGCACCGCGGGGTTGTGCAGCGAGCAGTGCTCGGCGTCGTTGTAGACCGAGAGCCGGGTCTCGCAACCCGGCTCGGCGCAGGTGCGGGGGCCGCCCCCCGCGGTGCGGGCCACCGACGACGCCCGGGACCGCGGCATGGTCAGACCTCGTCCTCGAGGAGCTGGCCGATCCGCGCCTTCAGGGCGTCGGGGACCTCGTCCCGGCACTTGTGGGCCACGACCTGGCGCAGCTCGGCCTGGAAGTCGAAGGCCTCGAAGCACTCGCCGCAGGCGTTGAGGTGCTCGGTGATGACGGCGCGCTTGCCGTCGGTGAGCTCGCCGTCGATGTAGGTGTAGAGCTCGTGCAGGGCGTCTGTGCAGTCATCCATGGTGGAGTCGTCGGGGTCAGCGGGTGCGTTCGGGTTGGCGGCGGGGAGGAGCGTCGAGGTCGGTGTCCTCATCGGCGAGTCCGCGCGAGAGGGCGAACTCGTACAACGATCTCTGCAGCCGACTTCTTCCCCGGTGGAGCCTGCTCATCACCGTGCCGATGGGGATGTCGAGGATCTCGGCGATCTCCTTGTAGGCGAAGCCCTCGACGTCGGCGAGCAGCACGGCGACCCGGAACTGCTCGGGCAGGTCCTCGACGGCCGTCTTGACCTCGTCCTCGGTGAACCAGTCCATCAGCTCGTCCTCGGCACTGCGGCCGACCTGGGCCGCCTCGAGGCCCCCGAGCCGGCGGTAGAGGTAGAGGTCCTCGACCTCGTCGAGGTCGGTCTCGTCGGGGCGGCGCTTCTTGGCCCGGTAGGTGTTGATGTAGGTGTTGGTGAGGATGCGGTAGAGCCAGGCCTTGAGGTTGGTGCCCTCCTCGAAGCCGCCGTAGCCGCGGTAGGCCTTGAGGTAGGTCTCCTGCACGAGGTCCTCGGCATCGGCCGGGTTCCGGGTCATGCGCATGGCCGCCGAGTAGAGCGAGTCCATCATGGGCATGGCGGCCTCGGCGAAGGTGGCCTGGTCAGCCATCGGACACCACCGGAGCACGCATCGGCGGCCACCGTAGCGGTCCGGTCCCACCCCCGGCTCGGGCCTACGGGCCGACGTCGTCGCCCAGGCCCTCGACGAAGCGGTGGAAGGCGATGTGGTCCGAGGCGAAGGTGCGCCGCTCCCCGCCCGGGCCCTCGACCTCGACCCGGTCGCCCTCCGTGGACTCAGAGACCGCCACCGGTCGCCATCCCTCCTCGACGATCAGGGCCCGCAGCTCGGCCAGGACCGGATCCTCTCCCCATCCGGCCACGTCGGTCCTCCTCGGTCGCGATGTCCCGACCTCGAGGGTACGACAGCGGCGCGCGCCAGGCGCTCGTCCCCGCGGTCGCGGCGGTCAGGCCTCGGCGCGGACGCTGACGGTGTCGCACCCGTCGGCGCGTCCCGCATCCAGCTCCGCCCGCCCGTCGGTGATGCCCGTCTCCACGGTACGGGCCTCGACCTCGCCCCCCTCGCGCTCGGGCACGTCGGAGAAGTAGGCGATCCGACCCGTCCCCGGCTGGTAGAAGGCCGGCGTGTCGGCCCCGTCGCAGTCCCAGTCGCCGATCACCAGCTGGCCCGGCCCCCCCTCGGCGGCGAACTGGTAGGCGCGGGGCCGGGCCTCGTCGGCCTCGACCCGGAAGCGCATGACCCGACCGTCCCACACGACCTGGGTGGGGCAGCCGTCGCCGGCGAGGTCCGCGGTGAGCTCCTCGGCTCCGGCCGGCACCTCCAGGGGGGCGAGATCGACGCACTCGGTGCCCTGGGGCCGGGGCCCCCCGTCCACGACGACGGTGGTGGGGTCCTGCTCGGCCCCGAGCCGAGCCCGCACCCAGAGCCCCCCCGCCACCGCCCCGGCCAGCAGGGCCAGCACCACAAACCCGGTCACGACGGGACGACCCCTGGCCTGCGGCGTGTCGGGTCGAGGCGGCCGCGGTCCGAAGGCGCGCGTCCCCCGGAGCCGCGGGCCCTCGGCCCCGCTGGCGGAGCCAACGGCATCCTCCGATGCCGGCTCTGCCGCCCCGCCGGCGTCGTCGGGGGCCTCGCTCCCGGGGTCGGGGGCCGGGCCGGTGTCGATCACCCTTGCGGCGATGCCGGGCAGGACGACGATCGAGGGGTCCACGGCCTGGCGCAGGCCGGTGGCTAGCGCCACGGCCGACGCCGGCCGCGCGGCCGGGTCACGCGCCAAGGCGCCCTCGACCAGCGCCGCCAGCGGCGGGGCCACCGAGGGGTCGTCGCGCAGGGAGGCGTGATCACCGGCCTCGGCCGCGGCGAGGACGTCGCCGACCTCGTCGCCGCCGTGGGGGAGACGGCTGGTGAGGCAGAGGTAGGCGACCACAGCCACGCCGTAGACGTCGTTGCGCGGGTCGGGGCGGCCGGTCTCGACGAGGGCCGGATCGACGTAGCCCACCGTCCCCTCCACCGTGGCCAGGGGCGCACCGTCGGGCCCCCCCAGGCCGCTGATCCCGTCGAGGCCGGCTCGGCCCGGCGTCAGGGTCTGGGCCACGCCGAAGTCGCCGAGGAGCGGTTCGCCGTCGGTGGTGAACAGGATGTTCGCCGGCTTCACGTCGCCGTGGAACACGCCGCGCCGGTGGGCCGAGGCGAGGGCGTCGGCGACCGGGGCCAGGACGGCGACGGTCGCGCCCGGGTCCAGGCGCCCGCGCTCGGCCAGCAGGTCCTGGAGGGATCCGCCCCGGGCGAGCGACATGACGATGGCCAGTCCGTCTCCGTCATCGAGGACGTCGATCACGCGGATGATGTGGGGGTGGTCGAGCTCGGCCAGGACCGACGCCTCCCGACGCAGCCGGTCCGCGCCGTCATCGCCGGAGTCGGCGCGAGCCCGCTTGACCGCCACCACCTGGTCGACCGGACCGGCCCTGGTGGCGCGCCACACCGAGCCCGCGGTGCCCAGACCCACCAGCGCATCGAGGCGATAGGGGCCGACGGTGTCCATGCCCGGGGCGCGGTACCCGTCGCTCCGGGAGGGGAAACGACGCCACGTTGGTCCCGAAGGGCGTGGGCCCACGCGGCCAGTTCAGAGGCGGCCCGGATCGCGCCAGCTACGCCCCAAGCTCTACGGGCGATCGAAGAGGCCACGAATCATTCTATGATCGCTGCCGTGATAGCTTCCAATTGTTCCGTTGGAGCCCAGACTGTAGTAAGCCTTTCGAGCAAAGATGTAGTCGAAGTGCTGATCGCCGCTAGTGGTCGTGTAGGAAGGAAACCAAGCGAATCTGTGAGCCTGATCCGTCCGTCTCGTAGAAGCCTGAGTACCACCCGGAGGGCAGATCTTGCGGGTTCTGATTGTAGTCGCCGCCAGCCATTGCCCCCGTACCCCCGCCGTAGGCGCCCACGTGCTGCCTGCAGGCCTCCGCCTGCAGGAACAGTGTTAGTCTGAGTTTGTTCGCGTCTTGTTGCAAATAGACGTAACCATTTGCAAGGTGGGACGTACACCGTACGTAGCTCGCGAGAAAGATGGATGTCGCCACGCAGCGGAAACCCCTGCCTCGATCATCCGGGTCGCGGCGATACTGATTTGTTGTCTTGGGTGTAAAATCCTCGGGTGTAGAACCCAGCACCTTCCAAGAGGGGAATCATCTCGCTCACATAGACCGAGTGACACAGCTCCTGAAGGGCGAAACCTAGAGTGTTGTAGGCCCGGTCGTAAATGTAGACGAAGTCTGCACCGTTCTTATCTCTACCGCGAGTATTGTGATCCAGAATCCGAACTCCTGGAGCGTGGCGCCAACCAGCACCACTGCGTCGTCGTTCACCGTCTGAGCGAAGGGGCTCACTGTCCCCTCGGGCAGGGCGCTGGTGGGCATGTCCAAAGACACCGCCCATCGGGCGGTGGTCGAGCTGGTGCCGTTGCTGGCCGAGGTCGTCATCACCGCCGGCGACGGGTCTCGGGTGGCGTCGATGGAGGACCTGCGGGGCTTCTTTACCCGGCGCGGCCCGGGGGTGGGGCGCTGCTGGATGGCACGTTCATCCCCACGCCACGCCCGGGTGGCGGCTGGGACGCCCAGAAGGCGCAGTACTGTACTCCGTGCACCGCCACCGCCACTGCCGGACCACCCAGGTTCTGACCGACCTCGACGGCGGGGTGGTCTGGGTTGGTGACGCGAGGCGGGCCCCACCCACCGGCGCCCGCCGGTCCGGGGTCGGTGAGGCCGCGGCGGCCACGGGCACCACGGTGGTCGCGGATCGCGGGTACCAGGGGTGGGGCAACCGAGACGACGACCCCGACGGCCTCGAC
>JBBSMQ010000030.1:0-45161 GCA_038233075.1 Acidimicrobiales bacterium
CCCCCCCCCCCCGCCGCTGTGGGCCTGCTGCGACTTCGCCGCCGACCTGGAGGAGGTCGATCGGGCCGGGCTGGAGGCGGCGCTCGACGCCGCCGGTCTGCTCGACGCCTGGGTGTCGCCGGGCGATGAGCAGGTCGGGGCGGGAGCACCACCGCCGTCGTCGGAGGTCACCGGGGTGACCCCGGCCCGAGGGGAGGCCCCGACGGGTCCGGATCCCCAGACCGAGCCGGGCCTGGTGTCGGACGGCCACGACCCGACCGGGCCCGCCCACGAGCACCGCCTCACCCGGGCCGCGACGGCCTGGCCGTCGGCCGGGATCGAGCCCGTCGACGCGGAACCCGCCGACCGTCGCGAGCCGGGCGGGACCATCAGTCGGGGGTCCTCGGCGGTGGACCGGTCGCCGGACCCGGATCTCGACCACGGTCTCGACGCCTGGCTGCGCCCGCCGACCGACGACGGCGCGACGCCGTCGGCCGAGCCGACGCTGGCCCGGGTCCTGGTGGTCACCCCGCCGGAGGGCTCGGGGCTGGCGATGGCGCGGGTCGACGCCGTGCTGGCGGCGGTCGGGCTGGGGGCGGTGGGCGTGGCGGTGGGCACCGACGGGACCTTCACCCTCGGTCCCCTGCGGGGTCGCTCGCAGCAGGGCGCACCGCAGTTCATCGGCGCCGACGCCCGGGCCCGGCGCCGGCGCCGCCGGCTGGCCGAGCTGGATGCGACCCGGGCCGACCGGGCCGGGCTGGTCGCCGCCGAGGAGGTCGAGGCCGAGGCCCGCGCCGCCCAGCGTCAGGCTCTGAGCGGCGCCGAGGCCACCCTGCCTCCCACGGCCTCCACCGAGGCGGCCCAGGCCGCATGGGACCGGGCCTCGGCGCGGGCCGAGGCCGAGCGGGATGTGGCCGAGCGGGCGTCGCAGGCCGAGGCCGATGCGGCCCGCGTCGCCGCCGACGCCGCCCGGGTGCTGGCCGACATCGCGGTGCAGCACCGGCTGGGGGCGCGGGCCGAAGCGCTCGATGAGGTGGACCGTGGCCTCGACGTGCTGGCGTCGCGGGCCGCCCGGGCCGTCGCCGCTCGCCGCACCGCCCTCGACCGGGCCGCCGACGCGGCGCGGGAGCGGGCCCGGGCCGAGGCCGCCGACCGCACCCGGGTCGCCCGCCTCCAGGAGTGGGAGACCGCCTCCTCCGATGCGGTGGCCCGTCGGTCCCGGGCTGACACCCTCCAGGAGCAGGTCGGCGCCGCGGCTGAGGACGCGGTGGCCCGGGTCACCCGGGCCGAGGCCGCGGTGGAGGAGGCCCGGCGCGCGGGGGTGCGCCTGGCCGACGAGCGGGCCGGGCTGTCCGAGGACCACGGCCGGGCCGAGGGCGCGGTGCGGGCCGCGACCGACGCGGTCGAGGGGGCCGAAGACGCCCGGCGGCAGGCCGGGGCCCGGCTCGACGTCCTCCGGCGCCGGGACCTGTTGGCTGTGCTCGTCCCCAGGGTGGGGCTCGGCGGCCCGGGGCTCGGAGAGGCGGAGACGGCGACCGACGGGTCGGTTGCCACGGAGACGGACGAGCTCGGTACCGCAGGTGGCCCGGAGGCGATCGACGCACCGGCAGCCGGCGCGGCGGAGGCGGCATAGGGGGGGCTCGGTGGACAGGAGACGGACGAGCCCGGCACCGCGGCCGGTGGTCGGGCCGAGGACGGGACGGTTGACCCGTCGGGGTCCGGTCCGGACCTGCCCGGAGCGCCGGAGGTCTTCGCCCTCTGGCTGGTCGAGCGCCTGGGGCGCGGCCGACCCGGCGAGGACGAGCTGACCCGGGTCCGTCGCGAGCTGGACCGGGCCCAGAAGACGCTGCTGGACGAGCTCCACCACGCCTACGACGCATCGATCGTCCGCGACGACGAGGTGGGTGTGGTCGAGGTCACCGCCGAGGGGGGCACCTTCCCCCTGGTCCGCCTGGTGGCCGAGCTGGCCTCGCAGCAGGAGCGCCTGGAGCAGTACCTGACCGAGGGCGACCGGGACCTGTTCGAGCGGTTCCTGCTCAACCAGGTGTCCCACGAGCTGCGGCGGCTGATCGGCGATGCCGCGGAGTTCGTGGCCGGCGTCAACCGGGCGCTGGCCGGCGCCCGCACCGCCAGCGGCCTGGCCGTGGAGCTGCGGTGGGAGCTGGGCGTCGACGACCCCGGCGTGCGCGACGCGGTGCGCCTGCTGCGGCGCGACGTCACCCACCTCGGCGCCGACGACCTCGGGGTGCTGCGCGGGTTCTTCGAGCGGGTGATCCGCGAGCAGCGGGCCGAGCGGCCCGAGGCCGGCTACCGGGCCGCACTGGAGGCGGCCCTCGACTACCGGGCGTGGCACCAGTTCCGCCCCTACCCGCGGACAGCCACGGGGGGTGCCACCCGCCTGGCCCGGACGCGGTACCGGGAGCTGTCCGGGGGCGAGCAGGCCGTGGCCCTGCACCTCCCGCTGTTCGCGGCGGCGGCCGCGCACTACGACCGGGCCGAGCCCACCGCGCCCCGGCTCATCACCCTGGACGAGGTCTTCGCCGGCATCGACGAGCCATGCGGGGTGAGCTGATGGGGCTCACGGTGCACTTCGACCTCGACGTGATCATGACCGGCCACGAGCTGTGGGGGGCCTACGCCGAGGTGCCGGCGGTGGCCGGGCACGATCTGCTGCGCCGCCCGCCCGAGGAGGGCGTGAGCGTGGTGTCCCTACGCTGGGACGGCGGAACCATGAGTGCCACCGACGAGCCCGCCTCGCCGTGAGCCGTGACCATGCCGACCGGGACCGTGGTCGTTCTGACGCGGGAGGGCGACGCGGGTGGTGCATGTCCGCGTCAGAACGGTTGCGGGCGTCGCTTCCTCGCGACTCGGCTGGGCCGATCGCACGGTGGCGGTGGGGACGGCGAGACCGGCGCGGCGCGCCATTGCGTCGACGCGGTCGGCACCGTGTCGCCAGGGCGACCAGGACGCCGAGCGGTTCGGTGGATGGTCGAGGGGGCTGGCCTGGTGGGGGTCGTGGCGTGAGGCGCCCGCGATGACCGGGGCCGGTGATGCCGATCGGCGGGACGCGGCCCGGGCCGATCTGGCTCGACCGGCGTTCGCGCCGTTGTGGGCCGTGGCCCGTCGCCGGCTGGAGGGCAACGAGGCCATCCTCACCACCAGTCCCCTCGTGTTGCGGGGCCTCGAAGCCGAGGCCCGCGCTGCGGTCGGCGGCCTGCTCGGGCTGGCGGTGTCCGAGGGGGAGGTGCTTCGGGTCCGACCCGACCACCTCGACGAGCTGCTGCGGCGGGGTGTGGCGCAGATCGGCCGGGTCGACCAGGTGGTGACGGTCGGGGGCCCGCTCCGGGACCGGAGGGGCGACCGGGCGGCGGACCGGCGCACCCGTGACGAGGTGTGGGAGCGGGCCGCAGCCCACGCCGCGGTGGTCCGTCACCCGGCACTGGGGCGACTGGTTGGCGACGGTGCGTCGCAGCGGGTCGGCCACGCGCCTGGCCGGTGGGGTCGAGGGCCTGCGGGCGCTCGTCGACGGGTCTTTGGACGTGTTGGCCCGGCTCCCCACCACCGAGGTGTTGACGCTGGCCGGTCTGGCCGCGGAGGACCGGTGACGCCCACGCCCTCGACCGGGGCCAGCCCCTTGGCTCGTTGGTGGCTGGCGCCCTGCCCCTGGTCGGCGCCGAGGAGCCACCCGAGGGCGACGGCTGGTCGCCCCGGTCCCCCGCGGAGGCGGAGGCCGTCGGCGCCGCGGACTGGCGGCGGACCTGGGCCACCGTCGGGGTGCTGTGCGACGACCTCTCGGTGAGTGCTCTGGCCCTCAACCTGCCCGTCCGGTCGTCGTCGGAGCTGGTGGCCGGGCTCATCCACGACCACGCCGGCTTCGGCGAGCCGCTGCGGCTCACCCTGCGCCAGCTGGCGACGGCCGAGATCGAGGTGGTCGCCGGTTCGGTGGTCCGCGTGTGTGAGAACCCGTCGGTGGTCGGCCAGGCGGCCGAGCTGCTGGGTCCGGACTGCGATGCGCTGGTGTGCGTCGAAGGCGTGCCCGACTCGGCCGTCGGTGCCCTGCTCGAGTGCTCGTCGACGGCGGGGCCGAGCTGCGCTACCACGGTGATCTCGACTGGGGCGGGGTGACCATCGCCAACCAGGTGCTGGCCCGGTGGGGGGCTGCGCCGTGGCGCATGGGCGTCGATGACTACCGCGCCGCGACGCGCTCGGCTCGCAAGCCCCTCGCCGGGCGTCCGGTGGCGGCGTCGTGGGACGAGGGCCTGGCCCTCGCCATGGAGGAGGTCGGACTGGCCGTCCACGAGGAGCAGGTCATGGCCGACCTCCTGGAGGACCTGTCCGCCGGATCTTGAGCGGCTTGACCGCCGGGGCGACTACCAGACGGTCAGCGCGGCGAAGATCAGCGCGGCCAGGGTGAGCATGGTGCCGATCGTCCACCGCAGAGCCGAGTGGATCTCGTCCTTGACCTCGGTGCGGAGTCCGGCGATGTCGTTGTGGAGCCCGGCGATGTCGCCCTTCAGCTCGGTGCGGAGTCCGGCGATGCTGGTGTCGAGTCGGGCGATGTCGCTCTTGAGCTCGCTGCGGACGGAGCCGAGCTCACCCCGCAGACGGGATTCGGACTGGGCGATGTCGACCCGGAGGAGGGCGACCTCGGTCTGGATGAGCTCCTTGGTGGCCGGTTCCTCGACGTCTCGGGCGGGAAAGTGGGAGAGCACCTCGCCAATCGCCTCCTCGTCGTCGTCCATCATGCCGCGTAGCCCCTGGTGGAGCTTGGAGCGGGTCCGTTCGGACATGGCCATGTGTCCTCCGATGATCGTGTGTCAACGGGGGAAGTCGATCCTCATCGTAGGTCACCTCTGTGACAGCCCCGAGGCGCGATGACCCCTCGGCATCGGGGCCGGGGTCCGCAGTGGGTACCGTCGGGCCATGATCCCGGCGCGAGCGACGATCGGCGATGCCGTGGCCGTCCTGGCCGACGGCCCCTGCGACGAGGATGACCTCGTCGAGCAGCTGGGCCTCGTCCGCGAAGACGACGCCACCTGGCTGTTCATGGAGGAGCTGGAGGACGACGTCCGCATCGTCGAGCTGGCCGATGGACGCCTGGCCCTGGCCTCGGCCCTCCTCGACGGGGTCGTCGCTTGGCACCGCGTCGGCGAGGACGAGGTCGCGGCGCGCACGATCGCCCCCGGCATCGACGGGATCTGGCACCTGGCGGTCGGCCCCTGGCCCCACGAGGTGCGCATCGGTGCGGAGACGGTCGCCTTCAGCGTGTGGTCCGACGACGAGGGCCCCGACCTCGATCGGGGGCCGGCGCTGACCCTGCCCGAGGGATGGGCCGTCGACCTGGCGGCAGGGGACCTGGTGGCCCTCGTGCTCGACGGGCACCAGACCTGCCTGGTGGCGGCCACCGATCCGCGCGCGGTGTCGGCCTCCGCGGGTAGCGGTGGGCATGACGGCGTAGACGGGGGCGGGCGGCTGCGTGCCGCCTTCTCGGCCGTGGCCGAGGAGCACGCTGAGGCCCTGACCCTGCTCCGCGACCCCGACCGGTCGATCGGCGACCAGTGGATCCTGCACCTGGATGAGGTGGCCACGCTGCTGCTCGCCGACTACGGCCGGGTGGTCGGAGACCTGGATCAGCCCCTGATCGAGGCAGTCGGCGGATCGGGCCTGGTCCGCAGTGACGGTCTCATCGGCGGGCCCGGCGTGTCGGAGTCCCAGCTCGGCATCTACGCCCTCGGTGGCACCCTCCTCCGCGCCCGAGTCGACCTGGACCCCGTCGAGGGGGAGGTCGTCGAGGCCACGGGCCTGGCCTGGGACATCCTGGCGGGAGCCGAGCACCTCCCCGACGCCAACGACCCCTCCGTCCAGTCAGCCCTCCTGGTCGCGCTCGACGTCCCTGAGGCCGTCGACGTCATCGTCGACCGCCTCCGCTCGATCGACGACGCCAGGCTGGGCGCCCTCTCCGAGCAAGCGGTCCGGGCCCACGAGCTCGACCCCGGGGGGCCCGGCCCGGCCTGGCTCGCGGCCGAGACCCTTGTTGCCCGGGGCGGGGCCGTCGAGGCCCTCGACGTCCTCGCGGGCACCATCGGCGGGGACCGGAGCGTGCCGGTGCACGAGTGGCGCGGCCCGTGGGAGACCCTGGCCAACCTGCGCGGCGTGGCCGGCGACATCGCTGCGGCGATCGAGCTGTACGAGCAGATCGGTGAGATCGGAGCGGTGCGGCGGCTGTCGCAGTGGCGGTCCACCCCGCCGCGGGGCGTGGGTCGCAACGAGCGCTGCCCGTGTGGTTCGGGCCGCAAGTTCAAGCAGTGCTGTCTCGTCCACCCCGTCCCCCTCGACCTCGATGGCCGGGTGCCGGCGCTCTGGTGGAAGCTGGAGACGTGGGTGGTCAGGTACCACGGCGACCACGTGCCCCGTCCCGACCTCGACGCCTTCGACGACCTCGAGGGCTTGGGGCCGTCGATGGCTGCGGTCTGGATGCTGGGCTACGACGCGCACCTGGTGGAGGACGGGGCCATGGCCGAGGTCGTCGACGAGATCGGTGCGCTGCTCCCGGCCGACGAGCGGGCGCTAGTGGACCAGTGGCTCCTGCGAGCCCGCTCGCTGTGGGAGGTCGTCTCCGTCAACGCCACGGGGCGGATCCGCCTCCGTGACCTGCTCCAGGGCGAGGATCTGACCGTCACTGCGGCCTCGCTCGCCGACGCGGCCGTCGGCGACCTCCTGATGGCGATGGTGGTGCCCGGTGCCACCGGTGAGCACCTGGTCGGCCACGTCACCCATGTGCCCTTCGCCGCCCGCGACCGGGCTCTGCGGGTGCTGGCGGAGGACCCTGACGGCCAGGACATCATCGACCTCGTGGCCGACCTCGTCGGACCACCCCGCATGACGACCCCCGATGGCGACCCGCTGGTGGTGCACGAGGGCCACTGGCAGGTGGCTGACCTGGGTGCGGCGGTCGCCGCCCTCGACCGGACCTCGCCTCGGACGGGCGATGAGCTGGAGTGGCCCGATGGTGAGGAGGGCGAGTCCGTCCGGTGGTCGCTGCGCGCCGAGGGCGACGAGCTGGTCGGCACGGCCCTCTCCGACCCGAGGTGGGACGAGCTGGAGGAGATGGTCGACCAGGTCGTGCCGGACGCCACCCTCGTCGACCACCAGGTCACCGAGGGCGCGTCGCTGCTCGCTGCCGCCCGGCAGGCCGCGGAGGATCCCCTGTCCCCGCTTGGCGACCAACCGGAGCTCGGGGAAGATCAGGAGTTCGGGGACGGGCCGGAGGACGACCTCGTCCAGCAGTTCGTGCGCCAGAAGGAAGTCGAGTGGTGCGACGAGCCGGTCCCGGCGCTGGGTGGGATCACCCCTCGCCAGGCGGTGGCCGACCCGACCCGGCGCGCCGACGTCGTCGCCCTCCTCCGCTCGTTCCGCACACCCGTCACCCCCACGCTCGCCGGCCGGGGGTTCGACGCCGACCGCCTCGCTGCCCTCTTGGACCTCGCCGGCGAGCTCTGAGCCACCCGCCGACGGTGCGCTCAGCGCAGGCTGATCACCGTCAGCACGAGGCCCACCATGGCGGTGTTGGCGCCGACCGCCCAGATGATGATCCGGTTCGACGCGGCGTGGACCTCGGACCGCACCTCAGCGATCTCCGCCCGCACGAAGTCCTTGGTCGCAGGCTCAACCATTGGCGGGCGACGGATGTCGAGAGCTGGGTCTACCGGGTAGGAGGACGCCGTCCGTCACGCCGTGCGCTCATTCGCACTCGTCGCACTGGCCGGTGTGGGGGAGCAGCATGAAACAGGTGGGGCAGGTGGTGCGGGGGATGGCCGGCTCGCCTCGGGCGCTGCGGGCCCGGTCCCGGCGGGCCGAGACCTCGGGGGTCAGCGTCGGGCGGCCACCGCCGTTGGGCATGGTGGCGCCGAAACTCTCGTAGCAGGCCAGGCGCTCGGCGGCGGCGTGGACCTCGATGTCCTCGGGCGCCGCGCCGCGGGCCTTGGTGACGGCGTCGGCGTAGCCACCACCGATGGAGCCGTCGTGGCGGATGCAGAGCGCGCCGAGCATGGGCTCGTCCCGACCGGCACAGTCGGCGGCGACCAGGCCCATCACCTTGGCGATCCAGTACCGGCTGAGCTGGGTGGTCACGACGCCGGAGTCGACCTGGACCTGCTCGGCCAGGTCGCCGTCACCGATGGTGGCGTTGTAGGTGCCGGCCACGCCTTCGAGGATCGGCCGGGCGGCGTCGGCCCAGGCCTGGCGCGAATCGGGGGTGGAGACCTCGGAGCCGTCGGCCACGCGGTAGATCACCGGCAGCTCCGCCGCCTCGTCCCCGGTGTCCTTGTCCTCGTCGTCGATGACCAGCGTCCCGAGGGAGCTGGCCTCACCCTCGGTGTCATCGGCAGCGTCCATGCCCTTGACCCTACGGAGCCCACACCCGAACGGTTGATCTCAGTTGCTCGGCTGGCGCCGGCGGAGCGCACATCGGTGCCGCTGATCACTGGGTTCCAGCCTCCCTTCGACGAGTCGCACTCGGCCCGGAAGCTGGCCCGGGATCTCCTTCTCGGCCGCCAGAAGCCCCAGTGGGGCAGCTGGATGTCACAGGTGGTTGGGGAAGGCCAGGTCGCCCCGGACCCCCGTCCTTGTCGTCGACGACCGTCGGCCCGGGGCCGCTCACCCGTCCCCACTGGGCGGACGTCGCTGGTGGGGCGGACCGAAGCGAGGAGGTCGTGATGGAGATCGTCTGGGCCGTCGGGGACGAGCCCGTCTTCCCGACGCCTGTCCTGGCAGCCATGGGCGCGGGGACTTCGAGTGGGCCCGAGCCGTGGTCGCAGCCTTCGAGGCCGGCACGTCTGGGAGCCCCCGTGGCGCATTCCAGTCGATGACCAGCATCCCTGACATCGTCGACCTGGCCGGGGACGATGAGAAGGTGAACCCTGTCCTCTTGGGCAACGAGATCCAGATCAAGGGCCACGCCCGGATCCAGGCGGTCCTGCGGGAGCTCGTCACCCGGGGTCACACCCTGACCCACGACGAAGAGGTCCTCTACCTCTTCCCCGGCTACTGGTGAGATGCTCGGCCGACGTTGGTGAGCGCCGAGGTAGAGGACCTCGACGGTGTTCGCCCTGCCTGACGGTGCCCGGTTCGTTTGGAGGCGCCCGCATAGGTGATCGTGATGTTGTAGACGAAGCTGACCGATCGCCATGGCGAGCGACCCCTGCTCGGCCGGGTACGGAGGTCAGTCGCGAGGTGGCACGGGTGTTGAGTGCCGGGCTCTCCGGACCCGTCGCTGCCACCCTGGCTGCCCGACTCGACGCTGCGGCGCGCACCCTGCGCGCCCAGGTCGGGGCCGACGTCGGTGCCGACCAGGTCGAGCGCGACCTGGTGTGGGCCTCCCGGCGGGCGGCCGAGGCCCAGAGGGGCTGACGCGAACCTGTCCTCCGGTTGGGCGCTGGCGGCTGACCCGGGACGAGCCCTGACTGGCCCCCGCCGCGCTCTGACGCCGACCGCCGAGGAAGGCCCACGACTCCCGCTGCGCACCAGAGACGGCTACCGGCGTTCCGGGGTGCAGCTCGTCAGGTCTCGCTGTCGCACCCCCATGCGATCCTTTCAGCATGGATACCGATCCTGAACCGCTCCACCCCACCGGGGGCGACACGCTCTCCGACCGCCTCACCCACCACCTGCCGGCGATCGCCGTGGCCACCGGGGCCGACGGTGCGGTGGTCATCGAGGTCGGCGCCGGCGTGCCCGCCCTGGCCGTGCACCCGTCCACCGTCAGAGGCCTGGACCCGCTCACCACGCCCTGGGGCGCAACGGCGGTGCGCCTCGACATGACCGACCCGGTCACGGCCGAGCCGACCAGGCTCATGGTCCTCGAGGGTGATGTCGCCTTCGCACCGCATCGTGCGGCCTCCCCGCCGCGTGCGGGTCTGGTCCCTCGGGTGGTGGCCGACATGCCCGCCGTCATCGGCTACCAGGACGTGGTCCGGTTGCTGGCCGCCGCCGCCGACGAACCCGATGGGGACCGTCTCATGGGCAAGGCCCTGGCCGCGGTGGCGTACGTCGCCGGGGCCCGGCGCGTCGGGCTCGACGTCGAGGCGCTCCAGGCCGACCTCGACGCCGTGGTGGAGCGGGCCTATCGCTACTGACAGATGCGGTCTGTCCGCGCCTCGCACGGCCGTGACCCCGGTACGGTCGGAGGTGCCATCCAGAGCGGTCGAGGGACGTGGCCTGTCGACGCCGCCGCAACCTGCCCCCGGGCAAGGTGCGACCGCCACGCGATGGAGGAACCCATGCACATCCGCTCCCGCCCTGATCCGCGCGACGTCAGAGACCAGAGCTTTCGGCTGCGTCCGGCATCCGCCGGCGGCTTCGACGCCGTGGAGCTCGCGCTCACCCGCAAGCTGGTCCGCCTGGCCACTCGACCGGAGCGACTGGCCGTCGTCGTGAACCTCCTCGACGATCGCGACGCCAACCGCTTCACCCAGACCCTCGTCGACCGTGTCGACGGGGCGTGGGTGGAGGCGGCCAGCAACAAGTTCATCACCGGCGATGGCAACCTCCTCGGTCCCCAACAGCAGCGCCTGCTGGCCATCATCGGGTTCGACCCGCCCGCGCCGCGGTACCCGAACCACTTCGTCCTGCTGGACCAGCCGGTCGACTGGGCCCGGGTGGCCGCCATGCTCATCCGTCCGCTCGAGCCGGTGTACGGGGCCGACCCGGGCGAAGAGATCGAGCTCAAGGTCTACGAGGTCGGCCGCCCGTCGCCGGAAGATCCTGCCGACGACATCGGGGACGACGAGAGCGGCCTCGACGAAGGCGATCACGACGACGGCGGGTTCGGCGGCCAACCCTCGGAGCGCGAGCCAACTGGTGACGTCGTCGCGCCCAGTGCCCCCGCAGAGGAGCGATGACTCCTGGGTCGGGGTTCACCGACGGGACAAGGGCCGACAACCTGTGGGGCGGCGGGCTCGACGGCCTCTTCTCCGTCGGTGCGAACGGACCGACACCGTTGGCGGTCGCGCCGTGGCCGCCTCGGTCGCACCGCAAGGGCCAGTCCGCGTTCGATCGCGACCGCGTGGTCACCGTCCTCGGCGCCATACCGCGGCTGACCGACCTCGACCCCCGCGCCCTGTTCGCCTCCCAGCCCCACGTGACCTGGGAGGGCGTGGCCTACTACCTCGGCGACACCTACCACCGCACCGGGGGCACCTGGGCCGACCGGGACAGGATCGACAACCACTTCCCGCTCGTTTACCGCCGGGCCGATGGCCGTGAGGTCATCCTCGGCGGGCACCACCGCTCGGCTGCGGCGCTGGTGTCGGGTCGACCGGTCCGGGCCCTCGTCGTCGACGAGCGCGGGCCCGGGGCCGAGCCGTCGGGTGCGGGCGCGGTGACACCCTCGCTGCTCCTCGGGCGGGGCTCACCGCTGCCCAACACCCGGATCATCTCCTGTCGCCAGGGCGTCGCCTTGATTGGTGCCGGGACGACGGTCGTGACCCACGACGATCAGCTCGCCCTCGAGGTGCTTGTCACCCTGGGCGCGCCCACCGTCGACGCCCGCCCGCGCATCGACCGTGCCCACCGGGGTCTGCCGCCCACAGCAGCCTGAGGCTGAACCCGCGCCACCGCCCGGCGCCGGTGCCCGCCAGGTGGCGCAGAGGACACCCCGTGTCTCGGAGGGCGCGCCATGTCGAGGCCAGCGCGCCGACGCGCCCGACCAGCGCGGACCTTCGTGGTCAGTGCGCGCGAGTGGACGTCTTCGCGAATGAAGCGGTCATCGCCGAGGGGGTCCAGCTGCACCATCCGGGCCGCAGCACGAGGCGCGGTCGAGGCCGCCTCTCGCAGGGCCCAGCGGCGCTCCTCGGGTGCGCTTTCGCCGCCAGGGACTATATGACCCCGCTGTCGGGATCCCACCACAGCACGGCCGCGCCGGGGAGCGTCTCCGCAAGCACCTCGCCCAGGTACGGATGGACGTTCGCAACTCCGATCCACTCGCCCCCGTCGGCATCGACGACGACTGCGGTCGCGGGATCCGGCCCGACCTCGATCCCGAAGCTGGCGGCGTCGGCATGCACGATGCGCAGCAGATCGTGGTCGGAGGCTGTCGACGGCACGACGACGATCGACGTGACGGTGGCCGGGAGCTCCGGGGCGTACTCGTCGATCCGGTACGGACCTGCCCCTGCCGTTCGAAGACGGAGCCGACCGTGTGGCCGTCCGTGGTGATGACGTAGAGCGGATCCATCCCGTTCCTCCCCGATCTCGCGCTGCTTCCCATCGTGGTCGACCGACGCGCGCTCGGCCCGGTCACCAGCGGTGGTCGCAGGCTCGGCAGTGGTAGGTCGGGTCGCCGGGGTTGACGATGCAGCCGCCGAGGGTGATCCAGTCCGGTGGCATCCGCACCGGCAGGCCCCGCTGAATGCGGGCCGGGTCGGCGGCACCGCACGCCGGGCAGTTCACCCGCGGCAGGAGGCGGCGGGTGATGACCTCGTGCTCGGCCCGCCAGGCCAGGACGTCGTCGAAGGTGATGGACGACTCGGCCGTGGGCGTCCACCGGCCGCGCACGATCGGCGCACCCCCATCGCAGGGCAGAACTCGCAGATGCTCCTCGTCGAGCTCGAAGACGACCAGCTGGCCGTGCGCAGCGCCGAGGGCAAGGGCGTCGGCCCGGGGCCATCCGTGGACGATGACGCTGAGCTCGTGGTGGCGGGCATCGGGTGAGGCGCCCACCGCCGGTATCCAGGGGGACCCCACCGCCTCGACGTGGGTGACCAGGCGACGGTGGGCCGCAGCGTTGTCACCCGAGTCGGCCACCCGCCCTCCGGGGTCGTACGCGGTGATGACGTGCGCGGTGCCGCCCAGCCGCTGGGCCAACGCACCGGACAGGGCCTGAGGCAGACCGCGGTGGTCTCACACGATGATCACCGCCTCGACGAAGTCGTCCCAGATGCTGCGTCCGCCACTCATGACTCACTCGTTGTCGTCGGGCCGGGCGCCTGGGAGGTGTCGCGGGTCAGCCGGAACCCCACACTCGACAGCGCGAGGATGACCCTCTGGGTGTCGTCGGTCCACTCGCCGGGTTCCAGCCGAACACACCGCCGCCGACCATGTCGACGGCGACCTCGGAGCCGAGCGGCGGCCCGAACTCGTAGCCCGCGCCCAGCGCATCCCCGACGGCGGAGGCCAGGACCACCCCGGCGGCACGGTCGGCCCGGACAGGAGCAGGGACCGTCGTCCCGGGCGGGTGGCGGTGGCCGCCGGGATCGGCCGCAGCCAGTGGCTCGGATGGGGTCACGTGCTCTCTCCCTGGCTGGTTCGGCGATGATCGGGCCGTGTCCAGACGTTCGTCGCCGATTGACGGTCAGTTCCCCATCGGCCGGCTGGGCGTAACTCGAGAGTTACGATATGGCGACGACCTGTGGGGTCGGTTCAACGCCGACAGCGGTCGTGGCGGACTGCTCTGGTACCAGATCGAGGTGGCGCGGGTCATCCGTGCCGGGTTGACCGACCCCGGTGGTGCCGCGCTCGCCGCCCGACTCGGCGCCGCGGTGCGCACGCTGCGGGCCCAGGTCGAGCACGACGTGGGCATCGACCAGGTGGAGGCCGACCTGGCGGCGGCGTACGAGAAGGCTCAGGCCGTCCGCCGGGCCTGAGGTGCCGGAGCCGGCCGCTCGCGACCGACGACCTGCGATGCTGGGATCCGAGACCAGCCGCTGACGGGAGCCCCTGCGATGCCGACACCGCCCACGCCGCCCATGGGAGGCGGGCGCTCGGCGTCCGCCCGCGTCGCTCGCAGGCTGCTCCAACCCGCGGTGCGCAGGGCGACCGAGGCGCTGAACGATCCCGAGGCCCGCCAGCGGCTCGTCGACCAGGGACGCGACGCCGTGGCCGCCGGGCAGCGTTGGAACGAGAAGCGGCGCCAGGAGCGCGACGCCGAGGGCGACCCCGGCGTCCTCGCCCGAGCGGGGGAGACCGCGAACCAGGCCCTCAGCCAGCGCAAGCTCGAGCGCCGGGTGGAGCGGCTGCGGGCGGCCGTCGCCGCCCTGGTCGAGAACCGCCCGTCGCGGCAGCTGGACCTGGACCCGGTGTCGACCGCCATCGACGATGCCGCGGCCAAGCTCACCGTGGCCGCGTCGCTCCCCGCGGGCACGCGCCCACAGGCCCACCGCCGGATCGACCTCCAGCTCCGGGGCCTGGAGGCCGACCTGTTCGACCGCACCTTCGAGGCCGGCTACCCCCACCGCGCCGTTCCCCCGAGCACCGACGAGGGCGACCCGGAGGGCTGAGGCGCTGCTTCGCTCTTCGCCCGTCGCGTCGAGCTGCGCCGAGCAAGATGCGAATGCCACGCGATGGCGGAACCCATGCACACCCCGTCCCGGCCCGCCTCACTTCCGAGAGCAGAGCTTCCGGCTGCGCCCGGAATCCGCTGGCAGCTTCGGCGCACTGCAGGTCGCGCGCACCCGCAAGCTGGCCCGCCTGGCTCAGCGCGCGGGCGCGGTTCCCGCGGAGCTGCGGTAGGGCCTGCGGACATCCCCGCCCCTAGACGGAGAAGATGACTACTGTCCCGTGCAGTGCTCACTGCGTCGGCCGAACCCGCCGAGCGGTTCTGGGCCTCGGCTCCGGATCTGTTCGCCTAGGCCAACGACGCGCAGGCCGCGCTCGCGCGAGGCGAGATCAGCGAGGATGTGAGGACGCTCGTGAAGTGACTCGCATCGGAGATCCCTGAGACCCCCGAGCCTCTGGCGCAGATGGACCCCTACCTCCGCAGCGCATTGCTGACGGCGGTGATCCACTCCCTGCGAGCCCAAGACGAAGACGATCGCGCCCAGCTGCGCATCGCGCTTGAGCGAGTGCGACAGGCGCTGCGAGATGCCCTCGACGAGCATCCCGTGTGGCGTGCGGGTCCCAGGGACGCAGCGATCTGGCTGCGCGAGCAGGGACTGACCATCTCAGACCTGGCCGACCTGTTGGCCACGTCGGAGAGCTCGATACGTAGGTGGACCAGCAGCGAAGAGGACGGTGGTCCGGGCGCGGAGCAGGGTGAGCGGGTGATGGTGGTGGTCAAGATCGTCAACCACCTGCGCCACGCCATGACACCACGAGGCGCAGTGCACTGGCTGCAGCGCCCCCACCCCGAGCTCGAGGCTCGGCGGCCGGTGGATGAGCTCAAGGACGCCGAGTCCTACCGGCGGCTCATCAGCCTGGCCTCTGGGGTCCGGTCCTTCGTCGCGACCTGACGTGGTCGTTGCGTTCCGGCTGGCGAACTGGGACACGCCGCTGTGGGCCAGCCCGAACCGTCGAGCCAGCCGCTACGGCCTGGCCGGGACGGTCGTGCAGTACTGGTCGCTCCATCCGTTGACGCCCTGGGCCGAGCAGCTGCGGTTCCACGACGTCCGTGACGTCGCTGAGGCCAGGGAGCTCATGATGAGGCCGTGGGTGGCGGAGATCGACCCGCCGCGCGGGACCCTCGAGGTCGACTTCGCAGGGGCGACACAGCATGGCATCCAACCGGCCGACCTCGTAGACGACGACTGGTCAGCGTGCCAGCAGTGGGCGGCAAGCCTCGGCGCTCCTGCGTTGATCGTCCCTTCGGCCGCCTTGCCCGGCACGCGGACTCTCGTGCTGCTCGGACCTCGTGTGCGCGCGCCCTACGGCAGAGGTGCCGCACGATCCGACCGTTGACGTGCCCTGCGCACCCTTGGCCGACCTGGCGATCACGGTCGATGACCTCCTCACCCACGGCCGATGGCGCGGTAAGGACCACAACGGGCTTCTCGCGTGGCAGACGGGCAGACCCCCGCCCGACCCTCCCGACGTGCGGTTCGCCTGACGTCCCTCGCTCCTCGACGCACGAGCCGACGACCGCCTTGGCTCCCTGGTGTGTCGAGGGGATTCAGCGCGGGCTCCACCCGGCCCGTCGATGGCGGACCCTCAACTTCGTACGGAAGTTGTCCTCACCGGCACACTTCCGTCCAGGGTTCGGCGGGTCAGGTCGACGAGCAGGGCTCAGCGGCCGGGGGCGGTGTCCTGTTTCGACGGCATGGTCGGGACGAGGGCGGGGACGAACCGCCCGGCGATGCCGCGGACCGCGGCGCGAGCGATGTCGACCCAGTCGAAGTAGTCGCGCCACACCGTGATCTTGCCGTCGTGGACCTCGAAGCGGCCGCACACCCAGATCTGCACCTTCATGCCCCGGATCACCAGCAGGTCGGTCCGCTCGGTGAGCACCGTCGGGCCGTCGGCGGCGATGTGGTGGATGGTCACGCCGAAGCCGCCGCCGGGCTCCTCGATGCCGGACAGGAACTTCCGCATCGCAGTGCGGTCCATGGTCGGCAGCGACACGTTGGTGTAGGCGATGGAGTCGTCGATCAGGGCCATGGCCGCGTCGACGTCGGGTCGGGCCAGCGCGTCGAGGAACGCCTCGACGACGGCGGTGGGCGTGTCGACGGCAGGGGAAGCGGTGTCGGCCATAGGGCGACGACCCTACGTCGATCGCGGGCGGCCGTCCCGGCCTCACGGGCTCACCACAGACCTGCTGGTGGGGACACATCTGGCTGAACGTCGTGTGACGTCTGCCCCAGGGGCGGTCCCTGTGGCACGATGCAGGGCATGGCCAAGGAGCAACGAGAGGCGGGACAGCTCTACCCCGTGGCCAAGGCTGTCATCACCCCCATGTTCCGCTTCGGCTGGCGCTTCCACGTGGAGGGCATGGAGAACGTCCCCGACGACGGTCCCGCCCTCATCTGCCCCAACCACACCTCGGTCATGGACTCCTTCTTCGTCCCTGCGGTGCTGCCCCGGCGCATCACCTACGTGGGCAAGGCCGAGTACATGGACGACTGGAAGACCAAGCACCTCTTCCCGGCCATCGGCATGATCCCCATCGACCGGGGCGGTGGCTCGGCGTCGGAACGGGCCCTCACCGCAGCCCAGCGGGTGCTGGAGCGGGGCGAGCTGTTCGGCATCTACCCCGAGGGCACCCGCAGCCGCGACGGCATCCTCCACAAGGGCCACACCGGCCCGGCCCGCCTCGCCCTCCGCACCGGTGCCCCCATCATTCCTGTCGGCCTCCGCGGCACCCGGGAGGTCATGCCGCCCGAGGCGAAGTTCCCCACCCCCTTCCGGCCCGTCGTCGTGCGCTTCGGCCGGCCCGTCGACGTCACCAAGTACCAGGACCGAGCCGACGACCGCCTGGTCCTGCGCCAGATCGTCGACGAGGTCATGTTCGCCATCCGCGAGCTGTCGGGCCAGGACTACCAGAACACCTACGCCACCAAGAAGGCCGAGGCGCTGCCCACCGAGGTGGCCCACGTCGGCCAGCCCCAGTCGCCACCCAACGGCCACGACGACGCCGGCGAGGCCGAGCCCTCCGTCGACGACGAGGTCGAGGCCCCCCGCAGCGCCGCCGCCGCCCTGGCCGGCGCCCGTCGCCGGTCCTGACCTTCTCGCCGCTCTCACCGCACCCGTCAGACCTCTCGAGATCCGCCGACGTGGTCGACCCCCTCGGTGCCCGCCGGCCGACGCACGGGCCACTGCCCGAGGGGTCGCCCGAGCTGCGGCCCGCGGCCGACGCCGTCCTCGACCCCGCTCGCCACCAGGAGGTGCTGGCCGCCCACGGCGAGCGCATCGTGATCGGCGGCACCGATCGTTGCGGCCGATCCGTCGTGGTCAAGGTCGACCGAGACGCGGCGCGCCACCAGCGCGAGGCCCACGTGCTTCGCGCTCTGCACGCAACCGACATCGGAGTGCCCGAGATCCTCGACGCGCGCCTCGGGGACGACGTCTCCTCCGCCTGTGTCCTCGTGCTGGAGCGGGTCGAGGGTCGGCCGCTGTCGCCCGAGGACGACGAGGCGACGTGGGCCGCGGTGGGGGAGGTCCTGGCTGGGATCCACCACGCCATCGACGACCCGAGCGACCTGGCCTTCGCGGGCCAGACCGACGGCTCCTTCGTCGACCACCTGCGCGCCTGGGCCGAGCATGACCGTCACGAGGCGCTGGACGACGGGTGGATGACCGCACCGGAGGCCGACCGCCACCGCCACCTCGTGGGCGAGGCCATCGACCGCACCGACGAGGCGCCGCAGGTGCTCCTCCACGGCGACTGCGCGCCGCAGCACTGGCTCCTCGGTCCGCTGGCGGTTGCGCCCCGTCCGGTCGACCTGGGCGACGCCGGCGGGGGCGACCCTGCCTACGACCTCATGGTCCTCACCCTGCTCACGGCCCACCGGCTGGCGGCGGTGCTCGACGGCTACGGCGCCGGTGCCGCACTGCGCGAGCACTTTGATGCGGTCCTCCCCGGGTACCGGGTCCTGCGCCTGTCGGGCGAGGTGTCCTGGCTCCGTGAGCACGGCTTCGACCCCAGTCCGGCGCATGCCCGCCTGACCGCCGCCCTGCGGTGAGTCGCCACGAGCGAACGGCGGCCCTGGGGTGCCCCCACTCGCGGCTGTGGGGTGACCCCCATTCCCGGGTCCGGGACCGTCCGTACCGTCGGAGGCATGGTTGCTGACCTCTCCGGTCTCGCCGCTCTCGCCACCTGGGCCTACCTGGTGGTCGGGGCCCTCGCCGCCATCGACGCCGTGGTCCCGGTGGTGCCGAGCGAGTCGGTAGTCGTCGTGGGCGCCTCCCTCGCCGCCCGGGGCGACATGGACCCGCTGGCCCTGCTGACCGCCGCCGCGATCGGCGCCCTGGCCGGCGACCTCACCTCCTTCGCCCTCGGGCGCCTGGCGCGCCGACGCTGGCGAGAGATCAGCGGGCGCGCCGGACGAGCCCTGCACTGGGCGTCGGACCGTCTGGAGGCCGACGGCGAGCGGGTCATCGTCACCGCCCGCTTCGTCCTCGGGGGCCGCACCGCCGCCACCTTCGCCGCCGGCTACCTCGGCCATCCCACCCCCCGCTTCGCCCGCGCCGCGGCCCTGGGCGCGGTGCTCTGGGCCGTCACCGGCGTCGCCTCGGCTACGCCGGCGGCCAGGTCTCCGACGACCCGCTGGTGTCGGTCGCCGCTGGCCTCGGACTGGCCCTGACCGTGACCGGCGCCCACCACCTCGTCCGCCGTCGGCGCGCCTCCCGGCCCTCCCGTGGCGCAGCGGTCGGGGGCCGCGACCGGCGCGGGTCCGGCCGGCCCGTGGCTCAGCGGCCAGTGGCCACCGAGGTATTGGCGTCCGGTCCGCCCGTGGCTCCGCAGCCCGGTGGCCGCCCCCAGGCTCCACCAAGGGAGCGTCCTCGTGCCCTCACCTCGGGTGCGCGAGCTCAGCAGCCGGCGGCTGCGGCCAGGGTCCGCCCGGCCTGAGCCCTGGGGTGGAATGCGCGCGTAGTCCGACACAGCGTGTTCGGGGCGCGACGGTGCGCAGTCCATCCCTCCTGGGTGGTCGCGAGGCCTGAGCCCTGTTGGTCGATGACCGGTTGACCACCCGACGGCGCGTCGACCTGGACCCGGTCCGCGCCCACCCGCGGATGCCCGTGCCCGAGGGCCTGGGCGGGGCCCGGGTGCATGCGTCCCCACGTGCTCACGGCGGGGCGGTGTTGGCGGCGCTGACGATGATGATCGTGCCGTCGAGGACGACCCGACCCTCGGGATCGAGGCAGTCCTCGTAGGCCTCGGCGATGGCGGCGACCATGCGATCACTGGCGACGTCGTCGAGGCCCGACGCCACGACTCGGGTGGGCCCGAAGTCGAGCGAGGCCCGGGCTGCGCTGGCGGGGGAGAGGCCACCACCCATCGGCAGCGACACCCGGTCCACCTCCCACGCCACGTCGCGCCAGCCCGCCCCTGCCAGCAGGGCCCGGACCTCAGCCTCGTCGCTGAGCGAGAACGGTCCTCCGTCGGACGGCGGCAGCTCCACCTCGACGTCGGGGCCGATCGCCTCCATCGCCACGCCGAGGGGCAGCTCGAACAGCGGTGACGCGGTCCGGTCCGCCCACACCGCGAGGTGCAGACGTCCGCCCGGCGCGGTGGCTCGGCGCAGCGAGGCGAAGGCGGTCGCCGGATCATCGAAGAACATGACCCCGAAGCGCGACAGCACCACGTCGAAGCGGACATCGGCCGGTTCCCAGGTGGTTGCGTCGGCCTCGACCCATTCGATGCGAGCGGCATCCGGGCTGACATCGATCGATGCCGCCCGCTCCAGCAGCGGCCCGGCCACGTCCAGCCCGGTCACCGCGCCGTCACCCCCGACGGCGCCGGCCGCCCGTCGGGTGGTGGGACCGGTGCCGCAGCCCACGTCGAGCACCCGTTCACCCGGCCCCAGTGAGGCGGCGGCGAACAGCAGGTCGGACACCGGCTCCAGCTGGCGTTCCAGCCCGGCCGACTGTCGGAGCCACCGCGCCACCCGTTCCCCCTCCCACCTGTCTCCTTCGGGCTCCGAGCCGCGACCACCCACGACATCGACCGTAGCCCTGGACCGGTGGCAGGACCCCGAACCGATCCCGAGGGGGCGACATGGCGCCGGTACTGTCGGGCGATGGCCGACATCACCATCTCCCTGCCCGACGGTTCGTCCCGCCCGGTGGACGAGGGGACCACCGTCGGCGACCTGGCCGCCTTCATCGGCCGGGGCCTGGCCAAGGCCGCCGTCATCGGCGTAATCAACGGCACCGAGCGCGACCTCATCGCCCCCCTCGCCGACGGTGACACAGTCGAGATCGTCACCGCCGACAGCCCCCGGGGCCTGTTCACCATCCGCCACTCCACGGCCCACGTGCTGGCCCAGGCGGTGCTGGACGAGTTCCCGGGCGCCACCTTCGGCATCGGCCCGCCGGTCGAGGACGGCTTCTACTACGACTTCCAGCTCCCGGCCGGCGCCGACGGCAAGCCCGCCACCTTCGAGCCCGACGACATCGACCGCATCGATGCCCGGATGCGCGAGATCATCGCCGAGAGCCAGCCGTTCGTGCGCGACGACATCCCCAACGACCGGGCCCGCGAGGTCTTCGCCGACCACCCCTTCAAGCTGGAGATCATCGACGGCGAGGCCGAGGACCCCACCTCGGTCACCGAGACGGGCACGGCCCGCACCTACGAGAACCCGCCGGTCGCCCCCAAGGAGCGCCCGCCGTTCCGGGGTCGCGACGGCTTCATCGACCTGTGCCGGGGCCCGCACGTCGCCGACACCAGGGCCCACCTGGGCCACTTCAAGCTGCTCCGCATCGCCGGTGCCTACTGGCGGGGCGACGAGTCCAAGCCCCAGCTCCAGCGCATCTACGGCACCGCCTGGGCGTCGAAGAAGGAGCTCGACGCCCACCTGGAGCGCCTGGAGGAGGCCGCCAGGCGCGACCATCGCAAGCTCGGAGCCGAGCTCGACCTGTTCAGCTTCCCCGACGAGGTCGGCTCTGGGCTGGCCGTGTTCCACCCCAAGGGCGGCACCGTCCGGCGGATCATGGAGGACTACTCCCGGCGCCGCCACGACGCGGCCGACTACGAGTTCGTCTACTCGCCCCACATTGCCAAGGCCGACCTGTTCCGGGTCTCCGGCCACCTCCAATGGTACGCCGACTCGATGTTCCCGCCCATGCACTTCGGCGACGAGGGGGGGAGCGAGGGCACGGACTACTACCTCAAGCCGATGAGCTGCCCGTTCCACTTCCTCGTCTTCCGGTCGCGGACCCGCAGCTACCGGGAGCTGCCCATGCGGCTGTTCGAGTTCGGGGGCGTCTACCGCTACGAGAAGTCCGGTGTGGTGCACGGCCTCACTCGGGTGCGGGGGATGACCCAGGACGACGCCCACATCTTCTGCACCAAGGAGCAGATGACCGACGAGCTCACGAGCCTCTTGGACTTCGTCCTCGGCCTGCTGCGGGACTACGGCCTCGATGACTTCTACCTGGAGCTGTCGACGCGCGACGACAGCGAGAAGTTCATCGGGACCGAGAGCGAGTGGACGGAGGCCACCGCGGCGCTGGCCGAGGCGGCCGCCGCCTCGGGCCTGGAGCTGGTCGACGACCCGGGCGGCGCCGCCTTCTACGGGCCGAAGATCTCGGTCCAGGCCCGCGACGCCATCGGTCGCGCCTGGCAGCTGTCCACCATCCAGGTCGACTTCCAGAACTCCGGTCGATTCGACCTCTCCTACGTCGGGGCCGATGGGGAGCGGCACCAACCGGTCATCATCCACCGGGCCCTGTTCGGCTCCGTCGAGCGCTTCTTCGGCGTCCTCCTCGAGCACTACGCCGGCGCCTTCCCCACCTGGCTGGCACCGGTGCAGGTGCGGGTGCTGCCCGTGCGTGACGACCACATGGCCTACGCCGACCGCCTGGCCGATCGCTTCCGGGCCGAGGGCTTCCGCTCCGACGTGGTCGACGCGGGGGAGAAGCTGGGCAACCGCATCCGCAAGGCCAAGGGCGAGAAGCTGCCCTACGTCCTGGTCGTGGGCGACGACGACGTCGAGGCCGGCACCGTCGGTGTGAACCCCCGCGGCGGCGAGGTGGAGCGCGGCGTCGCCGTCGACGACTTCGTGGCCGCCCTCGGTGCCGAGGTCCTGGCCCAGACCGGCGGCCGGTGAGCATCGCGCCTCCGGGTCGGCTCCGGCGCGAACCTGCGACGCTCGTCAGCGGACGTGCTGGCCAGGTGTCGCATGGGCGCGGGCGCGGGCGCGGGTGGCTCGGCTCCGGCGCGACCCTGCGACGCTCGTCAGCGGTCGTGCTGGCCAGGTGTCGCATGGGCGCGGGTGGGGAGGATCCTCGATCTCAGGCCGGCGCTGGACGGGGGAACACGCCCGGTGGGTGATCGACCGACGGCGGCGGAGGCCGGGGGCGGACCGCCGCCGGGGCTGGCCCGGCTGTGGGCCGGGTGGCGCACCGCCTACATCGATCGGCTCTCGGTCGACGATGCCGAGGTCCGCCCGGACGACACCGGTCGCAGCCTCTTCGAGCGCATCCTCGGCTCCGGCCTCTCCGACGACGAGGCCTTCGTCGTCCACCGGACCGAGCGCACCGCCGTCCTGCTCAACGCCTACCCCTACGGCTCCGGGCACCTGCTGGTGATGCCCACCCGCGCCGCCGCCGACCTGAGCGATCTCACGGCGGAGGAGTCCATCGAGCTGTGGGCCACCGTCACCGACGCAGCCGCGGCGATCCGCGCTGCTTACGCGCCCGACGGCCTCAACATCGGGCTCAACCTGGGTGTCGCCGCGGGGGCCGGCGTGCCCGACCACCTCCACGTCCACGTGCTGCCCCGCTGGGCCGCGGACGCCAACTTCATGACGTCGGTGGCCGAGGCCCGGGTCCTGCCCGAGCCCCTGGCCGACACCTACCGCAAGGTCCGCGCCGCCTGGCCCGCGTGAGGCGCCTGCGATGCCTTCGCTGCTGGATGACCTCGACGCCGGTCCCTGCTGGCGCGCACCTTCTGCGTCGCCCGAGCCACAGCCCGGAGTTCCCGTGCGATGGGCCCCCTCGGTAGCGTCGGGCTGTGGCCTCCGACGACGAGCGAGCCGAGGACGGGAGCGTCGGACCCCACGCAGAGGCGGCCGACGGGCCGGTCGACTCCTCCGACGCCGCGCACACCGATGCGTTGCCGGAAGACCTGGACGTCTCCGGGTACGTCGGGCCCTACGTCTTCCCCAACAACAACCGGCGCCGAGTGCCCGGGTACCTCTACCTGGGCATCGCCGTCATCTGCGTCGTCCTCTGGGCCTTGGGCCAGGGCGACGCCACCTCGGTCGTCAACGACGGACTGCTCTGGGCCGCCGCTGCGCTCGTCGCTGCCGGCGGCTACAGCCTCCTGTCCGGCTTCGACCTCGACGTCGACGAGCAGGACGCCCTGGTCATCTCCACCAAGCAGGTCGGCTTCCCCGTGGGCCACGCCTCGGCCCAGATGGGCTGGCGGGGCATCCGCAGCCGCCCCACCTGGCGCATCCTCTGCTACTCCGCCGAGGACCCGCCCGAGCGCCGGGCCCTGCTGCTCGTCGACGGGGTCGACGGCGAGGTCATCGACTGGTTCGTCGAGGACAACCCCGAGGATTGGAGCGACATGGACGGTGCCCTCACCGGCACCGGCACGCCCTTCCCCACCGGCGCCTGACCGGTGGCGTGAACCTTGGACGGACCTGGCCGCATGTGGCGCCCTTCCGTCCAAAGCTGGGGATGGCGGCGGCTCACCCGCCGAACCTTGGACGGACCTGGCCGCATGTGACGCCCTTGCGTCCAAAGTTGGCGGACCTCAGGCGTCGTCCGCGTGGATGGGGGCGCGGCGGGCGGCGTCGACGAGGTGATCGGGGACGGGCTCGTAGGACTCGGGGGTGACGTGGAAGCGGCCCCGGCCGCCGGTGAGTGACCGCAACTCGACAGCGTAGCGGCGGAGCTCAGCGTCGGGGACGACGGCGGTGATCACCTGCTCGCCGTCGTCCCCGAGCACGGTGCTCTCGATGCGGCCCCGGCGCGACGCCAGGTCGCCCATCACGTCGCCCTGGGCCTCGGCCGGCACGGTGACCTCCACCCGGGCCACCGGCTCCAGCAGCGACGGCTCGGCCTGGGCCAGGGCCTCGCGCAGGGCTAGGCGGGCGGCGGCCCGGAACGCCATCTCCGAGGAGTCGACGGCGTGCTCCTTGCCGTCGGTGAGGGTGACACGCACGTCGACCACCGGATGACCGAGCGGGCCGCCCTGGGCCAGGGTCTCCTCCACGCCCTTCTCCACGGCAGGGATGTAGCCCTTGGAGATGGCCCCGCCGACGATCTTGCTCACGAACTCGAACCCGGTGCGCGGCGGTTGCGGCTCCACCACCAGGGTGCAGACCGCGAACTGGCCGTGGCCGCCGGTCTGCTTCTTGTGGCGCCCCTCGGCCTGGGCCCGCGTCCCGATCGTCTCCCGGTAGGCGACCGCCACCTCATCGGTCTCCACCCCGACCCCGAGCTGGGTCTCGAGGCGCTCCAGGGCCAGGGACAGGTGGGCGTCGCCCACGCCCCGCAGGAGGGTCTGGTGGGTCTCGTCGTCGCGGCCGACCCGCAGAGCCGGATCCTGCTCGACGAGGCGGTGCAGCGCCGGCGCCATGCGGTCCTCGTCGGCCGGGGTCCGGGGCCGGATGGCCACCGCCAGCACCGGCTCGGGGGGGTGCAGCGGGGGAGCGGCCACGGGTTGGCCCCGAGGGGCCAGGGTGTCGCCGGTGCGGGTGTCGGACAGCTTGGCCACCGCGCCGATCTCACCCGCCACCAGCTCGGCCACCGGCTCCTGGGACCCACCCCGGACCCGCAGCAGCGAGTGCAGGCGCTCGTCGGCCCCCGAGCGGCTGTTCACCAGGTGGTCGTCGCCGCGGATGGTGCCCGACAGCACGCGGAACAGCGACAGGTGCCCCACGAACTGGTCGGCCACGGTGCGGAACACGAAGGCCAGCGGGGGCCCGGCCGGGTCCGCGGCGATGTCGACGGTGGTGTCGCCGGCGGTGACGGTGACCGGCGGGCGGTCCAGGGGCGACGGGCCGATCTCGCAGATGAAGTCGGCCAGGCGGTCGACCGCGATCTCGGAGGTGGCCGAGCCGCACACCACGGGGAACACGGTGGCGGCGTCGACCCCGGCGGCCAGGGTGCGCTCCAGCTCCTCCACCGACGGCACATCGCCGTCGAGGTAGCGCTCGACGAGGGCGTCGTCGGCCACCACGATGCCCTCGACCAGGTTGTCGTGGACCCGGTGCTCCAGCTCCTCCATCGCGGCCGGGATCTCCCCGGTGGACGCCTGGCCCCCGTCGTAGACGTAGGCGGCGTCGCTCAGCAGGTCGGCCACGCCAACGAAGTCCGCCTCGGCCCCGATGGGCAGCTCCAGCGGCGCCACGCCGGCGCCGAACCGGTCGCGCAGGTCGTCGAGGGTGGTCTCGAAGGAGGCCCGGTCGCGGTCGAGCTTGCTCACGAAGACCATGCGGGGCACACCGCTCGCCGCCGCAACCCGCCAGGCCGCCTCGGTGCCCACCTGCACGCCGTCCACCGCGCTCACCACGAACACGGCCAGGTCCGTCACCCGCAGGGCGGCCTCCACGTCGGCCCCGAAGTCGGGGTCGCCGGGCGTGTCGAGCAGGGTGATGCGGTGGCCCTTCCACTCGAGGGGCAGGACCGACAGGGCGACCGAGTGACCCCGCGCCCTCTCGGCTGGGTCGTGGTCGCTGACGGTGGTGCCGTCCTCCACCCGCCCGCGGCGCCCGATGGCTCCCGACAGGTGCAGGAGGGCCTCGGCCAGGGTGGTCTTGCCCGCGCCGGCGTGGCCGACGAGGGCCACGTTGCGGATGCGGTCCGAGGGGACCTGGGCCATGGCGCCTCCCGGCGCAGAACGGCGAGCAGCCGTCACGGTACCGCTCCACCGGCGGTCCGGCTGGGGGTCCGCCTCCGGCCGACATCGGGGTGTGGAGTAACGCCTGCGGGGGCATGCTTCGCCTCCACCGACATCTGCTGCTAACTTCTGCAAGCGTACTCCTGGGAGGAGACCGATGTTCGACGGTCAGTTCCGCACGCAGGCCGAGAAGCAGCTCCGCCCCGTCGGCCACACCATCCGCAAGACCGGCATCACCGCCGACCACCTCACCGTCATGGGCGTGGTCATGGCCGCCGCCGCCTCGCTCGCCATCGCCAACGGCGCGCTCCGGCTGGGCCTGGTGCTGCTGGTGCTCTGCGCCGTGCCCGACGTGCTCGACGGCGCCGTGGCCAAGGCCTCCGGCACCGCCTCGCCGCGGGGCGCCTTCTTCGACTCGGTCATGGACCGGGTGGCCGACGCCCTCCTGCTCGGCGGCATGGCCTGGTACCTCTCCACCACCAACCCGGGCCGCATCGCGGTGCTGCCCCTCGCCGTGCTGGCCGCCTCCCTGATCATCTCCTACGAGCGGGCCAAGGCCGAGTCCCTCGGCTACGACGCCAAGGGCGGGGTCATGGAGCGGGCCGAGCGCCTGGTCCTCATCGGTCTGGCGCTGCTGTTCCAGCCGGCCATGATCGCCCTGCTGTGGGTGATGCTTGCGGCCACCGTGTTCACCGCCGGCCAGCGCTTCGTCAAGGTGTGGCGCCAGGCCAGCGCCACCACGGCGCCCAGCCCCACGGCAGCCCGCCTGCGCGCTCGGCGTCGCAGCCGGGTGGGACGGACGGCGGCGCGCCGGACCCAGGGCCGGGCCACCGCCCGCGAGCGCTTCGTCGCCCGCGACCGCAGCGGGTCGCGGCGCCGCTCCGACGGCGGCTGACCCCCCTCGTCCCCACCGTTGCCGCTCCCCGACCGGACCTACCTGGCCTACCGAGCCGCCTCGGTCGCGGCTCGGGCGCTGCCCGAACGGGCCGTGCTCCCCGTCGCCGGTCTTGCCGGTCGCATCGCGGCGCGTCGCCTCGCCTCCCGGCGCCTGATCGTCGAGCGCAACCTCCGCCGCGTCCACGGCGACCTCGACGAGGCGGCGCTGCAGCACCTCGTCGAGGGCACCTTCACCTCGTACGCGCACTACTGGCTGGAGTCGTTCCGTCTCCCCGGCACCCCCGCCGCGGTGCTCGACGCCCGCATGCGGACCGTCGGCCTGGAGCACATCGACGCCGGGCTCGACGCCGGCCGCGGGGTCATCGTGGCCCTGCCCCACCTGGGCTCCTGGGAGTGGTCGGCGTTCTGGCTCACCGAGGTGATGGGTCGCGACGTCTCCGTCGTCGTCGAGCCCATCGACCCCCCGGAGCTGGCCCAGTGGTTCGTCGGCCTTCGTGAGGCGTTGGGCATGGAGGTCATCCCCCTCGGGCCCTCGGCGGGGACGGCGTGCAGCCGGGCCCTGAGGCAGAACCGCGTCCTCGCCCTGCTCTGCGATCGTGATCTGGGTGGTGGCGGCATCACTGTGGACCTCTTCGGTGAGGCCACCACCCTGCCCGGCGGTCCCGCCACCCTCGCCCTGCGCACCGGTGCCCCGATCGTCCCCGCCATCTGCACCTTCGACATCGACGGAGGCCACCTGGGCCAGGTCCTGCCCCCGCTCGACACCACCCGCACCGGCTCGCTGCGCACCGACGTGGCCCGGGTGACCCAGGACCTGGCCGATGCGCTGGAGACCCTCATCCGGCGGGCTCCGGACCAGTGGCACCTCCTCCAGCCCAACTGGGAGTCCGATCGCGCCGCCCTGGTCGCCGCCGGCCTCGCGGCCACGCCCGATCCCGAGGTCGCGCCGGCCTGACCCGAGGGCGAACGCGGCGCCGACGGCGCACGCCGACACGACCACGGCGCAGGCTCGCACGCGATCTCGACGTCGACGGCGCACGCCGAGGACCGAGCGGACGTGGCCGGTCAGGGCGTTCGTCGACTGCGATGATGGGCAGATGACCTCACCTCCTCGCCGCTCCTTCGTCGATCGATGTCGGGGAGCGGTCCCTGGCCCAGTCGCCGGCGGGCACCGACGAGCAGGGCATCATCGATGAGCGCACGCCGTCCCGAGCGCGGGGTGCGGTTCCCGTCGGGGCGCGCCGTCAAGGCGGTGGCCGCCTCGGGCGTGCTGGCCGCCGGGCTCCTCGTCGGCGGCGCCGGCGACGTCGCTCGAGCCCAGGAGCCGTGCTCCGAGCCGTACCGACCGCTGGCCAGCGTGGACCAGTCCTCGGGCTCCCTGGCCACGCTGCCCGAGGTGCCCGGAGACGATGTCTTCATCGAGGTGTCCGACCTCGTCCAGGGTGCCGTCGGGCCGCTCGACTCCGACGGCGACGGCCAGGACGACGAGATCGGCGTCCAGCAGCTCGGCTCCGACCCGGCCACCGTGACCCGGGGGGATGGGACGCTGGCCTTCTCGCGGTCGGATGCGGTCGTCAGCGTCTCCGGCTCCGCCGGTGACCTCGACGGTGACGGGCGCGACGACATCGGCGTGATCGTCGGGGCCGATCTCGGCCGGGCCCAGCAGGCCTTCGTCGTGCCCGGCACCACCCCTCCGGGCAGCTACGACCCTGCCGACGTGGGCATCGAGGTCGGCGATATCGTCACCCCGATCCCTGACCGCGACGGCGACGGCATCGTGGAGCTCCTCGACACCACTCTCACTGCGCAGGGGACGACCCTGGTCCGGGGGCCGACCCGCATCGTGTCGGGGGCCGCAGTGATCGCCGTGGGTGCCCCCGGGGACGCCACCGGCGTCCCGGCCTTGATCGAGGCACCGGGCGAGCTGCTCGGCTTCGCCGACCTGGGCCGGGCCCTTCCGGTCCTGTTGACCGGTGAGACCGGCGGCCCGCCCGACGCCCCCAACGAGGGCATCATCCACCTGATCGACGAGTCCGGTGACGAGGCCTTCACCACCCTGCCGTTCCCGTTCGTGGTCAACCTCACCTCGACCTTCGCCCGGCCCCAGGTCCTGGCCGGGCCGGCGGGGACCTTCCTCGCTCTGGGCCAGTCCGAGCGCTCTGGCGCCCGGGCCTACCTGTGGCGGGTCGACGACCCCTGCGGCGAGCTGCCGGCGGGGCCCGCCACCCCTCCGGCGGAGCCCGGCCCCGACACCCCGCCGGCGCCTGGCCCCGACGCCCCGCCGGCGGTGCCGATCTCCGCTGAGGCCACCTTCACCGGCTGAGCTCGACTGACCCGGCGCCCTGGATCTGAGGGGGCCGGGCGGGATCCTCGTCACGGCGCTCCGCCGGCGTCCTATCTTGCGATGCCGATCGAGAGGCCGCGACCCGGCGGGCGCTCGATCTTGCCTGCGCTAGCTGAGGAGGCCCTGTGTCCGGCTTCGAGGTCCCCGACCACGTCCGACCCACCCGCGACGCGGTGCACGCGTTCATGATCGAGCGGGTCGAGCCGTCCGAGCCCGTCCTCCACGCCGGGGGCGACGCCGCGACGGCTCGCACCCGCGAGCTCCAGGCCGAGGCCAAAGCGGCGGGGCTCTGGGCCCTGGGCCACCCCACCGAGCTGGGCGGCGGGGGCATGCCCTTCCTCGACTACGTCTACGTCAACGAGGTCCAGGGTCGCAGCGAGCACGGCCAGATCGCGCTGGGGACCTACACGCTGCAGGACTCCCTCATGCTCCACGCCCACGCCAGCCCGTCACAGCGCGACCGGTGGCTCGGACCCCTCGTCGCCGCCGACATCTCGCCCAGCTTCGCCATGACCGAGCCCGAGGTCGCGTCGTCGGACCCGACCCAGCTCCGCACCACGGCCGCCCTCGACGGCGACGAGTGGGTGATCCGGGGTCACAAGTGGTTCACCACCGGCGCCAACCGGGCTGCGTACACGACGGTGATGTGTCGCACCGAGCCCGACGCGCTCGACCACCGGGCCTTCAGCATGATCATCGTCCCCACCGACACCCCCGGATACGACATCGTTCGGGAGACGCCTGTCCTCGGCATCCGCGGGGGCCACTGCGAGGTCCGCTACGACGACGTCCGGGTGCCGGCCGACCACCTGCTGGGGGAGCGAGGTCGGGGCTTCGCCATCGCCCAGGAACGCCTCGGGCCGGGCCGGATCTTCCACTGCATGCGGTGGCTAGGCCAGGCCCAGCGAGCCTTCGACCTGCTGTGCTCCCGCCTCGTCAGCCGGGAGGCCTTCGGCGGCCCGTTGGCCGACAAGCAGCTCATGCAGCAGCACGTGTTCGACAGCTACGCCCAGATCCAGGCCTGCCGCCTGCTCACCCTCCACGCGGCCGAGGCTGTCGACCGTGGTGGTGACGCGCGGGTCGAGATCGGAGCGGTGAAGGTGGTCGGGGCCAAGATGCTCCACGACGTCATCGACCGGGCGGTCCAGGCCCACGGTGCCGCCGGGCTCACCGACGACACGCCGCTCAGCCACATGTACCGAGCGGCCCGCTTCGCTCGCATCTACGACGGTCCCGACGAGGTCCACATCCAGTCCGTCGCCCGCCGCCTGCTGCGCACCTACCGCGACGGCGCCACCTGGCCCTTCGCCGGCTGAGGTCTGCCGCATCGCAGGGGCAACCGGCGACCGTTCGCGCCCCTCGGGGGTCGTGTCCGGTCTGCAGTTCGGGGGTCGGTGGCAACCGGCGACCGTTCGCATCCTTGGGGGTCGTGTCTGGTCTCCGGTTCGGGGGTTCAGGCGCGGTCCGGGGTCCAGGGCCGTTGGTGCGCAGGGTCAGGCGTCGGTCGGGTGGAGCCAGTCGGGGTTGGCCACGCGGAGGCGGTCGACGACCGCAGCCCGCACCGCGGCCTCGACGTCAGAGCGACCATCGAGGTCGCCGACCCGGATGATGGCCGCCAGCTCGGCCTCGTCCGCCACCCCCAGAGCCGCCAGGCGGCGGGCGTGCGCCTCACGCTGGCTCGGCCCCAGGCGCAGCTCCCGCTCGACGACCTCCAGGGCGTGGGCCGCGACGCGGGCGTGGAACCGGGCCGAGCCCTCCAGGGCGGGTCCCACCTCGTCGGCGAGGTGACTGCGGACGGCGTCGACGAGCTCGGCCGCTGTCGGTCGACCGTGCAGACCGTCCCGTGACCCCCACGTCGCCTCGCCCGGGCGGGTCTCCGATGCCCGTGTCGGTTCGGATCCCGGGTCGGCCACGGTTGCGGGCGGGTGAGGGTCTGACCCCTCGGCCTGGTCGCCATGGTCCTCGCTCGTCCGATCGACGCGACCCGACGGTGCGGCTCTGCCGGTGGGGTCGAGGACCAGGTCGAGGAGGTCGTACTCGGCCTCGCACACCCGTCGCCCGATGGTGGCCAGCTCCACCGAGCGGACGTGGCCATCGAGGTGGCGGCGGGCCTGGACCGCACAGATCAGCCCCCACAGCAGGGTGCCGGCCGCCGTCCACCAGCGCACGGCCTCGGGTGTCACCGGTCGTCCGCCGGCGTCGGTGTAGCCGGCCAGCAGATCGTCCAGGTCGGCCACGCCGCCCACCTCCCGGTCACCGCCGAAGCACCAGGCCCGACCGCACAGCCAGCCCAGGTCCTCGGCCACCTCTCCCCGGTGGGCCAGCTCCCAGTCGAGCACGGCGGTGAGGTGGTCGCCCTCGATGAGCAGGTTGCCGATGCGGAAGTCGCCGTGGACGACACCCGTCGCACCGGCCGGGGGGCGGGTGGCGGTCAGGCGCCGCAGGCCCAGCTCGAGGGCGGGGCGGGCCTCGCCCACCAGGTCCAGACCGTCTCGGACCCGTGCCAGCGGATCGACGGCCTCCAGCTCGGGCACCGTCGCCGGGTCGATGGCGTGGATCCCGGCCAGGGCGGCACCCAGCTGGCGGGCCAGGGTCCGACGTCCCTCGTCGGTGCGTTCGGCTCGCACCAGTCGGGGCCCGAGGGTCTCGCCGGCGACGTGGGCACTCACGCGCGCGGCACCGAGCCCGGCCGCCTCGGCCGCGGGTGCATCGACCACCACCGGCGGCACCGGCACGCCGGCCTGGGCGGCGGCGGTGAGGAGGCGGTCCTCGACCGCCATGCTCGGGCCCGTGGCCGACCCGCCGGGCCGGAGGCGTTGCAGCACCAGATCCCGAGCTCCCGCCTGCGGGCCGGTGGCGGTGAACGACCACGTCTCCCGCGACGCCCCGCCCGAGAGGCGGCGTAGGCCCTCGACGGCCAGGGCGTCGTCGCCCAGGGTCGGGCGCAGGGCGGTGAGGAGGGCGTCGGCCAGCGCCACGGTGGGGTCCGGACCATCAGCCACGGCCCGAGCGTAGGGAAGTCCGGTGTCGCCCGGGTGGGCGCGTCGCACCTCCTAACCTGCCGCCCGTGCGGATCGGACTGGTGTGCCCCTACAGCCTGACCGTGCCCGGCGGTGTCCAGTCCCAGGTGCTGGGGCTGTGCCGCGCCCTGCGGGCCCAGGGCCACCCGACCCGGGTGATGGCCCCGTGCGACGGCCCGCCCCCCGACGCCTGCGTCACCCCCCTGGGCAACAGCATGCCCACCGCCGCCAACGGCTCCCTCGCCCCCGTGGCCCCCGACCTCCCCGCCCAGCTGCGCCTCATCCGGGCCGCCAACGACGAGGACTTCGACGTCATCAACCTGCACGAGCCCCTCGGCCCGGGGGTCTGCATCACGACATGCGTGGTGAAGCCGGCCCCGTTGGTGGGCACGTTCCATGCCGCCGGGGTGTCCGGCGCCTACCGGAGCCTGGGCCCCGTGGTGCGCTGGCTGGCCGGGCGACTCGACCTGCGCTGCGCGGTGTCGGCCGACGCCCAGGCGCTGGCCGAGACCCACCTCGGCGGCCGTTACGAGCGGGTGTTCAACGGGATCGAGGTGGCCGCCTTCGCCGAGGCCGAACCCACCCCCAGCGAGGGCCGGCCCACCATCCTCTTCCTCGGCCGCCACGAGCAGCGCAAGGGCCTCGAGGTGCTGTTGACCGCCATGACCGACCTGCCCCGCGACGTGCAGCTGTGGGTGGTCGGCGACGGACCCGACACCGACACCCTCACGCGCCGCACGTCGGGTGACCCGAGGGTGGAGTGGCTGGGGCGGATCAGCGACGCCGAGAAGGCCTCGCGCATGCGAGGGGCGTCGGTCTACTGCGCGCCCTCGCTCCGGGGAGAGTCCTTCGGCGTGGTGCTGCTGGAGGCGATGGCGGCCGGCACCCCGATCGTGGCCAGCGACCTTCCGGGCTACCGGCGGGTCGCTCGGCCCGGCACCGACGCGATCCTCACGCCCCCCGGCGATGCCAACGCCCTGGCCGCGGCCCTGCGCTCGGTGTTGGTCGACGACGACCGCCGGGCCACCCTGGTGACCTCGGGGCGGGAGCGAGCCGACGAGTTCTCGATGGATCGCCTGGCTCAGCGCTACCTGGCGCTCTACGCCCGGGTGCTGGGCTGAGCTCGCCCCGCGGCACCTGGTTCGTGCCCACGTCGACGGTGGTGGCGCCGTGCGGACGGAGCTCGGGTGGAGCGGGGGGCTCCGGTCTAGGCTGGCGGGCCCGCCAGGATGCCCGGATGGGCGCCGCCGAGGAGGAGGTCCATGGCCACCATCACGCAGCGCGCCATGCCGATCGCCGGGCGGGCCGTCACCGCGGTGAGCGACTGATCGCCGTGGACGACCCCATCGCCACCAACCGGCGCCACTGGGCCCTGCTGGTCGCCACCACCTTCCTGCTCGTCGCCGTCCCCCTCGCCCTGATCGCCCTGGTCGTCGGACTGGGCCTGTGGGGCGCGGCCGCGGCCCTGGTGGTGGCGGCGCTGGTGACCGCCTTGGGCTGGTGGACCGCCGCCGGCGTCGCCCTGCGCCGGAGCGGGGCCCGGCCCGCCGAGGTGGCCGACCACCCCCGCCTGCACAACCTGGTGAAGGGCCTGTGCGCCGCCCACGGGGTGGCCATGCCCGGCCTCTACGTGATCGACGAAACCGCCGTGAACGCCTTCTCCGTCGGTCGGTCGGCCGACCATGTCTCGATCGCCGTCACCGGCGGCCTGCTCGACGCGATGAGCCGGGTCGAGCTGGAAGCGGTGCTGGCCCACGAGCTCAGCCGCATCAAGGACGACGATGTCCTGGTCGACACCCTGGCGGTGACCATGCCGGTGACGGCCCGGCTCATCCACCGGGCCCTGACCCGGCAGCGCGAACCCCAGGCCGACCTGTCCGCGGCGCGGATGACCCGCTACCCGCCGGCACTGGCCGCGGCGCTCACCAAGCTGCGCGACGCCGACAGCGTCGTCCGCGCTGCGTCCTGGTCCACCGCCCACCTCTGGATCGCCGCCCCCCGCCCCGACGAGGCGGGGTCGCACGTCCCGGCGGCCGACGATGGCCGCTTCGACGCGCACCTCCCCCTCGATGACCGCATCGCCGCCGTGCAGGAGCTCTGAGCGGTGAGGGGGGCGTGGCGCGCCGTCACCCGCACGTGGACGCGACGGGTCGCCGCCTCGCTGGTCGTGGTCACCGTGGTGATCACCTCCGCCGTCGTGCTCTCGACCGAGGATCCCGCGTCCACGACACCCGATGCCGGACCCGTGACCTCGACGACCGCAGACGAAGCGGCGGCCGTCCGTTCGGCGACGGTCGCGACCGCGACCACGACCAGCACCACGACCAGCACCACGACGACGACCACCGCGCCCGCGACCACGGCCGCGCCCCCGACCACGGCCGCGCCCGCGACCACGGCCGCGCCCGCGACCACGGCCGCGCCCCCGACCACGGCCGCATCGCCGACGACATCGGCATCGACGACCAGCCCGGTGCCGACGGGGACCCTGCCGCCCCTGCCCCGCGGCGGTCTGTGGTTCCTGCCCGAGGACACCCCTGACAATGGCTCGTCGGCGCCGCTCACCGGGCTGCCGGTGCCCGACCCCGGTCTGCTGGGACGGGCGGCGCTGGCCGTGAAGATCGACAACCTCGACATCGCCGGTGAGACCGCCCGCCCCCAGACCGGGCTGGCCTTCGCCGACGTCGTCGTCGAGGAGGTGGTCGAGGGCGGCATCACCCGCTTCGTCACCGTCCTCCACTCCACCGACTCCCCGGAGATGGGTCCGGTGCGCTCCGCCCGCACCACCGACGTCCACCTGCTGCCGGTCCTGGGCCGACCGCTGTTCGCCTACTCCGGAGGCAACCCCGGCGTCCTCGCCGCGGTGGCGGGATCCCCCTCCATCGAGGACCGGGGAGGGGAGTGGGCGCCCGCCTACGCCCGGGACCACTCCCGTCGGGCCCCCCACAACCTCTACCTCCGTCCGTGGGAGATCTGGGCCCGCCCCGGCGGCGCCACCGCCCCGCCCCGGCTGGCGACGTTCCGGTCGCGGGGCCAGGGCTCGCCGGTGGGTGAGCCGGTGGCCGGCGCCATCCTCGGGTTCAGCGGCATCGCCGGCGCCCCGGCATCCTGGCGGTGGTTGCCCGACGAGGCCCGGTGGCTGCGCCAGCAGCGCGGCACCGTCCACCTCGACGGCTCGGGCTACGCCGTCGGACCGCGCAACGTGGTCGTGATGTTCACCGACTACGTCGACAGTCCCGCCGACACCCGCTCGCCCGAAGCGGTCACCATCGGCGGGGGCGAGGCCTGGGTCCTCACCGACGGCAAGTTCATCCGGGGCCGCTGGCAGCGCGACTCGATCGACGCCCCCCTCACCTTCCTCGACAGCAGCGGCGCTCCCGTCTCGCTCTCGGCCGGACGCACCTGGATCGAGCTGGTCCGCCCCGGCACGGCGGCGATCGTCCCATGACCCCCGACGGCCGCGAGCGGACCGCGCCCCGATTGGCTGCCGGTGGGGACCGGCGCGACGATGACGCGGTGACGACCGCCGTCCCCACCCCTGCGGCCCCACCCCGTCGTTCGGGCCCACCGCCACGACGTTCGGCCGCCGATGTGGCCATGCGGCGCTTGCTGCGCATCTCCGACGCGCAGCCCCACCTGCGCGAGTCCGAGCTCCGCAGCGCCTTCAGCCGCTCCATCCTCGTCTCGGCCGTTCGCTGCACCCTCACCTACCTGGTGATCCCGTTCCTGGCGCCCGTGCTGGGCATCGCGGCCGGCGTCGGTCCCTGGATCGGCGTGCCCCTCGGCACCGTCGCCATCGTGTTCAACGTCAAGAGCATCCGCCGCTTCTGGCGGGCCGACCACCGGTGGCGCTGGGGCTACACCGCCATCGGGACGACGGTGATCGCCTTGCTGGTGGTCCTCGTGGTCGGCGACCTCATCGAGCTGTTGACCTGACCGTGGCCGCGTCGGCTGACCTCCCACCCCTCACGGGCCCGGGTCGACGCGCCCCTGACGACCAGGTCGACGTCGCAGGCCCGACCCCTCCTGCGGTCTCCCGGCACCGCACCGTGCGGGTCGCCTACGCCGTCCTCGGCTTCGCCGCCGTCGCCCTCGGCGGGGTCGGCGTGGTCGTGCCCGGGCTGCCCACCACCGTGTTCTTCGTGATCGCGGCGTGGGCCTTCTCCCGCTCGAGCCCCCGCTTCGAGCGCTGGGTGCTGGATCTGCCCGGCGTCGGTCGGCTGGTGCGCGACCACCGGGCGGGCCTGGGCATGCCCCGGCGGGCCAAGGTCGTGGCCATCACCATGATCGTCGTCGCCTGCACGCTGAGCGCGACCTTCGGCTTCTCGACCTGGGTGCCCCGGGTCGTGGTGGGCGGCGCCGGCGCCGTCGGTGTGGCCTGGATCCTGCTGCGCGTCCCCACCCGCGAGGCCGTCCTGGCCCGACGGGCGCGACCCGCCGCGTCCTGACCTCTGCGGGCGCCGGCCCCGGGGGCGACCCCGCCGGCGACCGTTGGGACGAGGTGCTCCCGGTCCACGGGCTGCGCCGCTGACGATGCGGCAGATCCCGCTTCGGGCTCGGGCTGACGGGCCGTACACTGGATCCATGTCCGACAGCTCGACGCCCACCGGCACCCCGCCCGAGACGGGCACCCTCCGGGTCAAGCGGGGCCTGGCCGAGATGCTACGCGGCGGGGTCATCATGGACGTGGTCGACGCCGACCAGGCCCGCATCGCGGAGGATGCCGGCGCCGTGGCCGTCATGGCCCTGGAGCGGGTGCCGTCGGACATCCGCCGCGACGGCGGCGTGGCTCGCATGAGCGACCCCGAGATGATCGAGGGCATCAAGGCGGCGACCACCATCCCGGTCATGGCCAAGGCCCGCATCGGCCACTTCGTCGAGGCCCAGATCCTCGAGTCCCTCGGTGTCGACTTCGTCGACGAGTCCGAGGTCCTCACCCCGGCCGACGAGGCCCACCACATCGACAAGTGGGCCTTCACCGTCCCCTTCGTCTGCGGTGCCACCAACCTAGGCGAGGCACTCCGACGCATCTCCGAGGGCGCGTGCATGATCCGCTCCAAGGGGGAGGCCGGCACCGGCAACATCGTCGAGGCCGTCCGCCATCTGCGGTCCATCCTCGGTGACATCCGCCGCCTCACCCAGGCCGACGGGGCCGAGCAGTTCGACTGGGCCAAGCGCCTGGCCGCGCCGCTGCCGCTGGTGCAGGAGGTGGCCAGCACCGGCCACCTGCCGGTCCCGCTCTTCTGCGCCGGCGGCATCGCCACCCCCGCCGACGCCGCCCTCACCATGCAGCTCGGTGCCGAGGCCACCTTCGTCGGCTCCGGCATCTTCAAGTCCGACGACCCCGCCCGCCGGGCCAAGGCCATCGTCGAGGCCACCACGCACTTCCGCAACCCCGAGATCCTAGCCAAGGTGTCCCGGGGGCTGGGCCCGGCCATGGCGGGCCTCGAAGTCGCGGGCCTGGAGACCACCTTCGCCGAGCGGGGGTGGTAGCCGGTGCCGGGCCGCCCCGAGCCGGAGCCTCCGGGATGGCGTCCACCGCGCCCGGACCTGCACCCCCATCCCACCCGGGGCTGAAGGTCGGCGTCCTCGCCCTCCAGGGCGAGGTGGGCCGTCACGGCGCCGCCCTGCGCGCCCTCGGGGCCACACCGGTCGAGGTGCGGAGCGCGGACGACCTGGGCGGCGTCGATGGGCTGGTCCTGCCCGGTGGCGAGTCGACCACCGTGTCCAAGCTGCTCGACAGCAGCCACCTGCGGGTGCCGCTCGCCGAACGCCTGGCTGAGGGCATGCCCACCCTGGGCACGTGCGCAGGCATGATCCTCCTCGCCACCGATGTCCTCGACGGTCGGGCCGACCAGGTCAGCCTGGCCACGATCGACGTCACCGTCCGGCGCAACGCCTTCGGACGCCAGATCAACTCCTTCGAGGCCGACCTCGACCTGACCTGGGGGGGTGCCCCGGTCGAGGGCGGCCCGTTCCACGCCGTGTTCATCAGAGCGCCGGTGGTCGAGCACGCCGGGCCCGACGTGGAGGTGCTGGCCGTCGTCGGCGATCGGCCCGTCCTGGTGCGCCAGGGCCCGACGATCGTGGCATCGTTCCACCCGGAGCTCACCGACGACCTGCGCCTCCACCGCCTGTTCCTGTCCACCTTCGAGGAGAACTGATGTCCGGCCATTCCAAGTGGGCCACGATCAAGCACAAGAAGGGCGCGGCCGACGCCAAGCGGGGCAAGCTCTTCGCCAAGCTCATCCGCCAGGTCGAGGTGGCCGCCCGCCAGGGCGGCGCCGACCTCGACGCCAACCCCACGCTGCGGACGATGTACCAGAAGGCCCGCGACGCCTCGGTGCCCCTGGACACCATCGAGCGCGCCGTCAAGCGGGCCACCGGGGACCTCGACGGCGTGGTCTACGAGCAGATCACCTACGAGGGCTACGCCCCCCACGGCGTAGCCGTGCTCATCGACGTGCTGACCGACAACCGCAACCGGTCCGGCTCGGAGGTGCGCACCATCTTCAGCCGGGCGGGTGGATCGCTCGCCGAGCCCGGTGCGGTGGCCTGGCAGTTCGACCGCAAGGGCCAGGTCCTCGTCGACCGGGGCGCCGACGAGGACGAGCTCATGCTGTCCGCCCTCGATGCCGGCGCCGAGGACCTGGACGACGACGAGCTCGTCTGGCGCATCACCACCCCGCCGTCGGACGTCGAGGGCGTCCGACGGGCCCTGGAGGGATCCGGGTTCAAGGTGCAGTCCTCCGACACCGTCATGGTCGCCGCCAACCTCGTGCCCCTGGAGGACTCCGGCGCCGCCAAGTCCGTCCTCGCGCTCATCGACAGCCTCGAGGACAGCGACGACGTGCAGGACGTGCACGCCAACTTCGACATCTCCGACGACGTGTTCGCCACCCTCGATGCCGGCTGACGGCCCGACCGGCGATTCCCACCGGGCACCCGGTCGGCCCGGCGCGGGTTCGATGGGCGGGGCACCGGCGATCGCGGCTCACCGACGCCCGGGACGGTCGCGGTGGGCCTGAAGGTCGGCGACGTCGCCCCGGGCTTCACCGTGCCCGGCATCGAGGGCGACCAGGTCGGCACCTGGACACTGTCGGCCCTGCGCGGCCAGCCCCTCGTGCTGGTCTTCTACCCGGGCGACGGCACCCCGGTGTGCACCCGGCAGCTCGTCACCTACACCGATGAGATCAAGGCCTTCGCCAACGTCGGCGCCGCGGTCCTGGCCCTCAGTCCCCAGTCGGTGGACAGCCATCGGGACTTCGCGGCCGAGCACGGGGGTTTCGCCTTCCCGTTGCTGGCTGACGAGGACAAGTCCGTGGGTCACGCCTTCGGGATCGTGGGTCCGCTCGGCTTCTACCGTCGCTCGGTGTTCGTCGTCGACGCCGGCGGAACCATCAGCTGGATCCATCGGTCCGTGGCCGGGCTGTCCTTCCAGCCCCCAGACGACATCGCAGCCGCCGTCGCCCGCTCTTCCTGACACCTCCGCCGACGGTCCTGGTCGCTCGATCAGATCCCGTCGACGACACCGAGGAGGCGGGAGCGCTGGATGGTGGCCATGCCCCGGGAGAGGGCGGCGATGGCGATGATCCACGCCATCCCGCCGATGATCCAGCCCAGGCCGGCGGCGCCGAACAGGGAACCGGTGGCCTGGCCGTAGGCGACGCCGATGAGAGGGAGGGTCACCAGCCCCGAGGCCTGCTGGGCCGCGGCGGTGGACTGCACGCGGGCCGACAGGCGCAGCACGACCGACAGGGCGATGGCGAGGAACGGCGGCAGCACCCACAGCACCATCACCCACCACTGCCGGGTGGGGAAGAACCAACCGCCGACCTCGGGGCCGACGAGCAGGTTGACGATGAGCGAGTACGCCCCGAAGCCGACGAAGGTCGTGAGGTAGCCGGGGATGATGCTGGCGATGACCTTGCCCAGGTAGATCTCCCGGGCTTCGGCGGGGGAGTGGGCCAGGAACTCACCGGTGCCCCGCTCGCGCTCGCCGACCAGGCTGGCCGCCCCCACCGCGGTGGAGATGGTGAGCGGCACCACGATCGCCACCGGGGCCAGGAGGAACACGGCCAGGGCGTAGGACGTCCGGCCGCTGGCGGCGACCTCGGGGATCGAGGCCTGGGCCCCGGCCGGCAACACGTCGATGGCCTTGGACACGTTGTCCACCGCCTCGACGTTGCCGATCTGGGTGATGGTCAGGAACAGGACGGTGGGCACCACCACGAAGAAGAGGCTTCCCAGGATCACCATGGGCCCCCAGAAGTCGCGGGCCTGGGCCAGCTGTCGCAGCTCGGTGCGGATGACGATGCGGACGCGCCCCCAGCTCATCGGCCCGTCACTCCCTGGGAGCAGGCATTGACCGCTCTGCTGTGCTGTCGGCTGCATGCGCTCATGAGACGGAGGCCTCCTCGGCCGTGGGGGTGGGTTCGGTGACCGGCATCGGCGACGGTTCGTCGGGGCGGGAGGCAGCCTCGGGCATGAGGCCGCCGTCCGAGGGGGTCGACCGGATGTGGGGAGCCCGCACCGCGAAGTAGAGCTCCTCGAGCGAGCGTTCGTGGGGGCTCACCTTCGTCAGGCGCACCCCGCGCGTGGTGAGGGCCATGACCAGCTCCGGCACGCGGCGCAGGTCATCGACCCGCACGTCGACCTCGCCCACCGCGCCCGACACTGCGTCCACGCCCCGCACGCCGGGCAGGTCAGAGATCTGGTTCAGGGCAGCAGGTTCCTCGGCACCGAGGCGCACGGCGTCCTCGGGCCAGAAGCGCCGCATGAGCTGGGCCGGTCGGCCCGAGGCGATGTCGAGGCCGCCCTCCATGACCACCACCTGCTCGGCCAGGCCCTCGGCCTCCAGCAGCAGGTGGGTGCACATGATGACGGTGGTGCCGTCGGCCGCCATGTCCTTGATCATCGAGAGCACGGCGTGGCTGGACTCCGGGTCCAGACCGGAGGTGGGCTCGTCGAACAGCAGCAGGTCGGGCTCGTGCAGCACTGAGCGCGACAACGCCAGGCGGGTCTTCATGCCCGTCGAGTAGCCGCCCACCTGGTCGTCGAGGCTGGCCTGGATGCCGAACCGGGTGGCCGCCGCCATCACCCGGTCGCGGGTGTCTGCGTTCCAGCCCAGCCCGTAGAGCTCGGCCGCGTAGCGGAGGTTGTCGAGGCCCGACAGCCGGTCGTAGAGGGCAGGCTTGGCCGAGACGATGCCGCAGCGTCGGCGGACGGCCTCGCCGTTGCGGCCCGCGTCGGGGTCGAGGCCGAAGACCCGCACGGAGCCGTCGTGGACGCCCAGGGCCCCGGTGATGACCCGGATGGCCGTCGTCTTGCCCGCGCCGTTGGGGCCGAGCAGCACGGTGACGGTGCCGGGGTCGACCGACAGCGATAGGCCCCGCAATGCCTCGACCCGAGCGAAGCGGCGCCGGATGCCCGAGAGGGCGACGACCGGCTCGGGGCCGGCCGCCGGTGACGGAGATGGAGGAGCAGACATCCCGCATCCATCGGCCCGGGACGGGTCCCCGACCGGGCGCCGGGCTGGCGCCTAGGATCCGAACCTGTGTTCGTCCTCGGCATCGACCCCGGCCTGACCCGGTGCGGCTACGCCTGCTTGGAGCCCGGCGGCCGGGGTCAGCCCGCGCGGGCGCAGGCCATCGGCGTCATCCGCACCGACCCCGCCGACCCCCTCCCGGCCCGGTTGGGCGAGCTGCAGCGCGAGGTTGTGGCCCTGCTGGCCGAGACCCGGCCGGTGGTCGTCGCGGTGGAGCGGGTGTTCTTCCAGGGCAACGTGCGCACCGCGATGGCGGTGGGACAGGCCAGCGGCCTGGTGATGGCCGAGGCCCACCGCGCCGGGGCCGAGGTCATCGAGTACACCCCCACGCAGGTCAAGCAGGCCGTGACCGGCGACGGGCGGGCGGCCAAGGACCAGGTGGCCCGCATGGTCCAGACCCGGCTCGGGCTGGCCGCCACCCCCCGCCCGGCCGACGCCGCCGACGCCGCCGCCCTCGCCCTCTGCCACCTAGCCCATGCCCCGATGCGGCGTCAGGTCAGCGCGACCCCATGAGCCCGGCCGATGCCCGCCACCCGATGACCGCCGGGGCGCGGCGATGGCTGCCTCGGTGGCACCACTGGGGACGGCGCCAGCCGATGACCTGCACCACGAGTGCTCATGACCCCGCGGCGCCGATGAGGGCCGTCGATGAGCCTCGGAGGACGACCGTCGGAGCGCGACGATGGCGGGGATGATCGGATCGCTGCGCGGCACGCTGTTGGAGCGGGCTCCCGACGGAGAGCTGCTCGTCGAGGTGGTCGGCGTCGGCTACCGCGTGCTGGCCGGGCCTGCGACCGCGTCCCGCCTGGGTGACATCGGGGCCGTGGTCCGGGTGTGGACCCACCACCACGTGCGGGAGGACACCCAGATCCTCTACGGCTTCGCCACCCGCGACGAGCGGACCGCCTTCGAGGCGCTGATCTCGGCCCACGGGGTCGGTCCCGCCCTGGCCCTGGCCATCCTCTCGGTCCACGAGCCCATGGCCCTGCGCCGAGTGCTCGCCGACGACGACGTGTCGGCCCTGTGCCTCGTCCCCGGGGTGGGCAGGAAGACCGCAGCGCGTCTGCTGGTCGAGCTCAAGAGCCGCCTGGAGGTCCCCGCCGGCGACCTCGGCGCCGCGGTGGCGGCGGCCGACGGGTCGGCCTCGTCCAACGGCACCTCGCCGGGGTCGGTGCGCGCCGATGTGCGCACCGCGCTGGCCGCCCTCGGCTACGGCACCGACGAGATCGCCGAGGTCACGCGCGACCTCCCCGAGGGTGACGACGTGTCGGCCTTGGTCAGCGGGGCCCTGCGGCGCATGGTGGCCCGCCGGTGAGGGACGAGGTCGACCTGGGCCCGGCGGCGGACGTCGACGGGGGCGCGCTCGATGGGGGAGCGGTCGACGGGCTGCTCGACGCCGCGCCCCTCGGGGGCGAGGAGGCGGCCGAGGCCGGGCTCCGGCCCCGCACCCTCGCCGACTTCGTGGGCCAGGCCGAGCTCAAAGAGCACCTGGCCATCATCCTGGAGGCGGCCCGCCGCCGGGGCCAGGCCGCCGACCACCTCCTGTTCGCGGGCCCCCCTGGCCTCGGCAAGACCTCTCTGGCGGGGATCGTGGCCACCGAGATCGACGTGGCCCTGCACGTCACGTCCGGTCCCGCGCTCGAGCGGGCCGGGGACCTGGCCGCCATCCTCAGCCAGCTGGCCGACGGCGACGTGCTGTTCATCGACGAGATCCACCGCCTGTCGCGCGCCGTCGAGGAGGTGCTGTACCCGGCCATGGAGGACTTCGTCGTCGACATCGTCCTGGGCAAGGGACCGGCGGCCCGCACCATCCGCATCGACGTGCCCCGGTTCACCCTCGTCGGGGCCACCACCCGCACCGGTCTGATCACCGGCCCCCTGCGCGACCGCTTCGGCCTGGTTGCCCGGTTGGACTTCTACGAGCCCGAGGACCTCGAGGCCATCGTGATCCGGGCCGCAGCGATCCTCGACGTCGACATCGTCACCGACGGGGCGCGCGAGATCGCCCGGCGGGCCCGCGGCACGCCCCGCATCGCCAACCGCCTCCTGCGTCGGGTGCGCGACTTCGCCGACGTCAGAGGTTCCGGCATCGTCGACTTGGCCGCCGCCCAGGCGGGCCTTGAGGTCTTCGCCGTCGACGAGCGGGGCCTGGACAAGACCGATCGGGCGGTGCTCGACGCCCTGTGCCACCGCTTCGGCGGGGGACCGGTTGGGCTCTCCACCCTCGCCATCAGCGTGGCCGAACCCACCGAGACGGTGGAGGACGTCCACGAGCCCTTCCTCATCCGCGAGGGCCTGCTCATGCGCACCCCCCGAGGCCGGGTGGCCACCCCGGCGGCGTGGGAGCACCTGGGCCTCATCGCCCCTCGCGGGGCCCCCGGCGACGGTGCCCCACCCCCGGGACTCTTCGGCTGACACGGTCGGGTCACCGGGCGGAGCCTGAGATCTGGGCTAGTTTGTCGTCGCCCGCGGCGGGCCAGTGCACGGCGGTCTTTTTCTTCTCCCCGAGGGGTTCTCCACATGCGCATCTTGGTCCTGGGCGGTGACGGCTACCTCGGCTGGCCGACGGCCATGTTCCTCTCGTCCCAGGGGCACGTCGTCGGTGTTCTCGACAACGCGGTGCGACGCCAGTACGACCACGAGCTGGGATCAGGCAGCCTGGTCCCCATCGCCACCCTGCCGGAGCGGGTGCGAGCCTGGCGCGAGGTCAGCGGGGAGGAGATCACCGCCTTCCACGGCGATCTGCTCGATGCCGACATCGTCTACGACGCGATCCGCAGCTTTGCGCCGGACACGATCGTGCACTTCGCGGAGCAGCGAGCGGCGCCCTACTCGATGATCGACCGCAAGCACGCGGTGTACACCCAGACCAACAACGTGGTCGGCACGCTGAACGTGATGTACGCGATCGGCGAGATCGACCGCGACATCCACCTGGTGAAGCTGGGAACCATGGGCGAGTACGGCACGCCCAACATCGATATCGAAGAGGGCTACATCGAGATCGAGCACAAGGGGCGGAAGGACACGCTGCCGTTCCCGAAGCTGCCGGGCTCGCTGTACCACCTCTCGAAGGTCCACGACTCACACAACATCCACTTCGCGTGCCGCATCTGGGGCCTGCGGGCCACCGACCTGAACCAGGGCGTC
>JBBSMQ010000031.1:0-43377 GCA_038233075.1 Acidimicrobiales bacterium
CCGACGCCAGGGGGGCGTAGGGAGGCTGCGAGTCGACGAGCAGGTCGTGGACGGGAGCCTCGTCGAGCAGACGCCCGAAGGTGGCGTTGACCCAGTCGATGGTGCCGGCCACGGTGCGGAAGTTGGTGCTGAGGGTGAGGCCCTCCCCGGCGGGCCCGGAGAACCGCCGGGCGGCCTGGAGGAAGAGGGAGATGTCGGCCCGCCGGAAGCGATAGATCGACTGCTTGGGGTCACCCACCACGAACAGGTGCCCGGGGGTCACCTCGACCTCGCTCCAATCGGCGGTGCCGGCGGCGTCCGAGCCCGGGTCGGCTGCCGCGATCCGCACCGCCAGCTCGATCTGGATGGGGTCGGTGTCCTGGAACTCGTCGAGGAGGAGCCGCCGGTACCGGTCGTGCAGGGTGCGCCGGACCCCGGCACCGTGGATGGGGTCGCGCAGCAGCGACCGGGCCAGGACCAGCAGGTCGTGGAACTCGAGCTCGCCCGCCCGGCGGCGCTCGTCGGCCGACGCGAGCGTGAAGCGGCGGGTGGCCGCCCCCAGGTGGTGCGCGCAGGCGGTGGCGACGGCTGACGCGACCCCCTCGATCGCCGTCCCGGCCTCGCGGAGGGCCGCAGCCGCCTCGGCCTTGGTGTCGCTCGAGCCCCAAGCCACCTTGGTGCCCCTCACACCGGGACGGAAGCTGACCCGCTCGTTGGGGGCGGTCTGGAGCGCGACCAGGGCGTCGAGCAGGCGCAGCTCGTCGTCGAGGGTGCGCACGTGGGCCAGCCACTCGGCCACGTCGTCAAGCTGGAGGCACAGCTTGTCGCCCGGGTCGCCGCATCCCGAGCGGAGCCGGCACGCCTCCTCGACGAGGTCGAGGGCGTCGGCGGCGAGGTCGTGGACGCGGGGTGGCGGGGGGCTGTCGGCGGGCACCCGCTCGGCCACCAGGTCCCAGTTGCTGTCGAAGCTGCGGGCCAGGGCGTGAGCAGTGGTGGGCCGGGCTCCGGTCGCGAAGAGCAGCAGCAGGGTGCGCTCGTAGGCCGAGTCCTCGAACAGCTCGTCGCTGAAGCGCGCCCACCGTCGCTCGAACTCCACGCCGGAGCTGACCTCGTCGAGCACCTCGACCCGGGGCGGCAGGCCGGCCTCGACCGGGTGCTCAGAGAGCAGGCGCTGGGCGAAGGAGTGCAGGGTGCCGATGGCGGCGCCGTCGAGGTCGGCCAGGGAGGCCCGGGCGGCGGTGGCCCGGGGGGTGTCGTCGGCGGCCGCCGCAGTGGTCTCGAGCGCCTGGCGCACCCGCTCCCGCAGCTCCGCGCCGGCCTTCTCGGTGAAGGTGATGGCCGCCACCGCGCCGAGGGGCACGGGGTTGGGGCCGAAGGAGGGATCGGCGGGTTCGGTGACCAGGGCGCACACCCGCTCGACCAGGGCCGTGGTCTTGCCCGAGCCCGCCCCGGCCTCGACGAACAGCGTCGGGCCCAGGTCGTGGTCGATGCGGTCACGGACCGCCTGATCGGGGGGGCGCGAGCGCTCAGCCACCCTCGTCCTCCGCCTCGTCGTCGGCGCCCAGGCGCCGCGCGGGATCGATGAGGGCGAGGTAGTCGGCGAGGGCCGGGTCCTCCTCGGCCATGACCACCCACGCCCGGCGCATGTCGGCCACACCCAGGAAGTCCGGGTCACAGCTGGCGCACGGGTTGAAGGGCATGCCCACCTGCTCGGTGGGGTGAGCGGGGAAGAGACCGGCCTCGATGCCCCCGACGATGAGGCCCAGGGTCTCGGAGATGCGGTGCTCGATCGCAGGGGTCAGGTCGTAGCCCGTTCGCCTGAAGCCGCCCTTGGCGGACACGAACCAGTAGTCGGCCCGGACCGGGGTGTCGGGCCCGCCCGCGAGAGCCCGCGCCGCGGCCCCGTAGACCGCGAGCTGGAGCCGGGTGCCGCCCTGGTCGGGGTCGTCGGGCGACAGGCTCTTGTAGCTCCGGTCCCCGCCCGTCTTGTAGTCGACGACCATCAGGCCACCGGCGTCGGTGCGGTCGACGCGGTCGGCCGTGCCCCGGAACCGAACCTCCCTCCCGTCGGGGAGCGGGACAGCGACCGGCGGCCCCTCGGCGGGCTCGCCGAAGGCGAGCTCGACCGCCAGGGGCCGGGCTCCCTCGAGCTGGCGGATGCTCTCGTCGAAGGGCAGGGTCTGGTTGAGCTCTCGAAGGATCTCGGCCCGGTCGCGGCGCCACAGCACGCGGCGTCCGGTGCGACCCCGGGCTTCGTAGTCGTCGCAGCACTGCTCGCCCAGGGCGCGCAGCCGGGCCCGGTCGCCAGGGGTCCAACGGTCGGTCGGCCCGGGCCGCTCGGCGTCGGGCCGGTCCAGGACCTCGAGGAGGAACCGCTCGAGCGCCTGGTGCACCAGCGAGCCCCGATCGAGGGCGGTGATCGACAGCGCGTCCTCGGGGTTCTCGACCTCGTGGACCCCGAGGACCGAGCGGACGAAGTAGTCGAACGGGCAGTGGGCCCAGCGCTCCAGGCCGGTCGGCGAGGCCGTGCGGGTGGCATCGGGGTCGGCCGGCGAGGCGACGGGGACGTCGGGCAGGTAGCCGTCGAAGCGGGTGAGGCGGGAGGAGGAGCGCCCCCGCACCAGCTCGGCTCCTGCTGACAGGACGGGATCCCCCAGATGTCCGATGGCGGCGCCGGAGCGACCCTCGGCCCCATCCGCGAGCAGGGCCCGGATCCGGTGCTCCTGGGCGGTGGCGGGCACGGACAGGTGGCGGAGCCCGTGGTCGAAGGACTGCACGTGGACCAGCCAGTCAGCCTGGTGCTTCGCCAGGTCTCGGGCCCACAGCCGCTGGCCCGACATCTGGCTCGTCGTCTCCAGCAGCCACCGGGACGGGACCCGCTCGCTGCTGCGACGCAGATCGCCGCGTGGATGGGAGAGGACGTGTCGGCGGGCGGCGGCGAGGGTGGCCAGCAGGTCGCGCTGCTGACGGCCCACGCCCTCGCGCCGCAGGGCCAGGGCGCCCTCGGCTGCGACCCGCTCCCGGTCGGGCAGGAGGGAGTCGTCGCGCGGTGGCGAGGGGATCAGGCCCTCGGCCAGCCCCAGCACCAGCACCAGGTCCAGATCCAGGCCGACGCCCATGGACAGCGAGCCGACCAGCACGCCCTCGCCGAAGCGGCCCACCCGGCCGAGATCGCCCTCCAGCTCGACCTCGAGGGTGCGGACCACGACCTCGAGCGGGACCGGCCCGGGCTCGACCGCGCCGAGGGCGCCGAGGCGATCGATGGCGAGCTCGACCCGCTCGGCGGCCCGGCGCTCGTCCTCGGGCCAGCCCACCCGGCGAGCGGCCGGTCCGACGAACCGCTCGAGCAGTCGCCGTAGCCAGCGGGCGTGGTCGGCCCACGGCCGGGGCTGGGCGGCCGCCGTCTCGACGTCGTCGACGAGGCCGAGGACGAAGGTGCGCAGCCCGCGGGTGCGCTCGGCCTCCTGGCGCCGACGGGCGCTGCGGTCGGTGGGGCCCTCGTCGTCCTCGATGCGCTGGGCCGCCGTCTCCAGCTCGTCGGCGCGCGCCGCCAGGCGCGTGTCCCACTGGCCGCGCCCCGCCACGACGCCCGCCTTGCGGGACGTGCGCTCCCACCCGGCCAGGGGGGGCCGGTTGCCCCCGTGCAGGATGGGGGTGCCGTTCAGCCAGGCCAGCACGCCGTGGCGCGTCCATCCCCCCTCGGACAGGGCCAGCAGTCCGTCGAGCGCTCGACCTGCGGCCCGGGCTGCGAGGGGCACCGACGATGGGCCGTTGAAGGGGATCCCCGCCGCGTCGAGGTGCTCGTGGACGAGGCGGGGGTAGGGCTCGACGCCCGGGTGGAGCACGGCGACCCGATCGAGCGGGGTGCCCTCGCGCAGGGCCTCGGCGACCCGGCGCACCGCGGCGCGCACCTCGTCGTCGGCGTCGGAGGCGGTGAGCACCGTCGTCCGGTCGGGAGCGACGGGCAGGGGATGTGCCGGGGCCGGGGCGGGTGGGTCGAGGCCGAGTCGCCGGAGGCCGGTGACCACCTCGGCGTCGGCGTCGGGCCACCCCGTGGAGCCGGCCACGACGGTGGTGGGGGCGACCTCGGCGATCGCCCGCAGCAGGGCGGCGGCATGGAGGGAGATCCGCTGGGGGAGGTGCACCACCACGGCACCCAGGTCGGCGGCGGCCTGCGGGTCGGCCCTCACCCGCGCTGCGGCCGCGGCCATCAGGTCCTCCTCGTCGGACCAGGCGCCGGCCAGGGCGGCGCGCACGGCGCGGTGGACGCGGACGACGTCGGCCGCCCGGGGCCCGGCGCCGGCGACGCGGTCGAGGGCGCGATCGGGGATGTCGCGCAGCTCGCGGTAGCTGGCGACGAGGGCCGCCTCGGTCGCGGGGTGGGCGGCGACCGCCCCGAAGACGCCGGGCTCGCCGGTCAGGACCTGGCGGACGGCCGCGGTGAGGACGGGGATGGAGACGGGCCGGCGGCCCTGTCCGGCCAGGGCGCTGGCGCCCAGCAGCTCGGCCAGTCGGTAGGTGGTGAGGAAGGCGGCCCCGGCGAGGCCCACGCCCGCGGGCGAGACCGGGCCGTGGGTGCCGCGGGCGAGCAGGCGCCGGACGGTGACGCCCACGTGGTTGGACGGCACCACGACGGTGACCGGCGCCAGGGTGTCGGCGGCTTTGGCCTCGGCCACGACCCGGTGCAGGGCCTGGGCCGCGGGCTCGCCGTAGGCCACCACCTGGAGGTGCATCGGGGGCATCGGGAGCACACTACGCAGGGGGTGCGACAGCCCCCAGTGGGCGTCGGCGCGCTCAGGGATCGAGGAGGCCAGGCAGTGACGAGCTCGTGCCCGATCGCGTCAGCCGCCACCGGTCGACCGGTCCGCCGGGCGGTGTCAGGAGAGGAGTCGCCCCGGGTTGGCCGTGCAGCGGGCCACGGTCTCGGTGGGCCGCACGGTGCGATAGGCCTCGACCACAGGGGTCAGCTCGGCGGGGGTGGCCCCGTGGAGGATGACCGAGTCGGCCCCCAGACGCAACTGGTCCACCACCGCCGCCGCGCACTGGTCGGGCGACCCCTGGGCCGAGGACGCCAGCCACTCGTCGGGGAGGAGCACGGCCATCGCCTCCAGCTCCGCCGAGGTCGCGGTGGCGTCGATGGCTCCGGTGGCCGAGGTGACGACGTCAGCCTGCCGGAAGGCCTCCAGGATCGCCGGGTCCCACCCGTTCACGCCCACCAGCAGGTCCCCGTAGGCCTGGAGGTAGGTGGCCAACCGGCCGACCAGCTTCCGCCGCCGGACCTCCTCGTCCAGGTGGTCGCCCACGGTGGCCAGCACCGACCAGACCCGCACCGACGATGGGTCCCGGCCCGCCTGGTCGGCGCCGCGACGGACAGCGGCCACCGAGCGCTCGAGGGCGGCATCGGAGACGAAGGCGTGCAGCACCACCCCGTCGGCCAGCCCGCCGGCCAGCTCCAGGGTCCGGGGCCCCATGGCCGTGAGCAGCACCGGGACGTCCCCGTCGAGCTCGGCGCCCTGGTGAAGGTACGGGAAGGTGCCGGCGGGACCCTGGTGATCGACCACCGACCCACCGGTCCAGAGGGTGCGGAGGATGCCGACGAGGTCGACCAGGCTGTCGCTCGTCACCCGGGGCAGGCCCATCACGTCGAAGAGGGCGTCGAAGCCCCGGCCCAGGCCCAGGGCGAAGCGTCCGCCGGTGAGGGCGTGCATGGTGGCGCCGAAGGTAGCGGTCACCAGCGGGTGGCGGGTCTGGGGGTTGGTGGCCGCGGTGGCCACACCGATCCGCTCGGTCACCGCCGCCACCGCCCCCGAGAGGGTGGTGGCGTCCTTGACGTTGAAGCGCTCGGACACGAACGCGCTGCCCAGCCCCAGGCGCTCGCCGTCGCGCGCCTCGGCGATGAGCGTCCGCGGCGTGTCGGTGTGACCGGCGAGGACGTAGAAGCCGAGCTCGTCGAGGGCTTCGATGGGCTCGGTGAGGGAGGTGACGGCACGGGCCGGGCGTTCGTCGGGTGGGCCCGGCGGCTCGTCTCCGTCGGGTCGCTCCGGCGGGACCGCGGCGTCGCTCACCGGTGAGCGCCGGCTTCGCCGACGGGGAGGGAGCTGTGCTGTCGGGCTCGCTCGCTGCGCTCGCTCACCGGCATGACACTAGGTGGCCCCCGGGACGGATGGACCGGGCCGCCACCCGGCGGGAAGGTCCTGGACCCCGGCACCGTTGGACGTCCCCGTGACGCTCGACGCCGCCCCTCCTGACGCGTCGGCGCGCGAGCGGCTGCTCAGCCCCACCTTCGCCCTCATCGTTGTCGCCGGGTTCGGCTACTTCACCGCCATGGGCATGCTGCTGCCGGTGCTACCTCGCTACGTCGAAGATGTCCTCGACGGCGGGGGCGTGGCGGTGGGCGCGTCCGTGGGCGCCTTCGCCGTGTCCGCCGCGCTCGTCCGGCCCCTGGTCGGGCGCCTCGGCGACCGCCTCGGGCGCCGCCCGCTGGCCGTCGTCGGCGGTGGCATCGCCGCCCTGTCCATCGCCGGCTACGGGCTGGTGGAGTCCATCCCCGTGCTGGTCGCGTTCCGTCTCGTCACCGGGCTCGGTGAGGCCGGCTTCTTCGTCGGGGTCGCCACCGCGGCTCAGGACCTCAGCCCCGACGACCGCCGGGGTGAGGCCGCCTCCTTCTTCTCCACGTCCATCTACGGCGGTCTCGCCGTCGGGCCCTTCCTGGGTGAGGCCCTGTACCGGGCGGGCGGGCCCGGTCGGGTGTGGCTGGTGGCGACGCTGCTGGCGGGGACGGGTGCCCTGGTGGCGCTGTTGATCCCCGCTGCTCTCGGCCGCCAGCCGATCGACGCCGAGGCCGACCCCACGGACGGCCCGCCGCCCCGTCGCCGGTTGCTCCACCCCGCCGCCGTGATGCCGGGGACGATCCTGCTCATGGGCCTCGTCGGCTTCGCCGCCTTCGCCGCGTTCCTGGCCATCCACCTCGAAGACCTGGGAATCGAGGACGCCGGGCCCTACTTCCTCGTGTACGGGATCACGGTGCTCATCGTGCGCATCCTCGGCGCCCGGCTCCCCGATCGGCTGGGCGCCATCCGCACCACCACCCTGGCCCTCCTGGCGGTCGCGGCCGGGATGGCCATCCTCACCGTCGTCGACGTCGCCCCCGGCATCTACGCCGGGACCTTCGTCTTCTCCGTCGGGATGTCGCTGCTGTTCCCCGCCCTGTTCAGCCTGGTCGTGAATGCTGCTCCCGCCAACGAGCGCAGCCACGCGGTGGGAACGTTCTCACTGTTCTTCGACCTCTCCCAGGGCGGAGGGGCACCCCTGCTCGGGATCTTCGTCGACCTCACCGGCACCGACCGGGCCGCCTTCGCGGTGGCGGGCCTGGTCGCCCTGGCCGGACTGGTGATGGCCCGCATCCGCCTCCCCCGCGTCGCGACACGGTCCGACTGACAGGCCCGCAGACCTGCGATGCGTGTCGGCTTGGTGCTGGCGGGTCGTCGCCGGGTGATGAGCGGTGCCGGAGGTCGCGTCGCTGCGATGTTCGGCGTCTGGCGGTCGTCGCCGGTCGGTGTCGGCCCCGGTGACGTCGGGTGTACGTTCCGGACCGATCGAAGGGGTCGTGACATGGAGTCGTTCGAGGGCAGGCTGGCGGTGGTGACCGGGGGCGGCACCGGCATGGGTCGGGAGCTGGTGGTGCAGCTGGCTGCGGAGGGCGCCTCGGTGGCCGCCTGCGACGTCCACGTCGACAACCTGGCCGAGACCGAGCAGCGCGCCCGGGCCGGCGCCCCCGACGGCACCAGGGTCACCAGCCATCGGGCCGACGTGTCCTCCGAGGACGACCTGCTGCGCTTCCGCGACGAGGCGGTGGCAGCCCACGATGTCGACCACGTCGACCTGGTGTTCAACAACGCCGGCATCGGGGGCGGGGGCAGCTTCGTGGCGGGTGACCGGGCCGAGTGGGAGCGCACCTTCGGGGTGTGCTGGGGCGGCGTCTACCTCGGTGCCCGCACCTTCCTGCCGCTGCTGGTGGCCGCCCCCGAGGGGCACCTGGTCAACACCAGCAGCGTCAACGGCTTCTGGGCCGCGCTCGGCCCGGGCATCCCGCACACGGCCTACAGCTCAGCGAAGTTCGCCGTGAAGGGCTTCTCCGAGGCGCTCATCGAGGACCTGCGGGTCAACGCCCCCCACGTGCAGGTCCACATCGTCATGCCCGGCCACATCGGCACCGACATCATGAACAACAGCCGCCGCATCCACCAGGGTGACGGCGGGGAGGGCACCGAGGCGCTCCAGGGCAGCCGTGACCTCCTCGCCCGTTCGGGCATGGAGGTCGAGGCCATGGATGACGACGAGGTGCGCGCCATCGTCGAGGGCTTCGGCGACGCCTTCCGCGACACCGCCCCTCTCACCGCGGCCGGGGCCGCCACCGTGATCCTCGACGGTGTGCGGGCCGGACGGTGGCGCATCCTCGTGGGCGACGATGCCGTGGCCCTCGACGAGGCCGTCCGCTCCGACCCCGCGGCGGCCTACGAGCCGGGTCGCCCCTCGTTCTTCGGCTTCCTCGCCGACGACGCCCCTGCCTAGCTCGTGGCCGGCGACGTCGGTGGGGTGCGGTCGGCGGCCGGGGGGCACCGACACCTCGTCGCGCGGTAGACACGACGGATGGCCGCCACCCACGAGGTGATGAACCAGCCGCCCCCGCTGGAGGGTCACGACGCCGCCGCGCTCGACCGGGCACTGTGCGAAGGGCTCGACCGCGAGGGCGCCGAGAGCCGCGCCCAGGAGATCCACGAGGTCGGTCGTCGGGTCGGCGAGCGGCGCTGGATCGGTGCCGGCGAGGCGGCCAACGCCCACGAGCCGGTGCTGCGCACCCACGACCGCTTCGGCCACCGCGTCGACGAGGTCGACTACCACCCCGCCTACCACGACCTGCTGGGCCAGGCGGTGGCCGACGGCCTGGCCGGCGGACCGTGGGCCGACCACGGCGTGGCGCCGCACGTGACCCGGGCGGCCAAGTTCGCGCTTTGGACCCAGGTCGAGGCCGGCCACGGCTGCCCGGTGTCGATGACCTACTCCATCGTCCCGGCTCTGCGGGCCATGCCGGACCTCGCCGACACCTGGGAGCCGCTGCTCACCTCGCGCACCTATGACCCGGCGCCCATCCCCATGGCCGAGAAGCAGGGCGCCCCGGCCGGGATGGCGATGACCGAGAAGCAGGGTGGCTCCGACGTGCGGGCCAACACCACCCAGGCCACCCCGACCGGGGCCCGCGGGCCCGGGGAGGAGTACGCCCTCGTCGGCCACAAGTGGTTCTGCTCGGCCCCCATGAGCGACCTGTTCCTCATGTTGGCCCAGACCGACGCGGGCCTGTCGTGCCTGGCCGTGCCCCGGTGGCTGCCCGACGGCGCCCGCAACGCCATCGCCATCCAACGTCTCAAGGACAAGCTGGGCAACCGGTCCAACGCCTCGTCGGAGATCGAGCTGGACGGCGCCCTGGGCACCCTCGTGGGCGAGGAGGGGAAGGGGATCCGCACCATCCTCACCATGGTCAACCACACCCGGCTCGACTGCGTGATCGGGGTGACGGGCCAGATGCGGGCCGCCACCAGCCAGGCCCTGCACCACACCCACCACCGGGTCGCCTTCGGCCGGTGCCTGGCCGACCAGCCCCTCATGACCAACGTGCTGGCGGACCTGGCCGTCGAGTCCGAGGCGGCCACCACCGCCATGCTGCGCCTGGCCGGGGCCTACGACCGGGGTGAGACCGCCTTCGCCCGCATCGCCACCGCGGTGGCCAAGTACTGGATCTGCAAGCGGGCACCGGTGGTGACCGCCGAGGCCCTCGAGTGCCTGGGCGGCAACGGCTACGTCGAGGAGGCGCCCCTCGCCCGCCTGTTCCGGGAGAGCCCGCTCAATGGCATCTGGGAGGGGTCGGGCAACGTCATGTGCCTGGACGTGCTGCGCGCCGCTGGCCGCGAGCCGGACTCCGTCGCCGCCCTCCTGGCCGAGCTCGACCTGGCCAAGGGGGCCGACCCCCGGCTCGACCGGGCCGTGGCCGACCTCCACGCCGAGCTGGCCGACGCCTCGGACCTCGAGGCTCGGGCCCGACGCATCGTCGAGCGGGCCGCGCTGGCGCTGCAGGGCTCGCTGCTGGTGCGCCACGCCCCGCCCGCGGTGGCCGATGCCTTCTGCGCCAGCCGACTGGCCCGCGATGCGGGACTCGCCCTCGGCACCCTGCCCCCCGGGGTCGACACCGCTGCCATCGTGGCCCGGTCCTGGCCTTCGGCCGCATGACCGCAGAGCCCGCGCCCCGAGCGAAGCCGGTCGTGGGTGACGACGTCCGCCGCCTGCAGTGACGAGGTCGACCCCGTGACCGCGCACCGATGAGCGAGACGATGGAGGCCTACCGGCTCCTCGGCTGGCAGCAGCCGCCGGAGCTGGTCGAGGTGGCCGTGCCCACCGTCGGTGAGGGCCAGGTCCTGGTGGAGGTGGCGGGGTGCGGGCTGTGCCACTCCGACCTCACCATGGCCGCCATGCCCGGTGAGGTGGGGGAGGCCCTGGGCTGGGAGGTGCCGTTCACCCTGGGCCACGAGGTGGCGGGCCGCGTGGTCGAGGTGGGGCCCGGCCTCGAGAGCGTCACCATCGGAGACGCGGTGGCCCTGGGCGCGCCCTCCTGCGGCACCTGCATCCACTGCCGGGCGGGCCGCGACAGCGCCTGCCTGCACGCCGACGCCGGGCGGGGCTACGGACGTGACGGGGGCCTGGCCCGCTACATCCGGGTCGACGGCGAGCGGACCCTCCTGCCCCTGGGCCCCCTCGACCCCCACCACGCCGGGCCCCTGACCGACGCCGGGGCCACCTCCATGCACGCCGTGCGTCGGGTCCGACCCGCTCTGGGTCCCGGCTCCACCGTGGTGGTCATCGGGGTGGGCGGCCTCGGCTCCTTCGCGGTGCAGATCCTCCGGGCTACCACCGAGGCCCGTGTCGTCGCGGTCGACGTCGATCCGGCCCGTCGCGAGCGGGCCCTGGCGCTCGGCGCCGACGATGTGGTCGACGGCACCGTCGAGCGCCTGCATCGCCAGCTGCGGGGCTTCGCCGCCGAGGGCGCCGAGGGCGTCGACGCCGTGATCGACATCGTGGGGAGCGACGCCACCATCACCGCAGCGGTGGCCAGCCTCCGCCGCGGCGGGGCCCTGGCCCTGGTCGGCGCGGGAGGCGGTGGCTATGCCCGGCCGTGGTTTGGCGGCCTGCCCCGGGAGGCGACCATCACGGTCATCGAGCGCTCCACCCTGGCCGATGCCCGAGCGGTGATCGATCTTGCTGCCGCGGGTCGGGTGGAGGTCGAGGTGGAGGACTTCCCGCTCAGCCGGGTCGCCGACGCCTACACCGCCCTCGACGCCGGCACCCTGGCCGGCCGCGCCGTCGTCATCCCCTGATCGGGTCCCCGACGACTCCTCACGGACCGGGTCACGGGACGAAACCGCCACCCTCTCCCACCCCCACGGTGGCTCGGGGTGACCGTCTCGGATCCCGGTGGCACCGACGGATCCGGGGCCAGGTACGGCATCATGGGAGCCATGGCGATCACCGATCCGCAGACCCCGGGTCTCCCGGTGGGCGTTGCCGTCGAGGACTGGACGGGCGACGCCCTCTTCCACGAGTACACCCGGGCGGCCAACCCCGTCGGGCGCACCACCCCGCTCATCCCCATCGAGGCGTTCCCGGCGTCGCTCCACCGCGACGCCCCCACCGGGGTGGTGCCCCTCGACCTCTCCGGGCCCCTGGCCATCGGGGACGGGCCGGCCACCAGCCCCGCCCTGCTGGCCAGCTTCGCCACCGTGCGGTCGGGTGAGGTCCTGGAGACGGCGCCGGTCGCCACCTCCGAGCTCTACGTGGTGATGGCAGGCGAGGGCACCACCGAGACCGATGCGGGCGAGGCGGTGGCCTGGGGCCAGGGCGATGTGTTCGTGCTGCCCGGCGGCTGTCGTTCCACCCACCGGGCCACCGCCGACACCACCCTCTACTGGGTCACCGACGAGCCCCTGCTGCGCCACCTCGGCGTGGTCCCGAGCGACCGACGCTTCGGACCCACCCGCTGGACCGCATCGCGCTCGGCCGAGGAGCTGGCCCGGGTGGCAGCCGAGCCTGCGGCCGAGCGCCGCAACCGGGTCAGTGTCCTCCTGGGCGGGGCTCCCCAGGACCAGACCCTCACCGCCACCCACGTCCTGTGGGCCATGGTCGGGCTCCTGCCCGTCGATGCCGTCCAGAAGGCCCACCGGCACCAGTCGGTGGCCCTCGACCTCATCCTCGACTGCCAGCCCGGCTGCTACACCCTCGTCGGCCCCCGGCTCGCCGACGACGGCCACATCATCGACGCCCAACGGGTCGACTGGGAGGCCGGCGGCGCGTTCGTCACCCCCCCGGGGTGGTGGCACTCCCACCACAACGGATCCGGTGCCGAGGCCCACCTGCTGCCCGTGCAGGACGCCGGGCTCCACACCTACCTGCGCACCCTCGACATCCGCTTCTCCTAGCCCCGTCGCCGGCGCGGCCATGCCACCATGCGGCGATGGATGATCGCACCATCGCCCGAGGCGTGGCGGCCGGCAGGGTCGCCTTCGGCCTGCTCATGCTGCTGGCCCCGCGGGTCCTCGTCCGCCGCACCGGCACGCGCCAGGAACCCCCGGTGCCCTACGTCTGGTGGCTGCGAGCCTTCGGCATCCGTGACACCGTCCTGGGCGCGGGGACGCTGCTCGCCCTGGGCGACAGCACCACCGGCGGCGCCGCCCGGTGGGTCCAGGTGAGCGCAGCCGCCGACACGCTCGACGCCGCCACCGCGGTGGTCTTCGGGCGCGACCTCGACCGAGGCAGCCGGCTGGCCATCCTGGCGCTGGCCGTCCCGGCCTCGGTGCTCGGGTGGAAGGCGGGCCAAGGCCTGGCGACCCGTCGCTGAGGACAGCCGTCGGCGACGTCACGCGGCGCGTGCGCGCCGGCCGCCTCCTTCCGCCGGGGGTCAGGCCGGTAGGGTTTCACGCCGATGCCCGCACTCCTTCCTCCCCGTTCGTCGCGCCGCCGCCTCGTCGCCGTGGCGGCCACCGCCCTCCTCGTCCTGCTCGCCGCGTGCAGCGATGACAGCGACGGCAACGTGGTGGCCGACGCCACCGAGGACACCGGCTTGCCCACCCAGCCCGCGCCCACCACCCTGGCCACCGCCGCCGGCGCGGAGTGCGTCGAGGCCACCGACGTGCCCGAGGCCGAGGGCAAGCCCACCGTCGAGATGCCGGTCGGAGAGGTCCCCACCGAGCTGCAGGTGACCGACATCACCGAGGGCGACGGGGCCGAGGCCGAGCTGGGCTCGACCATCACCGTCGACTACGTCGGCATCGCCTGCTCCACCGGCATGCAGTTCGATGCGTCCTACGACTCGGGTCAACCGGCCGAGTTCGCCCTCGAGGAGGGTGGGCTCATCATGGGCTGGACCGAGGGGATCCCGGGCATGAAGGTCGGCGGCCAGCGCATGTTGGTCATCCCCCCGGACCTGGCCTACGGCGCCGAGGGCAACCAGGGCATCGCCCCCGGCGAGGCCCTGGTGTTCGTGATCGACCTCAAGGCCGTCGGCGAGGCCCCGGCGGGCGACGCCACCACCACGGTCCCGGCACCCGACGGTGAGACCACCACCACGGGCGGGTAGGAGCCCCGGCGCAGATCAGCCCGCCCCGTTCCCGTCGGCGCCGGTAGCGTCGCGGGGGTGAACCGAGCCGACGCCGCGCGCGAGCTCGGCGTGCCCTACGGGGCGCCTCCGTCGTTGGTGGAGAAGGCGTTCCGTCACGCCGTCCGGCTGCGCCACCCCGACGTCGGGGGCGACGCCGTCGCCTTCCGACGAGCCACCGAGGCGCGCGCCGTGCTGCTGTGCCCTCCGCCGGCGGATCCCGTCACGCGCGTCGTGGAGGTGATCATCCGCTACCACCCGGCCGTCCGCCTGGTGGAGGCCCTGGCCCGGGTGGTGGAGCGGCGGGCACCCCCGAGGTGACGGAACCCTGGGGCGGAGCGACGCCGGCCGCGCCACCCCGCCTCGTTGGGCGCCACGGACGGGCGCCCTAGGGTCCTCTGCTGCCATGGTCCTCTCCCTGCTCGTCGCCCAGCTGGACCCGACCGCCACCACCGAGCCCCAGGACGGCCTGGCCCAGCGCAAGGTCCAGGAGTGGACCGGCAGCGAGGACTGGGCCAACCTCGCCGGCTGGGTGGTCGACAAGCCCGTCCGCATCCTGGTCATCTGGGTCGTGGCCTGGGTGCTGGCCAAGGTCGTGCGCCGGCTGATCCGGCGCTTCGCCGACAAGCTCATCGGCTCGGCCAGCACCGGTCGCCTGCGCCAGGCCCGGGACCGGGCGCCGTCGGTGCTCGTGAGCGCGCAGAGTCCCAGCGTGCGCTCCGCGGCCCGGGCCGAGACCATCGGTGGGGTCCTCCGCAGCCTCTCCTCCGGAGTCATCTACGCCTTCGCGGTCGTGTACTCCCTCGAGGTCCTGGGGCTCAACCTGGGACCCCTCATCGCCGGCGCCGGGGTGGTGGGCGTCGCCCTCGGCTTCGGCGCCCAGAGCCTGGTGCGCGACTTCCTGGCCGGCACCTTCATCCTGATCGAGGACCAGTACGGCGTGGGCGACGTCATCGACCTGGGTGATGCCGTCGGCGCCGTCGAGGCCGTCAACCTTCGGACCACCCGCCTCCGCGACGTCGAGGGCACCGTGTGGCACGTGCCCAACGGCGAGATCCAGCGGGTCGGCAACAAGTCCCAGCAGTGGGCCCGGGCCCTGCTCGACATCGTGATCGCCCACCACAGCGACGTGGACCGGGCGCTGGTCATCCTGAAGGAGGCGGCCAACACGGTGGCGGCTCGGCCGGACCTGGCGACCGACGTCCTGGAGGAGGCCGAGGTGTGGGGGGTGGAGGCCCTCTCACCTGTCGGCGTGACCCTCCGCCTGGTGGTGAAGACCCTGCCGGGCTCGCAGTGGCGGGTGATGCGGGCCCTGCGCCAGGAGCTGCGCGATCGCCTCGAGGCCGAGGGGATCGAGATGCCCTCGGCGACCTCGGTCGTCCAGCCCGGAGAGTGACCCCGCGGCGGTTGCCGTGGGCCGGGTGTCCCTGGCGCCATGGGTCGGCGTGCCGTGGCCGCGGGGTGACCGCTACCGTCTCCTGCGATGGCTGACGAGACGACCCACCCCCGCCCGACCCAGGCCGAGGAGCCGGTCGAGGACGTCGGGGCCAGCAACGTCGACCTCGACGAGGCCCGCCACGGCGCCGCCCACCACGCCCCGGCCGACCCCGAGCCCGGCCACGAACCCGATGACGAGCACGACGACGACCACGGCCACGACGACCACGGCCATGAGGATGACCACCCCGTCGACGACCCGCGGTGGGTGATCGCCCCGCTCGTGGTCGGCGTGCTCGTCGCGGTCGTCCTCATCATCGTGCTCGGTGTCCAGAGCGGCGCCACCCCCTTCCACCAGCTCGAGCCAGGAGCCGACGTCCGCAGCAGCCCGGCCCGGGTGCATCGGAGCAGACCGTGATCTGCTGGTCGAGGGAGGGTGACCGTGCGCTCGGTCGTGACATCGACGAGACTGGGACTCGACCACACGGTGGCGGCAGAGGCAAGGAGCGGGCAGGTGAGCGATCGCGGCGGGCCGACCAGGCGGCACGGCTGTCCTCCCACGGCCGAGCACCCGTCCGTGGCCGGGGTGGGGCACCGATGAGCGTGGTGGAGCGGGGTGCCGGGTCGGGGACGCCCGCCGTCGAGACCGTCGCGACCCCCGTCGGCCCCACCGGCGAGCCCCGCGCTCCCGGCTCGGTCGAGGCCCGCCCCCGGGCGGACGGTCCCCGAGGGCGCCGGGTGCTGGGCGTCCTGGGTCGGGCTCTGGTGGTCGTGGTGCTCGTCGTCCTGGTGGTCGCGACGGTGGTGTCGCGTGTCGACCTCGGGAACCGGCGGGTCGCTGTGGAGCAGGCCGCGGCGACCGAGGACCGCAGGGCTGCGGCCCGGGCCGATGCGGCCCTGATCGCCGCCGCGGTGGTCGCCCGACTCGAACAGGCTCAGCTCGACGCCGCCGGCGCCGCGGCCGCCCGCGCCGAGCAGGTCACCCGTCTGGCCGACCTGGGGCTCACCGAGGCGGACATGGAGATCGCCCTGGAGGAAGCGCGGACCGGCGCGGTCGCAGCCGAGGAACAGCGTCGGGCGCTGACCGCCGACGTCGATCGCCAGGCCCTCGAGGACGTGGAGTTCCAGACCTGCCTGGTCGAGGTGCGCAGGGCCGTCGACGCCGCCTTCCACGCCGCCAACCGGGATGGCGTCGAGGTGCCTCCGACCCGGGAGATCTGCCGGGCCCTGGCCTCGGCCCGGAGCGGGCCGTGACGAGGTCCACGCGCCGTCGGGTCACCCGGGCCAGCGCCGCGGTCATCGTCGCCGTGTGCGCTGTCACCCTGGTGGTGACCCTCCAGGACCGGGACGACGTGGTGGCGGCCGAGGAGGCGTCGGTCGCCCGGGCCGCGGCCGACGCGCGCCGGGCCGGTGCCGACGCCTCGCGCGCGGCGCGCCTGCACCAGGACGTCATCGATGTCCGCGGGGACGAGGAGGCCGATCGTCGGGCCGCGCGCCGGGTCGGCGACGTCGCTGACCAGGTCCGGGTGCTGCGGCTGCTCCTGGCACGGGCCCAGACCCGGGTCCTGGACGTCCAGCGGGTCAGCTCCGAGCAGCAGGGCCAGCTCGATGTGCTGCGGCGCTGCGTCGACACCCTGGATCGGGTGCGGGCCGCGTTGGCCGGCGGCGATGTCGCGGCGGCGACGCTCCACCTGGCCGCCGGCCGGGAGGCCTGCGCCCGGGCCGAGGCGGTCGCCGACGGGATCATCGACGCGGTTCACCCCTTCGACTTCCCCGATCCCGACGTGATCGAGGCCGACGGCACCTACTACGCCTTCGGTACCAACGGGCCCGGAGGCACCATCCAGGTGCTGTCCTCGTCGGATCTGGCGGACTGGCAGGTCCAGGGCTCTGCCCTCTCCGAGGTCGCGCCCTGGGCCCTCCCCGGTCAGACCTGGGCCCCGGCCGTGCTGCGCACCTTCGACGGCTACCGCCTCTACTACGCCGCCCGTCACCGGGACTGGGGCCAGCAGTGCCTGAGCGTGGCCCACTCCTCCTCGCCCACGGGTCCCTACGTCGACACGTCCCCGGTGCCCATCACCTGCCAGACCGACTACGGCGGATCGATCGACCCTAGCCCGTATGTGGGTGAGGACGGCGGCCTGTACCTGACCTGGAAGAGCGAGGGCGAGACGATCGGGAGCCAGTCGGTCATCTGGGCCGCTCGCCTCGACCCTCGCGGTCAGGCCATCGTGGGTGCCTCGGTCCCCCTCCTGATCACCGACCGGCCGTGGGAGGGCCGCGTCGTCGAGGCGCCGACCATGCGCCGGATGAACGGCACGTGGGTCCTGCTCTACTCCGGCAACGACTGGCGGACCGGCAGCTACAGCACCGGCTACGCCCGGTGCCTCGGGCCGCTCGGACCCTGCGCCAAGCCGGCGGACAACGTGGTGCTGCGCTCCGGGGACCGAGTCCACGGCCCCGGCGGCGCCGGGCTGTTCCGCTCCCGCGACGGTCGCACCATGATCGCCTTCGCGGGCTGGGACGCAGGCCAGGTCGGCCCCCCCAACCCCCGCCGCCTCCACCTCGCCGAGCTCCACCTCACACCCGACACCCTCACCGCTCGCTGAGCCATCGGCGGGGGGCGGGGCTGCCGACGGCGATCGAGCTGCACGCCCCGACGCGCGGGGCGGTCTCCGGTTCGAGCGAGCGGTCCCCGAGACCGCGGGCGTCGGAGGTCGTACGGTCGACGGCGGGGACGGTGAGGAGGTCGAGATGCCCGACGTGACGATCACCGACGACAGCGCCGTGCTGCTGCGCCAGCTCTGGGAGGGCTTCCGCGACGAGCACGGCGACTCCCGATCCGAGGCCGATCTGGTCGACGACGCCATCCGCCGCGTCCACCGGGGCTTCTTCGGCCTCCCTCCCGGCGCCGGTGGGCTCGTCCAGAGCACCGGGCCGTTTCGCAAGTGGGCCAGCGAGCGCCGGGCCGAGGTGCTGTTGCGCCAGGTCGATGCCCGGACCTTCCGCCTGGCCCAGCCCTTCCGGTACGACGACGGGATGCGCCGCTTCGCGGTGCCCGAGGACGATGTGACCGACCTGGCGTCGGTGCCCCGGTTCCTCACCTGGCTCGTGCCCCGCTACGGACGCCACACCCTGGCCGCCCTGCTCCACGACCACCTGCAGGACGACACCGAGGTCTCCTCCGAGCGGGCCGACCTCATCTTCCGGGACTCGATGCGCGACACCGCCGTGCCCCTCAGCCGGCGCTGGCTCATGTGGTCGGCGGTGGCGATGCGCACCGAGTGGAACGTGGGCGGGCTCCGGGCCGCTCGGGCCGGGGTGTGGGGGGTGGCCTTCGGGCTGGTCGCACTGGTGCTGTGGGCCACGGTGGCCCTGCTGGTGCTGCTGGGCGGCTGGGCTGGCGTGCTGTCGGCGGTGGCGACGGTGGGTGTCGCGGTGGTCGTTCCCGTGGCCCTGTCGTGGCTGTTCGGACGGAGGTGGCGCCTCGGCGCCATCAGTGGTCTGGCCCTCCTGTTCGTGACCGTGCCCGCGCTGCTGGTCCTTGTCGCCCTGGGCAGCTACCTGGGTCTGGAGTGGTCTGTCGAGCACGTCATGGTCGCTCGCGCCCGCCGCAACCCCGTCCTCACCCGCCACATGGCCCCCGACTGAGCCGCCGCCGGCGCCGCGTCACGCTCCGTCCGAGCCGGCGACGGACTGGTCTTGCCGTCGACTGCGATCGACACCAGGACCGCCGGCTCGGGGCGAGCTTGTCATGGTGCTCGATCCCTACGCTGGCCGGGTGACCCTCGTGGACGAGCACGTCGTGGTCCTCGTCACCGGCATCTCGGCCGCAGGGAAGTCCACCGTCGCCGACGGTCACACCGATCCGCGGGGTCCCTCAGGTGTCGGTGAGGGTGACGGCCACGTCGGGGTCGGTGCCGTTGGCCGACGCGCTCCAGGTGAGCTGGGCGATGCGGCCGGCATCGCGGACGTCCTGCTCGGCGGTGGCCAGCGCGGCCAGGCGGTCCTCGGAGTCGCGGACCTCGACCGAGGCCACCTCGGCCCGCATGGAGACCCGGGCGTCGGACTTGGCCTTGCGGACCGCGCTCAGGACGTCGGCGGCGACGGCCAGCACGCCCGGATCGCCGGAACCGGCGAGGGCGCGGAGCTCACCGGCGTCGGGCCACGGCGCCCGGTGGACCGAGCCCTCCTGCCACCACGACCAGACCTCCTCGGTGGCGTAGGGGAGGATCGGGGCGAACAGCCGCAAGAGGGTCGACAGCGCCACCTCCAGGGTGGCTCGGGCCGAGGCGGCGCCGGCGTCGTCGGGGTCCTCGCCGTAGGCCCGGGTCTTGACCAGCTCCAGGTAGTCATCGCAGAACGACCAGAAGAACGCCTCGGTGCGCTGCAGGGCGCGGGCGTAGTCGTAGCCGTCGAAGGCGCGGGTGGCCTCGTCGACCAGGTCGTCCAGGGCCACCAGGACCGACCGGTCGAGCGCCTCGGTGGGCGTGGCCCCCGCCGGGGCCGGGCCCAGGTTGAGGGCGAAGCGGCTGGCGTTGAGGATCTTGATGGCCAGACGGCGCCCGACCTTCATCTGGCCCTCGTCGAAGGCGGTGTCGGTGCCCGGTCGACCGCTGGCCGCCCAGTACCGGACCGCGTCGGCGCCGTGCTGTTGGAGCGGCTCGAGGGGGACGACGACGTTGCCCTTGGACTTCGACATCTTCTTGCGGTCCGGGTCGAGGATCCAGCCCGAGAGGGCGGCGTTGGCCCACGGCGGGGAGCCGCTCTCGAAGTGCGAGCGGACCACGGTGGAGAACAGCCAGGTGCGGATGATGTCGTGGGCCTGCGGCCGCAGGTCCATCGGGTAGGTGCGAGCGAAGAGGCCCGGGTCCTCCTCCCAGCCGCAGGCCAGCAGCGGGGTGAGCGACGAGGTGGCCCAGGTGTCGAGCACGTCGGGGTCACCGGTGAACCCGCCGGGCCCGTCGCGCTGGTCCTCGTCGAAACCGGGCGGCACGTGGGATTGAGGGTCGACCGGCAGCGTCGACTCGTTGGGGACGATGGGGTCGTCGTGGTCGGGGCGGCCGTCGGCGTCGAGGCGGTACCAGAGGGGGACGGGCACGCCGAAGAAGCGCTGGCGCGACACCAGCCAGTCGCCGTTGAGGCCGTCGACCCAGTTCTCGAAGCGGTGACGCATGTAGGGCGGGTGCCACTCCAGCTCGTGACCTCGGGCCACCAGGGCGTCACGCAGCTCGGCCGAGCGGCCGCCGTTGCGGATGTACCACTGGCGGGTGGTGATGATCTCCAGGGGCTTGTCGCCCCGCTCGTAGAACTTCACCGGGTGGGTGATCTTCTCGGGCTCGCCCGACAGCGCGCCGCTCTCCCGCAGCAGCTCGGCCATGACCTGCTGGGCCCCGCCCGCCCCCTTCCCCGCGAAGCGCGCGTAGGCGGAGCGAGCCTCATCGGTGGCCAGCCACGGCGGGGGGTCGAAGGCGAAGCGGCCGTCCTTGCCGATGACGGCGCGGGTGTCGAGGTCGAGCTCGCGCCACCAGGTGACGTCGGTCGTGTCGCCGAAGGTGCAGATCATGGCCACACCGGTGCCCTTGTCCGGCTCGGCCAGGCGGTGGGCCCTGACCGGCACCTCGATGCCGAAGACGGGGGTGGTGACGGTCTGGCCGAAGAGCGGCTGGTAGCGCTCGTCGTCGGGGTGGGCGACGAGGGCGACGCAGGAGACGACCAGCTCGGGTCGGGTGGTGGCGACCACGACATCGTCGCCACCCTTCGTGGGGTGGAAGGCGACGTGGTGGTAGGCGCCGGGGCGCTCCCGATCCTCCAGCTCGGCCTGGGCCACCGCGGTCTGGTAGGTCGTGTCCCACAGGCTGGGCGCCTCGGAGGAGTAGGCTTCGCCCCGGGCCAGGTTGCGGAGGAAGGCCCGCTGGCTGGTGCGCTGGGCCCGCTCGCTGACCGTCGTGTACTGCAGGGACCAGTCGACCGACAGGCCGACCAGGCGGAACAGGTCCTCGAACACCTGCTCGTCGTCCTGGGTCAGCCCGTGGCACAGCTCGACGAAGTTGCGACGGCTGATGGGGACGAAGTCCTGACGCTTCGCCGCCGCACTGGGCGGCGGCTCGAAGTCGGGGTCGTAGGGCACCGACGGGTCGCAGGTGACGCCGTAGTAGTTCTCGACCCGACGCTCGGTGGGCAGACCGTTGTCGTCCCACCCCATGGGGTAGAAGACGTCGCGGCCGCGCATGCGCTGGTAGCGGGCCAGGGTGTCGGTGTGGGTGTAGCTGAAGATGTGCCCGACGTGGAGCGACCCCGACGCGGTGGGCGGCGGCGTGTCGATGGAGTAGACCTCGGACCGGGGCCGGTCGCCGGCGAAGCGGTAGGTGCCCTCGGCCTCCCAGCGCTCGATCCAGCGGGCCTCGACGCCCTCCAGGGCGGGCTTGTCCGGCACCGAGCGGGGGCGGGACATCGGCGTCGGCGCGACGGTCATGGCGCCAAGGTACCGACCGCACGGTGCCCCCCGAACGCGTTGGCCCGGTCGCTCGAGGAGGACCGGTGCGAACCTTGTGCGCCTGAACGCCCCAGGCGACGTCACCCGCACAAGGTTCGAGGGCCGGGTGACACCGCCTGTCAGATCAGGCGGAGCGGCCCAGGCGGGCCAGGAGGCGGACCTGGCGGTCGGCGTCGGCCTCCACGAGGGGTCGCTGGCCGACCTGGCCGCCGAGCTGGGCTACGCCGACCAGCCCCACTTCACCCGTGGCCTCCGGGCCGTGACCGGCATGACCCCCGGGCAGCTGCTCGCCGCTACCGCCGCTGAGACCGATCGTGGGCGGGCCCCTCGGTACGGAGCTTCCCGGCTCTCGGCCGCGCCACCAAGAACGGTGTCCCGGGTGGACGGCGTTTCTTGGTACGGACCTTCCCCGTTCTCGGCCGGGTCTGAACGGGAAGGGCCGTGCCCGTTGCCGCCGTTCGCGCGTGACCGGGGACCGGGGACCGGACGGGATCCTGCTCGGCGGCGCCGGGCTGGTCGGCCATGATCGGTAGATGGCTGCGGACCCGGTGACGCCTGGACTCGAGGAGATCCGCCTCCACGACACGCGCACCCGCCAGGTCGTGCCACTGGAGCCCTTGGAGCCCGGGAAGGTCGGCATCTACACCTGCGGTCCCACCGTCTACGCCCCGCAGACCTTGGGCAACATGCGCAGCCAGCTGGTGCCCGACGTGCTGCGCCGGGTGCTGCTGGCGGCCGGCTACGAGATCACCTTCGTCACCAACATCACCGACGTGGGGCACCTCGTGTCCGATGCCGACGAGGGCGAGGACAAGCTGGAGAAGGCGGCCGCGTCGTCGGGAGAGACGGCGGAGAGCATCGCCGCCCGCTACACCGAGCAGTGGGCCATCGACCGGGCGCGCTTGGGGTGCCTGGAGCCCGACGTGCTGCCCCGGGCGGCCGACCACATCGCCGAGCAGATCGCCATGGTCGCCACCCTCGAGGAGCAGCGCCGCACCTACGTCGTCGACGACGGCGTCTACTTCGACACCTCCACGTTCCCCCGCTATGCCGACTTCGCCGGGCTCCGCCTCGACGAGCTGGAGGCCACGGGCAGGGTCGAGGCGGTCGAGGCCAAGCGCCATCCCGCCGACTTCGCCCTGTGGAAGCTCACCCCACCGGGCGTGGTGCGCCAGCAGGAGTGGGACTCCCCGTGGGGCCGGGGCTTCCCGGGCTGGCACATCGAGTGCTCGGCCATGGCCACCCGGTACCTGGGCACGCGGTTCGACATCCACACCGGCGGCATCGACCACGTGCGGGTGCACCACACCAACGAGGTGGCCCAGAGCGAGTGCGCCCTCGACCTCCATCCCTGGGTCGGCATCTGGGTCCACACCGAGTTCCTCGACCTGGGTGGCGAGAAGATGTCGAAGTCGGCCGGCCACGTGCTGGTGGTCGACTCCCTCATCGAGCGGGGCATCGAGCCTCTTGCCTTCCGCTACTTCACCCTCGGGGCCCACTACCGCCAGAAGCAGGACTTCTCCTTCGAGGCGGTGGAGGCGGCCGGCACCGCTCTGCGTCGCCTCGTCGGCCACGCAGTGGCGGCACGCGACGTCGGCGGGACGGCCGACCCGGCGAAGGTCGACCCCCACCTGCGGCGGTTCTGGAGCTTCCTGGCCGACGACCTCAACGCCCCCCGCGCCTTGTCGGTGGTGTGGGACGTGGTGCGCGACCCGTCGCTGGGCCCGGCCGAGCGGTGGGCGTTCCTCGCCGACGCCGACCGTGCCCTCGGCTTCGACCTGGCCGACGCGGTCGCCCCTGACGCCGACGCCTCCGGCTCCGACCCTCGGATCGACGCCCTCGTGGTCGAGCGCAGCGCGGCGCGCGCCGCTCGCGAGTTCGCCACCTCCGATCGGATCCGTGATGAGCTGGCCGCCGAGGGCGTGGAGCTCGTCGACAGCCCCGAGGGCACCACCTGGCGCCGCCACTGACCTGTTGCCGCGGCATGGGCAGCGGACCCGCCGCCAGCTTTGGACGGAATGGCGCCAGATGTGGCCTGGTCCGTCCAAGGTTGAGAGCCGGCCCGCCAGCTTTGGACGGAAGGGCGCCCCATGTGGCCAGGTCCGTCCAAGGTTGCGGTTGGCCCGTCGAGCTTTGGACGGAAGGGCGCCCCATGTGGCCAGGTCCGTCCAAGGTTGCGGTTGGCCCACCGCCCGGGTCTCCTCCTGGCCCCGGGTGGCACGGCCCCGCCGCCGGTCCTACGCTGGTTACCACGCGGTAACTTCGCGCTCGCTGCCCGCACCCCACCGACAGGAGCCGTGCGATGTCTGATTTCTCCCTGGCCTTCAACGAGGACCAGATCCAGCTCCAGAAGTGGGTGCACGACTTCGCGGCCGAGGTCATCCGGCCCGCCGCCGAGGAGTGGGACGAGAAGGAGGAGTTCCCCTGGCCGATCATCGAGGAGGCGGCCAAGATCGGCCTCTACGGGTTCGACTTCATGGCCCAGGCCATGATGGGCGACCCCACCGGTCTCACCCTGCCCCTCGCCATCGAGGAGATGTTCTGGGGTGACGCCGGGATCGGCCTGTCGATCATGGGCTCGGGGCTGGCGGCTGCGGGCATCGCCGGGAACGGCACGCCTGACCAGGTCGTGGAGTGGGTGCCCCAGTGCTACGGCACGCCCGAGAAGATCGCCCTCGGCGCCTTCTGCGTGTCCGAGCCCGACGCCGGTTCCGACGTCTCGTCGTTGCGCACCCGCGCCGTCTACGACGAGGCCAAGGACGAGTGGGTGCTCAACGGCACCAAGGCGTGGATCACCAACGGCGGCATCGCCGATGTCCACGTGGTGGTGGCCGCGGTCGACCCCGAGCTCCGGGGTCGGGGCCAGGCCAGCTTCATCATCCCGCCCGGCACCGAGGGCATCTCCCAGGGGCAGAAGTACAAGAAGCACGGCATCAAGGCCAGCCACACGGCGGAGGTCGTCCTCGACGACGTCCGGGTGCCCGGATCCTGCCTCCTCGGCGGCAAGGAGAAGCTCGACGAGAAGCTGGCCCGGTCGCGCGAGGCCCTGAGCAAGCCCAAGCCCGCTTCCAGCGGCAAGCAGCCGGCCATGGCCACCTTCGAGGCGACCCGCCCCGCCGTCGGGGCCCAGGCCATCGGTGTCGCCCGCGCCGCCTACGAGTACGCCCTGGACTACGCCCAGGAGCGCAAGGCCTTCGGCAAGGCGATCATCGAGAACCAGTCGATCGCCTTCATGCTCGCCGACATGGTCACCGAGATCGATGCCGCCCGCCTGCTGGTGCACCGGGCTGCCTGGCTCGCCCGCAACGGCGAATACGTCAACGCCGAGGGCAGCCAGTCCAAGCTCAAGGCCGGTCGGGTCGCGGTGTGGGTCACCGAGCGGGCCATCCAGATTCTCGGCGGCTACGGCTACACCCGGGAGTACCCGGTGGAGCGCTGGCACCGCGACGCCAAGATCTTCGACATCTTCGAGGGCACCGAGCAGATCCAGCAGTTGGTGATCGCCCGAGCCATCTCCGGCCGCCGCATCGAGTAGGTCATTTCTGGCCCCTGACCTGCGTGTTTGTGGGTAGCGGCTGAGGGCTTCTCGGCTGGTTCGGCCGCCGGAAGGCGCCCTCCAGCTGCCGCCGAAATCGGGTTTGGTACTAGTTTAGTACTAGTCGGATCTCGTCCTTCGGCGTAACCTGGTCCTCGTGGCCACCGTCAACGAGCGCCAACCCGGGGTCTGGTTCGCTCGCGTTTTCCTGCCGCCGACAGCCGAGGGGGAGAAGGGCCGCCAGGTCGGCAAGAGCTTCCGTGGGTCGAAGAAGGCGGTGCGAGCCGAGATCGCCGAGTGGGAGGCCGGGCTGCGGGGCACCGCGCCGGCCACCGTCGGAGCGACGGTGAACGACCTGCTGCGGCTGTGGCAGGAGGCCAAGGCGTTCGACTGGCAACCCACCTCTGCTCGAGACCATCGCAGCCGCACCGGCCTCATCAACCGAGACATCGGCGCCGTCCGCCTGCTCGATCTCGACCCGTTCCGCATCGACGCCTGGATCGCCCAGATGCGCCGCAAGGGCGTGGGCGAAGGCGCAGTGCGCAGCCGGGTCAGCGCGCTGCGGGCGGCGCTCTCGTGGGGCATCTCCCGGCGGATGCTGCGGTCCAACCCGGTCACCGAGGCCGCCCCTAGCCTCCGCAACAACCACCGCACCACCCGGCCCGAGCCCGAGCAAGTCGTGGCCCTCCTGGCCGCCGCCGGTGAGGAGGGCGCCCGGGCGGCCTTGGGCCTGCGATTGGCTGCGGTCTCGGGCGCCCGAGCCGCCGAGGTCGTCGCCCTGCGTTGGACCGACCTGGTGGGGGACCGGCTGACCATCAGCCGCCAGCGCCACTCGCAGGACGGCGAGGTCCTGCTGCGCGAGCGCACCAAGACCGGTGGCAGCCGAAGTGTGGTGCTCGACTCGGGCACGGTCGAGGCTATCGACGCCTGGCACCGCGAGGCCGACGAGCTGGTCGGTGCGCCCACCGAGTGGATGCTCTCCGAGCCCGGTGATTCGATCCCGCCGTCGCCGAGGTGGCTGTACGCCACGTTCAAGCGCGTCGCCGAAGCCGCCGGCATCAAGACCGGCCGGGCGGGCGGCATGGTCCTGCACGACCTGCGCCACTGGGCGGCAAGCACCGCCCTGAGGGACGGCCACGACCCGGTCACCGTCGCCGCCCGCCTCGGCCACTCGCCCGAGACTCTGCTGCGAGTCTACGCCCAAGAGATCGAGCAAGGCCAAGAAGGCGTAGCCGCCTCCCTCGCCGCCCGCCTCGACGGCTGAGCGGCCCGGATGGGCGATGGGGATCCGTGTCGTTGCCGCCTCGGACATCAATGAGCCGCCGGCAACTGGGCAAGCGGACCATGATGGAGCGGTGAGCATCGCACCGATATCCATCCTCGAGCGCGCCGTGTACGGCACGGCGGAAGCGGCCCGGCACTTGGGGCTGCGGCCCGAGCGCGCCCGGGCCTGGCTCGATGGCTACCGGCGCGCCGGGGTCCAGTACCCGCCGGTGATCCGTGAGGCGACGACCGGGGACGACGTGGTTACTTGGGGCGAGTTCGTGGAGCTGGGGTACCTCCGGGAGTACCGCCGACAAGGTGTTCCGCTGCAGCGCCTCCGCCCGGTCATCGACGAACTGCGCCGGCACCTCCGCACGCCCTATCCGCTGGCTACGGCCCGGCCCTATGTGCTCGACCGGGACTTGGTGCTCGACGTGCAGGAGCGCAACGAGCTCCCGTTGCCTATCGCCATCGTGATCCGATCGGGCCAGGGGGTGCTGCTCACCGAGCCAGCGAATCGCTTCTACCGGAAGGCAGAGTTCACCGTTGCCGGGGAGGGCGACGTCCAACGCCTTCGACCGGCAGGTCCGGTGTCGCCGGTGGTCATCGACCCTCTCGTGGGCTTCGGCCGGCCGACGGTCGACAACGTGGCCACCGAGCGCCTGTGGGAGCTGTACGACGCCGGAGAGGACGTTGAGGAGATCGCCGAGGGCTATGAGCTTCCGGTCGATCGAGTGCGAAGCGCCGTCGCCTACGAGGAGCAGCTCCGCTCCCTCGCTGGGTGAACGGTCGTGGCGGGCCGGTTCTACCTCGACGAGACCGACCTGAAGCTGGCTAAGGCGCTCGCCGAGATGCACGAGGGCATCGTGTATCCCGGACATGAGGACCTGCCGCAGGTTCATCGGGGAACACAGGACGACGCATGGCTGCCTGTCATCGGGTCGCTCGGGCTCGTCGTCATCACCCGTGACGCTCGTATCCGATACCGGCCCATGGAGAAGGCGCGCTGGATTGACCATCGAGTCCGAGGGTTCGTGCTGACCGGTCGGACGAGCCAATCGACCGAACAGAGCCTGGCCCTGCTCACTCGCTGGTGGACGCCCATCGGCGAGGTCACCATCCAGCGGCCGATCGGACCGTGGATGTACTCGATCACCAACTCCGGCATTCGCCAGCTCGAACTGGTCGGATGAGCCATAGCCGAGGTCGGTGACCGAGGCTGGCCGGCCCGGAGGGAAGGATCGGCTCATCCCGTTGGCGGCAGTCCGACAAGTGCAGCCAGGTCCACCCGGCGCACGACCAGGCGTCGACCGAGCTTGACCACGGGGAGTCCCTCGCGGCCGCCCGAGGTGCGCCAATCGTCGGCCAGCTTGTAGGCGGTCGTCCGGCTCACCCGTAGCACGGCGGCGGCCTCGGTGACGGTGAGCATGAGCGGCAGCCCGTCGAGCGACAGAGCGCTCGGCGGCGGATCGGCTCGGTGTGCGGGGAGCGGGGCGTCAGCGGGAGGTGGGTGGCGGTCATCCTCGCCGGTGTCGGTGATCAGTGAGAGCTGTCGCCACGCCGGTGGTGTCCGAGGGCCGGTGCGCTTGGTGGTGGTCATGCGATCTCCCGATGGTGAGTCCCTACTGGAACTAGGCCCGCTGACCCCGGAGATCCTCCTGCCGAATCGCAGAAGTTCTCGCGCTCGCATCGCCCCCGCCTGGGCTCGCTGCCCGGCCGCCCACACGGTCGTGCGGCGCCAGGCGGCACCGCGGAAACGGTCGATCCCGTCACACGACCTTTTACCCGCAGAAGGGCAAATCCGGCGCGCACACTCTTGCAGGTTCCCCTCCGGGAAACCTGCGCCGGGGCGTGTTCGCGACCGAACAGCCGCCGAGAGGTCATCGAGCGTCTCCGCGACCAGTCCACCCGGAAGCGCCGCAGGATCGACGAGCGCATCGACCGCCGAGGCCACGCAAGGGGTTCCTTCACCGTCGTCCAGAGCATCCCCACACCGGACGTCGGTGCCAGCCCGAGTGATGAGGGGACGCGAGGCGGGCGGGGGCCGGGATCAGCCGGCCGGGGTCGTGTTGAGGGTCGTGCCAGCGGTCGTGCCAGAGGTCGTGCTAAAGGTCGTGGTCCAGCAAGAAGCCCTGGTTACCGCCAGCCGAGCGCCGACAGCGACAAGGTCCCCGCCCATATGGTCGGCCCGATCGCCGGCTGGCGTTTAGCGATGTGCTCGCGCATCAGGCGCTGTCGAGCACCGGCCGCCGATGTGCCCCGTGAGGATGACCCGCCAAGCCGAGAGGCTCGGCCTCTACGGCTGACGGCGCACGACCTCGCGCAGGTATCCCGAAGGGAAACCTGCAAATGTGTGCGCGCCGGATCTGGCCTTCTGCGGGCGCGAGGTCGTGCGTCGAGATAGGCACTTCCGGGTGGCGCTGCCGGCACCCGAGGCGCCTGCGAACGGTCGTGCAAGAGGTCGTGCGCCGAGAAGAAGCCTTGTCTGCGGGCATTACGGCGGTCGGCATCGCAGCGATCATGAGACGAGAGTCACGCCCATGCCGAAGTTCGCCCGAGCTGAATCGCTCAGGCGCCAACTGTCCCGCTGCAAGTTGCGCTCGGCGCGCCTCCACAACGGACGATTCGACCGAACCGAGCCTGCGGATCCGCCCGTGGGTGCATCTCGACTCTGATCGAGCTACCCATACCAATGTCGACATGCAGCTCCAGCGGGGCCCCGTCGTCGCTCGTTGCACGAGGCATCGTCCTCGACGGTGGCGCGCCGGAGTCCGTGTGAGCGCTGAGAGGCCGGTTCGTTGGTGAGGTGGGCGCCACCGACGGCGACGCCCTCGGGGCCGTGGCCCACCGGCCGTGGTCGTGGAACTGGCGCCGCCCGCTCCTCGGCGCCGGCCAGATCCGAGATGTGGCCTCACCTGTGCGACGGTCCCGGTAGCCTGCGCTCGTGGCTGGGAAGGTGTTGCCGATCACCATCGAGGAACTACAGGCGTCTCTTGACGAGGCCGACCCCCCGACAGGCGACGACGTTTCGATCACGTCTGACGGGCGTCGGCTGGACTCCAAGGCGGCGGTGATGGCTTGGCTGGCCGAGGTTGACGACGAGACGGCCGCCGAGCGGTACGCCCTCCTGGACGACGGTGCCGCCCGCTGATACCGGTGATCAGGAGCCTGATGTAGCTCGGCTCCTGGAGACCCTCGATCGCCATGGCGTCGAGTACCTCCTGGTTGGTGGAGTCGCCGCTCGTGCCCACGGGGCCCTGCGTCGGACGAGAGATCTTGACTGCCTGGCCCGACGGACGAAGGCCAACCTCGACAGCCTTGCGACTGCAATGCAGGAACTGAACGCTCGCCTACGCGTCGAGGGATTGACCGATGAAGAGGCCGCGGCACTTCCGATGGTGGTGGACGGCGCTCGACTCTCCCAGATGGAGATCTCGACTTGGCGAACCGACGCCGGCGACTTGGATGTGCTGGCCGACCTTCCAGACCGAGGCGGTCAGCATCTGACTTACGAGGATCTATCGGATCGTGCCGTCGAACTGCGATTCCACGACATCGTGGTTCGGGTCGCCGCCATCGAGGACATCATCGCGTCAAAGGAGTGGGCAGGACGTCCGAAGGACAAGGAGGCTCTGCCTGAACTTCGCCGGCTCCGAGACTCCGGCTGACAGAGCTGACCCTGCGCGGCACGTGGCAGCCACCCAGGGAGACATTCGACCTTCGGGTATACCCGAACACCGAATGGAACGGCGGCAGGATTTCGATCGGATCGACGGTCTTGAACCCGGTCTCGGCAATCGTCGCCAGCACCCGAAAGGTGAGTGTGCGGGGCGTCGCCGTCGGGACGGAGGTGGGCACGGGTAGTCCGCTGCCCACATCGAGGGCGTGGAGGAACTCCCGCGGGTCGGCAGAGAGGTTGGTTCCCACTCAACGGGCTCCCAATCGACCGGCCGACCGTCGAAGCGCTCGTTGCACCCCGATCGACCCACGCCGATTCAGCTGCACGACGCCCGGACCGTCGTCGATCGCGACAGGACTGAGGCAGTCGTAGGTGCCCCCTCGATCGTACGCTCGGGGGCGAACGTGCGGTGAGGCCAACTTTGCGAGCACGGCGACGCCGGCCTCGCAGATGACCGCCTGGGTTTCAGGAAGGCGCCCGGCTCTGTCCTTCGACGCCGACGTCGCGCACCGGGACGGTGGCACCGGCCAGAATGGCGGAGCCATGGGAGACGAGGTGGGCTATGTGAACCCGGAGCAGCGCGCTCGACGGGACATCGACGCACAGCTCGTCGCGTGCGGGTGGGTGGTGCAGGACTACAAGCACGCCGCGGTGGCCGCCGCCCAGGGGGTGGCTGTCCGAGAGGTGCCGACGGCGGCGGGGCCGGCCGACTACGTGCTGTTCGTCGACAGCCAGGCGGTGGGTGTCATCGAGGCCAAGAAGGTCGGCACCACGCTGACCGGCGTCGAGTGGCAGACCCAGAAGTACCAGACGTCGTTCCCCGGCGAGCTGCCCGCCCTGCTGGTGAAAGGCGCGCTGCCGTTCGGCTACGAGTCGACCGGCGCCGAGACCCGGTTCACCTGCGGGCTCGACCCCGACCCCACGTCGCGCCGGACCTTCACCTTCCATCGGCCCGAGACGCTGGCCCGCTGGCACGAGGACCACATCACGTTCGACGGCAGCGGCACCCTGCGGGGCGGCATCACGCTGTTGCCCGAGCTGGACCCGGCGGGTCTGTGGCCGGCCCAGGCCGAGGCCATTGTCAGCCTCGAGGAGTCGCTGAAGCAGAACCGGCCCCGGGCGCTGATCCAGATGGCCACCGGGTCGGGCAAGACCTTCACCGCCGCCAACATCTCCTACCGGCTGCTCCGCTACGCCGGCGCCAAGCGAATCCTGTTCCTGGTGGACCGGGGCAACCTCGGCAAGCAGACGATCAAGGAGTTCCAGGGCTTCGCCACGTCTGACGACGGACGCAAGTTCACCGAGCTCTACACCGCCCGCCGCCTCGACTCGTCGGCCCTGGACATGGCCGACGAGTCTGCCACCAAGGTGCACGTCTCCACCATCCAGCGGATCTACTCGATCCTGCGAGGTGAGGCGATCGACGACGATCTCGACGAGCGCTCGGCGTATGACCTGTCACCGGAGCGCCCGGTGGAGGTGGCCTACAACCCGGCGGTACCGATCGAGTCCTACGACGTGATCATCGTCGACGAGTGCCACCGCTCCATCTACGGGGTGTGGCGCCAGGTGTTGGAGTACTTCGACGCCTTCCTGATCGGGCTCACCGCTACACCCGGCAAGCAGACGTTCGGCTTCTTCGAGCAGAACCTGGTCATGGAGTACGGCCACGAGCAGGCGGTGGCCGATCGGGTCAACGTCGACTTCGACGTGTTCCGTATCCGCACCGAGATCAGCGAGTCGGGCGGCACCGTCGAGTCCGGCATGGTCACCGAGTTCCGTGACCGGGAGACTCGGGCCCAGCGCTACGACCAGATCGACGAGGACCTCGACTACACGGCGAAGGAGCTCAACGCCGGAGTGGTGGCCCGAGACCAGATCCGCACCATCGTGGCAACCGTGCGCGACTCCATGCCCACCATGTTCCCGGACCGCATCGTGCGGGCCGACGGCCGCCTGGAGCACATCCCCAAGACCCTGTTCTTCGCCAAGGACGACAGCCACGCCGACGACATCGTGCAGATCGTGCGCGAGGAGTTCGGCCTGTCGAACCTGGGCGCAGTCAAGATCACCTACAAGGCCGGCGAGTCGGGCCAGAAGCCCGACGAGCTGCTGGCCCAGTTCCGCACCGGCTACGAGACCCGCATCGCCGTCACCGTCGACATGATCGCCACGGGCACCGATGTGAAGCCCATCGAGTGCGTGGTGTTCATGCGCATGGTCAAGAGCCGCAACTTCTTCGAGCAGATGAAGGGCCGCGGCGTGCGGGTGATCGGCCAGGACGACCTGCGGATCGTGACCCCCGACGCCACCGCCAAGGACCACTTCGTGCTGGTCGACGCGGTGGGCGTCACCGAGACCACCCTCAACGACACCGTGCCGCTGGAGCGCAAGTACGGCGTGAGCCTCGACAAGCTCCTCAACCAGGTGGGCCTCGGCGTGACCGACGAGGCGGTGGTGTCGTCGGTGGCCTCCCGCCTGGCTCGGCTCGACCAGCGCATCGGCCAACCCGACCGAGACGAGATCGAGGCCATCGCCGGCGCCAGCCTGGCCGCCATCGCCCACGGAATCGTCGACGCTCTCGACCCCGACCGTCAGCTCGCCGCCGCCCAGATCGCTACCGGCCAGAGCGATCCCGATGCCGACGCAGTGGCCGCTGCCCGCAAGCAACTGGTGAAGGAGGCGGTCCAGCCGATCGCCGGCAGCTCCGAGCTGCGGGAGAAGCTGGTGGAGATCCGCCGCAGCTACGAGCAGGTGATCGACGCCGCCAGCAAGGACAAGGTGATCTCCGGCGAGTTTTCCTCCGACGCCACCGACCGGGCCCGCAGCACCATCGACTCGTTCCGGGCGTTCCTCGCCGAGCACCGTGACGAGATCACCGCCCTGCAGATCCTCTACGCCCAGCCCTACGGCGGCGGCCTCACCTACGACGACATCCGCGAGCTGGCCACCACCATCGGTCGCCCGCCCCGGAGCTGGACGCCCGATGGGCTGTGGGCCGCCTACGAGGCCCTTGACGCCAGCAAGGTCCGCGGCTCGGGCCACCGGATCAACACCGACCTGGTCAGCCTGGTCCGCTACGCCCTCGGCACCGCCGACGAACTGGTGGCCTATCCCGACCTGGTGACCGAACGCTTCCAAGCCTGGCTGGCCCAGCAGGCGACGGCCGGGCGTTCGTTCGCCCCCGACCAGGTCGCCTACCTCCGCCTCATCGCGGAGCACCTCGCCGCCAGCCTCTCCATTGCCCCGCGGGACCTGACTGGCGCCCCCTTCAGCGAACACGGCGGCCTCGGCCGAGCGAGGAAGCTGTTCGGCGAAGACCTGAACGCCCTGCTCTATGAACTGACCCGGGCCCTGGCGGCATGACCCTGCGAGTCAGTCCCGCTGATGTCGTGGCGTCTTCGACGTCACCGCTCGTGTCGATCGCGCCCTGGTGGAAGCGGGTTCGACTGGGGGACCTTGTCGACGTGACCAACGGCGCCCCCTACAAGTCAGAGCAGTTCAACACGGACGGCCGCGGGCTTCCCGTCATACGAATTCGTGACGTTGGAAAGCCGAAAGCCTCGACCTTCTATGACGGGGAGTACGAGGATCGGCACTTAGTGGAGCACGGGGACCTTCTGGTCGGCATGGATGGCGACTTCCGCGCCGCCCGCTGGGCTGGGCCGCGATCGCTGCTGAACCAACGGGTGTGCCGCCTTCGTCTAAGAGACCAGATGGCCTACTCCGATGGTCTACTCACCCACGTCGTCCAGCCTTACCTGGACGAGATCCACAAGGTGACCTCAGTCGTCACCGTGAAGCACCTGTCTTCGAAGACCATCGAAGATCTCCCCATTCCCCTCCCGCTGCGAACCGAGCAGGAACGGATCGTCGCCGCCATCGAAGAACACCTCTCCCGCCTCGACGCCGCCGAGGCCTCCGTTGACGCCGGGAAGGGCCGGCTCGACTCACTTCGTCTCGCCAGCCTTGGCCCGGTAGCGGACGCGCCTTCTCAGAAGATCGGGGACCTCCTACTTGCATCCAACTACGGCACCTCGGCGAAATGCAGCTACGAGGCCTCAGGTCCCCCTGTGCTCCGGATCCCGAACATTCGCGAGCGCAGGGTCGCGATGGACGACCTCAAGTTTGCTCGCGACTCTCAACGCGTAGGGCGCTCGTCCTTCGTTGCCGATGGGGATGTGCTGGTGGTTCGAACGAACGGGAGCCGCAACCTCATTGGTCGAACCGCAATGGTGCGATCCCCGGCGCGCAATCTGGCATTTGCGTCGTACCTGATTCGCCTCAGCTTCGATCCCTTGCGAGTTCTTCCGGAGTATGCCTCGATGATGTTGGAATCGCCTGCGCTCAGGCGAGAGATCGAGGGCCGAGCGGCCTCATCGGCCGGCCAGTACAACCTCTCGCTCTCGAAGCTCAACACCTTGGAGATCCCCGTCCCTGACCTTGCTGACCAGAAGCGCCTCGTCGCCGAGTTCACGGCGGTCGAACGAGATGCCGAGGTGGTGCGCGTATCTCTGGATCGTGCTGGGAGAAGGGGCGCAGCGCTCCGGCGCTCGATCCTGGCAGCGGCGTTCTCGGGACGGTTGGTGGCGCAGGACCCATCAGACGAGCCGGCGGACGTGTTGTTGGCACGGATCGCCGATATGCGGTCTACGTCCGGCAGCAAGAGCAAGGCCAGGGCCAGGACCTTGACCCCACAGAAGGAGAGCTCATCGTGAGTGGTGATCCGAAGGCGATGGCGCAGAAGTTGTGGGACTTCTGTGATGTGCTGCGCGACGACGGGTTGTCCTACGGGGACTACATCGAGCAGCTCACCTACCTGCTGTTCCTGAAGATGGCCGACGAGCAGTTCATGCTGCTCGGCGAGGAGCGGGTGGTGCCCGAGGGGCTCGACTGGCCGTCGCTGTTGCAGTTGTCGGGTCCGGACCTGGAGCGGCACTACAACGAGATCCTCACCAGCCTAGGGGCGGGCGAGGACATGTTGGCGGTGGTGTTCCGCAAGGCCCGCAACAAGATCCAGAGCCCCGCCAAGTTGGAGCAGCTCATCCGTGACTTCATCGACGAACACGAGTGGCTGAGCCTCGATGCTGACCTCAAGGGCGACGCGTATGAGGCGCTCATCGAGAAGACGGCACGGGAGGGCGCCAGGGGAGCGGGCCAGTACTTCACGCCCCGGGCGCTGATCTCGGCCATGGTCGAGGTGATGGCACCGAAGCCGTCGGATCGGATCTGTGACCCGGCGTGTGGGACCGGCGGGTTCTTCCTCGGGGCGTACCGATCGATCGTCGAGCGGTTCTCGCCGCTCGACCCTGACCAGCGCGAGCACCTGCGGTCGGGTGCGTTCACCGGCTGGGAGATCGCCGAGCTGCCGGCCCGGCTGTGCGCCATGAACATGCTGCTGCACGGGATCGAGAGTCCCGACTCCGACTCGCCGGTGCACGTCGACGATGCCCTGCGTGACGACCCCGGGGTCCGTTTCGACATGGTGCTGTCGAACCCGCCGTTCGGCCGGTCGTCGTCGGACAGTTACGAGCGGGAGACCTTCTGGACCACCACCCGCAACAAGCAGCTCAACTTCGTGCAGCACATCGTCGGCCTGCTCAAGGTCGGCGGCACCGCGGCGGTGGTGGTGCCCGACAACGTGCTGTTCGAGGCCGGTGCCGGCGAGACCATCCGTCGGCGGCTGCTGCACGACTGCGATGTTCACACCATCCTGCGTCTGCCGACCGGGATCTTCTACGCCCAGGGCGTGAAGGCCAACGTGGTCTTCTTCGAGCGTCGCGAGGGCGCCGGGCACCCGTGGACCCGCGACGTATGGGTGTATGACCTGCGCACCAACCAGCACTTCACGCTCAAGCAGAACCCGATCCGCCGGGCCGACCTCGACGAGTTCGTGGCCTGCTACCGGCCCGGCCAGCGCCACCTGCGGGTCGAGTCCGAGCGGTTCAAGAAGTTCACCTATGACGAGCTGATCGAGCGAGACAAGGTCAGCCTCGACGTGTTCTGGCTTCGCGACGAGAGCCTGGAGGACACCGACAACCTCCCCGCCCCCGGCGTCATCGCCGCCGAGATCGTCGAAGACCTCGAAGCCGCCCTGGAGGAGTTCCGAGCCCTCGCCGACTCACTCCAATCCGTCGGCGTCACCGTCGAACCAGAAGGGGCAGAGCTCGCATGACCTGCCACTATCACCGAAATCACTGGATCTGGGTCCCTTCAGCGGCCTCCTTTGTGCCCGTAGCGGGCCTTCCGGTAAGACCTCATGGCAGGTCTGACCGTGGGTGAGGGCCTCCTGAAGATCCTGCCCGTCGGTGACATCGCGGGCGACTTCTTCGTCCCAGCCTACCAGCGCGGCTACCGGTGGGGCGAGCACGAAGTCCGTCATCTGCTTGACGACATCCGAGAAAGCGACGGGGCGACCTACTACCTGCAGCCGATCGTGGTGAAGGCTCGTGATGACGGTTCGTGGGAGCTGGTGGACGGCCAGCAGCGCTTGACCACCCTCTACCTCCTCTTCCGTTACCTCAAGGTCACGCACCTGCCGACGGCGACGACCAACTATTCGATCCACTACGCGACGCGAGAAGGCAGCTCGACCTACCTGGACCAGCTGAGCGAGGCCGACGCGTCGAGCAACATCGACTTCTTCCACATGTTCGGCGCCTACCGGTGCATCGAGGCCTGGTTCGAGAACCATGGGCATCGGATCACCCGCGAAGCGACCCGCATGTACGACTTCCTGTTCGGTCCCGTCAAGGTGCTTTGGTACGAGGCTCCGCAGGAGGTCGACTCGACCGAACTTTTCACCCGCCTGAACGTCGGGCGCATCCCGCTCACGGACGCTGAGCTGGTGAAGGCCCTGCTGCTGAGCCAGAGCCACGCACACCCTGGCCAGGCTGACCGCTCCCCAGAGATCGCAGCACACTGGGATGCCATCGAGCGTGACCTACGGACGCCCGAGGTCTGGGCGTTCGTGACAGGCGAAATGGGTGAGGAGGCGACGCACATCAGCCTGTTGCTGGACACGCGTGCGGGCGGCCCCCGTGGGCGGGACCGGCCCCTGTTCCACACCTTCGAGACGCTGCGTGACCGGATCAAGGACGACTCTCAGAGGTTCTGGCGAGACGTCGTCGGCCTCCACTCGCTGGTGCTGGGGTGGTACGACGACCGCCACCTCTTCCACAAGGTCGGCTATCTGATCGCAGTCGGTCAGACGTTTGAGGAGCTGGTCGAGCTCTCGGAGGGGAAGGGTCGCAGCGCATTCGAGGCTGCGCTCGACGATCAAATCCGCAGCCACCTCGGACTCTCGATCGGTGACCTTGCGAACCTGACCTACGACACGAGCCGCAAGACCTCCGATGTCCTGCTCCTGATGAACGTCGAGACGATCCGACGGATGCAAGATTCCTCAGAGCGGTACTCCTTCGGAGCCCACGCCGCTGGCGCGTGGTCGCTCGAGCACATCCATGCTCGAAACGCCGAGGCGTTGAAGACCGTCGAACAGTGGAGGGCGTGGCTAAGCTTCCATCGGGCGGCGCTGGTCGACCTTCCGAACATCGACGAGGACCACCGGGCGCGCCTGCTCAGCAAGGTCGGCGAGGTGCTGTCGACGGAAGTGACCCAGCAGTCCTTCAGTGAGATGGAGAACGAGCTGACCGCACTGTTCTCCCCTGATGAGGAGTCGGACGATGGTGAGGTCCATTCGATCGCCAACCTCGCACTGCTTGGCCACCGTGACAACGCTGCGTTGAGCAACTCGGTCTTCGAGGTCAAGCGGCGCGAGATCCTCAAGCGCGACAAGGAAGGCTCCTACATTCCGGCGTGTACCCGCAACGTCTTCCTGAAGTACTTCACGGACGTCAGCCAGCAGCTCCACTTCTGGAGCGCTACGGATCGGCAGGCCTACCTCGAGGCCATGCAGAGCACCGTCGATCCCTACCTCCAGCCGGAAATGGACGCATGACCACCGAGAGCCGACGAACCTCATTCTTCGCATTGTGCAATCACGTCCGGCAAGGTGATGGTGTCGCCGTCGAACGCGTCGAGATCCCGTTGTTCCAGCGTGATTATGCCCAGGGCCGCAAGAGCGATCGGGCCCAACGGATCCGCGACGACTTCCTCGACGTTCTCCGCACGGCTGTTGCGGATCAGGGTTCGGACCCCGTTGGGTTGGACTTCGTCTACGGCGGGGTTGATGAGGGAACGTTGCGGCCGCTGGATGGCCAGCAGCGCCTCACCACCTTGTTCCTTCTGCACTGGTACATCGCTTCCCGCTCGGGGCACCTCGCAGAGGACGACGGGTGGCAAAGCTTCTCCTATGCGACCAGGCAAAGCGCTCGGATGTTCTGCGACAGCCTCGTCTCTCACCCACTGCCCCTGGACGAGTGGCCGTCACAGTGGATCAAGGACCAGCCCTGGTACCTGTTCCTCTGGCGCCACGATCCCACGATCCAGTCGATGCTGGTGGTGCTCGACGCCATCCACGAGCGCTTCGACGATGTCGATGCCGCCACTGCCTGGTCGAGGCTGACCGATAAAGAGGATCCGGCGATCTGGTTCCTATTGCTGCCGTTGTCTGGCCTCGGCCCTGCAGGGGACCAGGACGTACGGCCGGAGGGCCTGTACATCAAGATGAACTCGCGGGGAAAGCCGCTCACCGAGTTCGAGAACTTCAAGGCGCACTTTGAGAAGACGATCCAGTGGTCGCCGAGGGCGTCGGAGCTATCCCTCAAGGTGGACACGACCTGGACGGACGTGTTGTGGCACCTACGGGGTGACGACGGCCTGATCGACGACGAGTTCCTGCGCTACCTGGAGTTCATCACCGAGGTCTGCGAGTGGCGCGAGGGCCGCGCCGATGGGGCTGGCAAGCGCCTGGGTCCTCGCGCTAGCGCCGTGTTCGGTGAGGGCAACCCACAACGCGACACGCATCTCGACTTCCTCTTCGAGGCGCTCGACGTCTGGGATGGTCGATCTATCCCTGAGACCTTCGGGCGTCTGTTCACGTCGACCTACGATCATCTTGCGGATCGCCCGAAGGTTCGCATCTTCTTCCGCTCCGACGGCAGCGACCAAGCAACGCTGAACCTCTTCGAAGCATGTTGTCGCTCGTACGGAGAGGCTCGGGGCCGCACTCGCGCCTTCTCCTTGGGCCAGACCCTTGTGCTCTACGGCGTCGTCCTCCACCTCACCGAGGATTCCGAAGAGTTCCCCCGGCGAATCCGAGTGCTCCGCAACCTCATCGAAGCGTCGTCCGACGAGCTGCGGCCCGGTCAGATGCCGAAGATCCTCGACGACGTTCACCAGGTCATCCGTTATGGTGCCGTCGAAGCCGTGGCCACACTCAATCAAGCGCAGTTGGCGGACGAGCAGCTGAAGTCGACCTTCCTTGAGGAGAAACCTGAGCTGGAGGGGGAGGTCTTCAGACTCGAGGATCACGAACTACTGCGCGGCAGCCTCGGTGCGTTCAAGCTGAACGCGCTCGGCTTCGAGAAGCGGGCCACCTCGTTCCGTGGACTCATGTCCCAACCCGAGCTGTGGTCGGACCTTCTCGCCGCGTTGCTCGCCGTCGGCGAGTACCAGCGCCAGCGCGCCAACTCCCGACCGTTCCTCTTCGGCACGGACTCCAAGCGCCACGACAGCGCCTGGCGAGACCTGCTGACGGGCAGTAGCCACGAGGCCCTGCGACCGACCAGAGATGTCCTCACTGTGTTCCTCGAACGCATCGGGGGGACGTCGTCTACCCCGCTAGCAGACGTGCTGGCCGAGATCGTGAAGGAATACCTCGATCTGTGCGAAGAAGCGCAACGCTTCGACTGGCGGTACTACATGGTCAAGTACCCGAGCATGCGGGAGAAGGGCTCCAGTACATACTTCGCCGAGCGGACGAAGGACACTGAGCCAGCAGCGATGGGGTACTCGCTATGCATGCTTCGCGCCGGCGGTCGGGCCCTCAACGGCTACTACCGCGATCCCTACCTCCTGGCGGTCTGGCGTGAGCTAGGTGAAACCGCCCGCGTGCAGGATGAGTTTTTTGTTGGCTACGAGAGCCAACCTCGCCGCCTGCCTCTCGTACGGAGCGGCGCCGCCATCCGTTGCGTGACACAGGGTTTCGAGCTTTCTCCGCCACCCTTCGCAGCTGATGCCGAGCGATTCGGCGCCGTCTGCGCCGAGCTCGGCGCAGACGCAGGCAAGGTCGTTTCGCTGGCACAGGTTGAGGTCAACGGCCGACCGGTCGACACCGTCGATCGAATCCAGGTCGGCGCGGAAATCGTACGACGCCTTATCGGTGCCGACCTCTGACGCGCGGCCCGCTGCACCTACTTTCGTGGGTCACCCACTCGTAGTTGATCATCGTGAGGGCCTGGACTGGCCTGGTGCTTCTCGGCGAGCTTTCGGTCGAGGAGCGCGAGTTCGTGCGCCTGTGTGACCTGCCAGGGCCGAACGTCACACTGAATGCAACGCCGCTGCCGGCGCAAACGCTGATTACGTCGGTCTCGACCTCGACGCCTGGCCTATGGCTACGTGTCGTAGGTGATCACGGCTTCCACTGCCACTTCCTCTCGATCCTCGATCTCGACGACGGCATGGACGCTCCAGCTCGCAGTTGATTGCTCGCCAAAGACCACGACGTTGGGAGGGTGGTCGACGTGGGCCGCGCCTGGGAAACGAATGCCGACACCGCCTACGGCCTCCACCCTTTCGGCCAGGGCGCGGCACTCGCAGTTGCCGGCGATCGCGGATTTTCCCCAGTCTCGATCATCGAAACTCCCCAGCTGGTTGGCTGGGTGGAGTGGGGCTGAGGTTAGGTGTCTGAGGTGGTGGTCACCGCCTTGCGGAGGTTGTCGGCGCGGGCGCGGTGGGCGCGCATGCGGTAGCTCTCGCCGTCGATGTTGAACACGACGGAGCGGTGCAGGAGGCGGTCGAGCATGGCGACGGCGACGGTGGGGTCGTCGAAGATCTGGCCCCAGGAGGCGATGCCGAGGTTGGTGGTGAGCACGGTTGATGACTTGAGGTAGCGCTGGGTGATGACCTGGAACAGCGCCGCTGCTGCTTCGGAGGCGAGGGGCAGGTAGCCGACTTCGTCGATGATGAGCAGGCGTGGCCCGGCGAAGAACCGCATGGTGGTGGCCCATCTGCCTTCGAGGGCGGCGCGGTGGCAGCGGGCCGCGAGGCCCGCGGCGGTTGTGTAGTAGGTGCGGTAGCCCGCCGCGACCGATGCGTGGCCGAGGCCGACGGCGAGCATGGTCTTGCCGACGCCGGGCGGGCCGATGAACAGCACGTTGGTGGCGTCTTCGAGGAACTGCAGGGTGCCGAGCTCGTTGACCAGTGACCGGTCGACTGAGGGTTGGGCGTCGAAGTCGAAGTCGTCGAGCCGCCAGGGTGCGGGGAGCGACGCGAACCGTTCCAGGCTGGCCCGGCGGCGTTCTTCGGTGGCGGTGACCTCGACGTCGAGGAGCCGTTCGAGGAAGGCGGTGTGGCCGAGCTTGGCCTTTGCTGCGTGTTCGAGCTCGGCGGGTAGCGCTTCGGCCGCCGCGGTGAGCCGGAGGTAGGCGAGGTGGCTTCGCAGCTGCTGGTAGGTCGAGCTGTCGGTCATGACCCACCTCCGGCGAGCTCGGCGTAGTGGCCGAGGTCGACGAGGACCGGTTGGCCTTCGCGGCCGAGGAGTCGTGCGGCTTGGGCGATGGCGTCGGGGCCCGGGGGCCGGTTCGCCTTGCGTTCGCAGGGCCGGTCTGTGCTGAACGCGGAGAGTACGACCCGCTCCAGCGCGGCGTGGTGCTCGACGCTGCGCACGAGGGTCCCGGCGCCGGCCGGAGCGAGGCGGTGCGCGGCCAGCACCGCGCCGGCGGGCGAACCGATCTCGACGGTGGCCGAGCCCAGCCGGTGCCGCAGCGACAACGTGACGTCGGTGAGGCCGGGTGGGACCGAGTAGCGGTTCCCTCGGAACGCCACGGTCGCGTTGGCGGCGACGATCCGGGTGACCTCGATGGTCGCAGGGAACGCGACCGGCGGAAGGGCCAGGAGCGGCTCGGCATCACCGAGCGCGGCGACCGTCGTCTTCGCGCCCGTCGCCGTGCGACGCTCGCGGGCATCGCCGTGGCCGGCGAGGAACCGGTCCAACGACAGCTGCGCTTCCTCGGGTGTGGTCGCGGTCATGGTCCGCCACCACCGGCCGCACGTGAGCCGCACCGCGGCTTCGACCGCTCCCTTGCGGTTCCCGCGCCTCGGTGGGCACGGCTCCACGATCGCCCCGTAGTGCTTGGCCACCGGCGCGAACGACGGCTGCACGTCACCGGTGCCCGGCACGATCACCGTGGCCAGTCGGTCGGTGCGCCACACCCGGGCGGTGCCCCCCAACCGGCGCATCACCGCGTCCATTGCCTCGACCAGATGCGGCTGGTCGAGCGACTCGGCCAGCACACCCCGGGTGCGCGACGAGTGCGGCAACGTCCCCAACAGCACGTACGCGGTGGCGCCCCACGGGGCCCGGCGCCGCTCGAACCAGTCCCACTGGATCTCCTCACCGGCGGGGTGGTCGATGTCGATCGTGTCGCGGCCCTTTACCCCCGCGCACGGCTCGCAGTGGGGTCGCAGACCCTGCTGGCGGACCTGGCGCACGAAGCTCGGATAGGACCGGGCGTAGCCCAAAGCGACGACCTCATCGAACAACGCGGTGGCCCACAGATGAGGGTCATCGACGAACCGGGCCCGGATGTACGGCACGAAATCAGCCAACGGATCAGCGACCTCGCTGGCCCGGCGACCGGGCTCGCGGTCGCCGTTCAGATAGGAGCGGACCGTCTTGCGGTCGCGCTCGAGATGGCGGGCGATAGCCGAGATCGACCAGCCCCGTTCCTTCAACGCGTGAACTTCCACATCTTCTCCCTGTGTGAGCATGAGAGGCGGGGCTCCTTCGATCTGGACGGCGTCAAGCACCGCCAGCGTCGTTGGAGCCCCACCCCGATCGGTGGACCTTGCAGAGGTCCACCCAGCCGCTCAGGGGTGGAGAATTTCAGTGATCACCTCTGGGGAGTCTCCGGTGATCGCCCCCAACGGTTCGGCGGTGTTCCGGCTGCAGGCCGAGGGCCTCAGCCAAGGGGCGATCTCCGAACAGACCGGCGTGAACTACTCCACGGTGCTCTCGATCCTGCGGGACCGGGCCTACCTCGGCGAGATCCGACACCTCGGCGAGATCCGACACCTCGGCGAGATCCGACACCTCGGCGAGATCCGACACCTCGGCGAGATCCGACACCTCGGCGAGATCCGACACCTCGACGAGTGGCTCCCTGGCA
>JBBSMQ010000032.1:0-43225 GCA_038233075.1 Acidimicrobiales bacterium
GGGCCCACGCCCTTGCCCGCGTCGACCTCGACCAGGGCCTCCCGGATGGCCACGTCGCGGGGCGACAGGTTGCCGAAGCTGGGGTAGCGCCGCTCCAAGTAGTAGTCGCGGTCCTCCTCGGGGACCTGGTCCGGGGGCCGCGTCTCGTCGGGGTCCTTGGGAGCCCAGATGCGCCCGTCGTTGCGCAGCGACTCGGACATGAGCGTGAGCTTGGACTGGAACTCGTCGCTCTGGGGGATGCACGTGGGGTGGATCTGGGTGTAGCAGGGGTTGGCGAAGGCCGCGCCCCGCCGGTGGGCCCGCCAGGCCGCGGTGACATTGCAGGCCATGGCGTTGGTGGAGAGGTAGAAGACGTTGGAGTAGCCGCCGGTGGCCAGCACGACGGCGTGGGCCGAGTGGCTGGTGATCTCGCCGGTCAGCAGGTCGCGCACGACGATGCCGGCGGTCTCGCCGTCGACCACCACGACGTCGACCAGCTCGGAGCGGTTGTAGAGGGTGACGTTGCCGAGACCGATCTGACGGGACAGCTGCTGGTAGACACCGAGCAGGAGCTGCTGGCCGGTCTGGCCTCGGGCGTAGAAGGTGCGGCTCACCTGGGCCCCGCCGAAGGAACGGTTGTCGAGCAGGCCCCCGTACTCGCGGGCGAAGGGCACCCCCTGGGCCGTGGCCTGGTCGATGATGTTCACCGACTCCTCGGCCAGGCGGTAGACGTTGGCCTCGCGGGAGCGGAAGTCGCCACCCTTCTGAGTGTCGTAGAAGAGGCGGTAGACCGAGTCGCCGTCCCCCTTGTAGTTCTTGGCCGCGTTGATGCCGCCCTGGGCGGCGATGGAGTGGGCCCGGCGCGGCGAGTCGTGGAAGGTGAAGGCCTTCACCCGGTAGCCCTGCTCGCCCAGGGTGGCCGCCGCCGCGCCGCCGGCCAGGCCGGTGCCCACCACGATGATCTCGTACTTGCGCCGGTTGGCCGGGTTCACCAGCTTCCGGTCGAACTTGTACGAGGTCCACTTGTCCTCGATGGGTCCATCGGGGACCTTGGACTCGAGGTTGATCGTCATCGTGGGCTGACCTCCGGCGACTAGGTGGAGACGATGCCGGCCGTGACGGCCAGGGGGAACGAGACGTTGCCGAGCACCATGATCCCCGCGAAGCCGGCGGCGAAGCCGCGACGGGCCCGGTTGAACCGGGGGTTGTTCCACCCCATCGTCTGGAACAGGCTCCACGAGCCGTGGAACAGGTGGAAGCCCAGGGCGATGTTGGCCACCAGGTAGATCGCCGCGACCCAGATGCGACCGAGGCTCTCGGCCACGTTCTCGTAGGGCATGCCCCGGACGAAGGTGGCACCGGTGCCGGTCCAGCTCAGGTCGAAGAGGTGCCAGACCAGGAACAGTCCGACGATGACGCCGCTCCACCGCATGGTGCGGCTGGCGTAGTTGGCGGCCAGGTAGTCCCGCTTGGACTGGTACTTCACGGAGCGGGCGGCGTGGTTGGTGCGGGTGAGGGAGTAGGCGGAGTGGATGTGCAGGGCGAAGGCGGCGATGAGCCCGATGCGCATGATCCACAGGAACACGGTGTGGGGCAGGATCGGCACCAGCAGCTCCCGCAGGAACTCGCCGTACTCGTTGAACTCCTCGGGCCCGAGGTACATCTTCAGGTTCCCGATCATGTGGGCGAAGACGAAGCCCATGAGCGCGCTGCCGGTGAGGGCCATCACGTACTTCTTGCCCACCGACGAGCGATAGAGCTCGACGAGGAAGGGGTCCTTGCGCTTCGCCTTGGGAGGCTCAGCCGATCCGGCTGAGCCCCGGGACACGGATGTGGCTGCCATCGAGGCGGAACCTACCCCTGCCAGTGAGGGAGGGCCGAAACGGAGCGCATGGCGGTTCGCTCGCTGCGCTCGCTCACGAGGGTCAGAGACCGAAGCCCCAGCCCTCGATGCGTCCGTAGGTGAAGCAGAGACCGGCGGCGTCGATGGCGAGGAAGGTGCCGATCAGGACCCAGGCCAGGGTGCGCTTCCAGCCGGTCAGCCGCCGGGCGCCGGCGGTGGGCCCGGGCATGTACCACTCGGGCAGAAGGCCGAGGTCGCGGCGGTCGGCGTGGTCCCAGAAGCAGTCGGCGTCGTCGTCGGCCACGTCGGCGGGTGCCGCCGCCAGGGCCTGGGCCTCGAGGTCGACGTCGCTCACCGGCGGCAGGTCGTCGTCGCCGAGGATGTCGGCGTCGGAGTCGAGGTCCGGGGTACGGGGCAGCAGGTCGGTCATCGGGGTCCTCTGGCGCGGGCGCCACGTCGGATGTGGGACACGGTACCCACCGAGTCGGTGACCACCCCCGCAGCCGACTCGTCCGTTCGCGGGCTGTCATGCACCAGATGCGCAACGAGCTGCTGGACGAGGGCAGGTCCAATTCCGTGGTGAGGCTGGCCGAGAACCTCTTCGCGGCACCTGTGGTCTCGGCGGCCCGGGTCGAGGCGCTCCTCGGGGTCACGCGACCGACGGCCCACGCGGCCATCGATGGCCTGGTGGAGAGAGGGGATCTCGTCGAGGTCACCGGCCGGGCCCGCGGCCGCGTCTACGAGGCCCCCCGCATCTTCGATGCTGTCTACGGCTTGATCGAGGCCGTGGACGATGAGGCGCAGCTGACCCTCGAGCTCGGCGCCGATGGCTAGGCAGGTGGCTGCGAAGGCGTGGGTGGCTCATCATCGGCGGTGCGGACCCAGATCTGCATGCGGCCGGTCTCGGCCGGGGCGGTGACCTCGGTGTCCATGGTGCGGGCCAGGGTGAAGCCCAGCCGTCGGGGGATTGCGGCACTGGCGACGTTGGCCTCGTCGGTGTGGATCTCCACCCGGCTGATCTCCTCGTCGGACAGGGCCAGGTCGGTCAGGGCGCCGACGACGCGGGTCATGATCCCCCGGCCGGTGGCGGCCGACGCCAGCCAGTAGCCCAGCTCGATGCCGCCCGGTCCCACCCGGTCGTGCAGGCCGACGGTGCCGAGGATGCCGTCGTCCGCGCCGATCAGCAGGTACACCGCGTCGCGCCCGGTCTCGGCCTTGGCCCGGGCCTCGTCGATGAAGGCGGCGCGAGCGGCCACGGTGTTGTCCCGAGGGCTGGCCCACGACATCCACGGCCCCAGGCGGAGGAGGTCGATCGTGGTGGCAGCCAGTAGGGCCTCGGCGTCGTCGGGCTGCGGCCGTCGGAGGGTGACGTCGCCGAGATCGATCCGGTTGGGGAACGCAGACGCCACGCGCCCATCACAGCAGGACGAGAGCCTCCGGTCGCAGCGGGTTCGCTCGGCCAGCCGACCCTCTGGCGTCGAGGAGCCACAGGCCAGTCCCGCCGGGGGTCAACCCCTGGCCACCACGAGGCGGTCGAGCCCCCGCTGGGTGAAGGTGGGCCGGCGCACCGTTCCTCTACCAGCTCCAGGCCGCGCGCCCCGCGCAGGAGGGCGCTGATCGCCGCCTCGGCCTCGGTGCGGGCGAGGGCGGCTCCCAGGCAGTGGTGGATGCCACCGCCGAAGGCGACGTGGGGGTTGTCGGCGCGGTCGAGCACCAGGTGGTCGCCGGATCGACCCCGACGCCTATTCCCCGGGGATGTTCTCCGACGTGCTCGTGGTCTTGCAGGAGGCCGGCGTGGCCCTGGCCGAGAAGCGGGCCGCCGAAGGCCCCCGCTGACCAGGGCGAGCCCCGGCGGGGTCAGTCGGTGCTGCGGAGCAGGCGACCGCCCAGGCCGCCGGTGTGCTCGCCCGCTTCGAGGAAGGGCACGCCGTTGACGATGGTGTGGTCGATGCCTCGTGCCCGCTGCACGAAGCGGGGGGCGCCGCCCGGGAAGTCGTGGACGATCTCGGGCAGCGGCAGCCACATGCTGTCGAGGTCGAACACGTTCACATCCGCATAGGCACCGGGCCGGAGTACGCCCCGGTCCTTGAAGCCGATGAACGACGCCGTGTCCGAGGTCAGGCGGCGCACGGCATCTTCCAGGGTGAGCTCCTGGCGGTCGCGCACCCAGTGGGAGAGGAAGAAGGTGGGTTGGCTGGCGTCCATGATCTGGGTGGCGTGGGCGCCGGTGTCGGCCAGGCCCATGATCGTGACCGGCGAGGCCAGCAGCTCGCTGATGGCGTCGAAGTCCTCGTTCATCACCGGCCAGTTGACGACGGCCTGGCCGTCCGTCTGGTCGAGCACGTCGAGGTAGTGCTCGATGGGCGTCATGTTCTTGGCCCGGGCCTGGGCGGCCATGCTGTCGCCCTCGCCGTACGCGTAGACCGCGCCCTGCTCGGGGCGCATGAGGAACATCCGCTCGTAGGGCTCGACCGGCTTGTCCCGGCCCTCCTCCACCAGTCGGGCCCGCATTTCGAGGTCGCGGATGGCGGCCAGGCGGCCGTCGAGGTCGTGCTCCCGAGCGCGCTGGTAGCTGGGCAGGTCGTCGATGAGCGAGCTGGCGGCCAGGGAGAACAGCACGCCGATGGCCCGCGGTGTGGTCTGCGGCCGGAGCCGGGCCCCCGAGTCGTTGGCCTCCTGGGCCAGCTCCAGCACCCGGCGGTAGTGGTCGCCCATGGACCGCATCTGGGTGAGGTTGAACGAGAACGGGCGGCCGGTGCTGCGGCTGGCCTCGGCGATCCAGCGCATCTCCTCCTCCACCCGCGAGCTGGACCCGTCCTCCTCGTTGTAGCGGGGGGCGCACTCCAGGGCGCCCCGGCCCAGGCCGAGGAGGGGGGCGGCGGCGGCGATGAACTCGGACGGGTCGGCCCACGTCCCCGGCACCGAGCGGCCGTCGGGGGTGTGGTGGGTGAGGCTGCGAGAGATCGAGTAGCCGAAGGCGCCGGCCTCGACCGCCTCGCCGACGAGCCGGGCCATCTCGGCCTGCTGGTCGTCGGTGAGGGCGAAGTCGCGCTCGCAGGAGGCGTCGCCGGCCACGTAGGAGCGCAGGGCCACGTCGCCCACGTAGCCGCCGGCGTTGATGCCCTTGGGCAGCGGCTCGATCGTGTCCAGGTAGTCCCCGTAGGACTCCCAGTCCCAGGAGAGGCCATCGAGGATCGACGAGGCGGGGATGTCCTCGACCGACTCCATCAACCCGGCCAGCACCTCGGCCTGGCCCGGGCGGACGGGGGCGAAGGTCATGCCGCAGTTGCCCATGACCACCGAGGTGACGCCGTGCCAGCACGACGACGACATGAGCGGATCCCAGCCGATCTGGGCGTCGAGGTGGGAGTGCAGGTCGACGAAGCCGGGGCTGACGGTGCGGCCCTCGGCATCGATCACCCGGCCCGCGCCGTCGGCGTCGACCTCGCCCACCTCGGTGATGCGGTCACCGTCGATGGCCACATCGGCCCGGCGGCCCGGGGCCCCCGTGCCGTCCACCACCGTGCCGCCCGTGATCACCAGGTCGTGTGCCATGTCTGTCGTCTCCCTTCGTGGCCCCCGGGCACCGTAGGTCGCCGATCACACGCTCGCGCCCGACCGCCGTCGGGCCCTCGGGTCTCCGAGGCGAGCTTCTGGGGCAGGTCTCGGGGCCCGGGACCCCCGCGATCGACCCCAGAAGCGAGAGGCCTCTGGTCTGGGGCAGGTCTCGGGGGTGGGGACCCCCGCGATCGACCCCAGAAGGGGCGCGGCACGAGACCGGGTCAGTCCTCGGCGGGGAGGTCGAGGGCGAGGTGGAGGTCGCGCAGCTGCTGAGGTGCGACCTCGCCGGGTGCGCCCATGAGCAGGTCGAGTCCGCTGTTGGTCATGGGGAAGGCGATGACGTCGCGGATGAGGGTCTCGTCGGCCAGCAGCATGACCATGCGGTCCAGCCCGGGCGCGGCACCGGCGTGGGGCGGGGCGCCGAACTGGAAGGCGTGGTAGAGGGCGGGGAACTTCTCCTCCACCACCTCGGGGCCATAGCCGGCGAGCGCAAAGGCCTTCAGCATGAGGTCGGGGTCGTGGTTGCGGACCGCTCCGGAGCTGAGCTCGTAGCCGTTGCACACGATGTCGTACTGGTAGGCGACGACAGCTCCCGGGTCGTCACCGTCGAGCGCGGCGGCGCCGCCCTGGGGCATGGAGAAGGGGTTGTGGCTGAAGTCCCAGGCCTTGCGGTCCTCGTCCCACTCGAACATGGGGAAGTCGACGATCCAGCAGAACCGGTACACATCGGGTTCGAGGAGCTCGAGGCGCGCCCCGAGCTCGGCCCGGACCGCGCCGGCGAGGGTGGCGGCGACGTGCTCGGACCCATCGGCGATGAAGACGATGGCGTCGCCGGCGGCCAGCTCGGCCCGGGCGACCATGTCGGCGACGGCGGTCTCGTCGAGGAACTTGGCGATGGGCCCGGCCGGGGCACTCGGGTCCTCGACCTTGAGCCACGCCAGCCCGGACCCGCCCCGCTCCTTGGTGAAGTCGGTCATCTTGTCGAAGAAGGATCGGGTCTGGGCCGCCCCGTCCGGGAGGCGGATGGCGCGCACGACCTTGCCGGCGAAGGCCTTGAAGTCCGTTGCCGCGAACACCTCGCTGAGGTCGACGATGGTGAGCGGGTTGCGCAGGTCGGGCTTGTCCGTGCCGTACTGGACCATGGCGTCGGCGTAGGTGATGCGGGGGTAGGGCGGCGGCGTCCGCTCCCGGGGCGAGATGTGCCCGAAGGTGTCGTCGAGCACATCCTCCAGGACGGTGAAAACGTCCTCCTGGGTGGCGAAGGCCATCTCCAGGTCGAGCTGGTAGAACTCGCCCGGCGAGCGGTCGGCTCGGCCGTCCTCATCCCGGAAGCAGGGCGCGATCTGGAAGTAGCGCTCGACGCCACCCACCATCAGCAGCTGCTTGAACTGCTGAGGGGCCTGGGGCAGGGCGTAGAAGTGGCCCGGGTAGCGGCGGCTGGGCACGAGGTAGTCACGAGCGCCCTCGGGCGAGGACCCGGTGAGGATCGGGGTCTGGACCTCCAGGAACCCGTGGCTGACCATCCGGGACCGGATGCGCTGGATCACCTCGGCCCGGAGCGCCAGGTTGCGCTGCAGGCGCGCCGTGCGCAGGTCGAGGAAGCGGTGGCGCAGACGCACCTCCTCGCGCACGTTCGCCGCCGTCCCCAGCTCGAAGGGCAGGACCTGGGTGGCCCGGCCCAGCACCTCCACCTCCCTCGCCGCCACCTCGACATCGCCGGTGGCCAGATTCGGGTTGCGGGTCCCCTCGGGCCGGGCCACGACGCTCCCGGTGACCGAGATGACGCTCTCTCGGCCCAGGCCCCGCACCAGGGCGTGCATGTCGTCATCGTGTTCGGGCAGCACCACCTGCACGATGCCGGACTGGTCGCGCACGTCGACGAAGACCAGGCCCCCGTGGTCGCGCACCACCCCCAGCCAGCCCGCGACCCGGACGGTGCTGTCGATGTCGTCGGCCCGTAGGGCGGCGCAGCGGTGGCTCCGGTACTCGTGCATGGGTGGGTCCGTCTCCGGGTCGGGGGGCGGGCGCGCCGGCCACGGCGGGACGTGCTCGCGGCCACCACGGTGCCACGCGGACCCGTGATCTCCGAAGAGTGATCCGCGGCGCGCCGTCAGATCAGTGGGCGAAGAGCTCACCCAGGTCGATGGCCCAGCCCGGGATGAGCGGGGTGGTCAGGGTGTCCTCGGCGGTGAGCTCGAGGGCGACGTCGAGGGTGCCGAGGTCGGGAACGCGGCGTCGGTCGACGAGCGTGAGCTCAGCGTTCGATCGTCGGCGGGGAGCCCGGTTTACCCGGGTCGCTGGGCGCGTGGTCAGAGGTCGGACTCGGGGAGCCAGAGACCGTGGAAGCCGAAGGGCACCCGCACCGGCAGGTGGACGCGGGCGACCGGGCCGGCGCCCACGTCCTGGGCGTCGAGGATCGCCAGGTGCGATGTGTCGGTGGTGCGGTCGTAGGCGAAGGTGAGTTGGCGGGGGCGTTGGACCCGTTGCGGACGTAGAGGCCCGAGAGACCCGAGGGGGTGGTGGCGGTGACCGGCAGGTCGGTGACCGTGGTCTCCTCGTCCACCGGGGCGAAGGCCCCCTGGCGCCAATAGTCGACGTCGGGGTCGTAGGCGGCCAGCCCGGCGGCGGGACCGGCGGTGGTGGTCGTGGTGCTGCCCGCTCCGCCGGTGCGGGGATCGCCGCCGCCACAGCCGGTGAGGGCGCCGAGCCCACCCATGGCGATGCCGGCCGCACCCCATCTGGCGGAGCTTGGTGCCGACGTCGTAGCGCTACGTCGATGGAGATCGGACCTCGACCACCAGCGGCGGCGGGGTGGGAAAGCGGCTCTGGTCATCGTCCAGTCGCTGCTCGTCGGGCACCCAGTAGAGATCCGGCACGTAGACGTTGTGCTCCCCGATGGGGACATCGCTGTCCATGCCGAGGTGACCCGCGCTTGGGTGGTCCTCGTCGAAACTGAGGTGCAGGTAGGAGAGCCAGAGGATGATGCGGTGATGGCGGGCGGCCGGACTGTCCACGATGACGAGATCCCCGTCGATGAGCTGCGCTTTCGACAACCCCTCGGTGGCGACGAAGAACTCGTCCACCGTCATCTTCTGGTCCCGGGCGGCGAGGGCCATCTCCGCACCCTATCTAGGGGGTGCGACACCGTCACCCGGGTCGGAGGGGCCGTCAGGCCGGCGGGCGATCACCGTGCGGTCGACGTTGTCGGCCACGGCGCCGCCGTCGCCGTCCGCCAGCCGGAGCTCGAGCTCCAGGGGGCCGGGGGCGTCGGGCACCACCATCGAGACGGTGCCGACGCGGACGCAGGCATCGGCCTCCACGTCGCCGGTGAAGCGCCAGGTGTGGTGATCGCCGGCCCAGGTGGCCCGGACCTCGGCCTCGACGCCGGCGATCGGCTCGCGCCGGTCACTCACCACGTGGACGTCGAGGGCGAGGGGGTCGCCGGGGGCCACCACCGCCGGCAGCCGGTCGGCGACGACGATCACCGGACGGCAGGCGGCCCGCAGCGCCGACCACGCCTCCTTCGGCACCCGCCGGTGGTCGAGCAGGGCGAAGGACACCGCAGGGTGGGCGTCGGCCAGCGCCAGCACCGCGACCCCGCCGGTGGGCCGGTACTTGAGCCGGCGCAACTCCTCCACCTGACGACGCACCACCAGCGCCTGGTAGCGCTGGGTCGCCGCCTTCCAGCCGTGGAAGGTGTCGTGATCCCCGGGGGGCACGTGGCGGTCGAAGGCGGCGCGCTGGAGCCCGTGGGCACGGGCCAGGTGGTCCCAGTCCAGCTCCGGCCACCGCTCGGGCTCCAGGAAGTCATCGGTCTCGGGGACAGCCTGGGCCCCCAGCGCGCTCACGAAGCGCACCATCCGGGGCAGGAGTCGGGCGAAGCCGGGGAGACGCCGCTCGTCGCCGTGGGACCAGCCGAAGAACAGGTGGCTGTCGGTGCCGTCGAGCAACGGCGGGTGGGGAACGACGCCGGAGTGGGCGATGACGGGCCGGGTGCCGTCGTGGCGCTGGAGGCTGCGCTTGATCGACCGGTCGAGGACGGCCCGGTTCCAGGTGGGCAGCTGCTGGGCGGCGATGCGCCGAGGCGCGGAGGCCACGGGGTCACCGGTCTCAGGGTCGACGCGGAGAGCCATGGGCTCGTCGTGACCGCACCAGATGGCCACCGACGGGTGGTGAGCGAGGAGGTCGACCGCTTCTCGGGCCTGGCGCACCGCCTGCTTGCGCACCGATCGGGCGTAGCCCCGTTGCAGGGGCATGTCCTGCCAGAGCAGGAGTCCGGCCTCGTCCGCCGCTTGGTAGAGCTCGGGGCGGGCGATGTGAGCGTGTACCCGCAGCAGGTCGAGCCCGGCATCGACGGCCAGGGCCACATCGCCGCGCACCTCCTCGCCGGTGGGCTCGGCCAGCGCCATGCGGGTCGGGCCATGGTCGGCGCCCTTCAGGAAGAGGCGCTCGCTGTTGACCGACGCGATCCAGCTCTGCAGGTCGACGGCGCGCAGCCCCGTCCGTCGCACCCGCCGGTCGCTCAGGCGGGCCGGCCGCGCTCCCGTCGGATCCCCGTCCTCGTCCTCGTCGCCCCCATCGGGGGCGAGGGTGCGCACCTCGACGACCACGTCGTGCAGGGGCTGGGCGCCGAGGGCGTGGGGCCACCAGAGGTCGGGATCGGAGACGGCGACCGACCAGCTGATCTGGTTCTCGCCGGCGGCGAGCGTGTGGACCTCCTCGGCGTCGACACCGGCCACCGTGGTGCGGACCGTGACGGCTCCGGCTCGACCGGCGTCGAGCACGGCGCGCACGCCGACGACAGCCCGCTCAGTGGTCGCCTCCCGGCACACCACACGCAGGTGCCGGATCCGGACCGGCCCACTGCGCTCGATGCGGACCGGTCGCCACACGCCGCCGGGGTTCCAGTCCGGATCGAGCGCGACGCCGCTCTGGAAGGTGCCGGTGAGGTTGTGCTGGGCGGTGCGGTCACCGGGTGGGCGGCAGGTCAGGTCGATGCCGAGGGTGTGCTCGGTGCGTGCGGCCAGGGCCTCGGTGACCTCGAAGGCGTGGGGGAAGAAGTAGCCCTCGGTGTCGCCCACGTACCCGCCGTCGAGCCAGACGTCGCCCTGGTAGAAGCAGCCGTCGAGCACTAGCCACGTCCGCTTGTCGGGGCCCGGACGCTCGTGGGCGAACCGGACCCGGTGGAGGAGGGGGCCGTCGCTGGTGGCGAAGGCAGGCGTGGAGCGCCAGTGGCCCGGCACCTCGATGGGCTCCCATCCCGCCTCGTCGACATCGTCGTCGAGCCAGGTGCGGCGAAGTTCCTCGTCGGCCACCAGGGCGTGCCAGCGGCCGGACAGGTCCATGGTCGGCGACGCTACCCGCCACCCACAGCCCGACCTCCGGGGGACGGGGCCGGGGCCGCCGGTGCGGCCTCGAGACGAGGTGTCAGCCGGTGAGCCACTGGCGAGCGGCCAGGTACATCGCCTCAACGCCCGCGGCGATGGTGGGGTCCTGCACAGGAGCGAAGAGGGGCGAGTGGTTCATGGGGACGTCCTCCCGCAGCCGATCAGCGGCCAGCGCCTGCAGGTACTGGTCGGGGTCGGTGCCGCCGACGAACCAGAACGTCGAGGGGAACCCGCCCCGCTCGCCGAGGACGCCGAAGTCCTCCGACGCCGGGACCAGCGGGGCCGGGAAGAGGCGGTCGGGCCCGAACTGGTCGCGGAACGTGGCCTCGATGATGTCGGTCGTGGGCCCGTCGTTGTGCAGCGACGGGAACGAGTAGGTCGTCGAGATCTCCGGGGGCTGGGGACAGCCTGCGGCGTGGGCCTCGCCGTGGGTGATCCGGGAGATGGCCTCCAGGACCCGTGTCCGCACCTGGGCCTCGAAGGTGCGCACGCTCAGGCCCAGCTCGGCGCGGTCGGCGATGATGTTCTCCTTGGTGCCGGCGTGCAGCGAGCCAACGGTCACGACCGCCTGCTCGCCGGCCGCCACCTCGCGAGCCACGATCGTCTGGAGCCGCATCACGGTGGACGCGGCCAGGACCGCGGCGTCGACGGTCGCCTCGGGCATCGACCCGTGTCCGCCTCGCCCGTGCAGGACGATCCGGAGGGCGTCGCTCGCCGCCATCGTCGTCCCCGAGCGGTACAGCAGCCAACCCGCTGGCGCCGGGGCGACGTGCTGGCCAAGGCCGACATCGGGGGTGCCGAACCGTTCGAACAGACCGTCGTCGCACATGGCCCCGGCGCCGCCACCGACCTCCTCGGCGGGCTGCACCACCAGCATGACCCGGCCCGACCACTGGCGTGCGTCCCTGGCCAGCAGAGCGGCCGTGCCGAGGAGCCAGGTGACGTGCATGTCGTGCCCGCAGGCGTGGGCCACCGGCACCTCGGTACCGTCGGGGTCGTTCGCCCGGGCGGTGCTCGCGTAGGCAAGCCCGGTCGCCTCCTCGACCGGGAGGGCGTCCATGTCGGCCCGGACGAGCACGGTGGGTCCGTCGGTGGCGCCCAGGGTCGCCACCACCCCCGTCCCGCCGACGCCCGTCGTCACGTCGTAGCCGAGGGCGTCGAGGCGCTCGGCGGCGACGGCGGCGGTGCGGTGCTCCTGGAAGGACAGCTCGGGGTGGGCGTGGAGGTCCTCGTATTGCTCGCCCAGCTCCGGGAGCAGCTCGTCCACCCCATGTGCGAGCGCCTCGCCGTCGATCGCGACCGTCATGGGCGGACCGTATCCCCGCGCCCGGGCCCGTCGCCGGCCGACCGGGAGCGCGCCTCGCGGCGCAGGGCGAGCCCGGCGCTCGCGCCGGGGTGGCCGCTGCGGTCGACCGTGCGGACCCCGTTGACCCAGACAGCGACGATCCCGTCCGGGTACCGCTGGGGGTCCCCGTAGCTGCCGGTGTCAACGACCGCGGCCGGGTCGAAGAGCACCACGTCGGCGTAGGCCCCCGGTCGGATGACGGCACCCACCCCGCAGTTCCCGACGACGCAGGTGGTGACTCCGCCCTGCCTCGTCCCGCCGCACCCGCCTGATCCGGCGGGCGCGACGCCGCGACACGCCTCTAGGTTGGGCGCCATGTCGAACCGTCCCGCCACCCTCGGCCAGCTGCGAGCGTCGGGCTGGCGCTCGGTCCCCGTGAAGCAGGAGGTCCAGCGCAACGCCCTGGCCAAGGTGCGGGCCGGCGAACCGCTGGTCGACGGCGTGCAGGGCTACGAGGACACCGTCCTCCCGCAGCTGGAGAACGCAGTGCTCGCCGGCCACGACATCGTGTTCCTGGGAGAACGAGGCCAGGCCAAGACCCGCATCATCCGCTCGCTCACCGGGCTGCTCGACGAGTGGCTGCCCATCGTCGCCGGCAGCGAGATCCTCGACGATCCCTATGCCCCGGTGTCGCGCCCGGCGCGCGACCTGGTGGCCGAGAAGGGCGACGACACCCCCATCGAATGGGTCCACCGCGACGACCGCTTCGGCGAGAAGCTGGCCACGCCGGACACCTCCATCGCCGACCTCATCGGCGAGGTCGACCCCATCAAGGTGGCCGAGGGCCGCTACCTGGCCGACGAGCTGACCCTCCACTACGGCCTGGTCCCCCGCACCAACCGGGGCATCTTCGCCATCAACGAGCTGCCCGACCTCTCCGAGCGCATCCAGGTCGGCCTGCTGAACGTGCTCGAGGAGCGCGACATCCAGGTCCGGGGCTACAAGGTGCGCCTGCCCCTCGACGTGATGTTGGTGGCCTCGGCCAACCCCGAGGACTACACCAACCGTGGGCGGATCATCACGCCGCTCAAGGACCGCTTCGGCGCCCAGATCCGCACCCACTACCCGCTCGAGGTGGCCACCGAGGTGGCCATCGCCCAGCAGGAGTCCCGCCCCTTCGAGGTCGAAGGTGTGGCCGTCTCGATCCCGGACTGGATGGACGAGGTGATCGCCACCTTCACCCACCTGGCCCGCCAGTCGTCCAACATCAGCCAGCGCTCCGGCGTCTCGGTCCGTCTCACCGTCAGCAACCGGGAGACGCTGGTGGCCAACGCCGTGCGCCGCTCGCTCCGCCTGGGCGAAGACGCCGTCGTGCCCCGGGTGTCGGACCTCGACGCCCTGGCCAGCTCGACCATGGGCAAGGTCGAGGTCGAGTCCTTCGAGGAGGGCCGCGAGGGCGACATCGTCGAGAAGCTGCTCCGCCAGGCCGTGCTCGTCGTGTTCCGCGAGCGGGTCGGCACCGGCGCTGCCGCTCCCGTGGTCGATGCCTTCGAGGACGGCGAGGTGCTCCACGTCGGCGAGGACGTCACCGTGGCCGACTACGCCTCGTTCATCGAGCAGCGTCCCGCCCTGGCCGCCAGCGTCGACGCCCTGGCCGGCGACGGCGCCGATTCCGCCACCCGGGCCAGCGCCGCTGAGCTGGTGCTCGAGGGCCTGCACCTCTCCAAGCGCCTCAACAAGGACGCCGTCGGCGCTCGGGCCACCTACCGCGCCCGCTGAACGGCACCACCTCTTGTGTGAGCGGGCTGGCACGACGTGTTCACCGAGCTGGTCACCATCGTCGTCGAGGACTACGACCCAGCCATCTCCAGCCACTCCTCCATGGACGGGCGCTCCGTGATGCGTCCGATCTCCCGCCGGAGCAGCTCCGGCACCGTCGTCCCGGCGCGTGCCGCCCGCTCGGCCAGGACGTGGTACTGATCGTCGGGCACGTCGCGGATCTGCACCGGCTTGGGCACTGGCCCACCTAGTCATGGGCAGCTGCTCAGCCGGGGGCCCACAGCGGGACGGCGGCCGGGGCGGAGGGGGACCCGTGGTGGAGAGGGGGCCGTGGCTCTGGCAGCAGGCTCCCGACCTTGACGGTGCCATCGGCCGCGACCGCGACCACCTTCGGCACCGCCCTCGCACCGGGCCGGACGGTCGCCGGCTCGGGTGCAGTTGGCGCCGTCGAGGCGTTCGGGCCTGACGCCGGGTGGCCGCTCCGATCGTCGCCGCACTCTCCGGCTTCGCCGTGGTGGCGGCCCGGCTCACCCCGTCCGGGGGCGACGCTGGGCGAAGTACCAGCGGTGCCCCTCCAGGTTGAGGGCCTCGTAGCAGCGATCGCCCAAGAACATGTCCTCGGGGGGGTGCAGCAACCCGGGCGCGAGGCGAGCAGGGCAACGGCGCGGATCCGGCGGCCCTCGCTGCGGCGGTGCCGGGCGACCAGATTGGTGGCGATGCCGTAGAGCCACGGGCGGGCGGACTCCCGGCCGAGGTCGAAGGTCGCGCGCTGCTCGAAGGCGATGCGGAACACCTCTCCCAGAAGTCCCTCGGCGTCGGACGGCTCGACCGGCGCACCACGAACCGGTGCACCGTGGTGGCATGCCGGTCGAAGATGGCCGCGAAGGCCTCGGGTCCACGACCGACGCGGCGATCGCCTCGGCATCCGATCCGTCCATCACCGTGTTCTTCCCCGCGACGGCGGGTCCGGTTCGCGAGCCGGACAAGGCCCCGCGGGCAACAGCACATGGAAGGGCGACCATGCCCCCCGGAGAAGGAGGTGGACGGTGAGCAGCGAGAGTCGTGAGATCCGACCAGGCCAGCACATCGACCTGGCGAACGAGGTCGTGGGAATCGGTGCGGACCGCCGGGCCCGCTTGGTGCCCCAGGAGCCCGGTCGCCCGCCGAGGCGCATCGACGGGTTCACCGTCGGGGCGCCGGTGCTCATCGGCAACGCGCCCCACGCCGGCGAGGTGCATCTCGACGGCGACGAGGTGCTCTTCCTACCATGAGCTTCACCCCCGACCCCGAACTTCTGGACGGAACCCGCCGCATGTGGCGCCCTTCCGTCCAGAGCTGCGGTGTGGTCGCCTCACCTGGCCCAAGGCTTGGTGCAGTCCCAGACCGCATCGAGGCGCGACCGCTCCGGCTCGGGGGTGGCGGGGTCGTCGGCCACGGCCAGTGGTGCCTTCCAGGCGTCGGGGTCGTCGAGGCGGCACTGGGTGTCAACCACGAGCGCCCCCCAGCGGGGCTCGAAGGTGAGCTGTCCACCGGTGGCCGCATTGGGGTTGTCGGGGGCGAGGAGCTGGATGCTGACCAGCCCGAACACGACCTGGGCGGCGACCAGGGCGGCAAGCAGGCGGGGCCGGTGGCCCAGGGCTCGGGCGGCCAGCAGGGCCAGGCCGACGAGGGTGGGCAGCAGGTGGCCCATCTTCCACGGGAAGCGCAGGAAGAGGAGCTGCGACACGATCACGGTGAGGGCACCGAGACGGACGAGCCAGTCGGCGCGGAACCGGCCCAGGGCCCGGACCAGCGAGGGGAGGGCCAGGAGCAGGACCACGGCGGCGAAGGGCCCGACGAAGTAGAGGTCCTTGGCCAGGAACCGGCCCACCTGGACCAGCGGAGAGGAGGCGGGCACGTCGTTCTGGGCGAAGGCCAGCGACGACTCCGCGGCCAGGAAGGGTGGGAGGAACACCACCAACCCGACCACGGCCGCCACCCCGGTGAGCACGGCAGCCCGCATGATCGCAGTCGGGGCGGACGACGACCCTGGGGCCGTGCGGCTCCCCGAACCAGCGACCGATCGCGCTGTCCGCGCACCCCATCTGGTCGCTGCTTCGAGAGGGGATGGGGCCGAGTGACGGGCCGCGTTGTTGGTGGTGGGTGTCCAGCGCTCGACGGCCTCGGCCAGGGCCAGCGCCCCGACCAGGAACGCGGTCGATGACCGGCATCCGATGGCCAAGCCGGCCAGCACCCCAGCCGTCGCCGCGCCCACGAACGACGGGTGGCGCCGCAGCACCACCGCAGCGCCCAGCCAGAAGCTCAGGGCCCACAGGAAGTCGACGGTCGAGGTGGCGGCCACGAGGAACCAGGGGTTGGCGACGACCACGGCGACGGTCAGGCCGATCCGGCCCGCTCCCTCCCCCCGGAGCAGCAGGGCCAGCAGCACGGTCACCGCCACCCCAGCCGCCAGCGATCCGAGGTTGGGGCCCACGGTGCCTCCGACCGCCTCGAGCACGCCGACCGCGGCCTCGTGCACCGGGGCCCCGGGGGCCCGGCTGGCGGCGTAGCCGCCGTCGACGATCCGCCGCCCCGACCGGATCACTGCACCCACGTCGAGGTCGGTGCCCGGGCCCATCAGCGTCAGCGGCACGAGCCCGACGACGACGGCCAGCCCGGCCAGCCACCACCCCGGCCCGGCCCCGACCGACCGCCACGAGGGCATGCGGTCCTCGCTGCGCTCGCCCCGGGTGCTGCCGCCCGACAGGTAGGTGCCCGAGGTCGGTGCCGTGGCGCGGGTGGGGCTCTTCGTCACCCCGCCATCATCGCCCCCGCTCCCCGGCGCGACGAACCGCCCGTTGACCTGGTCGACCGTTCGGGGCGCAGCGGCTTGCGTGCGACGGGATGTCGGACCGGGACGCCATCGACCGCCTGTGGCGCGAGCAGCCGCCGGGTCGCGATCGACCGTGACGCGAACAGCCGACCGTGGCGAGAGCGACCGATCCTGACGCGACGAACGGGCCGGACGCGACCAACCGACGCGGCGCCCTCGAGCGCCGCCGGATCAGGTGCGCCGACGGAACCCCGGGCTCCACCCTCCGAGCGGTGCCTACCCTGGCGTCGTGAGTCGCATCCACCGCTACGACGTGACCGTGGAGTGGACCGGCAACGACGGCGAGGGCACGTCCACCTACCGTTCGTACCGGCGCGACCACCTCGTGACCCACGGCCAGAACCCGCCCATCCGGGGCTCGGCCGACCTTGCGTTCCGGGGCGACGGCGACCGCTGGAACCCCGAGCAGCTCCTCGTCGCGGCCCTGTCGCAGTGCCACATGCTCATGTACCTTCACCTGGCGGCCGACGCCGGGGTCGTGGCCGAGGCCTACCGCGACGCGCCGACCGGCGAGATGGAGATGGAGGCCGACGGGGCCGGGCAGCTCACCTCGGTCGTCCTGCGCCCCCACGTGATGGTGCGCGACGAGGCCACGGTGGAGACGGCCGCCGGGCTCCACGCCGAGGCCCACCGCATGTGCTTCATCGCCCGGTCAGTGGCCTTCCCGGTGACCCATGAGCCGACCACGGTCGGCGGACTCTGAAGCTGCTCCGGTCGATTGGGTGCCGGGCCGATGAGCCTCGGACTCGGCCACCGTCTCACCACCAGTCGTCCGCCGGCGGAGATCGGCCGCCCTGAGGAGGTCCCATGTCCGGCAGAGCTCGTGGCGCAGCTGAGAGAGACCGCAGCCTCGACCCGGCGGACCCCGTTCAGCAAGCCGGCGGATCCGCTGATCGACGTCATCGTCCACGAGACACAGGGACACGAGCCCACGATCGGTGGCCCCCACAGGCCACGGCGCTGCCGTGGGCCACCCTGGCGGTGCCGCTCGGCTCGCCTCTCAGCCCTCGATCGAGAACCCGGCCTCGCCCGTCGGCTCCTCATCGGTCACCTCCGCCCGGTCGACCCGGCCCGCCCTCGGACCGGACCGACACCAGGCCACCACCGTCTCGACGGCGTCGGGCCGGCCCTCGACGACGGCCTCCACGGCGCCGTCGGCCAGGTTGCGGACCAGGCCGGACACACCGGCCCGCTCGGCCGCCCGGGCACAGCCGGCCCGGAACCCGACGCCCTGGACGGCACCCTCGATGCGCAGTGTCCGCCGCACCACGGGTTCGTCGTCGCCGCTCACCCAGCCTCCCGCGCAACCATCCAGATCACGATAGGACCCGCTCGCCCGCGTCCCCCGTGGCCCCACCGTCGTCCCCCAAGCCCCGAAGTGGTCAGGGATCTGGTGGTGGGGGCAACCACTGGGCTGACCACTTCGGTGGCGGCCCGCCCGGACCACGGCACGGGCCGTCCCGGACGCCGGTAGCGTGGCGCCCATGTCGGCGCGCTTCCGCTACAGCCGGTGGGATGGCTCGCAGAAGGGCTTCGAGTTCGACGCCGACGACGTGCTGGGCGAGGTCACCGACGATCTGCTCTACCACGGCGACCTCAACGCCTCGCTCCGACGGCTGATGCAGCAGGGCTTCACCGACCGCGACGGCGAGCAGGTCCAGGGCATCCGCGACATGATCGAGCGGCTCCGCGAGGCCCGCCGGGAGCGCCTGGAGCAGCACGACCTGGGCGGGGCCTACGAGGACATCGCCGAGCGGCTCCGGGAGGTCATCGACCAGGACGCGCGGGCCATCGATGACTTCGAGCAGGAGGCACGCGACTCCGGCGACGCCCGCCGCCAGGAGCTCACCGACGAGGTGGCCCAGCAGCGGCGCGACGACCTGGCCGCCCTCCCGCCCGACCTGGCGGGCCAGGTGCGGGCCCTCCAGGAGCACGACTTCACCTCCGACGCTGCCCGCGACCGCTTCGACGAGCTCATGGACGAGCTGCGCCAGGAGATGGTCCAGTCCTGGTTCACCGGCATGTCCGACGCCATGTCCGACCCGGACCCGGAGCAGATGGCGCGGGTCAAGGACATGCTGGCCGAGCTCAACGAGATGCTCTCCCAGCGCGCCGCCGGCCAGGCGCCGGACTTCGAGGGCTTCATGAGCCGCTACGGCGACATGTTCCCGGAGAACCCGTCGAACCTCGACGAGCTGCTCGAGGCCATGGCCCAGCGCATGGCGGCCATGCAGTCGATGATGGCGTCGATGTCGCCCGAGCAGCGGGCGCAGCTCCAGTCGCTGTCGGACTCGCTGATGGAGGACATGGACCTCCGCTGGCAGATGGACCAGCTCGGCGCCAACCTCCGCAACCTGTTCCCCGACGCGGGGTGGGGCCGGCGCTACGAGTTCGAGGGCACCGACCCGCTGGGCTTCGCCGAGGCCGCCGGGGTCATGGACGAGCTGGGCGACCTCGACCAGCTCGAGCAGCTGCTGACCCGCGCCTCCCAGCCCGGCGCCCTGGCCGACGTCGACCTCGAGCGGGCTCGCCAGCTCCTCGGCGACGAGGCCGCCCAGAGCATGGAGAAGATGTCCGAGCTGGTCGACATGCTCACCGAGGCCGGCCTCATCGAGCAGAAGGAGGGCCGCCTCGAGCTCACCCCCCACGGCCTGCGGCGCATCGGCCGCAATGCCCTGCGTGACATCTTCCGCAACCTCGACCCGGACCAGCTCGGTCGCCACCAGACCGAGCGGTCCGGCACCGGCCACGAGCGCTCCGACGAGACCAAGGCCTACGAGTTCGGCGACCCGTTCAACCTCCACATCGAGCGCACCATCCGCAACGCCCTCGGGCGCCAGGGCGGGGGCACCCCGGTGCAGCTCACCCCTGATGACTTCGAGGTCGAGCGCACCGAGCACACCGTGCGGGCCTCGACGGTGCTGATGATCGACCTGTCGCTATCGATGCCGATGCGCGACAACTTCCTGCCGGCCAAGAAGGTGGCCATGGCCCTCCACCACCTGATCTCGACCCAGTTCCCCCGGGACTTCCTCGGGATGGTCGGCTTCAGCGAGGTGGCCCGGCCCATCGTGGCCCACGAGCTGCCCGAGGTCTCCTGGGACTTCGTGTACGGCACCAACATGCAGCACGGGTTCATGCTCGCCCGGAAGATGCTCTCGGGCCGCGCCGGCACCAAGCAGATCATCATGGTCACCGACGGCGAGCCCACCGCCCACCTGACGGCCAACGGGTCGCCGGTGTTCCACTACCCGCCGGTGCAGGAGACGATCGACGCCACCCTCACCGAGGTGGTGCGGGCCACACGCGAGGGCATCAAGATCAACACCTTCATGCTCGACGCCACGCCCTACCTGCAGCGCTTCATCGAGCGTCTCACCGAGCTCAACCGGGGCCGGGCCTTCTTCACCACGCCCGAGACCCTCGGCGACTACGTGCTGGTCGACTTCATCAACCAGCGTCGGGAGATGACCCGCCGCCGGGCCAGCTGACGTGGATCCCGTGCCGGACGGGCCGGAAGCCGAGAACCCCTTCGCGGTGTTCCCGGGCGTCCTCGCTGGGCCCGGCCCCACCAGCGACGCGCTTCGAGACGAGATGCGGGCCGAGGAGGCCGAGGCCGAGCTCCGACACGTCGACGTCTGGGGCGCACGGCCCCGATGACCGTCAGGCCATGACGACTTTGAGCGGTTCACGTCGCATGTGACGCTCAAGCGCTCAAACCTCGTGACCATGCCCCGGGAGTCAGAACGGAGCCGCCGGCCCGACCTCCCGGGGTACCCAGCAACCGTCGACGTGGTCGTCGACGACGCCCATGGCCTGGAGGAAGGCGTAAACGGTCGTGGGCCCGACGAAGCGCCACCCCCGGCGCTTCAGGTCCTTGCTCAGCGCGGTCGACTCCGGCGTCGTCGCCGGCAGGTCGGCCAGCCATGCCGGTCGGGGAGCGGACGCCACGTCGGCGGGCACGAACGACCGCACGTGGTCCGACAGCGAGCCGACCTCGTCGATGAGCTCCAGGGCCCGGCTGGCGTTGCTGATGGCGGCGGTGATCTTGCCCCGATGGCGGACGATGGCGGCGTCGCCCAGCAGCCGTTCCACGTCGTCGTCGTCGAAGGCGGCGACCGCGGCCATGTCGAAGTCGGCGAAGGCGGCCCGGAACGCGGGCCGCTTGCGGAGGATGGTCAACCAGCTGAGCCCGGCCTGGAAGCCCTCCAGGCACAGCTTCTCGAACAGCCGGGTGTCGTCGGTGACGGGCTGGCCCCACTCGTCGTCGTGGTAAGCGACGTAGACGGGATCGGTGCCGCACCAGCCGCACCGGTCCCGGCCGTCGTCCCCGGTCACCAGGTCCTCCATCAGGGGGCGCCGTCGGGCTCGTCGGCCAGGAGCCGGTCGTAGCGCCTCTGGTCCTCGTCGCTGAAGGCGACCAGCAGCACCTCCGCGATCGAGGTGGACGGCAGGGTGGCGCGCACGGCGTCGACCGCGATGGCCGCGGCGTTCCGCTTGGGGTAGCCGTAGACGCCGGTGGAGATGGCCGGGAACGCCACCGAGCGCGCCCCCTCCTCGTCAGCCACCACCAGGCTGCGCCGGTAGCACGATGCCAGCAGGTCGGCCTCTCCACCGTCTCCGCCCCGCCACACGGGACCGACCGTGTGGACGACCCATCGCGCCGGCAGGTCGTGACCGCCGGTGGCCTTGGCCTCGCCGGTGGCGCAGCCGCCGAGGGCGCGGCACTCCTCCAGCAGACCCGGGCCCGCAACCCGGTGGATGGCCCCGTCGACCCCGCCGCCGCCGAGCAGCGACTCGTTGGCTGCGTTCACCACGGCGTCGACCTCGAGGGTGGTGATGTCGGCCCGGACCGCCCGCACGGTCGGCTCGCCGCGCTCGCTCATTGGTGCGACATCCAGCCGTGGAACGCATCTCGCGCCTCGATGGTCGCCAGGCCCCAATGCGCTCTGTCGGCTGCGCTCGCTGTACTCGCTCCGCCGCCGGAGGGCCCGTGCCATCTGGTTCGCTCGCTGCGCTCGCTCACGGGCTCGTGGCCGTCCGCCCCCGTCCCTACGAGCCCGGCGACCCGGTCCGGGTCGGGGCGGTCCAGCTCGAGCCCGATCTGCACGCCCATCGAGTGGCCCATGACGACGACCTCGTGGAGGTCGGTCTCGTCGAGGACGGCGAGCAGGTCGCGGGCCATGCGCTCGCTGCTGATGTCTTCGGGACGCAGGCCGCGGGCACCCCGACCCGGGGCCCGGGGCAGGCCCGAGGCGGCGTGGCCTCGGGCATCGACGACCACGACAGGGTGGCCGAGGGCGGCGAGGGCGGGGGCGATGTGCACCCAGTAGGCGTCGGTGCAGGACCACCCGTTGACGGCGAGGACCGGGGTGCGCTCCCCCCCGCCCTCGGCGGGCAGGACGGTCCACGCCAGGCGCGTGCCGTCGTCGACTCGGGTGGTGCGGTCCTTGGGGAAGACGGCGTATCCGGAGTCGATGCCGTCGGGCGGGTCGTGGGGGGTATCGGTGGGGCTCACGGGGCCTGGAACCTATCGGCCCTTGCATCTGAGGCGGGGAGAGGTCAAGATCACACCGTTGTAATTACCAATGTGCTATCAGACCGGTGGCGACGGTCAGCCAAGGAGGTCGTCGTGCACATCCTTCAGGATCCCGCAGAGAAGCCCGGTTGGCAGGACTTCGCCAACTGCCTGGGTGTCGATCCCGACCTCTTCTTCCCCGAGCGGGGGGCATCCACCCGCGAGGCCAAGGAGGTGTGCCGGGGCTGTGTCGTGCGCGAGGACTGCCTCGAGTACGCCCTCGAGAACGGCGAGAAGTTCGGCATCTGGGGGGGGATGAGCGAGCGCGAGCGGCGCCGTCTCCGTCGCCAGCGCACCCTGGCCCGTCGCTCCGCGGCGGACACCTCGGCCGGCGGGGCCGCCGGCGGCGCCTGACACCGACCGGGCGCCCTCAGCCGGCCCGGGCCAGGCGGGCCTCGATGGTGCGGTCGGGGCGGAGGTCGAGTTGGCGCCAGCGTTGCTCGGGCTCGGCCCGGAGCAAGGCCTCGGGCACTAGGCCCACCAGCTCGGCCCGAGCCACCTCCACTCGCGACGCCACCGCGTCCCACGCCGCGCCCGGACCCACCTCGTGGGGGCGCACCAGGTTGAGCGAGACCTGGACCTCGTGGCCGACCGTCAGCCCCAGGGCCCGCACCGCCGGCCCCCGCATGGCACGGGCGACGGCTCTGGCCGCCTCGAGGTCCGGCCGGGCCAGCCACAGGTTGTAGGCCACCAGTACCCCCCGGGCCCCGACCGCCACCGCCCCTGCGGTGGGGTGGGGCTCGTCGGGTCCGCAGGTCGGATCCAGCTCTGCGAAGGCCTGCCGGCGCACATCGGGCAGGGTGCGCTCCGGGCCGTAGGTGAAGCAGGGCAGATCCAGCTCGTCGGCCGCCCAGGCGCAGAACCGGTCGCGGGCGGCGAGGGCGTCGTCGGACGACGACCCGGCCAGGGCGACGAAGGGGACCACGTCCACCACGCCGATCCGAGGATGGACCCCGGAGTGGGTGCGGAGGTCCAACCGCTCCGCCGCCACCCGGGCCAGACGGCGCGGTGCCTCCTCGCCCCGGAGGGTCCAAACGCTGCGGTGGTGGTGGCCGTCGATGTGGCGGTCGAGCAGGTCGGCCCCGGCCGCGCCGCCCAGGACCGCGAGGGCTTCGGCGTCGCGCCCCTCGCTCAGGTTGACCACGCACTCGAGCACGGGCCGAGTGTGCCAGCCCGACCAAGGTCGCCCAGCGGCGTGCCTGTCACCGGACCGACCGGGCCGGTAGGGTGATGCCATGAACCTCGGACCAACCGAGCTGGTGGTCATCTTCTTGATCATCCTGCTCATCTTCGGTGGAGCCAAGCTGCCCAAGCTGGCCAAGTCACTCGGCGAAGCCAAGCGGGAGTTCGAGAAGACCGTCGACGACGACGATCCCGCGCCTCGGAAGGCCGTCGAGGCCCCGCCGCTCAGCCGCGACGAGGAGCTGCGCCAGCGCGAGGAGGCGGTGCGCCGCCGCGAGGAGGAGCTGCGTCGCTCCGGAGGCGACTCCGCCTGACCCGGGCGCGCGGCCCGTCGGCCGCTCCCGAGCCAGGACCACAGGGAGCCCCCGTAAAGGTCGCGCGCCCTGCTCAGTTCAGGACGAGGGGCTGGCCAGAGCGGCGTCGGCGTCCTTGGCCGCGGCAGCCTCCTGGGCCTCGGCCGCGGCCAGCCGGCGTCGACGCAGGATGCGGCGTCGCTCCCGCTCTGAGCACCCGCCCCACACGCCGTGCTCGATGCGGTGCTCGAGGGCGTACTCGAGGCACGGCTCGATGACCGGGCAGGTCGCGCAGATCCGCCGGGCCACGTCCACCCCGACGCCGTCGCTCGGGAAGAACATCGACGGCGGCTGGTGGGCGCAGTTGCCCCGCTGCATCCACTTGGCGATCTGGTACTCGTTCACGGTGGTCACACCTCTCGTCTCCCCTGCGAGCTCCTCAGAGGTTCGCAGGGGTGGCTGGTCTGGATGGGTTTCTCCCAGATCGGTCGTCAAGAGGGTGTAAAGGCCCTGTTGCGACCGCAGCTTCACCATCGGCGCGGCGGCGCCGATGGTGAGGTCTCGACCGGCGGACCTGGTCCTTCCGGCGCCGGCCCGCCGTCTGTTCGCCCCACCGACCGGGGTAGCGTGACGACCCCGGCGAGACCGCGCGTGCCGGGTGGACGACGAAGGAGAGCCCGTGGCCCCACCCCCGCCAGCACCCACCCCGGGCCGAACCCCGGACCCCTGGGCGCCGCGCGGACCGGGTGATGGCTCCGCCTCCGGCCCGGCCTGGTCACCGCCGGGAGGCGCGCGCCCCGCCTCCCCGAGCCCGGCACCGGGAGCGTGGGCACCCCCCGGGTCGCCAGGCCCGGCCAGCACGTCGGGTGACCCCCGCCCCTGGGCCCCCGGCGGGTGGCAGGGGGGCGGGTACCCCTCGGGACCTCCCCCGGTTACCGGCGGGGGCGTGCCTCCGTACCCCGCGGGCTACGGACCGGTTCGGCCCACCGGCGACAGCCCCGGGTCCGCCGGCGGCACCCCGCCCGGGCCCTCGTCCTCGGACCGGGGCGGGCGCCTCATGGCCGCCCTGGTCGGCGGCATCGTGGGGGCCGTCGTGGCTGCTCTGGTCGCCTCCGGCCTGGTGCTGGCCACCGACGACGATGGCGGCGTGGCCGGCCCGGCGCCGACCACCACCTCGCCGCCGCCGAGCGTCGCTCCCGGCGAGGCGCTCGACATCGGGCAGCTCCTGGACCAGGCCCAGCCGTCGGTCGTCTCCATCAACACCGGCCTGGCCGCCATGCCCGGGGCCATGGGGGCCGGAAGTGGCTTCGTCCTCGACGAGACCGGCCTCATCCTCACCAACGCCCACGTCATCGAGGGCGCGGACCAGATCTCGGTCACCTTCTTCGACGGGTCCTCGCTCGACGCCGAGCTGGTCGGCTCCTTCCCGGGGAACGACCTGGCCATGATCCGCGTCGAGGGCAAGGACGACCTGCGGGCCGCCACGTTGGGCTCCTCCGCGAACCTCCAGGTCGGCGAGGACGTGGTGGCCATCGGCAACGCCCTGGGCCTGGGCGGCAAGCCGACGGTCACCAGCGGCATCGTGTCGGCCACCGACCGACCCCTCTCCGGGCCCACCCAGGATGGCGGCACCATCGACCTGGAGAACCTGATCCAGACCGATGCCGCCATCAACCCCGGCAACTCGGGGGGCCCGCTGCTCAACGCCGCGGGCGAGGTTGTGGGCATCAACACCGCCGTCATCCCCGGGGCCTCGAACATCGGCTTCGCCCTGTCCATCGACCCGCTGAAGCCTCTCATCGAGGAGCTCCGCAACGGCGACGGCGACATCAACCCGGACCAGGCCGTGCTGGGCGTCACCACCATCGAGGCCAACAGCCCGGATCTCCCGCCGGAGGTCCTCGAGCAGTTCGGCATCCCCCGTCCGGAGGGACTGATCGTCGACACCGTCGAGCCGGATTCGGCCGCGGCTGCGGCGGGGCTCCAGCGGGGCGACGTCATCCTCGTGGTCGACGGCCAGACCACCGACACCAACGAGGTCCTCGGCGAGGTCATCCGCTCCAAGGCGCCGGGCGACACCGTGTCGATCTCCTTCGAGCGCATGGGCGAGCCCATGGACGTCGAGGCCACCCTCACCCGCCGCGGCGGCTGACGAGCGGCGGCGGACGGCGCTCTAGGGTGGTCCGCCGCACCAAGGCCCCGCGGCCCGAGGAGAGACGACCGTGACCTACACCGAGTTCGAGCGCGACCCCAACGAGCCCCCTCGGGGCCACGCCCGGGTCATCTACCTCGGCCCGGTCGCGCCCCACTGGGAGATCGGGTCCGACTTCGGTGACCGGGCCCTCATCGACGGCTTCCGCGACCGGGTCCAGGCCCGGCTCCAGCTGGTACCCCCGCACGACCCCCAGTTCCGCCGCAACCGGGAGCGGGTGATCCGCGACGCCGAGCGCGAGGGCCTGCTCCTCGACTGGGACCTGGGCGAGCCCGAGGACTGACCGGGTGAGCCCCACCACCGTCGGCGTCGACCTGGGCGGCACCAAGGTCCTGGCCGCCGTCGTCGACGAGCACGGCGAGGTCGGCGAACGGATCAAGCGGCCCACCCCGACCGATGGTCCCGACTCCGTCGTCGCCGCCATCGCGGCCATGGTCGAGGAGCTGGGTGGTGCCGACCGGGTGGGTGTGGGCACTCCTGGCTTCGTCGACACCGAGGGGGTGGTGGGGGGTGTGCCCAACCTCGTCGGCTGGTCGCCGCCGGTGCCGCTGGGCGCGATGCTGCGCCAGGCCACCGGCGTCGTCCACCTCGTCGTCGACAACGACGTCAACGCCGCCGCCCTCGGCGAGGTGGCCCATGGCGCCGCGGCCGGTCACGACGATGTCCTGTGCGTGTTCATGGGCACCGGCGTCGGGTCCGGACTGGTGCTCGACGGGGCCCTGCGGCGTGGACCGCGGGGCGTGGCCGGCGAGATCGGCCACCTGGTGGTGCATCCCGGCGGCCGCCGCTGCGGGTGCGGGGGCCGCGGCCACGTCGAGGCCTACGCCGGCCGGGCCGGCATGGAAGCCGAGGCCCGGCGCCGTCACGCCGCCGGCGAGGAGACCGCCCTGGTCGAGCTGGCCGGCGGCGGGCGCATGAAGTCCTCGGTGTTCTCCAAGGCGCGGGCCCGGAACGACCCGGTGGCCGAGGCCCTGATCGACGAGGCCGTCGCCGCGGTGGGCACGGCCATCGCCTCGGCGGTGATGCTGGTCGACGTCACCCGGGTGATCATCGGCGGCGGGGTGGCCGACAAGCTCGGCCCCGAGCTGGTGGCCCAGGTGGGCGCCGAGTCCTCCGGGCTCCTCGGCGAGGTCTTCGCCGTCCCGGTGCTGCCCGCATCCCTCGGCGACGATGCCGGTGTGGTCGGTGCCGCCCTCCTGGCGTCACGGACCTGAGGCGCGATCAGGCGGCGCGTCTGTCCACCTCACGTTGCGCTGTCGGGCGCCCTCCGTTCGGTCAGTCGCGGCTGGGCGCCGGTAGCATCGAGGCCCATGTCGTCGTCGTCCGCTGCGCTCGAGGTCACGACCGAGCCCGGCGCCGAGGACACCTCTGCCACCCGTGCTCCGGACGACCCTGACCGGTTCCTCAACCGGGAGCTGTCGTGGCTCGACTTCAACGAGCGCGTGCTGGCCCTGGTCGCGGACCCCTCCATCCCGTTGCTGGAGCGGGCCAAGTTCCTGGCCATCTTCAGCCAGAACCTGGACGAGTTCTTCCAGGTGCGGGTGGCCGGGCTGCTGGACCAGGTCGCGGCGGGGATCCGGCTGCGAGCGCCCGACGGCCGCTCGCCCACGGCCCAGGTGCGGGAGCTGGCCGCCCGGGCCCGGATCCTCGTCGAGCGGGAGGAGCGGCTGTTCCTCGATCACGTGGTGCCCGAGCTGGCCACCAACGGCATCGTGCTGTCCTCGTGGGAGGAGCTCGACGACGACGACCGCCAGCACATGGTCGGCGTGTTCCAGAGCCGCATCTTCCCGGTGCTCACACCGCTGGCCGTCGACCCCGGCCACCCGTTCCCGTACATCTCCAACCTGTCGCTGAACCTGGCGGTGACGGTGCGCGACCCTGTCACCGAGGAGCGTCGGTTCGCCCGGGTCAAGGTGCCGCCGGTGCTGCCGCGCTTCGTCGTCATGCCCGACGGCGAGCGCTTCGTGCCCCTCGAGCAGGTGATCGCAGCCCACCTCGACCAGCTGTTCCCGGGCATGGTGATCGACGACCACGTGGCCTTCCGGGTCACCCGCAACGCGGACCTCACCCTCGAGGAAGAGGAGGCCGACGACCTGCTCGCCGCGGTGGAGATGGAGCTGCGGCGGCGCCGGTTCGGGCGGTCGGTCCGCCTCGAGATCGACGCCGAGGCCTCCTCCGAGGTGCGGGAGCTGCTCACACGGGAGCTCGACGTCGACGAGCACGCCGTGTTCGAGCACATCGGCCCCCTCGACCTGGGTGGGCTCTGGGCCGTCCACGCCCTCGACCGCCCGGACCTGCGCGACGACGACTGGCCGCCGGTGACCCAGGCCCGCCTCTCGGCCCCCGAGGGCGAGCCCTTCGACATCTTCGCCGCCATCGCCGAGGGGCCGATCCTCGTCCACCACCCCTACGACTCCTTCGTCACGTCGGTGGAGGAGATGGTGCGGCGGGCGTCGCGGGACCCGAAGGTCCTGGCCATCAAGATCACCCTGTACCGCACATCGGGCGACAGCCCCATCGTGCGCTCGCTGGTCCGGGCCGCGGAGCGAGGCAAGCAGGTGGCCGCGCTGGTCGAGCTCAAGGCCCGCTTCGACGAGGCCAAGAACATCGAGTGGGCCAAGGTGCTGGAGGAGGCGGGGGTGCACGTCACCTACGGGCTCCTGGGCCTGAAGACCCACACCAAGACCCTCCTCGTGGTCCGCGAGGAGGACGACGGCATCCGCCGCTACTGCCACGTCGGCACCGGGAACTACAACTCCAAGACCGCCGCCCTGTACGAGGACCTCGGCGTCCTCAGCGCCGACGACGACCTGGGCTCGGACCTCACCCAGCTGTTCAACTACCTCACCGGCTACGGGCGCAACGTCAGCTACCGCAGGCTGATGGTGGCCCCGCACTCCCTCCGACCAGGGGTCGTCGACCTCATCCGAGGCGAGATCGAGGCCGGTCCCGAGCGGGGTCGGATCATCATGAAGATGAACAGCCTGGTCGATCCCCAGATGATCGACCTGCTCTACGAGGCATCGCGCGCCGGCGTCGAGATCGACCTCATCATCCGGGGCATCTGCTGCCTGCGCCCGGGTGTCCCGGGGTTGTCGGAGACGATCCGGGTGAGGTCCATCGTGGGCCGCTACCTGGAGCACTCGCGCATCTTCTGGTTCGCCAACGGCACTGAAGACGATGGCCCTGTCGTGACCATCGGTTCGGCCGATCTCATGCCCCGGAACCTGGATCGTCGGGTGGAGGCCCTGACGGTGGTGACCGACCCCGACATCGAGTCTCAGCTCCGCCAGGTCCTCGACGTCAACCTGGCCGACGACAGCCTGGCCTGGACCCTCGGCCCCGACGGCGCCTGGCAACCGGTCAAGGGGGACGGGGCCGTCCACGCCCACGAGCGCTTCCGGGCCCTGGCCCTGGCCCGCACCCGCCGGCTGGAACCCGTCGAGGTCGACGACACCCTCTGACGTCGACCCGGCCAGGGTCGGTCAGCAGCGGAGGGGGGTGGCGGGGGTGGCTGCCGCGGGCGACTTGGGCGGCGCGGACGAGGTCGTTGATGCGGCAGCGGGCGATGTAGTGGTCGGAGCGGCGTTCCTCGTCGGTGCGGTCGTCGGCGTCGCCGTCGGGCGGGGCGGGCGGTGGGGGCGGGGTGGCGGTCGTGGTGGTGTCCTGCGGATCGGTGCCGTTGGATCCGGTGTCGCCGTCGGTCGCCTGGTGGCAGTCGCAGTCGCAGCCGAGAGCATCGGCGGCGGGGTCATGGCCCGTGGACTGATCGCTGGTCTCGTGAGAGCTGCTGCCGGCGACATGGCGGGAGTGGTCGTTGCCGTCGACCGGGGTGGATCCGTCGGCGGGTCGACCGGCGTCCTCGGCGCCGAGGTTGTCGGTGGCGTCGGGGCCGGGTCGCGGGTGGTGGTCTCCCGGCCGGGTGGCGTCGCCGGTCTGGTCGGACCGGGCGCGAGGCTGCTGTCGGGTTCGGAGCCGACGCCACCTCGGGTGTCACCATGGGGGGTGCCATTGCGGCGATGCCCGTCGTGGCCGCGGTCGGGGTCGGTCTGGGCAGCGTTGGCGTGGGCACCGTTGCCCTGGTCGTCGGTCGGGCCGTGGACGGGAGGGCCGTCTTGGCTGCCGTGACCGCCGCCGCCGCCGTTGGACCGCCCACCGTTGGCGCGGTCGTCGTTGCCGTTGGGCCGCCCACCGTCGGCCCACCGGTCTCCGACGGGGGAGAGGTGGGCCCGGGACCGGTCGCCGCCGTCGGGTTCGGGGCCGTCGGGTTCGCCGATCCCGAACCGTTCGCGGACCTCTTGGGCCCAGCGGGCCAGGAACCGCCGCCCCGCAGCCAGGGTGGCGGTGGCGATCTCGTCGATGAGGATCTCCTCGCAAGCATCGAAGATCTCTTCCAGCCCGGCGGTGCGGACTGCGAGCAGGGCCGGGGTCTGGTCGCGGGTCAAACTGCCCTGGCGGGCGGCACGGGTGAGATGAGGGTGGTCGCGTACGCAGGGGGTGTGACAGCGAACCCGGGCCTTCGGCGCACTCCGACCTGCCGGCGACGGGCTTGACGACGGCCGCTGGCGGGGGTGTCCGGTCGGGTGATGTCGGCGCGAGATGATGAGGCGGTGATTGAGCGCGAGGTCAAGCTGTTCGCCTGGCCTGGGTTCAGCCTCCCCGACCTCGACGGCGTGGCCGACGGCGCTCGCACCCGCCGACGCGAGACCATCGACTTCGATGCCACCTACTACGACACCCGGGACCTCCGGCTGGTCCGTCGGGGCATCACCCTGCGCCATCGGCGCCGGGGCGCCCGGGAGACGTGGACCCTGAAGCTGCCGGTGGCCGAGGACGACCTGGCCGACGGCCTGCAACGGCAGGAGGTCGAGGTCCGGGGTCCCGCCGGGCCGGTGCCCGACGAGCTGGCGCTGCTGGTCGCGGCCCAGGTGCGCACCGCGTCGCTGGTGCGGGTGGCCCGGCTGACGACCGTCCGACGGCGCACGGTCGTCGAGGGTCACGAGGGCCGGCTGGCCGAGATCGACGACGACGAGGTGTCGATCATGGACGGCGGGCGGGTCGCGGCCCGCTACCGCGAGCTGGAGGTCGAGCTGGCACCGGACGTCGACGACGTGGTGGCGGCGGCCGTGGTCGACCGTCTCTGCGCTGCCGGCGCCGAGGCCGGCGAACCTCGCCCCAAGGTCGTCCACGCCCTCGGTCCCCGTGCCACGGCGATCCCGGAGGTGAGTCCGATCGAGCTGGTCGACGACCCCTCCGCCGGCGAGGTCGTCGACGCGGCCCTGCGGAGGTCGGTGGCCCAGATCCTCGATCACCACCCGGTCGCGGTCCGAGGCGACGACCCTGAAGGCGTGCACAAGATGCGGACCGGGGCCCGCCGCCTGCGGTCCGACCTGCGCACCTTCCGGCCCCTGCTCGACCGCGACGTCACCGACCCGCTCCGCGCCGAGCTGAAGTGGTTGGGCGAGGTGCTCGGCGGTGTGCGCGACCCCGACGTGCTCGATGAGCGTCTGCGCTCGGCCACCGACCGCGTGCTCGATTCGGCGGATGCTCCTGCCCTCGACGGGGTGCTGGAGCAGCTGGACGCCGACAGGGAGGCGGCGGTGGCTGCACTGCGCAAGGCGCTGGGTTCGGATCGCTACCGTCGTCTGCTCGACGACCTGGTGGCCGTCGCCGAGTCCCCGCCCCTCACGAGCAGAGCCTCGGACCCGGGGATCGAGGTCCTCCCTGGCCTGGTGCGTCGGCCGTGGCGGAAGCTGCGCGCCATGGTGGGCGACGTCGGCGACGACCCGGCTGACGCCGATCTGCACGAGGTCCGCAAGCGGGCCAAGCAGGTCCGCTACGCCGCCCAGACGGTGCGCCCGGCCGTGGGCAAGCCGGCCAAGCGGGCCGCCAAGGGAGCCCGCAAGGTGCAGGACCTCCTGGGCGACCACCAGGACACCGTCGAGGCCGAGGCCTGGCTACGCGAGGCGGGGAACGACGCCAACGTCAGCGCAGGGACCGCGTTCGTCCTCGGTGCGCTGGTGGCCGACGAGCGGGCGCAGCGGCGGGCCCTTCGGGATGACTGGCCCGCGACCTGGGCCAAGTCGTCGGAGGACGACCGGTGGGAGTGGGTCGAGTGAGCTCCGTCGCTGATGGCGAGCCGATCGAGGTCCGGGCTGCGGGTGGGCTGGTGCTGCGCTCCGGTGACGATGGACCCGAGGTGGCCCTCGTGCACCGGCCCCGCTACGACGACTGGAGCCTGCCCAAGGGCAAGGTCGACCCTGGTGAGACCGACGAGCAGTGCGCCCGCCGGGAGGTGGAGGAGGAGACCGGGCTGCGGTGTCGACTGGGCCGGGAGCTGCCCTCGACCCGCTACATCGATCGCAAGGGCCGGGCCAAGCAGGTTCGCTACTGGGAGATGGAGGTGGAGGACGGGACCTTCGCCCCGAACGACGAGGTCGACGAGCTGCGCTGGCTCGCCCCCGCCGAGGCCGCCGCCCTCCTCTCCTACGACCACGACCGCGCCCTGGTCGCCGCCGCCCTCTCCTCGCCCTGATCGCTGAACGGGCGGTGCTCGGACCGGTTCCACTGTCGAGGTCCCGGCGGCCGTGCAAGGGGTGATGGTCAGTCAGCCCACCGCGAGGCTGGTCAGGAGGTCTTGAACTCGGCGTTCGATTGCGTCGCGGATGGGGCGGACGGCGGCGACGTCTAGGCCGGCGGGGTCGTCGAGGGGCCAGTCCTCGTAGCGGGTGCCGGGGACGACCGGGCAGGTGTCGCCGCAGCCCATGGTGATGACCACGTCGGCCTCCCGCAGGCCCTCCTCGGTCCAGCGGGCAGGGACCGCCCCCGCGATATCGATGCCGATCTCGGCCATGGCCGCCACCGCCGACGGGTTGACCTGGTCTTCCGGTTCGGACCCGCCGGACCAGGCCAGGGCCCGGTCGCCGGCGAGGTGGGTGAACCAGCCCAGGGCCATCTGTGAGCGACCGGCGTTGTGGACGCAGAGGAAGACCACCGAAGGGCGCTGGTCGGCATCGGGATCGGCGGAACCAGAGGGTGGAGGCGGCACGGGTCAGCTCTCCTCGTGGTCGACGGGGTGGGGGACGATCAGGTCCTCGCCGGTGAGGTCGGGGTGGAGGTAGCGGCCCAGGGCGGTGGCCAGCAGGGCGCCGACAACCTGCATGGCGATGAACAGCGGGGCCGAGCTGGGCCGGATGCCGGCGAAGGTGTCGGTGAGGGTGCGGCCGATGGTGACCGCCGGGTTGGCGAAGCTGGTCGAGGACGTGAACCAGTACGCCGCCGCGATGTAGCCCCCGACGGCAACCGGGGCGGCCGATGTTCGCCCCGAGCGCACCACCCCCAGGATCACCAGGACCAGTCCGAAGGTGGCCACCACCTCGCCCAGCCAGAGCCCGCCCGACGACCGGGTCTCGGTCGACAGCTCCACGGCCGGGAGCTCGAACATGAGGTTGGCGACCACCGCCCCGACGCAGCCGCCGACCACCTGGGCGACGACGTAGACAGCACCGTCGCGGGTGGAGATGCCCCCGAAGATGCGGTCGGCCAGGGTGACCACGGGGTTGAGGTGGGCCCCCGACACCGGGCCGAGGGCCAGGATGAGGGCGACCAGTGCGGCCCCGGTGGCCAGGCTGTTCTCCAGCAGCTGCAGGCCCACGTCGTCGGGCGAGAGCCGCTGGGCGAAGATCCCCGAGCCGACGACCGCGGCCACCAGCAGGGCCGTCCCCACCCCCTCGGCCGTGGCCCGCCGGGCCAGGTCGGGGGCGGGCACTAGCAGCAGCGAGCCGCGGACTCGGGGGCGGCGGCGCAGCAGAGGGTGTCGGTCCTCGGCGCATCGGCGTCATCGGGAGAGGCGGACCGCAGCTCGCCCTGGGGGTGCTCGGTGTCGCCCAGCACGGTGTAGACCTCCCACGGCTCGCCGTCGGGGCCGTCGACCCACACCTTGTCCTGCACCGCGAAGCAACAGGCCACGCCCTCCTCGACTGCGGTGGCCGTGCCCTCGTTGCGGAGGCGTCCGGTGGCCGCGGTCACCGCATCGGTGTCAGCCACCTCCACCCCGAGGTGGTTGAGGGTGCCGGGGGCGTCGGCGCCCTCGACCAGCACCAGCTTGAGCGGGGGATCGGCGATGGCGAAGTTGGCGTAGCCGGGCCGTCGCTTGGCCGGCTCGGTGGCGAAGAGCCGGGAGTAGAAGTCGACGGCGGCGTCGAGGTCCGAGACGTTGAGGGCGAGCTGGACACGGGACATGGGAGACCTCCAGTAGATTGGCAGGTGTCGATGCATCGATGATGATGGACGATGCATCGACAGTTGTCAATGAGAAAGCTGGTGCCCATGGCCCGGACCGCCCCCTCCACTCCCGTCCCCGCGGCCGACGCTGTCGATGTCGGGTGCTGCCCCTCGGTGGTCGTCGACGTGCTCGACGACGAGGAGGCCGCGGCCCTGGCCGCCGGCTTCGCCGCCCTGGCCGACCCCGTCCGGCTCCGCCTCCTCAACCTGGTGGCCACGGCCCCGGAGGTCTGCTCCTGCGACCTCACCGGTCCCCTCGAGCGCTCCCAGCCCACCATCAGCCACCACACCCGCATCCTGTCCGAGGTCGGCCTCATCGCGGGCGAGAAGCGCGGTCGATGGGTCTACTGGCGGGTCGTGCCCGAGCGCCTCTCGCAGCTGCGGGCCGCCCTCGCCCCGTCCTGAGCGGTCCGACGCCGGAGCCAGAGTCGAACGTTGGGAAGCCGTTCACGGCTCGTTCACCCGACGCCGCCATGCGCGCCACCTGGTCTCCGTAGGTTGCCCGCGGGTCCAACCCCGGACCCACCCACGGACCCTCCTGAGGAGACCACGACAACTATGCAGCAACAAGTCCGCAAGGCCGGCGTCGCCGCGGTGGCCGCCGCCTTCCTGTTCAGCGCCGCCGCGTGCGGCAACGACAACACCGACGAGGCCGGAGGCGACACCGACGCCACGGCCAACACGGAGGTCTCCGGCAGCGTCGCCGTGTCCGGGTCGTCGACCGTCGAGCCCATCTCCACCGCGGTGGCCGAGGCCTTCCGCGGCCAGAACGCCGACGTCGACATCACCGTCGAGGGCCCCGGCACCGGCGACGGCTTCGAGCAGTTCTGCGGGGGTGAGACCGACATCTCCGACGCCTCCCGCCCCATCACGGAGGAAGAGATGGCGGCCTGCGAGGAGGCCGGCATCGAGTTCATCGAGCTCAAGGTCGGCATCGACGGCATCAGCGTCATCACCTCGCCCGACAACCCCCTCGAGTGCATGAACTTCGTCGACCTCTACGCCCTCATCGGGCCCGAGGCCGAGGGCATCGACAACTGGACCGGTGCGCAGTCGCTGGCCACCGAGATGGGGTCGGAGACCGAGTTCCCCGACGAGAACCTCGTCATCACCGCCCCCGGTGAGGAGTCCGGCACCTTCGACAGCTTCATCGAGATTGTCATCGAGACGGCGGCCGAGCCCCGCGTCGAGTCCGGCGCCATCACCGAGGACCAGGCCGCGACCGTCCGCAGCGACTACTCGTCGAGCGCCAACGACAACACCATCATCGAGGGCGTGGCCGCCGAGCCCGGCGGCCTGGGCTGGGTCGGCTTCGCCTTCGCCGACCAGGCCGAGGGCGTCGAGCTCATGCCCATCTCCGAGGAGCCCGGCGGCGAGTGCGTCGAGCCCACCGCCGAGACCATCCAGGACGGCAGCTACCCCATCTCCCGGGACCTGTTCATCTACGTGAACAAGGCCAAGGCGGAGGAGAACGCCGCCGTGTCCGCCTACGTGGACTTCTACCTGGACGGTCTGGCCGGCTTCGTCGAGCGGGCGGACTACATCCCCCTCAACGACGAGGCGCCCACCATGGCCGCCTGGGAGGACATGACCACCGGGACCCAGGTCGAGAGCTGACCTCCGACCCCTCGGGAGGGCCCCGGCGTCACGCCGAGGCCCTCCCGCCCGGCGGACCGGCCGCTTGGTCGCCCTGCCGGGTGTTGGTGCCCTGTTCACCCGGGGTTCACCCACGCTGGCTCTCGCCGACACCTCGCCTCTCTAGGTTCTCGGCGACGGGCACCCGTGGCCCGGGACCGTCCCCACCCCCTCCTGATCGACCCCGAGGCCCGGATGACCGCCATCCCCCCCAAACCCCACGTCACCCTGGACGACCTCAGCCGGAGGGACGGGCGCACCGCCGTCGACCGGGTCGTCTCCCGTCTGCTGGCTGCCGCTGGCTTCCTCGCCATCGTGGTCAGCCTGATGATCGTCTGGACCCTCACCCGGGACGCGGTAGCGTTCTTGGGCGACGTCGACCTCAGTCTGCTCTGGGGCGACGTGTGGAGCCCCCGCAGCGGCCGCTACGGCATCCGAGCCCCGCTGACTGGCACCCTGTGGGTGACGCTGGTGGGCACGCTGATCGCCGGGCCGGTCGGCCTGGGCGCCGCGGTCTACCTCGCCGAGTACGCCACGCCCCGAGTGCGCCGCCTCGTGAAGCCCGTCATCGAAGTGCTGGCCAGCATCCCGTCGGTGGTCGTGGGTGTCTTCGCCTTCCGCTTCATCGCTCCGCAGATCACCCAGCGCCTCTTCACCGACAGCCCGACCCTGAACCTCATGGTCGCGGGCATCGGCGTCGGGCTCCTGTCCATCCCCCTCATGGCCTCGGTCTCCGAGGATGCGCTGCGGGCCGTGCCCTCCCCGCTGCGGGAGGCCTCCTACGGCATCGGCGCCCGCAAGATCACCACGGTGACGCGGGTGGTCGTCCCGGCCGCCGTCTCCGGGCTGGTCGCGGCCCTGATCCTCACTATCTCCCGAGCGGTGGGCGAGACCATGGTCGTGTTCCTCGCCGCCGGTGGCAGCCCCACTGCGTCCAGCACACCGCTGGCCTCGGGCATCACCGTGACCTCCGCGATGACCGGCGTGCTCTCCGGCAGCGACCAGCAGGTCGGGGGCACGCCCTACCAGTCCGTCTTCTTCCTGGGCCTGGTGCTCTTCTTCATGACCCTGTTCCTCAACCTGGTGGCCGACCGGTTCGTGCGCCGGGTCCGCCAGACCTACTGAGAGGCATCCCGGACCGATGACCCTCATCCCCGCCGACATCACCCGCGACGTCATCGAGGCCAAGCTGCGCGGCCGGAAGGCCGACGTGGCCGGCGCCGCCTTCCGCTACCTGCTCCTCGCCTGCCTCGGCCTCGTCCTTGCGGCCCTGACGACCCTGCTCTGGAACGTCTCCAGCGTCGGTGTCCCCTACCTGGGCGAGCGCGGCCTGCTCGACTTCCTCTCCCGCTACGGGTCCAGCCAGGCCGACATCGCCGGCGTCTACCAGGCCCTTACCGGCACCATCCAGATGGGGATCATCATCATCGTGGTGGCCTTCCCCCTGGGGGTGGCCACGGCGGTGTACATGGAGGAGTACGCGCGAGACGGGCTCTTCACCCGGATCGTCGGACTGGTCATCCGGAACCTGGCAGGTGTCCCCGCCATCGTCTATGGCCTGCTCGGTGCTGCCCTCTTCGCCCGGGGCGGGCTGGAGGGCCTGACCGGGACCGAGTCGCTGCTGTCGGCCGGGCTCACCCTGTCGGTGCTGGTGCTGCCCATCGTGGTCATCACCTCGGCCGAGGCCTTGCGATCGGTCCCGGCCTCGCTCCGGGAGGGCGGGTTCGGAGCGGGCGCCACCCGCTGGGAGGTCATCCGCACCCTGGTCCTCCCCAACGCCTTCCCCGCCATCCTCACCGGGACGATCCTCTCGCTCGCGCGCGGCTTGGGCGAGGCCGCCCCGCTGCTGCTGATCGGGGCCAAGGACTTCTTCAGCGGCGGTGAGTTCGGCGACCTCCAGGGTAACTTCACCTCCCTCCCCTACCTGATCGCCCGCTGGGCGAAGCTGCCCTCGTCGCAGGGCTGGCCCGACAACACCCAGGCGGCCATCGTGGTCACCCTGGTGGTGATCCTGGGGATCAACGCGGTGGGCATCTTCCTCCGCAACCACTACGAGAAAAGGACCCGGTGACCTCCATGTCCCAGACCCCCGCCCCCACAGGGATCGCCATGCCCGACCACACCCGTCCCGAGCATGCGCCCACGCCCGGCGCGGTCCACCACCGCGGCGAGCACCGCGAGGGGACCGTCGTCTTCGACGTCGAGGACCTGGCCGTCTACTACGGCGACTTCCGCGCCGTGCGCGACGTGCGCGTCCAGGTCCGCCAGAACGAGGTCACGGCCTTCATCGGTCCCTCCGGCTGCGGCAAGACCACGGTACTGCGCTGCTTCAACCGCATGAACGACCTCATCGAGATCGCCCGGGTCGAGGGCAAGCTCAGCTACCACGGCGTCGACCTCTACGACCCGGACGTGAACCCCGTCGAGGTGCGACGGCGGATCGGCATGGTCTTCCAGAAGCCCAACCCCTTCCCCAAGTCGATCTACGACAACGTCGCCTACGGGCCCCGCACCTCGGGCCTGGCCAAGAAGGGCAGCGGCCTCGACGACATCGTCGAGCAGAGCCTGCGCCGGGCCGCCCTCTGGGACGAGGTGAAGGACCGGCTCAAGGCGTCGGGCATGGGCCTCTCCGGCGGCCAGCAGCAACGCCTCTGCATCGCCCGGGCCCTGGCCACCGATCCCGAGGTGGTCCTCATGGACGAGCCTTGCTCGGCCCTCGACCCCATCGCCACGGGGCGCATCGAGGACCTCATGGAGGAGATCAAGGAGCAGTACACGATCGTCATCGTGACCCACAACATGCAGCAGGCGGCCCGGGTCAGCGACCGCTGCGCCTTCTTCACCACCGAGGTGAACGAGGAGAGCGACACCCGCACCGGCCTGCTCGTTGAGTTCGACGCCACCGAGACCATGTTCTCCAACCCCTCCGACGAGCGGACCGAGAACTACGTCACCGGGCGCTTCGGCTGACGGTGGGCCTCCCGGAGGGTCCGGTGCGCCAGGGCTTCACCGCCGAGCTGGAGCAGCTCCGCCTCCAGGTGGAGCTCATGGGGGTGCGCGTCGACCAGAACCTCGAGCGCATGCGCGAGGTCCTGGCCCACGGCGACATGAACCTGGCGCAACAGGCGGTGGGGGCCGACGACGACATCGACGCCATGAACGTGTCGCTCACCGAGCGGTGCTACGACCTGCTGTCCCGGGAGAGCCCTGTGGCCGGCGACCTCCGCTTCGTCGTGTCGGTGCTCCGTGTCCTCTCCGAGCTGGAGCGCATCGGCGACCTGTCCCTGCGCGTGGTCAAGCTGGCACCGGACTGGGAGCTGTTGCGACGTCACCCCGCCACCTACGACATCCTGCTGGCCATGGCCGACGCCGCGGTGGAGCAGCTCCGCACCGCCCTGCGGGCCTGGTCGGCCCAGGATCTGGCTCTGGCCACCGAGCTGGCCGAGGGCCGACCCATGGAGGCCTTCACCGAGCGCTTCAGTCGCGAGATCATCGGCATCGACGGTCCTGATGCGGTGCTGTGCGCAGTGCGTACCCTGGTGGCGGGACGGTCCCTCGACCGCATCGCGGATCACGCGGTGGTCATCGGGGCCCGGCTCCGCTACCTCATCACCGGTGACCCCGCCCACCTGACCTCGGAGATCCGGTGACCGACCTCTCGAGGGACCAGATGGAGATACGGCGGACCTACCACCAGCGTCTGGACGAGATCCAGGGCGACATCGTGAAGATGGCCGCCCTGGTCACCGAGGGCGTGCCCCGAGCCACGCAGGTCCTGCTCGACCACGACCTGGGCGGAGCCCAGGACATCATCGACGCCGACGATCCCCTCGATGCCCTGGCGGTGGAGACCGAGGAGCGGTGCTACACGGTCTTCGCCCTCCAACAGCCGATGGCCAGCGACCTCCGAGGCCTGATCACCGCCGTGCGCATGGTCGCCGAGATCGAGCGCAGCGGCGACCTGGTGGTCAACATCGCCAAGGGGGCCCGACGCATCTACGGGACCGAGTACACGCCTCGGTTGCGGGGCCTGATCACCCGCATGGGCGAGGAGTCGGCCCGGCTGTTCCGCCTGTCCATCGACGCCTATGCCGACGGCGACGCGGCGATGGCCGCCGCCCTCGACGACCTCGACGACCGCCTCGACGAGATGCACCGGGACTACATCGCCGAGATCTTCGAGGCGTCATCGGCGGGTGCCTTCGAGGTGCAGGCTGCGGTCCAGTTAGCCCTCATCGGCCGCTACTACGAGCGGATCGGCGACCACGCCGTCAACATCGGGGAACGGGTGCGCTACATGGTCACCGGCTGGCTGCCGGAGCAGACCGGTGCCGCCCGGGAGGCCGTCCGGCGCCAGCTGGCCGAGGCCGACGGCCCCGTCGACATGCTGGCCGACGAGGACGGTTGAGCGCGATGCGCATCCTGGTCACCAACGACGACGGCATCGAGGCCCCCGGCCTCCACCATCTGGCCCGGGCCGTGGCCGATGCCGGCTACCAGGTCGTCGTGGCCGCTCCCGACCGCGACCACAGCGGGTGCGGCGCGGCCCTGGGCGACGGGGGCGCGGGCACCGACCCCCACCTGCAGATCGCAGAGGCGAGCATCCCCGGCGCCGCCCGCATCCCCGCCTGGAGCGTGGCCGGGCCCCCGGCCCTGTGCGTCCTGGCCGCCCGCCTCGGTGGCTTCGGCGAGGCACCCGACGTGGTCGTGTCCGGCATCAACCCCGGCAACAACACCGGCCGGGCCGTGCTCCACTCGGGGACCGTCGGCGCCGCCCTCACGGGAGCCAACCTGGGCATCACTGGCGTCGCGGTGAGCGTGGCCTCGGGTTCCCACCCCCGCTTCGACACGGCCGCCGCCGTCGGGGTGGCCGCGCTGGCCTGGGCCGTCACCGCCCCCACCGGCACCGTGCTCAACGTCAACGTCCCCGACCTCGACCTCGACGCCGTTCGTGGCACCCGGTGGGCCTCGCTCGCCCCCTTTGGCACCGTGCGGTCGACCCTCAACCCCGGCGGACCCGGACGCCTCGACCTCGCCCTCGTCGACACCGCGGTGGAGCTGCCGCCCGATTCCGACACCGCCCTGGTCCGCGCCGGCTACGTGGCCGTGACCTGCCTCACCGGCATCCGCCAGGGCGAGTGGCAACCCGTCGCCGCCGACCTCGACCGGCGACTGGGCGCGGCGCGCCGAGGCACCCGGATGGCGGGGGAGATGGCCTGACGTGATCGTCGCCCTGGTCGCCGTGGCACTGGCGCTCGCGGTGGTCAGCGCGCTCCTGGGTCTGTGGGTGCAGGCCCTGTCCCGGGAGGTCGGCCAGATCGGCCCGCTCGAGCGGACCCGGGACCAGGCCCTCGCCCGCGCCGCGGCCGCCTCCGACGCCGCCGGCCACCTCCAGCAGGCCCTCGACACGCTGCCCCAGGACGTCGTGATCGTCGATGCCGCGGGTGAGGTGGTGGCCCGCAACCGGTCCACCGTCGACAGGGGTTCTGTGCGCCACGGCGCCGCCCTGGTCCAGGCCGCGGTGGAGGAGCTGATGAGCACGGCTCTGGAGGGCAGGGCGGGGGAGCGCAGCCTCGACCTCTTCGGCCCGCCGCGCCAGGTGGTCGTGGTGCGGGCCAGTCCGCTGCCGGGCGGGGCCCTGGTCGTCACCGAGGACATCACCGAGGCCCGCCGGGTCGAGGCCGTGCGGCGGGACTTCGTGGCCAACCTGAGCCACGAGCTCAAGACGCCGATCGGCGCCATCGGCCTGCTGGCCGACACGCTGCTGTCCGAGTCCGACCCCGCAGTGACCCAGCGCCTGGCCGAGAGGGTCGTGAGCGAATCGTTCCGGGTCAGCTGCACCATCGACGACCTGCTGGAGCTGAGCCGGATCGAAGCCGGCGCCGCGGCCGTGCAAGAGGCGGTGCCGGTGCACCTGGTGCTGGAGGAGGCGGCCGACCGTCTGCGTCCGGCCGCGGAGCAGCGCGACATCGTCCTCCGGGTCGACGAGGTGTCGACGCGGGTGCGGGCCCTGGGCGACCGCCGCCAGCTCGTCTCCGCGGTGGCCAACCTGCTCGACAACGCCATCAAGTACTCCGAGCCCTCGTCGTCGGTCGACCTGCACGCGCGCGACGGCGCGGGTCGCGTGGTCATCGAGGTCGAGGATCGGGGCCTGGGCATCCCGGCGCGCGACCTCGAGCGCGTCTTCGAGCGCTTCTACCGCGTCGACCGAGCCCGCAGTCGCGAGACCGGCGGCACCGGGCTGGGCCTGGCCATCGTCCGCCACGTCGTCGCCAACCACGAGGGCGAGGTCTCCGTGCGCTCGGTCGAGGGGGAGGGTTCCACCTTCACCATGGCCATCCCCTCGGCTCCCATCCCTCACGTCGTGCGGGACGCGGCCGCGGAACGGTCGGTCCCCCGGAGATCAGCGTGAGCGCCCCGCCCACCATCCTCGTGGTCGAGGACGAGGAGTCCTTCGTCGAGGCCCTGACCATCGGCCTGGGCCGAGAGGGCTTCCGGGTCCAGGTGGCGAGGGACGGCGCCGCCGCCCTCGACCTCTTCGACGCCGTGACCCCCGACCTGGTGCTGCTCGACGTGATGCTGCCCAAGGTCTCGGGCATCGATGTGTGCCGCGAGCTGCGCAGCCGATCGCAGGTGCCGATCATCATGGTCACCGCCAAGGGGGCCGAGATCGACACCGTCGTCGGCCTCGAGGTCGGGGCCGACGACTACGTCACCAAGCCCTACCGGATGCGCGAGCTGGTGGCCCGCATGCGCGCCGTCCTGCGCCGGTCTCCGAACGGTGACGCCCCGGCCGCGCTCGACGGGGAGGTGCTCCAGACCGGTGATGTCCGCCTCGACCCCGACCGTCACGAGGTGCGGATCCGAGGCCAGGAGGTGGCACTGCCCCTCAAGGAGTTCGAGCTGCTGGCCCTGCTCCTGGCGAACGCGGGCCGGGTGCTCACCCGTGACACCCTCATCGACCGCATCTGGGGCCACGACTACGTCGGCGACACCAAGACCCTCGACGTGCACATCAAGCGCCTCCGCGCCAAGGTCGAGCCCGACCCCGCCCACCCCATCCACATCGTCACCATCCGCGGCCTGGGCTACAAGTACGCAACCTAGGGTTTCACCCTCGAAGCGGAGCTTCTCGGGCGAGCTGTCTGTGTCGGCTGCGCCGACGCTCACCTCGCACGGAGCGACCGGCAAGCCGGATCGCTCGGTGGCCGAGGGGGCTCCGGCGGAGCCTCTGCCCCCTCGTGCGCCCCCGCCGCCGGACGACGCCGGCCCGGCCGCCGGGCGCCGGGTCGGCGGAGACCCGGCGACCGGCTGGGGGCCTGCTGCTCAGTTGGCA
>JBBSMQ010000033.1:0-42414 GCA_038233075.1 Acidimicrobiales bacterium
CGCGGCCTGGGCCGCGGCCCGCGCCGCCGCCTCCCGGGCCCGCTGCGCCGCCTCAGCGGCTTCCTTGGCCCGGCGGGCGGCCTCGGCGGCTTCGATGAGGGCCTGGCGCTGAGCCTCCTGGATCGCCGTCTCCAGACGGGCCGCGGTCGCGGCCCGGTCCGCCTGCTGGTGGACCAGGCCCTCGAGGATCCCGTCGAGCTCGCGCCGCTGGTCGGTGAGCTCGTCCTCCAGATCGGCGAGCTCGTCCCGTTCGCGGTCGAGGCGGGTCCGCTGCCCGTCCAGCCGGCGGGCGAGGCGGTCATCGGTCTCGGTCCGGGCCTCGGCGTAGATGCGGCGGATGAGGCCCTCGTCGACGGTGGGATCGAGACCCGGGGCGTCGGTCCCCTCGGCCATGTAGGTCCCCACCAGCCGCTCCCGCAGGATGGCCTCGAGGGTGGCGATCCGGGCTCCGGCATCGTCGATGGCGGCGTCGGTCGCCACCCGCTGGTCCTCGAGCTCGTCGCTGGCGTCCCGCAGCTCCCCCTTGCGGCGGTTGGCGTCGGTGATCCGGCGGTCGAGACGGTCGAGCTCGCCGTTCAGCGCCCGCAGGCGGGCGATGTAGGTCTCGGCCGGCGAGGGGCGGTCAGTGTCACGGGCGTCGGGTCCGGCACCAGGGGCGGCGACGGCCCCGTCGTCCGGCGCGGGCTGGGGGGACGGTGCGGGCGGTACCGGCTGGGGTGCGGCTTCGGCGCGCGGGTCGTGCGCAGGGTCGATGGCAGCGGCCGAGGTCGGGCTCGGAACCGTCACGGCCAACAGCATCCCCAGGGCGATGCCCACGACGGCGAGCAGAGACGCGACGTGACGCCCTCGGCGGCGATCGGGCACCCGGCGCGGCGCGGCCGGCCCGTCGACGTCTGCGGCAAACCTCACACCCACCTCCCCATCGTCATCCTGTCCGCCATCGGCCACACCCGCGAACACGTGAACCTCGTGTCGAGGTCATGGGCCTGAGGCCGAGAGGCCGAGCGGCCGAGCGGCCGAGCGGCCGAGCGGCCGACATCAATCTGTCACATGGGTGCGCCTGGATCCATGCACCCCCCCGACGAGATCGGGGACCTGGACGCTGGTGGGGCGGGTCGACCGCCGCGATCGCTGGCCCGGGCGAGTGGTGGGGGCAGAATGGCCCCGTGATCGTCGACTGCGGGGTGTACCACGATGGAGCACGGGTCGAGCGTCCCGCCACCATCGTCGGGGCCACCGACGACGACCCCGGCTGCTTCACCTGGATCGGGCTCCACGACCCGTCGGACGAGGAGATCGACGAGGTCAGCAAGGAGTGCGGGCTCCACGAGCTCCTCGTCGAGGACGTCCGCAAGGCCCACCAGCGAGCCAAGTGGGACGCCTTCGACCAGACCGCCCTGATCGTGTTCAAGACCGCCCTCTACCACCCACCGGACCGGGTCGACATCGGCGAGCTGCAGGTCATCCTGGGGCCTGGCTTCGTGGTCACCGTGCGTCACGGCGAGGCCGCGGCGCTGGGCAGCGTGCGCCGCCGGTTGGAGGCCGATCCCGACCTGCTGCGGATCGGGCCCATGGCCGTCCTCTACGGCATCGCCGACGAGGTGGTCGACGCCTACGGCCCGGTGGTCTCGGAGCTGGAGACCGACGTCGACGAGGCCGAGGTGGCCGTGTTCAGCCCCGAGCGCAGCAACGAGGCCCCCCGCGTCTACCGGCTGAAGCGCCAGGTGTTGGAGCTGCGCCGCAACATCGTCCCCGTCGGAGCGGTGGTCGACAACCTGTGCCAGCCCGAGCCTCACGATGTGCCGGTGGAGCTGCTCGACTACTTCAGCGACGTGGCCGACCACGCCCACCGGGTGATGGGCCGGGTGGAGGTGGCCCGGGAGCTGCTGACCGACGCCCTGAACGCCAACCTGGCCCAGCAGGGCGTCCAGCAGAACGACGACATGCGCCGCATCTCGGCCTGGGCCGCCGTGTTCGCGGCGCCCACCCTGCTGGCCGGCGTGTGGGGCATGAACTTCGACCACATGCCCGAGCTGGGCTGGTCGTTCGGCTACCCCGCCGCCATCGTGGCCATGCTCGTCCTCTCCGGCAGCCTCATCGCCGTCTTCCGCCGCGCCGGCTGGCTGTAGGCGGCGGTCGAGCCGGCTGGGCGGTCGAGCTGGCGCGCCTCAGCGGCGGTAGACGTCGAGCTCGGTGGCCTTGACCGCCAGCCACACCTGGTCGCCCACGGTCAGGGCCAGGTCCGCCAACGCCGCCAGGGTGATCTCGGCGGTCACCGGTGCCGGACCGGCGGTCTGCACCCGCACCCGGTCGGCGTCGGTCTCGATGCCGGCGATCGTGGCCCCCCAGACGTTGCGAGGGCTGCCACCGGGTCGGGACCGGTGGAGGGCGACGGCCCGGGGCCGGACGGCCACGTACACCTCCTCACCCGCGCGTGGTGCGTCGGGGCCGGCGCCGGTCCCCGCGATGGTCAGGGTGCGATCGACCTGGTCGAGCCGGACCTCCCCTCCCGCCCTCAGGAGCCCGGGCAGCAGGCTGACGCCCAAGAGGTCGGCGACCCAGGCCGACCGGGGGCGGGCGGCCACCTCCACCGGCGTGCCGTGCTGGATGACCTGCCCCTCCGCCAGGACCACGAGTCGGTCGGTGAGGGTGAGGGCGTCGACCGGGTCGTGGGTCACCACGATGGTGGGGCCGGCGAAGGCGGAGAGGTGGCCCCGGAGGTCTCGTCGCACCTCGGCCCGGGTGGCGGCGTCGAGGGCCGAGAGCGGTTCGTCGAGCAGGAGGAGCCCGGGGTCGGAGGCCAGGGCTCGGGCCAGGGCCACCCGCTGGGCCTGGCCGCCCGACAGCTGACCGGGGCGCGACCCGGTCCGGTCGGCCAGCCCCACCCGGCTGAGCCAGCGGGCCGCGGTGCGCCTCGCCTCGGCCCGCCCCGCGCCCCGGGCCCGTAGCCCGAAGGCGACGTTCTCGAGGGCGGAGAGGTGGGGGAACAGCCGCAGGTCCTGGAACACGAACCCGACCGGGCGCTGTTCGGGGGCGATGCGCGTGCCCGCGGCAGGGTCGTCGAGGACCTGGCGGCCCAGGGCGGTGCGCCCCCCGTCGAGCGCCACCAGCCCGGCCAGGGCGCGCAGCAGCGTCGACTTCCCGGCTCCGTTGGGGCCGATCAGGCCCAGGACCTCGCCCGGCGCCACCGCGAGCTCGACGTCGAGGCTCACCGTGTCGCGGTGCACCACGAGCGCGGTGCGGAGCAGATCGCCGGACACCACGCCCGGCCGGGTCACCGGGTCCGGCGGGGTCACCCGTTCGGGCGCGGTCACCGGCCCGGAGCCCACCGGCCCCGGAGGGCCACGAGCACGGCGAGGGAGATGGCCACCAGGACCAGGCTGAGGACGATGGCGGCACCCTGGTCGCCGCCCTGGAGCGTTTGGTACACGGCGAGGGGCATGGTCTGGGTGCGGCCCTGGAGGTTGCCGGCGAAGGTGATGGTGGCCCCGAACTCCCCGAGGGCCCGGGCCCAGGCCAGCACCGCCCCGGCCAGGAGCGACGGCGCGACCTGGGGCACGGTGACCCGCCGCAGCACCGTCCAACGTCCTGCACCCAGTGTGGCCGCGGCCTCCTCCAGGCCCCGATCGGCCGAGCGCAGGGCCCCGTCGACGGTGACCACCAGGAACGGCAGGGCCACGAAGGTCTGGGCCAGGACCACGCCGGTGGTGGTGAACGGCAGCGTGACGCCCGTGAGGTCGGCCAGCACCCGCCCGAGCGGGCTCCGACGGCCGAGCGCGAACAGCAGGGCGGCGCCGCCGACGACCGGGGGCAGGACCATGGGAAGGGTGACCAGACCCCGCACGAGGCGGCGGCCGGGGAAGGGGGCGCGCGCCAGCACCCAGGCCAGGGGCACGCCCAGCACCACGCACAGCGCGGTGCTGGCCAGGGCGGTGGTGAGCGAGAGGCGCAGGGCGTCGCGCACCGCCGGGCGGCCGAGGATGACACCCAGGTCCGACCACGGGGTCCGCTGGGCCAGACCCAAGAGGGGCAGGACGAGGAAGCCGGTCGCGGCCACCGCCATCGGGATGAGCGCGGCTGGCACCCGCCCGGCGGCGGGCTCGTCGCCGGGCGGCTCCGCCCTCACCGGTGCTCCGAACGGTCGGGGGCGGAGCTGGTGTCGTGTCCGACGCTCGTCCGGCATCGGCGTCGTGGTCGACCCGGGCCCGGTGGCCGGGGAGACCCGACGCACCGGGCTCGCACCCGCCGTGCCCTCACGGGGGTCCGAAGCTGGCGCGGGCCAGCAGGGACTGCCCCTCCGGTGCGAGCACGAAGTCGATGAACGCCCGGGCGGTGGCCACCTGATCGCTCTGGTCGGGGATGGCTATGGGGTAGGACGCCACCACGACCTCGTCGGCCGGGATCTCGATGCCCTCGACGGCGTCGCCGGCCGCGACCACGTCGGTGCGGTAGACCACGCCTGCGTCGACCTCACCGGCCTCGACCTTGGTCAGCAGGGCCCGCACGTCCTGCTCGTTGCTGTCGATCGAGGGCTCGATGCCGGCCCGGTCGAGGGCTTGGCGGGCGAAGGTGCCGCAGGGGACCTCCGGGGCGCACAGGGCCACCACGAGGTCGTCGTCGGCCAGATCGGCCAGGCCCACGACCCGGCCCAGGTTGCCGGGGGGGACGGCGATCTCGAGGGCGTTGGTGGCGAAGGGCACCGGGGCGCCGTCGAGCGCGTCCGTCGCGACCAGCTCGTCCATGACCGACGTCGAGGCGGTGGCGATGACGTCGGCGGGGGCGCCCTCGGTGACCTGGGTGACCAGGCCCGAGGAGGGTCCGAAGCTGAAGGTGACCGATGCCTCGGGGTGGGCCGCCTCGAAGGCGTCGCCGATCTCGGCGAACACGTCGGTCAACGACGCCGCCGCCAGCACGGTGATCGACCCGGTGACGGTCCCCTCTGTCCCCTCGGCTCCGCTCGCCGGGCCGCCGCCATCGTCGGAGCCGCACGCCCCCGCGAGCATGAGCACGACGAGGATGGCGGCCGGACCTCGCAGGCCCGTGCAGCGCGGCCGTCGATGTCCCTGTCGGGGCTCTCGACGGCGGGCTCGGTCGGCCATGTCCGCCATGTCCGCCATGTCCGCCACGAGGCCGGATCGGGCGCCGGGGAGGACGCCCGTCTCACGCCGGCTCACGGGCGGGCCCGGTCGACGAGGACGTCGGTCGACTTCACGGCCGCGTCGGCCAGCACCCCCGGGGCCAGCCCGAGGTCGTCGACGGCCTCGGCCGTGATCAGCGACACCACCCGGTGCGGGCCGGACTGGATCTCGACGGTGGCGGCCACCCCGTCGCGCACGACCCGGGTGATGATGCCCCGGAACCGGTTCCGCGCCGACAGCCCGGCCGGGGGAGTGGCGGCGCTGTGAGCCGCGGCCCGCGCCACCAGGAACCGCGCCAGCTCGGCGCCGTCGATGGTGCGGTGGCCGTTCTCCAGGCGCCGGGTGGCCAGCTCCCCCCGATCGGCCCAGCGCCGCACCGTGTCGGCGCTCACCCCGGCCAGCTCTGCCACCTGTCCTGGTGTCAGCGATGTCATCCGGCGACCTTACCTCGCAGATGCGGGGCCGAGGGCGCGATGGGGCCGCGGCGCCTAGGTGCGGAAGTCCTCGATGACGAGACCGGCCTCGGGCTGCTTGAGGTCGAGGCGGTTGGGATCGGAGGCGGCGGGGACGGTGGGCAGGGTGGTGGGGACCGGGTTGAGGTCGCCCATGGCCCAGGCGAAGCGCAGGGCGTCGATCAGCTCCATGTCATCGTCGACCCGGAGGCCCCCGAGCAGCGCCTCCCCGACATCGTTGAGGGCGAAGGGGTCGCGGTTGGCCCCGGCCTCGGACAGCACGGCCCGGAGGAACACCTGTTGGCGCTGCACCCGGCCCAGGTCGGCGGTGGGGTCGGTGACCTCGGTGCCGTCGATCACCTCGGTGTAGGTGCGGCTCCGCACGTAGGCCAGCGCCTGCTCGCCGTTGAGCTCGACGGGGCCCGACTGCTTGACGTCGAGGCCCGACTTGGGGTCGAACGCGGGGTTGGGGAAGTCGATGACCACCCCGCCGGCGGCGTCGACCACCCCGGCGAAGCTGTCGAAGCCGATCTCGATGTAGCGGTCGATGGGGATGCCAACCGACTCCTGCACCGTCCGGATCAGGGCCACCGGCCCGTCGTTGTAGGCGGCGTTGAGCAGGGTCGGCTCCGAGCTCTCCCGACCGATGATGGGCGCCAGCAGGTCGCGGGGGAGCGACATGATCCGGGCCGGGCCGTCGCCGGTCCGCAGCACCATCATGGTGTCGGACCGGTTGCCCTCGACGCCGGCCCGGCTGTCGGTCCCCACCAGCAGGTAGTTGGTCCCCGCGCCGCTTCCGGCCAGCACGCTCCGGCCGTCGACGTCCACGTCCACGCGCTCTACCTTGTTCCACTGGCTCACGGCGTAGAACCAGCCCAGCTCGGCGACCAGCAGACCGAGGACCACCACCAGGCCCAGCACGCCGACCCCGACGCGCGGCGCGCCCCGGCGCCGACCGATCCGTCCGTCGGCGCCGATGGTGCGCCGCCCCCGGAAGGCGACGATCGTGCCCACTGCCACGGCGCCCTGCACCAGGCCCACGATGAAGAGGACGAGGGCGACCACCTACATCACCCTGGTGGCATCAGGGCCGGGGGGCGGACCGGGATCCGATGGCGGGGGATCGTCGAAGGTCTCGGAGTAGCTGATGGTGACCGGACCGATGCCGATGCGGTCGCCATCCCGCAGCGGCGCCACCCGATCCGCGGGGATGGCGTGGCCGTTGAGGAGGGTGCCGTTGGACGAGCCTGCGTCCTTCAGTTCCCACCCACCCTGGGCGCGGGGGCGGACGACGGCGTGGGCCCGGCTGGCCCGGCTGTCAGCGATGCGGAGCCGCTGGTCGGTGCCGCGTCCGAGGGTGATGATCTCGTCGCCGAGGTCGACGGGCGGGGTCCCGTCGCTCGGGGTCAGCCGGGCCCGCACCGATGTGGCGCGAGGCGGCGCCCCTGCCGTCGCGGCGGCCGTGGCGCCGGCGCCACCGGCCGTCCCCGGGCGGTTGACCCGGATCGAGGGGGCCGGCTGTCCGTGACCGGCGGATGGGGCAGGGGCGCGGGAAGGCTGCGGTGCCGGGCCTGGCATCCGGACCGGAGACCGACCGCCGGAGAGACCGGCGACGGCGACGGCCCCGAGCACACCGACGACGAGGCCGCCGAGGAGCGCGAGGAGGTCGATCACGGCTCGGAGGCTACCGAGGGCCGGCCTCTACCCCGGGGACGGACCGGGGAGGGTGCCCACCCCGTCGCCGCGCCTTGGTCGAGGGCGGGCACGGCCCTCTGGATCTCCCACCCGCACCCTGGTTGCGGCCAACATCTGACCGCAGCGTGGGCGACGATGGGCGCGCCCCGACCAAAGAGAGCGACGTGATGGACAGAACCTATCGCCAGGGTGTGCCGTGCTGGGTCGACACCGAGCAGCCCGACGTGGAGGCCGCCATGGGCTTCTACGGGGCCTCTTCGGCCGGACGTTCGAGGATGTGCTCCCGCCCGACGCCCCTGCCCGTTGCGTGATCGCCACCCTCGACGGTCGCGACGTGGCCGCCATCGCCGGCTCTGACGCCGGTCCCGCCGGGTGGAACACCTACGTCGCGGTCGATGACGCCGATGCCGCGACCCAGAGCCTGGTGGGTCTGGGTGCGACGGTGCGCACCGCCCCGGCCGATGCCGGTGAGGGCGGTCGTGGCGCGACGCTCGTGGACCCCGAGGGGGCCGAGCTCCGCCTCTGGCAGGCGCGTCGACGCCTCGGGGTGCAGGCCACCAACGAGCCGGGGACGTGGAACTGTGGACGCCGCACGGCTCTGATCCGCGACCCCCAGGGTGCAGAGCTCACGGCCAGCCAGTTCACACCGCCCGAGAGCTGAGCCCCCCGCCATCAGGTGACCCGTCGCCCTCCGTCCGCGGCCCCGGCCCGCATAGGTCGCGCCCACCTCGCCAGCACGAGGAGATGGCGTCGGGTGGTGGCGCGGCTCAAGCGGGAGTGAAGCGGACGGTGCGGGTGGCGACGTCTGCCTCGGTGAGGCGCACATCGACCCGTGCACCCAGGGGCGGCTTGCCGTCGCACCGGGCCCGGATGGCGGGCTCGTCGATGACGACGGTGGCCCGGTCGCGCTCCTCGTCGTGCTCGACGACGGCCGCCTCGAACACCTCGCCGAGCCGGTCGGCCAGCAGCCACGCCTCGGTGTGGTCGACCGCGGCCCGCTCGACCTCACCGGCGCGTCGTCCGCTGTGAGCCATCAGGTCGGGAATCAGAGGCAACGCCTCCCGGGCCCAGCCGGGGACCTCGCGCTCGGCCGCCACCGCCAGGCACACCTCGGTGGCGAAGCGGTCGCACAGGCGCCGAATGGGGGCGGTCACGTGGGCGTAGGGCGAGGCCACCCCGGCGTGGCCGACGGCGCCGGGGCGGGTTCCGTCGAACGGTGTGTAGCCGGCGCCTCGCAGCAGTGACGCCGCCAGGTCCAAGAAGGCGGCATGACGGGGATCGCGGCTGTCGAGCCCGGCCAGCAGCGCTCCCGGACCAACGCCCTCGGGCCAGTCCACCCCCAGGGCCGGAGCCGCCCGGCGGAGAGCAGCCACCGTCCGATCCTGGGGTTCGGGCAGGGTCCGCAGCAGCCCGACACCGGCGTCGAGCATCAGCGACGCCGCGGCCATGCCGGTCAGCAGTGACACCTCGGCGTTCCAGTCCTCGACCGGCAGCGGGGCCCGGTGCTCGATGGTCCAGGTGCCGTCGGGACGCTGCACCACCTCCTGCGACGGCAGGCCGAGCTCGATGGCGCCTCGTTCCCGGGCCCGGGCCTGGCGGGCGGCGCCCAGGTGGGGGAGGGCGAGGGTGCCCTCCGGGGCCGAGCCGTCGTCGAGGGCCGCCTGGAGGCCCCGGTAGTCGTGGCGCGAGCGAGAGCGCACGGTGACCCGTTCGACCGCAGCCGCGCCCGTGGTGCCGTCGGCCTCGACCTCGATGGTCCAGAGCACCGCGGGACGCACCTCGCCGGGCAGCAGGCTGGCCGCCCCCTCGCCCAGCGCCGGCGGATGCAGCGGCACCCGGCCATCGGGCAGGTACAGCGTCTCGCCCCGGGCCCGGGCCTCGATGTCGACCGGACCGCCCGGCGCCGCCAGCGCCGCCACGTCGGCGATGGCGTAGTTGACCCGCCAGCCTCCGTCGGGCCGATCGGCCAGGTGGAGGGCCTGGTCGAGATCCATCGAACCGGGCGGGTCGACGGTGACGAGGGCGATGTCGGAGGCGTCGCGACGGGCACCGGCCGAGTCGCTCGCGCTGGTCGCGGCGGCCTCCACCTCCGGCGGGAAGGAGGTGGGCAGGTCGAGGTCGCGCCACACCGCGGTGAGGTCGAGCTCTCCCTCGAGGGGGCGGCGGCGCACGAGCGCCGTTCCTAGCAGACCCCCGAGACTGTGGACGGGTGATGTCCCATGGGGCGTTCAGGCGTCCAAAGCTCGACGGTGGGTACCCTGCGCGGGTGGTCGACGACGCGCCTCTTCCCGCGCCCGAACCGGACCCGGGGGAGCCCGAACCTGGACCCTGGGACGCCGACGTGGTGCTGGCCGACGGCGGGACCATGCATGTCCGGCCCATCCGCCCCGACGACGGGGAGCGCCTGGGCCGCTTCCACGAGCGCCAGTCCCCCGAGAGCATCTACTTCCGGTACTTCAGTCCCCGACCGCGTCTCAGCACCGCCGACATCGCCCGCTTCACCGGGGTCGACGGGGTCGACCGCATGGCGTTCGTGGGGCTCATCAACGAGGAGCTGGTGGGCGTGGCCCGCTACGACCGGCACCCGGCCCGGTCCGAGGCCGAGGTCGCCTTCTTCACCGACGACCGTCACGCCGGTCGGGGCATGGCCACCGTCCTGCTGGAGTACCTGGCCGCGTCGGCGCGCGAGGCGGGCATCACCGGTTTCACGGCCCAGGTGCTGCCCAGCAACCGGCGGATGCTGGGGGTGTTCCGCCAGGTCGGCTTCGAGGTCACCAGCCGCTTCAGCGACGGGGTCATCGAGGTCGAGTTCCCCATCGAGCCCACCGAGGAGGCGATGGAGGCGATGGCCGAGCGGGCCCGCCGAGCCGAGGCCCGCTCGGTCGCTCGCATCCTCGCCCCCCGTTCGGTGGCGGTCATCGGCGCCTCCCGGCGGCCCGACAGCCTGGGCCAGGCCGTGTTCCGGCGGCTGCTCGCAGGCGAGCTCGACGGTGCGCTCTACCCCGTCAACCCCGAGGCCGACGTGGTGGCGAGCGTCCGCGCCCACCCGACCATCCTCGACGTCCCCGACGAAATCGACCTGGCCGTGGTGGTGGTGCCCGCCGACCAGGTGCCCGACGTGGTGGAGCAGTGCGGCCGCAAGCGGGTGCAGGGCCTCATCGTGATCTCCGCCGGCTTCGCTGAGGCGGGGGCCGAGGGAGCCAAACGGGAGGCGGCTCTCGTCGAGCAGGCCCGACGCCTCGGCATCCGGCTCATCGGCCCCAACACCATGGGTGTGATCAACACCGCCCCCGATGTGCGGCTGGCCGCCACCTTCGCCCGTGTCGCTCCCCGCCGGGGCCGGGTGGCGGTGTCGTCGCAGTCGGGCACCATCGGCGCCGCCGTGTTGCGACGGCTCGACCAGCTGGGCGTCGGCGTGTCCTCGTTCGTGGCCACCGGCAACAAGGCCGATGTCTCGGGCAACGACCTGCTCCAGTACTGGGAGGACGACGACGCCACCGACGTCGTCGTCCTCTACCTGGAGAGCTTCGGCAACCCCCGCAACTTCGCCCGCATCGCGCGGCGCGTCGGGTGTCGCAAGCCCGTCGTGGCGGTCAAGGCGGGCAGCGCGCTGGCCTCGCGCCACCCCGACCGGGGCGTGGACGGCCGGGGCGACGGCTTCGCCGGCCCCACGCGCGCCGGCAGCACCGCCGGCGAGCGCAGCGAGCGGGTATCCGACGCTCTCCTGGCCCAGACCGGGGTGATCCGCGTCGACACCCTGGAGCAGCTCTTCGACGTGACCCGCCTCCTGGCCGACCAGCCCCTCCCGGCCGGTCGACGGGTGGCGGTGCTGTCGAACTTCTGGGGCCCGGCCGTCCTCGCCTCCGATGCCTGCCTCGCCGCCGGGCTCGAGCTGGCGACCCTCAGCCCCGACACCGAGGCCGCCCTTCGGCCTCAGGTGCTCGACGGCGCACGCCTCGGGAACCCCCTGGAGCTGACCTCCGAGGCCGGACCCCGCCAGCTCACCGTCGCGGCCGAGGCCCTGCTGGCCGATCCCGGTGTCGACGCCCTCCTCGTCCTCCATGCTCCCTCCCTCGACGGCGAGGTCGAATCGGTGGCCCGAGCCGTCGGCGCCGTCGGGACCGACAGCCCGAAGCCGGTCCTGGCCTCCTTCCTCGGCTCGGTGGTGCCCGGGGCCGATCAGGCTGGCACCGTCCCTGTCTTCGTCTTCCCGGAGGCCGCCGCCCTGGCCCTGGGCCGCGTGGCGCGCTACCAGGAGTGGCGGGCACGTCAGACGGGGGTGGTGCCGACCGTCGACGACCTCGACGCCGATGAGGCCCGAGCCCAGGCGGCCGCCTGGTTGGCCCGGACCGACGCCGACGCCCAGGGCGACGCTCGGCGGACCCCCGACGCAAGGGACGTCGATGGCGCCGGGGTACCCGAGTCGGTGTCCGGCCTGTCCCGGGAGGATGGTCGCGGCTCCGATCGGGATGGCCCCCGCCCCCTCCCCCTCGATCCGGCCCTGGCCCTGCTGGCCGCGGCCGGCATCCACCCCGTTTCCCAGGTGACGGTGGCCTCGGTCGACGAGGCGGTCGCGGCGGCCGAGACGATCGGGTGGCCGGTGGTCCTGAAGGCGGCTGGGGTCGACCGCCCCAGTCGCACGGAGCACGGAGGGGTCGCGGTCGACATCTTCGGAGCCGACGAGCTGCGCGGCTCCTACGAGCGCATGGTCGACCACCACGGGCCGGCCATGGACACGGCGCTGATCCAGGACATGGCGTCCGACGGCGTCGACGTGCTCATCGACCTGGTGCAGGATCCGTTGCTGGGCTCGATGGTGGGCTTCGGTCCGTCGCTCGGGCCCGAACCGGTGCGTCGCATCCTGCCGCTCACCGACGCCGATGCCGTTGCCCTGGTGGAGGGTGGGTCCGTGGGCGAGGAGCTGTCCCGGGTGGCCGACGCCGGCCGCGAGGCCCTCGTCGACCTCCTGCTGCGGGTGTCGGCCCTGGCCGACGCCGTCCCCGAGGTGGCCCGGCTGCGCCTGGCCCCGGTGATCGTCTCCGACGCGCAGGCGTCGGTCACCGATGTGCGGGTGGTCCTCGCCCCGTGGGACACCGAGCCCCCCGTCCGCCGCCTGGCCTAACACGCTCCTAGTGTCGGACCCATGCGCGCTGTCGTCCTCACCGAGCACGGAGACCCCGACGTCCTCACCCTCACCGATGTCCCGACGCCGGACCCCGGGCCCGAGGAGGTGCTGGTCGCGGTGCGGGCCACGGCGCTGAACCGAGCCGATCTCCTTCAGCGCAAGGGCTTCTACCCCGAGCCCGGTCCGCCCAAGGAACACGAGATCCCCGGCATGGAGCTGGCCGGCACCGTGGCCGCCGTCGGTCCCCGCTCGTCCGAGTGGATGGTGGGCGACGAGGTCATGGGCATCGTCAGCGGGGGCGCCTACGCCGAGCGCGTCACCGTCCACGAGCGCCAGCTGCTGGCCGTACCGCCCGAGGTCGGGCTGGCCGACGCCGCCGCCATCCCGGAGGTCTGGATCACCGCCTGGGACGCGCTCGTGGGTCAGGGTGGGCTCACCAGCGGCGCCACCGCCCTCGTCCACGCCGGCGCCTCCGGCGTGGGCTCGGCCGCCATCCAGCTGACCAAGGCGCTGGGCGCCCGCGTCGTCACCACCGCTTCGACCACCAAGGTGGAGGCGTGTCGGGGTTTCGGCGCCGACGTGGTGGTCGACTACACCAACCAGGACTTCGTGGAGGCGGCGTGGGAGGCCACGGGGGGAGAGGGCGTCGACGTCGTGCTCGACGTGGTCGGCGGCGACTACCTGGCTCGCAACCTCAAGGCGCTGCGCACCGGCGGCACGATCGTGCAGGTGGGGGTGATGGCGGGCGGCCGGACCGAGGTCGACCTGGGCACCATGCTGCCCAAGCGGGCCCGCCTGGTCGGCACCGTGCTCCGGGGTCGGCCCATCGAGGAGAAGATCGCGGTGACCCAGCGCTTCGGCCGGCAGGTCCTGCCGCTGTTCGCCTTCGGCGCCCTGCACCCGGTGGTCGACTGCCGCTACGACATCGATCACATTGCCGACGCCCACCGTCACATGGAGGCGAACGCCAACGTGGGCAAGATCCTCGTCGACGTGGCCGTCTGACCCGAACGGCGCTCCGGCGCCGATGAGCGGCGCGCCCAGGTGAGCGCCGGCAGGCGGCGCCGAATACCCGGATGGCCGGTGGGAGCCCAACCCTGGACGGACCTGGCCACACGTGGCGCCCTTCCGTCCAAAGGTCGGCACACTGGCGGCGCTGGCCCGGACCGAGGTCGGCTTCTACCGCGACGTTCGGCCAGGGCTGGACCCGGAGGGCCTCCGGCGCGCCGCCATCGCCGTCAGCTGGTGCGGGAGGGCTCTTGGATCGGGGGGCTGGTGCCGACGGTCCAGGTCGAGGGGTCGACGGCGTCGAGGGCCTCGGATCGGCGGCGTCGGCGGGGCTGGCCGGGCTCGGCGATGAAGAGCCGGAGCACGGCGGCGATCAGGAACCCGGCGACCATGCCGCCGACGTGGGCCTGCCAGGCGACGGCGGTGTCCTCGGGGGTGACGAGCTGGCTGATGAGGAAGGGCCCGAGCAGGGCCCAGGCCGGCAGGGCCAGCACCACCAGCGGCAGGGGCGCGATGAACGAGAGGATCCGGCGACGGGGACCGATGAGGAGGTACGCCCCCATGGCGGCGGCGACGGCCCCCGATGCCCCCACCAGGGGCGCGGCCGAGCCGCTCTGCACCGCGACGTAGGTCAGGGTGCCGGCGACCCCGCCGATCAGGTAGAGGGCGAGGAAGGGGCCGGGGCCGAAGCGGTCCTCGAGGGCGCCGCCGAACACCCACAGGAACAGCATGTTCACCGCCAGGTGGGCCAGGCTGCCGTGCAGGAACATGGCGGTGAGCAGGCTGGCCAGCACCGGCTTGCCGTCGATGATGGGCCGATCGGCATCGCTCGTGCACCGGGCGCCATCGGCCCGGGCCTCGAGGGCCCGCACCTCGCACGGCACCGCGCCCCAGGACGAGAAGTGCTCACTGAGCTCGCGTCCCTGCTCCCGGGTCAGCGAGGCGGTGTCGGCTCGCCCCTGCTGGAGGCTGGCCGGTTGCAGGAACAGGAACACGGCCACGTTGACGGCGATCAGGGCCAGCACCACCCAGGGGATCTGGCGGCGGGGGCTGTCGTCGCGCAGAGGGACGGCCATCAGTCACCCCCTTCGCCGGGGGCCACCACGACGGTGCCGGCGACCAGGTCGTGCGGGCCCCGGCCCGAGCGGGTGAGCTGCATCCACACCCACAGCACCGGTAGCAACGGGGGGAACAGCCAGAACACGGCCAGGACCACCGCCCGGGCCGCGGCTCGTCCGGTGGCGGGTGCCTCGCCGGTGGACTCGTCCACCACGGCCAGTCCCTCGCGGCGGTGGCCGACGGTGCCGCCGTCGCGGGCGATGCGCCAGGTCTCATCGACCACGAGGGCGGCCACCCAGACCACGGCGAGGGCGACGGCGAGGCCGGCCTGGTCGACGGTCCAGGCCATGAGGGTGGCGACCAGCAGCACCACCAGGACCGGCGAGTCGTCGAGGCGCGCGGCGCGGGCCCGGCGACGAGTTGAGTTGGTGCCCACCGGGCCCCACGGCGTGCGAGGTCGGGGCCGGGCCGTCTCGGCCTCAGAGGTCACCGAGGCGGACGTGACGATGTCCGGGGCCTCGAAGGGCACGACGATGGTGTTGGCGATGCGGTCCGCCATTCCCCGCCGGAGCGGTGCGGTGGCGACGGAGAGGAAGAACCCGCCCGCCACCATGACGATCACACCGCCGAGGACGAGTCCCGCGGTCGAGTCGGCCATCACCGCCAGGGCCGCCGGGGTGACCACGATGGCGAGGGTCCCGACGGTGGTGGCGGCGCCGCGGATCCAGGCCGTCACCTGGTCGATGACCGCGCGATCGAGCTCGGCCACCCGGATGCCGGTGGCCAGCTTGCCCGGGGTGGCCCGGAGCTGGAGGACGAAGAGCGCCTCGTAGGCGGTGAGGGCCCCGAAGCCGAGGGCGAGGCGGCCGAGGATGCGACTCCCGGGCACGAACCGGCTGATGATCCAGAGGATGAGCAGGCTAAGGGCGAGGTCGATGGCGCGGGCCGCGATGCGGCGCCCGAGCGAAGGGGCCAGAGCGACGGGGGTGGGCCGTGCCCACCCGGCGGGGGGCGACCAGGGAGAGCCGAGGGGTGCGGTCAGCGGTCGCCGATCTCGACGTACGGCCGCTCGCCGGCGCCCACGTAGAGCTGACGGGGCCGGGCGATCCTCTGGTCCTGCTCCCTGAGCTCCTTCCAGTGCGCCAGCCAGCCCGCCATGCGGGGGATGGCGAAGAGGACCGTGAACATCTCGGTCGGGAAATCCATGGCCTGGTAGATGAGGCCGGAGTAGAAGTCGACGTTCGGGTAGAGCTTGCGGCTCTTGAAGTAGTCGTCCTCCAGGGCCGTCTCCTCGAGCTTGAGGGCGATGTCGAGCAGCGGGTTCTTCCCGGTGACGGCGAAGACCTCGTCCGCGGTCGTCTTGATGATGCGGGCCCGGGGGTCGTAGTTCTTGTACACGCGGTGGCCGAAGCCCTGCAGCTTGCCCTTGCCCGCCTTCACGTCCTCGACGAAGCCCGCCACGTTGTCGATGTGGCCGATCTGGTTCAGCATCCGGATCACCGCCTCGTTGGCGCCGCCGTGGCGGGGTCCGTAGAGCGCGGCGGCGGCACCGGCGGCGGCGGAGTAGGGGTCGGAGTTGGCCGAGCCGATCATCCGCATGGTGGCGGTGCCGCAGTTGAGCTCGTGGTCGGCGTGGAGGATGAAGAGGGTGTCGAGGGCGTGGGCCAGGGCGTAGTTGGCGTCGTAGCGGGGCTCGGCGATCTTCCACATCATCGACAGGAAGTTGGCGGTGAAGCCGAGGGAGTTGTCCGGGTAGATGAACGGCTGGCCCACGCTGAAGCGGTGGCAGGCGGCGGCCTGGGTGGGCATCTTGGCGATGAGGCGGACCGTCTGGCGGTAGCGGTTGTCCTCGTCGCCGATCTCCTTGGCCGTCGGGTAGAAGGTCGACAGCGCGGCGATGGCCGACACCAGCATCCCCATGGGGTGGGCGTCGTGGTGGAACCCCTCGAGGAAGCGCTTGCGCACGTTCTCGTGGATGAACGTGTGGTAGGTGATGTCGTGGACCCACTCGCCGAACTGCGCCTCGGTCGGGAGCTCGCCGAAGATGAGGAGGTACGCGACCTCGAGGTAGGAGGACTTCTCCGCCAGGTCCTCGATGGGGTAGCCGCGGTAGCGGAGGATGCCGTTGGCACCGTCGATCTCGGTGATGGACGACGAGGTGGCCGCGGTCTGCGTGTAGGCGGGGTCGTAGAACCAGGTGTCGCCGAGGAGCTTCTTCCACTGCGACGAGTCGACGCCGCCGTCCACGATGGGGATCTCGATCGACTCCCCGGTGCGGTTGTCGGTGATCGTCACGCTCTCAGCCACGCTTGTCCTCGCTTCGTCTGGTGAGCGCCCAATCTAGGGCGCGGGTCGCCTCGTCGTGTCCCGCCCCGGCCGCCGACTCCCCGGGTTCACCCGCCGTCTGACTCCGCATCACCCGCGGAGGATGGCCGGCGGGCATCGACGTCGAGCACGCGCAACCCGGGCCGGCCGGGTGCCTCGGCCGCGAGCAGGGCCCGCACGCCGTCGGTCACGGCGCGCGCCGGCGCGCTGGGGTGGGTCCGGCGGCTCGTGACCAGGCCCACGGTGCGCGGGCCCAGCCCCGTGATCTCGATGCGACGCCAGCCCTCCCGCGGCTGCATGGGTGCGGCGGTGGCAGGCAGCACGGCAGCACCGAAGCCCTCCTGGGCAAGGGCCGCCAGGGCTCGCATGCCGTCCACCTCGGCCAGGGCCACCAGCTCCACACCGGCGCGCGACGCCGCCGCATCGAGATCGTCGCGGAACGCGGTGCCCGGGGGTTCGAGGAGGAGGGGGTACTGGGCCAGGTCAGCCAGGCGGATGCGACCTTGGGTCCGCTCGGCCAGCGGGTGCCCCGGCGGCGCCAGGACGACGCGGTCCTCCTCGAAGAGGGGGAGGGCCACCAGATCCGGGGCCGTCACGGGGAGGTTGACGACGGCCGCATCGAGCGTGCCCGCCACCACCTGGGGGCTGAGCGAGGTGGTGGTCGCATCCACGATCACGAGGTGCACCCCGGGATGGGTGCGGGCCGTGGCCGGGATGAGCAGCGGCAGCACCCACGCCCCGACGGTGCCGATCATCCCCAGGCGCACGGTGCCGCTGATGCGCCCGGTGTGGGCAGCGAGGTCGGCGACCACGGCCTCGAGCTCGCCCTGGATGCGGCGGGCCCGGTCGACCACGAGACGGCCCTCGTCGGTGAGGCTCCCCGTGCCCCGGTCGACCAGGGCCACCCCCAGCTCCCGCTCCAGGTTGGCCACGTGGCTCGACACGTTGGACTGCACGGTGTGCAGGGCCCGGGCCGCGGCGGAGAACGAGCTGTGGTCGGCCACGGCGGCCAGCGACGCGAGCTGGCGGAGGTCCACCGTCGGAGTCTGGCAGGAGTCGAGGACCCCGGCCCGGGCCGGCGTGGCGCGCCGTCACTACGCTCGGCCCGTGTCCTCCCGTCGTCCTGCTGCGTTCTTCGACCTCGACCGCACCCTCCTGCGGGGGGCCAGCGGCCCCGTGATCACCGAGGCGCTGCGAGCCGCGGGCGTGGTACCCGATCGATCCATCCCCGGGGAGGGCCTGGTCTACAAGTTCTTCGACGTGGTGGGCGAGACCATCCCGTCGATGATCCTCACCCGCCAGATGGCGCGCGTGGCCTCGGGCTGGGACCGGGCGGTGGTCAAGGAGGCCGGCGAGGCGGTGGCCGAGCGCCTGGCAGACGATGTGCTGCCCTTCGCCCGGGTGCTGATCGAGCACCACCAGGCCGAGGGCCGCCCGGTGGTCATGGCCACCACGTCGCCGTTCGACCTGGTCCACCCCCTGGCCCAGGCCCTCGGCTTCGACGACGTCATCGCCACCCGGTACGGGGAGCGCGACGGCGCCTACGACGGCACCGTCGACGGCCACTTCGTGTGGGGCCCGGGCAAGCTGGCCGCCGTCCGGGACTGGGCCGAGCAGAACGACGTGGACGTCGAGACCAGCTGGGCCTACTCCGACAGCGTCTACGACGTGCCCCTGCTCTCGGCCGTGGCCCACCCCGTGGCGGTCAACCCCGACCCCCGCCTGCGGGTGGTGGCGGCCCTGCGGCGCTGGCCGAGCCAGCACTTCGACGTGCCCGGCGGGGTGCCCAAGGTGGCCGGCGTCGAGCCCCAGCAGGTGCTCCAGGCGCTGGCCCTGCCCCAGATGTTCCCCTACGTCCGCTTCGACGTGGCGGGCACCGAGAACATCCCCACCGATGGGCCGGCCATCCTCGTCGGCAACCACCGCAGCTACTTCGACCCCATGACCATCGGCTTCACCATCGCCCGGGTGGGGCGACCCCTGCGCTTCCTCGGCAAGAAGGAGGTCTTCGACGCACCCGTGGTCGGGTCTCTGGTCGCGGCCATGGGCGGCATCCGGGTCGACCGGGGCACCGGCTCCGACGAGCCGCTGCAGGCGGCAGCCGACGCCCTGGCCGCAGGCGAGCTGGTGGCGATCATGCCCCAGGGCACCATCCCCCGGGGCCGGGCCTTCTTCGACCCGGAGCTGAAGGGACGCTGGGGTGCGGCCAAGCTGGCGACCATGGCGCGGGTCCCGGTGATCCCCATCGGGCTCTGGGGCACCGAGCGCGTCTGGCCCCGCAACGCCCGCTTCCCCGACGTGCTCGCGGTGGGCGACCCGCCCACGGTGCGGGTGCGGGTGGGTCCCCCGGTCGAGCTCAAGTACCGCAGCGTCGACGCCGACACCCGCCGGATCATGGCGGCCATCACCGATCTGCTCCCGGCCACGGCGCGCCGAGCCCACGAGCCCACGGCCGCGGAGCTGGCCCGGACCCTGCCCCCCGGGGCCGCCGAGGGTGGCGGTGCCGACCGGCGACCCGGGTCGGACTGACGGCGCTCAGCCCCCGGAGCGACCCCCCCGTCGATGGGCGCCGGTCCGGGGGGCCGGGGCCCGGAGCAGGACCCGGTAGGACCCCGCCACCGGGACGGCCCCGAACTCACGCGAGTCGGCCCTGGTGGCCTCGGCGTTGTCGGAGGCCACGATCATGGTGCCGTCGCCGCGGACCTCGGTCACCCGCTTCACCAGCCAGCGTCCGGGGTGCCAGGGGTGGCACAGGACTCGGAGCTGACCCGGGCGGGCCCGACCGCAGGTCAGGGCCACGAGGCCCTGGCCGTCGACCAGGGTGGGCTCCATCGACCGATCGGCGACCACGAAGCGGCGCAGCGGGGAGATCCGGCAGCTCTTGCGCCGAGTGGAGCCCACGTGATCAGAGTGTAGGTTCGACCACCGGATGGATCGCACGCCACTGACAAGGAAGTCACCCATGCTCGACAAGCTCTTCTCCGGCGCCACGCCGGCGCACGCCCACTGCGACCTCTACTGCGGTGTGTACGACCCGGCCCAGGCCAAGATCGAGGCCCTCTCGTGCCTCAAGATCGCCAAGAAGTACGCCGACTCCGACGACGAGGCCTTCCGCACCCGGTGCATCTTCCTGAAGGAGGAGCGGGCCGAGCTCTGCAAGCACCACCTCATGGTGCTCTGGGCCGACTTCTTCGCCCCCCCTCACTTCGAGGAGTTCCCGCAGCTCCACGAGCTCTTCTGGAAGGCCACCCACCAGGCCGGCGAGGCCAAGAAGTCCATGGACCCGGCCGTGAGCCAGCAGCTCGTCGACCACATCGACGAGATCGCCGGCATCTTCTGGCAGACCGACAAGGCCAAGGACATGGGCGTCTACCCGCCCAACTGAACCGGCGCCGGCGCCGGGCATGCGCCCCGGCCGACCATTGCTGTGCTGTGCTGTGCCGTGCCGTGCCGTGCCAGATGGCGTTGGTGGACAGCTAGATCGTGCCGGAGGCGATGATGGGCAGCGTTGGCTCCTCGGCGCCGGTGGCGTCCTCGATGGTCACCCCGACCAGGTCGACAGGGACATCGTCGACGGTGTGGCGGACCTCACCGTCGGCGTCGGGGGTGAAGACGCCTGCCGGCTGCATCTCGCCGTCGACCTGGAACCACAGGGCGTAGGCCTTGCCGGAGGGGGGCTCGGCCAGGTCGTCGGAGAGCAGGACGGTGCCGTCGCGGTCGGCCGAGGCCACCAGGCGCATGGTGCCGGCGCCGCCGGCGGTCATGTCGATCTCCTGGGCATCGGAGGACGCGACGATGGCTGCGACCTGCTCGGCCTGGTCGGCCCGGTGGTCAGCCTGGACGATGAGGGCCCCCATGGCCACGACCACCGCGATGGCAGCTGCCGCGGCGAGGACCAGGGGCCAGCTGCGCCGGGGCTCGCTGGCCTCGAGGCGCCGGCCGCCGGGGGGGACCTGGCGAGTGCGGGCCGCCTCGGCCAGCACCCGATCGCGGAGGTCGGAGGAGGGGGCCACCGCGGTGGCACGGGCCAGGTGGCCGGCGGCGGCCTGGAGCTCGGAGGCCTCGGCCCGGCAGTCGGGGCAGAGGTCGAGGTGGCTCTCGAAGGCCTGGCGTTCGTCGATGGGGAGGGCGTCGAGCACGTAGGGCCCGACGAGCGTGTGCGGGTCGGTGGTCACTGGGTCATCTCCAGTGTGTCGCGGAGTCGGATCATCCCGTCACGGATGCGCGTCTTGACGGTGCCCAGCGGGAGCTCGAGGATCTCGGCCACCTGGGCGTAGGTGTACCCGCCGTAGTAAGCGAGCTCGATGGTCTGGCGCTGCAGGTCGGTGAGCTGGTCGAGCGCGGCGACCACCTCGGCCCGTTCGGCCTCGTTGGCCACGGTCCCGGCCACCGGGTCAGGGTCGCCGGCCCCGTGGCGCTCGGCGTCGCGCACCCGCCGGTCGCGCTCCGCCTGCTCGCTGCGGACGCGGTCCACGGCGCGTCGGTGGGCGATGGTGGCGATCCAGGTGCGACACGAACCCTTGCTGGCGTCGTAGGTGGGAGCGAGCCGCCAGACCTCGAGCATGACCTCCTGGGCCACCTCCTCGGCCTGGTCGGGGTCGCGCACCACCCTGCGGGCCACACCCACGACCGTGGGGCTGACCAAGTCGTAGAGCTCGGCGAAGGCATCGGCCTGGCCCCGGGCGACCGCGGCCAGCAGAGCATCGGCGTTGCCCGGCTCCCCCGCGGGGACGGGGCGCAGGTGGCGGCGGGCGCGGGCCGACATCAGACGGCGCAGCCCCGTGCGCTCCGGCGCGGGCTGATCGGGCGCAAGCGCTGCGTCAGTGGAGGGTGACACGACGAGATGCGTAGCACGTGGGCTGTCATCGCGGTTGCCTCCTGATCGTGCTGGTGTCGTCGTCGTGTCGTCCTGGTCGTCGTGGCGTTCGAGAACCGCGAGCGGGGCCGACGGGGAAGCCATCGGTCCCGCTCGCGGGCCCCCCAAACACCGATCCAGTGGTCCCGAAGGTGATCGACGCCCAATCATCGGTTCGGGCCGGCCCCCCGCGAGGATTGGTCCGGTGTCACAGGTTCTCACCCGGACCCTCCGGCGGGCGTCGGATGGCCGTTGTCCCCCGAGCCACCGGGTCCTACCGTCGGGCGATGGCGACCCCTGCCGAGCGCCCAGCACGCCGCATCCGCTACCGGGAGATCGCGACCGACCTGCGCACCCGGATCGATGCCGGCGAGTTCGGGGATCGGCGCATCCTCCCCAGCGAGTCCGAGCTGTCGATCCGCTACGAGGCCAGTCGGGTGACGGTGCGCAAGGCACTCGACCAGCTGCGGGGCGAGGGCCTGGTCGACGCGCGGCAGGGCTTCGGCTGGTTCGTGGCCGGCGCCCCCTTCCGCCAGCACCTCGCCCGGCTGGGCACCATCGAGGCCCAGCTGGAGCACGACGGTCGACGCTCCGAGCGGCGCATCCTGGAGTTCGGGTTCATCCGCCCTCCCCCCCGGGTGCGCGATGTCCTCGCCGTCGACAAGGTGCTGCGCGTGGTGCGGGTCAACCTGGCCGACGACGAGCCCTTCGCCCGGGTGACGGTGTGGTGTCCCGAGGAGCTCGGTGCCGAGGTCTCGCGCGCCCAGGTCGCCCGCCACTCCTTCCACGAGCTGCTGCCGGTCCGCTTCGGCGGGGCCGTGCAGACGATCGAGGCGCACGCCGCCTCGGCGAGCGACGCCGAGCTGCTGGAGATCCCCGCCTCGTCACCGGTGCTGGTGTGCGAGCGGATCACCGCTGACGCCGAGGGCCGGCCGGTGCTGGTCGCCGAGCACGTCTTCCCCGGCCACCGCAGCGCCTTCACCGTCGACCTGCCCCACCCCGAGGTGTCCATCGGGCCGAGCGGGCTCCGTCTGGTCGAGCCCGACGCGCCTTGACCTGCCACCGCCCGCGTGTCGGCCCGCGCCGGGGCTCGCTCCTACCAGGTGTCCCAGTGGATGAGGCGGCTGGCGTCGACCCGGGTGGCGGGCTTGAACGAGGTCCCGACCGTGTAGGCCACCGGGAACAGGCCGGCCTGAGTGACCTTGTCGTAGGGGATGCCCAGCACCTCGGCCGCCTCGGCCTCGGACGGGAGGTGCAGCGTGGTCCACGCCGAGCCCAGACCTCGGCTGCGCAGGGCGAGCATGAAGCTCCATGCGGCCGGGAGGATCGAGCCCCAGAAGCTGGCCTGGGCGAAGCTGTCGGCTCCCTCCACGCGGCCCCACTGGCACGGGATGACCAGCACGGGGACCTCGTGCAGGTGGTCGCGCAAGTAGCGGGCCGACGCGCTGACCCGGGGCGCGGCGGCCGCCCGGGGGTCTGAGGCCGGGTCCGGGACGGCGTCCTCCGCGGCCCCGACGTAGGGGTCGAAGTGGCGCCCGTAGAGCTCGGCCAGGGCCCGGCGCCGGCCCGGGTCGGCGACGACCACCCAGTGCCACGCCTGGGAGTTCGAGCCCGACGGCGCCTGGAGGGCCAGCTCGATGCAGTGCTCGACCACGTCGCGCGGGAGGGCCCGTTCCAGGTCGAGGCGCTTCCGGACGCTGCGGGTCGTGGTGAGCAGCTCATCGGGCGTCAGGTCGAGGGTCATGGCCGGGCAACCTCGCGGCGGGACCGGACCGGAGGTGGGGGTGGCCCCACCCCTCGTGGGCGGTCGAGGGCCGGGCCGGTCATGTCAGACTCGGACCCATGACCCGGGGACGCATGCTGATCCTGGTGGCGGGGCTGGTCTGGCTCGTCGCCGCCTGTGGGGTGGAGGTGCCCGATGACGTTGCGGCCCGGGCCGCGTCGACCACCTCGGCCAGCGAGGGTGCCACGACCACGACCGAGGCACCGACCAGCGACGACGATCTCGAACAGGCCCTGCTCGACAACGGGTACACCCTCGACGAGGCGACATGTGGGGCCGAGGCGCTGCGCGAGGAGCTCGACACCGATCAGATCGAGGAGATCACCGGCGCCGAGAGCGTCGACGACATCGACCGCGGCTCGGCGGAGGACTTCGCCGATGCCATCGGTGGTTGCCTGAGCGAGGACTCCGACCCCGCCGCCCCTTCCGGGCGCCCCGGCGGCTAGCCCGCCGTGGGTCCCCGCTCGTTCCGGAGGGGCCAGGGTGCGCGTCGTCGACGACGGTGGGACCGTCGGTCGCCCAGGGCCCACGCTCGCCGCCATGAGCCGGCCTCGGGGCCCGTCAGTGACGGGCTCACCCCGGCGTGGGCCCGGCGGCGGGCGGTGTACCAGTCGCCGCTGACCTCGTCGGCCAACGATCCGACGGCGGCCTCGATGCGGGCCGACAGGGTGCGCATGTCCTCATCGGGCGTCGGACGCAGGGGCGTACCGAAGGTGACGCGGGTGGGACCGGGGACCAGCTTGGACGTGCCCTTGGGAAGGATCCGGCCGGTGCCCTCCAGGTGGACCGGCACCACCGGGACGCCGGTGCGGACGGACAGGAAGGCGGCGCCGGCGCGGAAGGGCTGGGCCCAGCCGTCGGGACTGCGTCCACCCTCGGGGAAGATGACCATGCTCCAGCCGTCCTCGATGAGCTGGGCGGCGAGGGTCGCCGAGCGACGGCCGACCTTGCTGCGATCGATGGGGATGGCGTTGAGGGCGAGGGCGGCCAGGGTGGCCTTGACCCGGGTGTCGAAGAAGTAGTCGGCCGCGGCACCCGCGAAGGCGCGCCGTCGCCAGGGCTCGGGCAGCGAGGTCAGCAACAGGCCGGCGTCGATGTGGCTCAGGTGGTTGGCCGCGAAGATGGCGGGGCCGTCGAGGCCGGTGAGGCGGTCGTAGCCCCGGCGCTCGGGGTCGGCCGCCACCCTCACTAGCGGGCGGATGGCGCCCTCCTGGATGGCCATGCGGCCGAGCCGGGCCAGGGGGGAGCGGGCCCAGGTGGTCTCGTAGGCGACGCCGAGGGTCGGCTCGTCAGCGACAGGCTCGACCCCGGCGGGGACGGTGGGGGCTCGCAGGGGGAACTCGGTGGCGCGGAGCGCGGCGGCGGGTCCGGGCAGACGTCGGCGCGCTCGCTGCGCGGTGCGCAGCGCCACCTCGATCCTCGTGGGTCCGACCCGACGCTCAGCCATGGAGACGGAGACCGAGACGGAGAAGGAGGAGGAGGAGACGGGGAGTCATGTGACCTCGGCCATGACGATGGGCGGGTTGTGCAGGTGGGTGACCGTGGGCTGCGGTCCCACGGTGTCGGTGGCCATCTCCAATGCGTCCTGGAGGGTCGAGGCGGGGCGGAAGCCGAGGCGCCGCACCGCCTTCACGTCGCCGCCGACGATGATGACCGACCCCAGGTGGGCCAGGGCGTGGGCCCCCCAGTACCACATGTAGAAGGGGTGGACGCCGTGGTAGGCGTTGCTGGTGCGGTAGAGGTGCCGGTACCACTCGTCCTCGGCGTAGCGGGTCTCGTAGCGCTCGGCGATCAGCTTCGGGTCGGTGGTGTCGGCCAGCACCTCCTCGAAGAAGTCGATGTAGCTGGGGTGGTGGACCGGGTGGAAGTCCCACGGGGTGGGGTGGCTCATGATGAGCACGCCGCCCTCGCGCACGAGGGGCCGACCGCGGTACATGTTGAAGAAGTAGCCGAGCCCCAGGCACATGACCAGGATCGGGTTCATGATCGAGTCGACGTTGTAGGGGCAGATGTAGGGCAGCCCCATGGTGAGCACGTCGGTCTGGCCCTCGACGGCCACGAGGTGCTGGGCGAAGCAGTGATCGAGGGTGCGCTCGTGGACGGGGTCGACGGCCCCGGCGGTGACCGATGTGACGCCGTAGGGCGCCTCCCACGACTGGAAGGCGCGACGGCGGGTGTTCGGGCCCATGCGCTTGAGCCCGGCCTGCATGCCGAGGAACGCCATGCGGTCGCGTGCCGACCACTCCCACTCGCGCTTCTGGAGCACCGACAGGGGGCCCTTCTCGCCGAAGGTGTCGTTGTTGAGCGTCGTCTCGATCTGGAAGACGTTCACGCCGGCGTCGCGAATGACCTTGCCCATGCGCCAGTTGGAGTGGTGCAGCTCGGAGGAGTGGCGGTCCATGAACGACCGGGACTGCTCCATGGTGGCCGGGTTGTGGTGGTGGCGGATCGAGCGGTAGCTGGCCAGGCCGGTGGCGGTGCTCTTGTGGCCCCCGTCCATGGAGACGAGGTTGATGTTGACGTAGACGAGGAGGTCGGACTCGGCCGCCGCCTTGTTGATCTCGACCTCCTCGCCCTGAGGCGTGGTGCCGAGGAAGGCAAGGCCGTCGGGGTCCTCGGCGTCGTGGTTGTAGATGCGCCCGTCGGGCGCGAAGGCGTCGTAGACGCGGTCGCCGACGGCGTGGCGCAGTTCGTCGGTGGTCATGCGCCGATGGAGGGCGAGGGCGGCGATGAGGCGCACGTCATCGACGCCGGCGGCGGCGGCACGGTCCAGCACGGCCTCGATGACCCGCTGGCGAATGTCGGGGCGGCGCATCTTGGGCAGGGGCAGCGACACGTCGTCGAAGGCGATCACCAGCCGCATCCCCGCGAAGAGCCGGGCGCTCAGGGGGTCGCTGTCGAGCGGGTGGTCGAGCGCGTCGGCGATGGCGCCATCGACGTCGTCCAGCGCGTCGAGCGGTTCGGCCGGGTACACCACTCGGCTGCGCCCCGCCGGCAGCTTCTCCAGGCGGAACGACTCGCCGTGGTGAAAGAGCATCGGGGGCGTCGAGCGGTCGACGTCCAGCACGAGTCCGGGACGGGGCATCAGCAGCTCTCCGGGTCAGATGATCCGAAACGGCACCCCTGAGAGACGCGAGGCGTCCGTGTTGACTGCGGTTTCGGGGGGGTGGGGGTCATCGGTGCTTCTCGCCACGGAGGTCGAAGGCGATCTTGACGGCACCGCGGGCGCCGGCCTCGGCCGCGTGGGTGATGGCCTCGCGGTGGCGCGAGAGCGGGTAGGTGGCGCTGAGAAGGCGGGCGAGGTCGGCGGCGATCACCACCTCGAACGCGGTGGTGAAGTCGTCGCGCGTGTAGGCGTAGCAGCCCCGCAGCGAGGTCTCCCGGTGCCAGAGGGGGGTGAGGTCGAGCGTGGTGGTGCCGGGCATGCCGACGACGAGCACGTCGCCTCCGGGGGCGACGACCCGGAGGGCCTGGGCTAGCGACGCCTCGGAACCGACGCAGTCGACCACGGTGGCCACGCCGCCGGTGAGCTGGCCCCCTGCGGCCGAGGCGGTGGTCTCGTCCGAGGCGACCACCAGGGATGCGGTGGTGGCGCGCACGGCTCGGGCCAGCTCCGAGGGAGTGACGGTCCGGGTCGCTCCCAGCGCGGCGGCGAGGCGTCGCTGCTCCGGGTGCTTGGCCGTGACCAGCACCTCCCGGTCAGTGTCACCGTCGAGGTGGCGCAGGGCGGCCAGGGTGGTGAGCCCGAGCGTTCCCGCCCCGATGAGGGCCACTGTGCCCTCGCTCCCGGCCGCGCTCGACCGGACGGCGCGGGCGGCGTGGACGGCGCAGGCGGTGGGCTCGACCAGCACCGCAGCCTCATCGGTCACCTCGTCGGGGACGGGCACCAGCTGGTCGGGGTGGGCGACCATCTCGAGCGACCAGCCGCCTCCGGTCTGGCGGCAGAAGCCGCTCTGCAGGGCCGGGTCGAGGTGGCCGAAGGCGATGCGCTCGCAGTGGTGGGTGCGTCCGGCGGCGCACGAGGGACAGGGCGGGTCGATGCCCCGCACCGCGCAGTGCAGGACCGGTACGAGCACGGCGCGATCGCCGTCGTCGAGGTCGCCCACCACCTCGTGGCCGAGCGTGAAGGGGAAGCTGGTGATGGGCTCGAAGTAGCGGCTGGCCCGCCCGTCGACGGTGGCCAGGTCGCTGCCACAGATCCCGGCCAGACGGGGTCGCAGGCGCACCCACTCGGGCGTGGGTGGCTCGGGCGGGTCGACGTCGCGGAGGGACAGGGGGCCCACGGTGGCCCCCCGGCCCGGCGCCAGCCGCCCGGCGACGGCGGCGGCGGCCAGCTTCGCCGGCTTGCGTGACAGCACCAGCGCCCGGCTCACCGGGCCCACCCCTCCGTGAAGCGGTGAGGGTTTGAGCCCTCCTGGGGTCGTGTTTGGTCTCTGGTTCGAAGGGATGACCGTCCACCGCCGAAGCGGTGACCGTTTGGGCCCTCCTGGGATCGTGTCTGGTCGCTGGTTCGGAGGGACCGTCGGACGTGGGCCGGGTCTTGGGACGGGGTCACGGGCCGACCTTCCAGCGGCGGGACCGACGCTCGGGGCGTCGGTAGCCGGGGACCCGGGCGCGCTCGGGGCGAGGCCCGGGCGGGCGGGACAGGGGGAGTCGGGGCGGGGCGTAGCCGGGGGCCTTGTCCCACATCTCGACCAGCCAGCCCCGCTTGCGGGCCAGGGCAGCCAGGCGGGTCTCGGGGTTCACCGCCACGGGGAACCCCACCGCCTCGAGCAGGGGCAGGTCGCTGGTGGAGTCGGCGTAGGCCACGCCCTCGGCCAGGTCGATGCCGTGTGCGGTGGCGTAGTCGAAGAGGGCCTGAGCCCGGCTCTCCCCGGTCGGGGGGACCTCGGTCAGCTGCCCGGTGTAGGTGCCATCGGGGTCGATCCGCATCTGCGCGCAGACGATGTCGTCGAACAGGGGGCGCAGCGGCTCGACCACGAAGTCGAGGGCACCGGTGATGAGCACCGTGCGATGCCCCAGGGCCCGGTGCTCGCGCACCCGACGGAGGCCGGCCGGGAAGGACTTGGTGAGGATCAGCTCGGAGAGCATCTCGGCCGCGTCGGCGAACAGCTCCTCGGCCGGCGCGCCCTCGTAGCGGCGGTAGAAGTGCCGGAGGAAGTCGCTGCGGTCGCGGGCGTCGAGACGGAGCAGGGCCGGCGCCTCGGCCAGCAGACGGACGGTGAGCCGGCGTCGGTCGGCGGCCTCGAGGCGTCGGGTGGCCAGCCAGGCGAAGGACGTGACCACGTTGGACGCGATGAGGGTGTTCTCCAGGTCGAACGCCGCCATCTGACGGGTCTCGGACAGGACCTGCCGGCGGAGGCGGGTGCTGCGGGCCTCGCTGCTGCCGCGCCGGCCGTCGGTGCGGACCCGGGCGTGGGTGACCACCGACGGCAGGTGGATCTCCCGGACGTAGTGCTCCCAGTCGATGATGAGGGGATCGCAGCCGAAGTCCCTCTGATCGTCGGGCGCGAGGGCCTCGTGGAGGGCCGTGAGGTTGTCGACGCCGTAGATCGCCTCACACTCGGTGTAGGCGCCGTACAGCGTGACGTAGGTCGAGGCTCGATCGACCACCTCGCGCCTCTCCTCCAGGTCGGTGGCCCAGGCGGCCTGTCGGCCCCGGAGGGGAAGGGCGGAGAGGACCTTGTCGGTCGCACCCAACAACCGTTGCGCCCGGCGCAGCTCGGCCTCGACCTGCCCCCGACCCGGGAACCGGAACTCGGGGACGCTGATGGGCTGGCCGTCGCGGTCGTACAGGGGGTACTCGGTGAACCAGGCGCTGATCAGGTCGACCATGCGCTGGAACTCGAGCGGGTTGCGGGATCCGGAGGCGACCTGGGTGACGTCGGGGCTGCCGTCGGCGTGGGCCGGACCCCGGGCCGCCACCGCGCAGATGGCTCCGACCACGAGGTCGACGGGGATGACGTCGACGACGCCCTCGGGCACGCCGGGGAACTGGCTCAGCAGGCCCCGTGCGTAGGAGATGATGACCGGCTCGGCCATGCGGAAGCCGCGGATCCAACCCGGCACCGGCTCGGACCAGGCCGACTCGATGATGGCCGGGCGAACGATGGACACGGGCACCTCGCTCCGGTTCTCGCCCAGCGCCTTCTCGCCCAGCGCTTTGGTCATGGCGTAGGCATCGGGCCAGCCGAGGGACGCGGCCCGGGCTCGCCCGGCCTCGACGAGCTCGTCCTTGACCCAGCCGGTGCGCCGCTGCTCGGTCTTCTCGGCCAGCAGGGGCCCGCCCGCCGCGCCCAGCTCCTCGACCGCCTCGGCCCGGAACCGCTCCAGGTTCTCGGGCGACCGGCTGGCTGCCTCGGCGTCGGCCCGCACCCGGCGGGCGGCGGCGACCTCGCGCTGGTGGTCGACGTCGATCCAGAACGGACTGTCGTCGACCCGGATCTCAGGGGCCGCGCCTCGGCGGTTGCCGGCGACGTAGCAGGTGGACACGGCCACCAGGTGGGGCGTGACGCCGAGGTCGGCCAGGGTGAGGGCGATGCGGCTGGGGCCGAGCAGGTTGACCTCGGCCGCCAGATCGAGTGGTGAGTCGAACGACACCGTGGCCGCGGAGTGGATGACGGTGTCGCACGAGGCCAGGGCCTGGCGTCCGGCCTCGTCGAGGCCGAGCCCGTCGGTGCCGACGTCGCCGGCCACGATCTCGACCCGACCCGCCACAAGCTGGTCGAACGCGTCCTTGCCGCCGAGCTCATCGCGGAGCCGATCGAAGCAGTCGTTGCGGAAGATCTCCCGCTCGGCTCGTTGCTCCACGGTCCGCTTGCGGCCGGGGCGCACGAGCAGGACCAGGTGGCACCCGGGCGCAGCCCGCAACAGCCTCTCGACCAGGGCGGTGCCGAGGAAGCCGGTGGCGCCGGTGACGAACAGTCGGCGCCCGTCGAGCGCATCGGCCACGGGGACGGCGGGGGGCGCAGCGGGATCGGCGGCCATCGACGGCGACCGTAGCCCATCTCTCTCTACCAACTGGTAGACAACCGCCCGTGGCCCGCTCCGACACCCGCGAGAGCATCCTGGCCGCGGCCCTGGCTGCCTTCGCCCGTCGCGGCGTGGAGGCCACCTCGCTCGACGACGTCGCCACGGCCGTCGGCGTCCGCAAGCAGACCCTCCTCTACTGGTTCCGCTCCAAGGATGCCCTCGTGGCCGGCGTGGTCGAGGCCGCCATGGGTGAGCTGGGCGACGCCCTCGACCAGGCGGTGGCCTCACCCCGGTCGGGCCGTCCGGTGCGGGTGGCCGTCGTCGACGAGGTGCTGCGCCTCGGGGCCCGCCGGCCCGATCTGCTGGTGCTGCTGCGGGAGGTCAGCCGGATCGGACCGCCGGCCACCGGCCACCTGGCGGTGGCCATCAGGCCCCGCCTCGACGGCGCGGCTGCGGCCCTGGCCGGCTCGGGCGCCGGCGCCTCGGAGCGGGAGCGGGCCCGGCGCCGGCTGCTCGAGGCCGGCGCCCGGGTGATCGCCACCGCGGTCGAGGCTGAGCTGCTGGTGGAGATGGGCGTGGCCCCGGACCGGGCCTGGCTACGCCGCCGCCGGGCCGACCTGCTGTCCGCGCTGGCGCCCTGACGCGGGTCGGCCGTCAGCCCAGGGCTGAGCCGATGGCGGCGGCCACGCCCATGCCGCCGACCAGCCCGGCGATGGTCGCCCCGACCATCCACATGGCCATCTGGCGCATCTGGTCGTGCATGTGCCCGAGCTCCACGTGCAGCTCGGTGCGCATTGCTTCACGGAACTCGGCCAGCTCGGCCCGCAGTGCGTCGCGGGTGACGGGCTCCTCGCCGGCGGTGCTGGGGAACTGGGAGAGCACGGCCTCCGCCTTCTCCTCCCCGATCACCGGGGCGAGGCCCGAGTAGATCGAGCTGCGTTGCTTCTGGGTCAGGATCACGGCGCGTCCTCGTGGTCTGCGATCAGCCGGGGAAGCGTCAGGTGCGATCGTACCCCCGCCCGCGACAGCGGCGAGGCCGCGCCCGCTCTCGGTCGCCTACACCTCGTCTCGACCCCGCCGGTCGCGCAGCGCGTCGAGGGCGGAGGTGTCGCGGGGGCCGGTCTCGGTGATGCGCTCGGGGATGTCGTCCTGCTCGGTGCGCAGGGCTCGGCTCATCACCGCGTGCATGTCGTAGAGGGCGGTGATGTAGGTGAGCTCGAGGATGGTCTCGTCGTCGAGGTGCCGGCGCAGCACCGCGAACACCTCGTCGGCCACCCGGCCACCGTCGAGGACGAGGGCATCGGTGTAGGCCAGCACCGCCCGCTCGAGCTCGTCGAAGCAGTCGGCCACGCCCCAGTGGGCGATGGCGGTGATCTTCTCCTCGGCCATGCCCATGGCCCGGCACGACTTGCAGTGCTGGGAGAACACGAACTGGCTGCCCCGGGCCCAACCGACCCGTGTCTGGCCCAGCTCCCGCAGCAGGGGGTCGATGCGGCGTTCGGGGGACTGGTAGAGGGCGAAGCCGTCGACGCAGTGCTGGAGGACGGCGGGGGCGGCAGCGAAGGTCGTCCACCAGTCGCCACTGGTCTCGGTGTGGGTGCCGGGCTCGGCGACGGGATCGCGTCCCTCGCCGAACATGAGGTCGTACATGACCCGCACGATGGGCGGGTTGTCCTCGTGGCGGGGGACCGGGTCGAGACGGGGCACGGACTCAGCCGGTGGCCTCGGCGTCGAGCACCGGTGGAGCCGGGTCGACCGCGGTGACCGGGGCGTGGGCCACGTCGTCGGGGCCGAAGGCGCGGGTGCTGGCGGCCAGCTCCAGCAGGATGCCGTCGGGATCCGAGAAGTACACCGAGCGCACGAACACCCCCGGGTGGACGTCGCGGGCCACCCCCCACTCGCTGTCGTCGTGGTTGAGGACCTCGCTGCACTCCACTCCCGCCGCGACGAGCCGCGCCCGGGTCTCCTCCAGGCGCTCGGGCGACACCTTGAAGGCCACGTGGTTCATCGACCCGACCGCGCTGACCATCTCCCCGGTGTCGGGACGGGCCATGGGGCCGGTGACGCCGGGGACGGGGTCCGGGGCGTCGGGGAACCAGAAGAAGGCGAGGAGGTCGCCACCCCCGCAGTCGAAGAAGAAGTGCTGGCCCAGCCCGGCGGGCAGCTCGACGGTCTTCACGAGGGGCATGCCCAGGGTGCCCTTGTAGAAGGCGACGGTGCGGGCCATGTCGCGACACACCAGGGCCAGGTGGTTGATCCCCCCGAACGGGATGGTCTCCTCCATGGCTGGCTGGCCCTCTCCTGACTTGGCGGGGCGGTGGGTGGTCCCGCCGCCGGATCGGACCCTAGACCGTCCGCCGCGGGCCTTGACGGGGGCGTGGGCCGGGGTCGCTCAGGGCGGCGGCTGGGGGCGGCCGAACCCGGCTCGGTGAGCGTGGCGTTCCAGGCCGAGACGGACCATCTCGGCGATCAGGTCGCCGTAGGCCAGCCCCGATGCCGCCCACAGCGACGGGAACATCGAGTAGGGCGTGAAGCCGGGGATGGTGTTGACCTCGTTGAGGAGCAGGCCCCGCCCCCCCTCCTCGTAGAACAGGTCGACGCGGGCGTAGCCGTCGCAACGCAGGGCCCGGAACGCATCGACGGCGAGCGCTCGCGCCGCCTCGGCCACGCCGTCGGGGAGCGCGGCCGGGATCACCATGCGAGCGGCGCCGTCGACGTACTTGTCCTCGTAGTCGTAGAAGGCATGGGTGGGGACGATCTCGCCCGGCACCGAGACCCTCGGATCACTGGTGCCCAGCACGCCCACCTCGATCTCGCGAGCGGTGACCCCGGCCTCGACGATGACCCACTCGTCGTAGCGCAGGGCGTCGGCCACTGCGGCGTCCAGAGCGTCGGGGTGGTCGACCCGGGTCACCCCCACCGACGACCCCATGTTGGCCGGCTTGACGAAGAGCGGCAGCCCCAGGGTGGCCACCGCCCGGGAGCAGAAGTCGGCATCGACCTCGACGTCGCGGGCGGCCACGTGGCGGACCTGGGGGAGCCCGGCGGCGGCGGCCAGGGCCTTGGCCGTGACCTTGTCCATGCACACGGCCGAACCGAGCACGCCAGAACCGACGTAGGGCACGCCGGCGAGCTCGAGCATCCCCTGCACCGTGCCGTCCTCGCCGAGGGGGCCGTGGACGAGGGGCAGCACGACGACCTGCTGGCCCGGTGTCGTCGGTGCGACCGCCGGGAGGGGTTCGAGCTCGGTGCCGGCGATGGCCACGGTGGCGCCGATCTCCGCCGCCCGGCCCGTGTCGAGCAGGGCCTTGGCCTCCTCGGCGAGGAGCCATCGGCCCTCGGGGTCGATGCCCACGGGCACCACGTCGAAGCGCTCGCGGTCGACGGCGGCCAGGACGTGGGCGGCGGACATGCACGACACGTCGCGCTCGGCGGACACCCCACCGAAGAGCACCACCAGCCGGGTCCGAGGCTCGTGCGACATGGCCGCCGACCCTACCGTCGCACGGGCGCCCGACCGGCGACCGGCGGCCGCCGAGATCCCGTCGTGCTCCGTGGCCGCCCGGGTCACGGCTGGCCCACCGGTTCGATGCTCGCAGAGGTGGCTCGACCGGGGTGCCATCTCGCGCTCGGCGTCAGGAGCAAGCCGACCTCCTCGTCCTGGGTGGTAGGCGGCCTGCGCACCGCATGGCCTCGGGTGCTCGTATGTGAGCTGGCCGACATGAGCTGGACCTTCGGGGTCGGGCACTACGGTCCGGGCGATGCGGATCTCGGTCCAGGACCTGGCCTCGGCCGCGGGGGGGTCAGTCATCGGTGACGCCACCGTCGCCGTCGAGGGGCTGGGGGTCGACACCCGCGCCCTGTCCCTGGGAGCCGGGTTCGTCGCCCTCGTCGCCGAGCGCGACGGCCACGACTTCGCTCCTGCCGCGGTCGACGCCGGGGCGACCGCGATCCTCGCCGCCCGCCCGCTCCCGGGGGTCAGCGTCCCCGTCGTGGAGGTGGCCGACACCGGCGCCGCCCTGCTGGATGTCGGCCGCCTGGCCCGGCGTCGTCTGCCCGAGCGGGTGGTCGGCATCACTGGGTCGGTGGGCAAGACCTCCACCAAGGACCTGCTGGCCGCGGTGCTGGCCGCCCGCTGGACCACGGCGGCGTCGGCCGCCTCGTTCAACAACGAGATCGGTGTCCCCCTCACCCTGGCCGGGGCGCCCGAGGACACCGAGGCGGTGGTGGTGGAGATGGGCGCTCGCGGCATCGGTCACGTGGCCCTGCTGTGCGATGTGGCCCGGCCCACGGCCGCCGTCGTCACCGCCGTCGCCCCGGTCCACCTGGAGATGTTTGGCACGGTCGACGGCGTGGCCCGGGCCAAGGGCGAGCTGGTCGAGGCCCTACCGGCCGACGGCGTGGCCGTCCTCAACGCCGACGATGCACGGGTGGCGGCCATGGCCGAGCGGACATCGGCCCGAGTGCTCACCTACGGGATGGACGCATCCGCCGACGTGCGGGCCGAGGACCTCATCCTCGACGCCCTGCTGCGTCCCCGCCTGCGCCTGACCACACCGTGGGGCGCGGCCTCGGTGACCCTCGCCGTGCACGGCGCCCACCAGGCCGCCAACGCCCTCGCCGCCGCGGCGTGCGGCCTGGCCCTGGGGGTGGAGCTCGACGCCGTGGTCGACGCCCTGGGCACCGCCACCGTGTCGGGTCTACGGATGCAGATCGAGCGGACCCCATCGGGCGCGGTGGTGGTGAACGACGCCTACAACGCCAACCCGACCTCGACCAGGGCGGCGCTGGATGCCCTCGCGGCCCTGCCCGGGGAGGGCCAGAAGGTCGCCGTGCTCGGCATCATGGCCGAGCTGGGCCCCGACGGGGATCGTCTTCATGCCGAGGTCGCGGCCGAGGCCGCGGCGCGGGGCATCCGAGTGATCTCCGTGGGCGCGGCCGACTACCAGGTCGAGCCCGCCGACGCGGTGGCCGACGTCGACACTGCGGTCGAGCGGCTCGGGGCCCTGGGCGAGGGTGACTCCGTCCTGGTCAAGGGCAGCCGGGTGGCGGCCCTGGAGCGGGTGGCCGGCGCCCTCATGGCGGGTTGAGATCGGCGCCCCACTGCCCCCGATCTGGACCTTGGGTGTCTGAACGCCCGACGACGACCAGCGCCACCTTGTTGGGATCGGCGCTGGTGGCCACGAAGGCGAGCAGCAGGGGAACACCGCCGTCCCCCGGGAGCGGGGCCCGGGGCCCTACCGTGGCCGCTCCATGCCTCCCCGCCCTCACCGCCAGCCGTCCGAGCCCGCGCCCGTCCCTGTGGGCGGGCGCGGCGACCTGTCCACCCAGTGCGGCCACTGTGGCGGTCCCATGCAGCCCGAGCACGCCCACTACCGCTGCACCCGATGCGGCCAGCGCGACTCCTGCTGCGACGGCCCCTACTGAGCGGGTCGGCTGCCCCGATGGACCGGCCATCCGGCACGGCAGACGCCCCGGTCGGCCGCCCGTCGCCGCGTCCTGCGTCAGAACGGCGGTGCCGACCCACGGCCTCGGTCCTGACGCCGGCGCCGGCGACCCGTGGCCGCGTGCCGGGTCAGAACAGAGGTGGTCCGGCCGGGAGCGAGCTCGGCGTGGCGCGCCGGTGAGTGGGGTGCCCCCGGTCTGCGTCCGGCCCCGAGGTGAGGGGTCGTGGGTGGGAGACGCCGTCGTCGCGGGCGGCGGGCGGGTGGTCGACCCCGACGAGGCCGAGGCCCTGGTGTGGACCTCGGCCACCGATCCCGAGGGGTTGGCCGCCCTGCTCGCCGACCATCCCGCCATCCGGTGGGTCCAGCTCCCCTTCGCGGGGATCGAGCCCTACCGCGACGTCCTCGACACCGAGCGCACCTGGACCTGCGGCAAGGGCGTGTACGCCGAGCCCGTGGCCGAGCTGGCCCTGGCCCTGCTCCTGTCCGGGCTCCGGCACCTCGGTCCCTACGCCCGGGCCGGGAGCTGGACCCCGCCGGCCGGGCGCAACCTCCTCCGCGCCCGGGTCACCGTCCTCGGCGGCGGCGGCATCACGCGCCAGCTGCTGGCGCTCCTCGGCCCCTTCGAGGTCGACGCCACCGTGGTGCGCCGCCACCCCGAGGCGGTCGAGGGTGCCCGGCGCGTCGTCGGCCCCGACGCGCTTCACGACGCCCTCACCGACGCCGACGGCGTCGTGCTTGCCCTGGCGCTGACCCCCGAGACGCGGGGGGTCATCGGCGCCGAGGAGCTCGCCCTCCTGCCCGACCATGCCTGCGTCGTGAACGTGGCCCGCGGCGGCCACATCGACACCGACGCCCTGGTGGCCGCCTTCGCCGCCGATGCGCTCGGTGCCGCCGGCCTCGACGTCACCGACCCTGAGCCCCTGCCGGAGGGCCACCCGCTCTGGTCCGAGCCCCGCTGCACCATCACGCCCCACGTGGGCAACACCCCGGAGATGGCGGTGCCGCTGCTGTCGGCCCGCATCCGGTCCAACGTGGAGCGCTGGGCCGGCGGGCGCGACCTGCTCGGCCCCGTCCACGTCGACCTGGGGTACTGACGTCGTCTGTTCGCATCGTGGTGGGGGAGTGCGGGCTGTCGGGTCCGCTCCTCGAGGGCTCGGACGAGCGGGGCGCGGTCGGCTTCTGTCGGGCGGCGGCGCCCCCTCCGGGTCGCCCGTAGGGTGTCGCGCCACCCACCCCGTCGCCGAGGACAGACCATGGACTTCCGAGAGCACACCGTCGAGGACCTGGCCGCCCGGGTCCGAGCCTGCGAGGTCGGCGCCCGTGAGCTGGCCGAGGCCGCGCTCGGCCGCATCGCCGCCCTCGACGGCGACCTCCGCGCCTTCGTCTCCGTCGACGGGGAGCGGGCCCTGGCCGACGCCGCCCTCGTCGACGAGCGGATCGCCTCCGGCGAGGCCGTCGGACCCCTGGCGGGGGTCCCCATCGGGGTCAAGGACCTCGAGGACGCGGCCGGGTTCACCACCACCCACGGGTCGGTGCTGTCGGCCGACGATGCACCGGCGATGACCGATTCCATCCTGGTCTCGCGCCTCAAGGCGGCCGGGTGCGTGGTGGTGGGCAAGACCAACACCCCCGAGTTCGGCTGCAAGGCCGACACCAGCAACGGCCTCGGGCCGGCCACGGTCAACCCCTGGAACCGCGACCACTCCGCCGGGGGGTCATCAGGGGGCAGCGCCGCCGCGGTCGCGTCGGGCATGGTGCCCCTCGCGACCGCCAGCGATGGGGGCGGGTCCATCCGGATCCCGGCTGCCATCTGCGGGCTCCCCGGCTTCAAGCCCTCGCTGGGACGGGTACCGGTCGGGGGGCCCACTCCACCCCCCTGGGCCGACCTGTCGGCCAAGGGCGTCCTTACCCGACGGATCGCCGATGCCGCCACCGTCCTCGACGCCGTGGTGGGCCCCGATCCCTCCGACCTCCGAAGCCTGCCCCAACCCCGGTCGCCGTGGCGGCCCCAGCTCGAAGAGCCCCATCCGCCGCTGCGGGTGGCCTGGTCGCCGACGCTCGGCTACGCCCCGGTCGACCCGGCGGTGGCAGCGGTGTGCCAGGCCGCCATCGACCGGCTGGACGCATCCGGGTGCGAGGTGTCCGAGGTCCCGTCGGTGTTCCCCGAGGACCCAGTGGGCGCCTGGCTCACCCTCACCTCGGCCTCGCACCTGCGGACGGTGGCCGACCTGGTGGGGACACCGGAGTGGGACCAGCTCGACCCCGCGGTGTGCTTCGGTGCCGAGCTGGCCCAGACGATGTCGGCCCTCGACGTCATCGTGGCCCAGGACACCTGCCACCAGCTCAACCAGACCCTCACCACCCTGTTGGGCGACGCCTCGTTCCTGCTCTGCCCGGTGGTGGCCGGGCGGGTGCCCGAGCCGTGGGGCAACGGCACCATCGACGGCGTCGAGGATCCCAACTGGGTCCGCTTCACCTACCCGTTCAACCTCACCCGCTCGCCGTGTGGCACCGTGCCCATCGGTCGGACCGATGATGGTGTGCCGGTCGGGCTGCAGGTGGTCGGCACTAGCCACGCCGACGCCGCCGTGCTCCGCATGCTGGCGTACCTGGAGGGCCTCCTCGGCCCGGACGAGGTCGCTCCCGTCGACTAGCGCGGGCACCCCTCCGGGCAGCATCGGATCCGCGGTAGCGTGACGTTCGTGACGGCACCGCCGCATGCTCCCTGGGCGTTGCGAGGCGAGGCCCTCGTCTGCGTCAGCCGCAGGCGACCGGCCCTCGCCCTGCCCGAGGGCATCGCTCCGGCACCCGGACCCACAGCCGTCGTCGCCGTGCGCTACACCGATTCGCCCGTCGGCCCGTTCCTCCAGCTCATGGTGCTCGTGCCCGCCCGACTGGGCGCCCACCCGGGGTGGACGGTGGCGGCCGCGGTGGTGGACAAGCCCGAGGCCCTCATGGGGTTCCGGACCAACTGGGGGGTCCCGGCCCAGCTGGGGGAGCTCCGCTGGTTCGCGCGCGACGACGTGCGCCAGCTGCTGTGGGAGGACCGCGACCTGTCGGTCAAGGCCCGGGGCCGAGGCATCGGTGTGCCCATGGTGGTGCCCCACCGCATGGTGCTGGCCCGGGCTGACGGTCCGGTGGTGGTGCCCGATCGGCTGTGGGGGCTGTTCCGTCCGGCGATCGTGGTGATCGAGGCCTCACCGCGCGACGGCCTCGACTGCCTCGTGGGTCGGCACCTGGGCGCGACCATCGACGGCGTGCACCGCACGATCGCCCCCGCCCGCACCCCGGTCGGCCTGCTCGCCCCCCTCCGAGCCCCCGCCACCGCCGAACCCCTCATGCGCGGTCCTCACCGTTCCCCCTGAGCGTCGAGCCTCAGCGCGCTGCGGCCCCAGGGCCCCGGTCGACGATTCGCCGAAACGGCACCCCTGACGGTCGCTGGGTGTCCGTGAGGACTGCAGTTTCGTGGGCCGCGAGCTGTCCGGTGGAACGGCACCCGTGACGGTCGCTGGGTGTCCGTGAGGACTGCAGTTCCTGGGGTCGGTCTGAGCGAGGGCCGAGGTGCAGGCCCGTGGCGCGAGCGTCGTAGGTTGACGGTGTGACGACCCTCTTCGACGAGTGCACCGCAGTGGCGCCGGGCGCGACCGACGGCACCTGGGACGCGGAGCTGCGCGACGAGTTCACGATCGTCAACGGGCACCCCAACGGGGGCTACCTGCTGGCGGTGATGGGCCGGGCCGCGGTGGCGGCGCTGGGCGAGGACGACCGCCACGTGGTGGGCTCGACCACGTCCTACATCTCGCCCCCCGCCACCGGCCCCGCGACCGTGCTGACCGAGCTGCGGCGTCGAGGGCGCACCGCGTCGCAGCTCCACGTCGTCCTCGAGCAGGAGGACCAGGCCCGCGTCGAGGCTCTCATGACCCTCGCCCCCCTCAACGCCGGGCCCCTGGCGTGGGGCGATGTGGCCCCGCCGGAGCTGCCCGACGAGGAGACCTGCCGGGTCGCGACCCGCGCCCACCGGTCGCCCATCACCGGCACCGACGAGCCGCCGATGGCCAGGGTGGTGGCCACGGCGTTCGACCCCGCCACCCTCGGCTGGGTCATCGGCGCCCCGGGCGGTGGGGGCGAGATGCGGGCCTGGCTCCGCTTCGCCGACGACCGCCCGTTCGACGCCCTGGGCCTGCTGTTCGCGGTCGACGCCCTGCCCCCGGCGACCTTCGAGGTGGCCATGACCGGCTGGGTCCCGACCCTCAGCCTCACCGCCTACATCCGGGCGCTGCCTGCCCCCGGCCCCCTCCGGGTGCGGTTCCGTGTGGGAACCATCGCTGGAGACCGGGCCGACGAGACCTGTGAGGTGTGGGACAGCGCCGACCGTCTCGTGGCCCAGTCCACCCAGCTCGCCGCCCTCCGCCTCCCGTAGGGCCCATCTGGGGTGGGGCCGTCAGACGGCCTCGCGCTATCGTCGCCGGTCCCGGGCGTATAGCTCAGCTGGCTAGAGCGCTGCCTTCACACGGCAGAGGTCACAGGTTCGAGTCCTGTTACGCCCACCACAGAAGCCCAGGTCAGATGGGTTGCCGGGTGAGGGCGAAGGGGTGCGCCGGAAGCGGCGCCCCGCGGAAAACCCGCGGGACATTCCGGGATGGGTCGGCACAACCCGCCACAAGGCGGGACAGAACCGGACTCGATGACACGAGGCGTCCCCCCTGCGGCCTCGCCACCGAGTCCCCTGGAGGGCGAGAGACGGGCCCCCTGGTTGTGGGCCAGATCCTGCGTTATACGTGTGATCGGTGTCAGTGAGCCTGGTATACGAGGAAGCTCAGGGCGAAATGCTCGATCTCCTCCGCGCGGGCGCGGAGGTTGGCGATCCCGCCGTCGACCTCGGCGTCAGTCATTGCGGTGAGGATGCTGTCGGCGTGGCGCATCCGCTCGGAAAGATCCGCCCGCTGACCATAGGTCTGGGTCCCTTCCTCCACGCGAGCTGCGTGGACCAAGGTCAGGCCGGTCGTAGCGAACAACGCGTTCGTCGACATGAGATCTGGGAAGCGTGCCAGCGCCTTGTGTGACCCGGGGAACAACTCCAGCCATGCGAAATCGGTGTGGCCAGGAACAAGGCCACGGATGGCGACGTGACCGTCGTCAAGGAGGACACGTCGACACTCGTCAACTGAGACTTGCGGGTCGGCGAAGTGGTGGAAGGCTGTGGAGATCCAGACGAGGCCAGCGGTGTGGCTTCGGACGGGGATTGCCTCTGCTCTTCCCGTCACTCGAATCACGTCAGCGGCAGGAGCCGCCTGAGCCTGCATCGCGCGCGAGGGCTCGACGGCGACGACTCGCCCGGCGCCCCAGGAGCGCAGCGCTGCAGAGAAGCCACCTGTCCCCGCGGCGAGGTCGACTGCAACACTTACGTCCTGGACGAACGGCGTCACCACGTCAGCCCAGATTGACAGCCTCGCGTCCGTCGGCGTCCGGTGCTGTGCGTACTTGCCGGCAGCTCGCTCGTAGTCAACATGCGGCGAGGTCACCGGGCCATCGTGCCAGGTAGCAGCCGTGAGAGGGCCCCGATGAATGGTCCAGCGGCTATGCGGCTTGGGGTTGGTGCTTGTTGTTGGCGGTCCAGGTCTGGGCGAACTCGGTCGGGGTGAGGTCGCCGCGGGCTGAGTGGGGTCGGTGCTCGTTGTAGTCGATGCGCCAGTCGCCGATGAGCACTTGGGCTTCGAGGAGGCTGTCGAACTGCCAGAGGTTGAGCAGCTCGTCACGGAGCCGGCCGTTGAAGGACTCGATCCAGGCGTTCTGCCATGGCGACCCTGGGTCGATGAACACCGATTGGGTCCCGTTCGCCGCGCACCACTCGGCCACGACGATGGAGACGAACTCTGGTCCGTTGTCGAAGCGCAGGAACGCCGGCGGGCGGCCCCGCTCGACGGCGAGCCGGTCCAGGACTGCGACCACGTCATCGGCAGGGATGGAGTGATCGACGCGGGACTCGAGGCACTCGCGGGTGAACTCATCGATGACGTTCAGCATCTTCACCTGCCGGTGGTCGATCGTGTGGTCGAACTGGAAGTCGAGCGCCCACAAGGCGTTCGGAGCGATCAGCGACATGGCCCCGACGTGGGTGCCGATCCCGGTGAGCCGCTTCTTCTTGGACCTGGTGGGCACCTGGAGGCCTTCGTCGCGCCACAGACGTCGGACACGCTTGTTGTTGACCTGCCAGCCCGATCGGCGCAGCTCCTTGGCCGCACGGCGCCATCCCCATCTCGGGCGCCGCTTGGCGAAGCGGCGAAGGAACCCCCGCAGCTTCGCCTCGTCGTCGGGCGGGGTCGGCGGCTCGAGCCGCTGGGTGGAGCGGTGCTGGCCAACGATCTTGCACGCTCGTCGTTCGGAGACCCCGAACCGGTCCTGCAGCATCCTCACGGCGCTGCGTCGACGGCTCGGGGTCAGAAGTTTCCCTCCGCCAGCTCCTTGAGCATCGACTTGTCCAGCTCGGCCTCGGCCAGCAGCTTCTTCAACCTGGCGTTCTCGCCCTCGAGCTCCTTGAGTCGCTTGGCGTCGTCA
>JBBSMQ010000034.1:0-40249 GCA_038233075.1 Acidimicrobiales bacterium
CGCCGCGCCGCGGCGCGCGGGGGCGGGGGGGGGGGGGCCGCTGCCCCGGCCCCCGGGTGCCCCCCGGCCGCCGCACCCCGCCGGCCCGGCCGGCGGGGGCTGGGGGGGCGCCCCCCCGCCCCCCGGCTGGGGGCCTGCTGCTCAGTTGGCAGCCAGTCCGATGGGAGCGCCCATGCCCCCGTCCGGTCCGAAGTCCGGCTGGGGGAACGGCGTCTGTTGCTCGATCGCGGTCAGCGTTCCATCGCCGTTGTTGACGAAGGCGTTGATGGTCCCGTTGATCGAGTTGAGCTGGTAGAGGTACTGGCTGTCCCCGCTCAGCGAGATGTCGCTCGCACCCATGGCCACACCGTCGTCGGCCGACGTCTCACCGGTCGCCACGGCATCCACCAGTCGGACCAGGCCGACCTCGTCCAGCTCGTAGCTGGAGATGCGGCCATCACCGAAGAAGCTGGTGGTGAACCCGAGGGTCTGATCGTCGGTGGCCACGAACCAGCACGTGTCGGTGCCACCGTTCTGGATGGACGGGGCAGAGCGCAACAGCGAGCCGTCCGGGTTGGTGACGTAGCTGGTCGCCGCGCCCCGACCGGGCCCGTCGGAACCGTCGAACTGCTCGGTCGTCAACAGGTTCCCGTTCTTGGCGAAGGTGAACCCGAACGGGCCCTGCCCGGTCGCGTCGATCACCCGGCGCCGAGTGGGTCGACCGTTCCGGTTGATCCGGAAGGTGTCGATGACCCCCTCGTCATCGAGGCGCTCGTTGTCGCTGGTCTGCTGGCGCAGCAGGTTCGGCTGGGACAGCCGCTCGGTCACGACCAGGAAGCTGCCGGTCGGGTCGAAGGACACCTGGGCGCACCCGGACACTTCTTCGTTGCTCAGGCGGCGCGTGGACCCGGGGATCTCGTCGAGCTGGCCGTCGGGAGAGACGGTGAAGCCGCTGATCTCGGGCCGGTCGCCGGTGGTGCAGTTGGCGATCACATTGCCATCAGCATCGAAGAGGTCATCGTTGGTCTCGCCGCTGTTCAACACGTAGACGACACCCCTGTTCACGGTCACGCTCACCGGCTTCTCGCCACCGGATCCCTGGACGTCGACCAGCTTGAGGCCGTCCGGGTTGACCTGGAAGACCGAGATGCTGTTGCTGCCCGCATTGGTCACAAAGAGGAGCTGGTGACCACCGTCGGCCAGCTCGATCAAGTTGTTGGGAGCGGCCTCACCCTGTGAGGTGCCCAACACCAGCCCGTTGGCCGTGTCCTCGAAGCTCCCGCTCCCCGTGCCGTGGGTCGGGAAGCGACCCGCCTCATCGAGGGTGCCGTCGCGACCGCGCTCGTACGCCACGACCGTGTTGCCCTCTCTGGCGTTGGACATGGCGAACACGGCGCCACGGGTCAGGCCACTGCCTCCACCTTCGGTCGGCGGGCCGACGGGAGGCACGCAGGCGGTGGTGGCCAGGAGCGCTGCCGCCCCTGCCGCGAGCCCGATGGCCCCCTTCGTGGGTTTGAGATCGCGCAACTTCGTCAACAGCATGAGGTCTCCTTGGGTTCTCTGGTCCTTCTCTGAATGGAACATGTACCAGAGCCGTCCGACCCCGAGAAGGGCCTGCTCATCCTTTGGTCCCTGTTGACGCTCGGCTCTGACCACTCTCCGGGAGAAGATGTCGTTTTGCTAACGCGATCTCCAACAGGCACAGAGCACCGCGGCGCGCCCGTCTCATGCGCGGTTCCCTGGTCGGGTGGACGTCGCGAGTACCTCCGCCATCGGAGAAGCAACTCGTCGAGAAGGTCGGTGCCCGTCGTCGGGTGGCCATGCTGACCGCACAGAGTCATGCGTAACGGTTTACGAAACACTGGGTCCCGTCGGCGACGTTGCCCAGGAACGCGAACGAGTCGCGAAACAGATGTCACCGACGACTGCTCTCACCTCCGATCCTGGGCTTCTCGGCTCGGGGGCGGCACCCGCGCCGCAGGGATCACGTCCGCGTCTCGTGCCGGTCCGGGCCACACCGCCACGACGAGGGGATCCGCCAGAGGACGAGCCGTGACGCGCCGTACGATGGGCGAGTGGAGAGGATGGGTGCCGAGCGGCGGGTGAGCCGGGGGACGAGGGTGAACGCCTCCTTCGGCGTGACGCCGTTCATGCGCCTGGCCCGCACCCACGCCGGGTCCACCGCGGGCGACGCCATGGTCGCCGCAGCCCTGGCCGGCACCATCTTCTTCGGGGCCGCGACGTCCGAGGCCCGGGGTCAGACGTTCCTCTACCTGGTGTGCACCATGGCGCCCTTCGCCGTGGTCGCCCCCCTCATCGGCCCGGCCCTGGACCGGGCCCGGAGCGGCCGACGCTGGATCGTCATCGGCACCGCCGTCGCCCGGGCCCTGCTGTGCTTCGCCCTCCTCGGTCGGGCCGACTCCCTGCTGCTCTACCCGGTGGCCTTCGCCATCCTCGTCCTCCAGAAGGGCTACGGGATCGCCCGCTCGTCATTGGTGCCGGCCGTCGTGGCGAGCGACGAGGAGCTGGTCGAGGCCAACTCCAAGCTCCAGCTCCTGTCGGGCATCATGAGCTTCGTCGGTGCTGCTCCCGCGGCCCTGCTGTTCGCCCTCTTCGACAGCCCCACCCCCGCCCTGGCCATGGCGGTGTGCACCTTCGCCGCCACCGCCGGGCTGGCGCTGCGGATCCCTGGGGTGGCCGTCGCTCCCACCGCTCCCACCGCGGCCGAGAAGGCTGAGCTGCGCAGTGTGGGTGTGCTGCTCGCGGCCGCTGGCATGGGTCTGCTGCGTGGCATCGTCGGCTACCTGACGGTGTACTTCGCCTTCCACTTCCGCGAGGAGGACCAGTTGGCCGCGTTCGGTGTCATCGCTGCGGTCAGCATCGGCGGCACCCTGCTCGGGTCGGTGGCGGCGCCCCGCCTGCGCCAGGTGTGGCCCGAGGAGCGCATGTTGATCTCGGTCATGGTGCTCACCGTCAGCACCGCGGTGCTGGCCCTCGCCATGGGCGGCGCCACCGGCGCCGCGGTCCTGGGCGGGGTGGTCGGCATCGCCGCCACCTCGGGCAAGCTCGCCTTCGACTCGATCGTCCAGCGCGATGCCCCTGACGCCAACCGCGGCCGCCTCTTCGCCCGGTTCGAGACCCGCTTCCAGCTCATCTGGGTGGCCGGCGCCATGCTGGGCCTCGTCCCGCTGGGGGAGGTCCGCTTCTCGTTCGTGGCCGTGGCCCTGGTGGCGGGCTTCGCCGCCTTCTCCTACGTGGTCGGGCTCAGCGCCTGGCGCCACCGCTCCGGTCACGAGGCGGTCACCTTCGGTCACCAGGCGGTGCGCATCGACCAGGCCATGGCCCAGGGCAAGGACCGGGTGCGGGCCACATCGCAGCGCCTGACCCGCCGGGCCCGGCCCCGGGGACGGCCCGCCGAGCCGGCGCTGACCGCACCCGATCCCGACGCCACCATGGTCGCGGGCCCCGGCATCGGCACCGCGCTACCGGGCTCGGACGTGTGGGCCCTGCCGCCGGCGCCGCCCACCGTCGAGGTCGGGGTCCCGCCGCCACCGCCCCCGGACCCCACCCGCTTCGACCCCGCCCCACCACCCCCGGCCCCGGATCCCGACGCGCCCACCGCGCCCCGGTCCGACGACCCCAGCCACCCCCTTCCCGGGTAGGCCACGTCCTGGCCTTCAGCTGGGTTGGAGGCCAGTGGCGCCAGATCCCGGTGCAGGTCGACGAGCGCCACGATGTCGACATCGTGGAGCTCAACCCCAAGATCGACCGGAAGGTCGAGGTCCCGGCCAACGTCTACTCGGACCCGAACACGCTCGTCGGCGCCGACCCGGACCCCAACATCGACCTCGACGACGAGATCGTCTTCATGGCCGGTGACGCCGGCGGCCAGGCCCCCGACGGCGGCGCTGAGCCCTCCGGGGTGCTGGCCGACAGCGGCTTCCGCATCACCGTCACCGACCCGGCCGACGAGGGCGACACCGGCTATGTCTACCTCTTCGTGAAGGAGGCGGGCAGTGATCTGCCCCAGAGCGCCGGGGAAGACTACGTCGACTACCACTTCGAGCTGGAGGCCGACGGCACCTACCCCGACAACTACGTGTTCCTGAACGAGAGCGACGCCATCGGCGACCCGCCCGGGAACCCCGCCCCCGGCCTCAACCCCGAGGACAGCTTCGTCGCCACCGGCGTCTACTCCTCCACCTTCGAGGATCGCTGGATCAACGAGGAGATGCGGATCGACACCGGCGGTTCCACCGGCGTCGACATCCTCGATCGCGACCAGAACTTCCTCATCTACGGCGGCGACCCCAACCACGGGGTGTGCGGCCGCACCGAGAACACCTTCGCGGCCGGCAACGGTGCGCTCATCACCAACATCGACGGGCCGGTGCGCGGCATCCGGGAGTACATGGGTGCCAACAGCGGCCCGTTCACGTCCAAGCGCCACGTGTTCTACGAGGCCCGCCAGGACGTGTTCACCTTCCTGCGCCTGCACCCGGCCTTCGCCCCCGACGATGTCTTCGACTACAGCCCCGACGCCATCGGCATGACCTACCGCAACGACGTCTCCCGCCGGAACCGCACCGGCGTCACCATCGACGGCCGCCAGGACGTGGTGGACCTGGGCCCTCTCGGCTGGGAGCAGGTCACCGGTGAGCAGGGCACCTTCACCATCGTCAGGGATGTCGAGGCGACGCCGAACATCGGGAAGCGCTCGAGCAGCACGGGGGAGGAGTTCGAGGTGACCTCTCTCTACGACGACCGCTTCGACCCCGACCCCAAGCAGTGCACCGGCGACAGCTTCGCCCTCGGCACCTCGGGAGCGGTGTTCAAGGGCGGCGTCAACAACACCGACCCGACCAGGGAGCCGACGAAGGCCGGCCTCCAGAAGGCCACCGCCAAGCGCTTCCAGTACTACGACGGCCCGACCACAGGCCAGGCCGACGCCGTGCAGAAGGCGGAGCAGCGCAACACCTGGGCCCGCACCCCGCTGACCACCTCCTACCAGGCCTTCGGCTGAATCCGGACGCCGGTTCGTCCGGCGCTGGCGACCGCGGCCCGGCTCCGGCCGGGCCACGGTCGCGCGACCGGTGGCACGTCAGCCGTGGGTGTCAGGCGTGGGTGTCAGCCGTCGATGTCGATGCGGGCCAGCCAGAGACCGGGAGCCTCCAGCTCGGCCGGGGTGGGGAGGTCCGCAGGCCGGCCCCAGAGGCGGGCCAGGCCCACCTCGCCCTGGCGCTCGACCACCCCGTCCACGAAGGCGGCGCCCAGGTCGAGGCGAGCCTGGGTGAGGTTGAGGCCGAAGATGCGCTCCACGAAGCGATCGGCCTGGCTGGTCTCCACCCGCCGACGGCGCACCGCCTCGGTGACCTGGGCGTAGCTGCCCACCAGCGAGCCGCCGGCGTTGTCCATGACGTGGTCGACCCAGCCCACCAGGACCGCGACGAGCGTGTCGAGCCGGGGTCGCACCTCGTCCTGGGCCGGGGACGGGGCGGCGCCGAGCAGGACCTCCGGGTCGGAGAACACCCGCTGCACCGCGGCCAGCCCGGCCGGGTCCGCGGGATCGATCTCACCCAGGGCCCGCTCGAAGCCCATGGGGTCGGGGCGGAACCCGGCGACGAAGGTCTCGATGAGGCGGGTCAGCTCGGACCGGACGTGGGGGACGGCCAGCACCGCGTGGTGCGCCACCTCGTGCAGGCAGACCCACAGGCGCACGTCGTCGGTGCCCAGGCTCCACTCCTCGGCGAAGGCATCGATGGCCGGGAGCTGCACCATCACCTCATCCCCGGGCGGGCGGGGCACGGGCAGGTCGTACTGGCCGAAGGACCGAGTGGCGAGGTGGCCGACCATCGACCCGGCCGCCATGCCCAGGGTCATGGGCTGGAGCATGCCCATGAGCTGCTGCATCCACGCGCCGGCCTCGCTGCCGAAGGGGTCGTCGGGGTCGGGCACCGCCGGTGGTGCGACACTGCCCTCCGCCGCCGTTCCCTCCGAGCCCAGCGAACGGGCCAGCGCCTCGAACCGGGGACGGTGGTCCTCCAGGGTGCGGGTCACCCACTGGCTGCGGGTGACTGGGACGATGGTGATGCCGGCACCCGAGGGTGACGGCGGAAGGTCGGTGGCGTTGGCCACCTGGAGCTCGGCCACCCGCGCCAGCTGCTCGAGCTGGATGCGAGCCAGGGGATCGACGTTGGTCTCGGGGGCGTCGTCGGTGGCGATGCTGTGGGCGATCTGACGGGCCGCGTCCCAGGAGATCGGGCCCTGGCGCCCGATCATCTTGGCCAGGTCACCGAAGAAGGGCATGCCCCCGAAGGGATCGCTCATCGATCAGCCTCGGCATCGTCGAGTGCCCTCGGCCCGAGGCGCGTCACCGATGATCGATGAGCGCCGCCGGCTCCGCGAGCTCCGCCGCCGGAGGGCCCGTGTTGTCTGGTTCGCTCGCTGCGCTCGCTCATCGATCCTCCCTGGCGGCGGCGGGTGACGCCCGGACGAGCCAGAGTGGCGGTGGGGGGCGCACGACGGCATCGTATGCGGATGGCCTCTCACTCCCCCCGCGGACCGGGCGAGATCCGCGACGCCCTCGCCACCGTCGTGCTGACCGGCGCCGAGGGGTCGGTGGGACGACGGGTGGTGCCCCTGCTGGAGGGCGGTCCAGTCCCGGTCCGGGTCCGGACCGTCGCCGACGCCGCGCTGCGGACCGACGGCCTGAAGGAGATCTGCGAGGGGGCGACGGCCGTGGTGCACCTGGCGTCGGTGTTCCGTTCGGCCCTCGATGACGACCCGGCTGTCGACCGGGCCGACGACGTGAGCGCGGCCCAGCGGGTCCTCGACGCCGCCGGTGACGCGGGCGTGGGCCACCTCGTCCTGCTCTCGTCGGCGACGGTCTACGGCGCCTGGGCCAACAACCCCATGCCCCTCACCGAGGACGCCACCCTCCGCCCGGTCCCGGACCTCGCCTACGCGGTGCAGCGCGCCGAGATCGAGCGGCGACTGGTCGAGTGGCGCCACGGACACCCCTCCGCCACCGCCACCGTGCTCCGACCTGTCCCGGTGGTGGGCGGCGAGGGCGACGCCGGCTGGCTGGCCCGGGCCCTGCACGAGGCCCGTCGCGTCGCCGACCTCGAGGGCGACGCGCCTGCGCAGTTCCTCCACATCGACGACCTGGCTGCGGCGGTGGCCCTGGGCGTGAGCGCCCGGCTCGACGGCGCCCGCAACGTGGCCCCGGACTCCTGGTTGCGAGGGACGGAGTACACCGCGCTCGACGCGGGGACGCCCAAGCTCCGCCTGCCCGAACGGGTCGGTGACCGGGTCACCCGCCTGCGCTGGCGCCTGCGCCTGGCGCCCACCCCTCCGGGGCTCCAGCCCTACGCTCGCCACCCGTGGGTGGTGGCCAACGACCGCCTCCGGGCCGATGGCTGGGCGCCCGAGCACTCCAACGAGGAGGCCTTCGTGGACGGGACGCCCGCCAACGCGCTGGCCACCCTCAGCCCCCGCCGCCGCCAGGAGCTGGCCCTCGGCCTCAGCGGCGGCGCCCTCGCCGCGGGCGCCGCGGCCGCCGCCTGGTTCGGCCTCCGGCGACGTCGCCGCGGCTGACGTCGGCGTCGCCGCCGGGACACGGACATGCGACCGTCGCGCCGCTGACGGTCTGGCCAGTCGCCAGCTTCACCCGGGCACCGGGTTCACCGGGGCGCCCGGGTCACCGACACATCCAGGTCGGAGATCCGGTCGTCGCGCGCTCGCGCCACGTCTATCTCCTGGTCCGGGCGGGTGAGGGTGAGCGCGGCCTGCACGTCGGCGAGGGAGCGCACCCGGTGCCCGTCCACCTCGGTGAGGACGTCGCCGGGACGGATGTCGGCCGCCTCGGCCGGTGAGCCCGGCGCCACCTGTTCGACCCTGACCCCGGCCGGCACGGCGTCGGTGGGATCCGAGGCCGAACCGCTGACACCGAGCCAGCCCCGGTCCACCCGGCCCGAGGCGCGGAGATCCTCGGCCACCCGCTCCGCCACGGCGACGGGCACGGCGAAGCCGGTGGTGGCCTTCGCCGGCACGGAGAGGCACACACCGAGGAGCCGCCCCTCGCCGTCGACGAGAGCGCCGCCGTCGGCCCGCTCCGGCACCGGCTGGTCGGTCTCGATCATCCCCAGCAGCCGGCTGCGCTCGGGATCGGCATGGGTTCCGGTGGCACTGACCACGCCCTGGGTGACGGTGGGACCGGCGCCTGCCGATCCGGCCACGGTGATGACCGTCTCCCCGAGCTCCGGTGTCGCGGTGCCGACGGTGGCGACCGGGTGACCGGTGCCCGCAACGGTGAGCGCGGCCAGACCGGTCACGTCGTCGTGGCCGTGGTCCGTCGCAGTGGACGAACGGCCCGAGCTCCACGTCACCATGACCGCCGAGGCGCCGGACACGAGCGCCTGGCTGGTGAGGATCAGCCCGTCCTCACGGATCACCACGCCGGAGCCCCGGCGGCGGGTGTCGTCGACGATCGCGATGACCTCCACCACCGCGGGGGACACGGACGCCGCGATCGAGCCGGCGGGGGGCGGAGATGACACGGTGGCCACCGTCGGGGCGGGGCGGGCCCGCTCGACGCGCTCGATGGTGCGGGGTGAGAGGCTGCCCACCGCGGCCAGGGCCACGACGGTGGCGGTGGCCCCGGTGAGGCCCGACAGGATGGCCACCGCGACCAGCCGTCGGCGCCCCCCGCGCCGGCCGGCCTCGCGGCGCGAGGAGGTCGAGGCAGCGGCGGCTCGGGCCACCTCCGACGGGTGGCGCCAGAGCCGATCGTCGGGAGGGAGTGGCTCGATGGGGTCCGACCAGTCGTCGGGCTCGTCAGGCACGGAGCGAGCGTATCGACGGTGACGCGAGCGCTGGCCGCGGGGCCGGGGCCGTCGACGGGCGGTCGGGACCAATACGATGGCCGGGTGCCCCCCGGGACCGCCCCCCCGACATCCGATGCCCCGGTCACAACCGACGACCCGGCTGCGGCCTCCGCCCCCCTCCTCCCGCCCGCCGACGACACCTGGGTCGGCCTCACCGCCGCCCCCCTGGGCTCGGTCGAGGTCGGGCCCTGGGCGGTCACCCCCGAGTGCGGGGCGATCGTGACCTTCAGCGGGACGGTGCGCGACCACGCCCCCGGTCGCGACGGGGTCACCGCCCTCACCTACGAGGCCTACCAGGAGGCCGCCACCGACCGCATGACCGCGGTCGTCGACGACGTCCGCGCCCGCTGGCCCGAGGTGCGACGGGTGGCGGCGCTGCACCGCACCGGTCGCCTCGACGTCGGCGATGTCGCCGTGGTGGTCGCCGTCTCCGCACCCCATCGGGGCGCGGCCTTCGCCGCCGCCGCCCACTGCATCGACACCCTGAAGGCCACCGTGCCCCTCTGGAAGAAGGAGACCTGGGCCGAGGGCGAGGAGTGGGGCACTGACGCTGCGCCCATCGGCGATGTGGCCGACCACGCGGACCGCCCCCGATGAGCCCGTTCGTCTTTCTCATCATCCCCGTGATCATCATCCTGATCGCCTCGCTGGTGGTGTGGGCGCGGGGCCGCAACCCCACCACGCTGAAGTCCGGGATCGAGGGCTTCAGCCGGGAGATGCGGGCCCTGTCCCCCGACCAGGCCCCTCGCGCCCCCCGACGGTTCGAGGCCGATGCCTCGTCCCGGACCGCCCCACCGGATCAGGACACCTGACCCATGGCCCGCGACCTGGCCATCGACCTCGGCACCGCCAACACGCTGGTCTACGCGAGCGGCCAGGGCATCGTGCTCAACGAGCCCTCGGTGATCGCCCTCAACCAGAACACCGGCGACGTGCTCGCCATGGGCCACGAGGCCTGGCAGATGATCGGGCGCACCCCGGGCTCGATCGTCGCCGTGCGACCGTTGCGCCAGGGCGCCATCACCGACTTCGACATCACCCAGCGGATGATCCGCCTGCTCCTGCACCGGGCCGGGGTCAGCCGCTTCAACCGTCCGCGGGTGGTCATCTGCGTGCCCTCGGCCATCACCGAGGTGGAGCGCCGGGCCGTGACCGAGGCCGCCCGTCGAGCCGGCGCGGCCGAGGCCCAGCTCATCGAGCAGCCCATGGCGGCGGCGCTGGGCGCCGGTCTCACCATCAACGAGCCGGTGGCCAACATGGTCGTGGACGTTGGGGGCGGCACCTCGGAGACGGCGCTCATCTCGCTCGGCGGGGTCGTGGCCCTGCAGGCCGTCCGGGTCGGGTCCTTCGACATCGACGCCGCCATCCAGGGCTTCATCCGGCGCGAGTACGGCATCGCCATCGGTGAGCGCACCGCCGAGGAGATCAAGGTCTCGATCGGCTCCGCCTTCCCCGTCAACGACGGGGTCAAGGCCGAGGTGCGGGGCCGCGACCTGATGACCGGCCTGCCCAAGACGGTGATCCTGTCGCCCGACGAGGTGCGGGCCGCCATCGCCGAGCCCGTCACCGCCGTCGTCGAGTCGGTGATCGCCTGCCTGGGGGAGGCCCCGCCCGAGCTGGCCCACGATCTCATCGTGCGGGGCATGCACCTCGTCGGCGGTGGCGGCATGCTCGCCGGCCTGGCCCAGCGCATCGCCAACGAGACCGAGATTCCGGTGTACCTGGTCGACGCCCCGCTCGAGTGCGTGGTGCTGGGGGCAGGGAAGTGCATCGAGGCCTACGACCAGCTCAAGGTCATGTTCATGGGCTCGCGCATGTAGCCCGTCGGGCGGACCCCCGACAGAGTCGGTGCGCCACCGCAGCCGGTCGGGCCCCGGGGGGTTCGTGGGTCGCGGCGACGGCACGGGGTCCGTCGGCGTGCTTAGATGGCGCCCGCACCGGACGCTCGTGACCGGTGCCACACGCACCTGCGGGCGGTCTCCAGCCGCCGGGGACACCTCTAGGAGACGTGACCGCCAGGATGACCGGCACCGACGACAGGACCGGCTCGCATGGCACCGCCGCGCCCTCCGAGACGACGGGTGGCCTGGCGCTGCTCGACGTCGACCGGGTGGGCGTCCGCTTCGGAGGGGTCGTCGCTCTCGACGAGCTGTCCTTCACGGTCAGACCCCAGGCCATCTGCGCCCTCATCGGTCCCAACGGTGCCGGCAAGACCACCCTGTTCAACGTCATCAGCCGGCTGTACGAGGCGTCCTCGGGCGATGTCACCTTCGACGGGTCGGACCTGCTGAAGGTGCCACCCCACCGAATCGCCGACCTCGGCATCGCCCGCACCTTCCAGAACGTGGCCCTGTTCCCCGGCCTGTCGGTCCTCGACAACGTCCGGGTCGGTGCCCACACCGAGGGCACGGTCGGGTTCGTGCGGGGCCTTCTGGGCCTGGGGCGGGGCGAGGAGCAGCGACTCCGCGACGAGGCCATGGAGATCCTCGAGCGCCTCGACCTGACCCACCTCGCGTCCAAGCCGGCCGCCGGTCTGCCCTTCGGTACCCTGAAGCGCATCGAGCTGGCCCGCGCCCTCGCCGCTCGTCCTCGGCTGCTGATGCTCGACGAGCCCGCCAACGGCCTCACCCACGGCGAGGTGGACGAGCTGGCCGAGACCATCCGCCAGCTCCGCAACGACCTCGACCTCACCATCCTGCTGGTGGAGCACCACATGTCGATGGTGATGGCGGTCTCGGACCACATCGTCGTGCTCGACTTCGGCCGCCGCATCGCCGAGGGCCCGCCCGAGGTCGTCCAGAACGACCCCGCCGTGATCGAGGCCTACCTGGGGACGTCGGAGTGAGCGAGCGCAGCGAGCGAACCAGGCAGCACGGGCTCTCCGACGACGGAGCTTGCGGAGCCGGCGGCGGTCATCGGTGCCCGTGTCCCAGCCGCGTGGCGAACGCGTCTCGTTCCCGTGTGGTTGCCCGATGAGCGAGCGGATGCTCGATCTGGAGGGGGTCTCGGGCGGCTACGGCCCGGTCACCATCCTGCGCGACATCGACCTCTATGTCGACGAGGGCGAGGTGGTGGTCGTGCTCGGAGCCAACGGGGCGGGCAAGACCACCCTGCTCCGGGCCATCTGCGGTGACATCCGCACCGAGGGGTCCCTGGTCTTCGAGGGCGAGGCCCTGGCCCGCTCGCCCGAGAAGGTGGCCCGCGCCGGCATCGCCCACGTGCCCCAGGGGCGGGGCACCTTCTCCGAGCTGACCACCGAGGAGAACCTGCGCCTGGGGGCCGTGCTGCGCTCCGACGGCGATGTCCGGGACGACCTCGACCGCTGGTACGAGGTGTTCCCCCGTTTGGGCGACCGGCGCGGCCAGGCGGCCGGATCCATGAGCGGCGGTGAGCAGCAGATGCTGGCCATCGCCCGAGCCATGATGCTGCGGCCCCGGCTGCTGCTCCTCGACGAGCCCTCGCTGGGCCTGGCCCCCCTCATCACCAAGGACCTGTTCGAGCGCCTCGGGCGCCTCAACCAGGACGAGGGCCTCACCGTCCTCGTCGTGGAGCAGAACGCCAACCTCGCCCTCGACATCGGTCACCGGGGCTACGTGCTCGAGACCGGCCAGATCGTTGCCTCCGGTCCGGCCCAGGAGCTGCGCCACGACGATGCCATCCGCAAGTCCTACCTGGGGTTCTGATCCGTGGACCTGTTCATCCGCTTCCTCCTCAACGGCATCGGCAACGGCGCGGTCTACGCCTCGGTCGCCCTCGCCCTCGTGCTCATCTTCCGCACCACCGGCCTGCTCAACCTGGCGCAGGGCGAGATGGCGCTGTTCTCCACCTACTTCGCCTGGAAGCTGACCTCGCTGGGGATGTCGATCTTCATCGCCATCCCGGTGACGATCGTGGCCAGCATGATCGGGGGTGCGGTCATCGAGCGCCTGCTCATCCGTCCCGTGTACGGCCCGGGGAAGAGCCCGCTCAACGTCCTCATCGTGATGCTGGGCATGTTCCTCGCGCTCAACGCCCTAGCCCAGCTGCTCTTCAGCGATCGGGCTGAGCCCATGCCCAAGCCGTGGCCGACGGTGTCCTCGGCCGGTGACCCGACCGGTCGAGACAAGATCATCGAGCTGGCCGGCATCCGCTTCTCCTGGGCCGTCATCGCCCTGGCCCTGGCCCTCGTGATCGAGTGCCTGATCCTCTACTTCCTGTTCCAGCGGACCAAGGTCGGTCTCAAGCTGCGGGCCGTCGCGTCCAACACCGAGTCGGCCCGCCTGGTCGGCATCAACTCCTCGGCCATGCTCATGCTGGGCTGGGCCCTCGCCGCCGGCCTGGGCGCCTTCGCCGGCACGCTCGCCGCCGCCGACCGAGGCTCGGTCAACCCCGCGCTGCTGGCCATCATCCTGGTGTACGCCTTCTCCGCCGCCGCGCTGGGCGGCTTCGACAGCCCGGTGGGGGCCGTGGTCGGTGGCATGATCGTGGCCATCGCCGAAGCCCTCACCATCGGGTACGTCGACGCCCTGTCGGGCATCGAGCTGGCGGTGCCCTTCGCCATCATCCTGCTGGTCCTGCTGGTGCGACCCTCGGGGCTGTTCGGCCGCAAGGTGGTGGAACGGGTATGACCCGCACCCGGCTCCGCATCCTCGTCGGCATCCTCGTGGCCGCGGCGATCCTCTACGCCCCCTACTACTTCCAGGCTCCCACCAACGGCGATCTCTCCCGCGCTCTCTACTTCGCCATCGCGGCCATGGGCCTCAACCTGCTCACCGGCTTCAACGGCCAGATCTCCATCGGCCACGGTGCCCTGTTCGGGGTCGGGGCCTTCACCACCGCCATCCTCATGGACAGCTACGGCTGGACCTTCGAGCTCACCATCCCCGCCGCGGCCCTGGTCGCCGCGGCGGTGGGCGTGGCCATCGGCATCCCCGCCCTCCGGGTGCGCGGCCTGTACCTCGCCCTGGTCACCCTGGGCCTGGCCGTGCTCTTCCCCCGAGTCGTGCTCAAGTACGTCGAGGGCACGGGCGGCACCGCGCTCGTCCGTCCCGACCGCGATGGGTTCGACTCCCTGCTCACCGCCCTGGCCAACGACCAGTGGGAGTACGTCGAGTGCCTGGTCGTGGGCGCGGTGCTGTTCTTCCTGGCCTGGAACCTGACCCGATCCCGCATCGGGCGGGCCATGGTCGCGGTGCGGGACCAGGAGATCGCGGCCTCGACGGTGGGCATCAACCTGGCCCGGGTCAAGGTCGGCACCTTCGCCCTGTCGGCCGCCTATGCCGGCATCGCCGGCTCGTTGTCGGTCATGGTCGAGAAGGCCGCCGATGCCACCGACCCGACGCTCGCGTTCCGCAACTCGATCGAGTTCCTCGTGGCCGTCGTGATCGGGGGCGCCGCCACCATCATGGGACCGGCCGTGGGTGCCCTCATCCTGGTCATGCTGCGGCGCGAGACTGACGGCCTGATCGAAGGGAAGGAGATCCTGTCCCCCGCGCTGTTCGGTGCCGCCCTTATCGCCGTGGTCTTCGTCCTCCCCGAGGGCGTGGTGGGCGGACTACACAAGCTCACCAACCGCTTCCTGCCGGCCCAGGACGACGATTCAGACTCCCTCGCCACCACCACCACCGCCGGAACTGCATCCGTCGATGATGACGGCGAGACCGATTCCCCGGGCGATCCGCCCGACCCACCCCCTACCAAGGAGAACCCATGATGCGATCCCGCAACCGGGCCCTGCTGGCCATCCTCGCCGTGCTCGTCCTGCTCGCCGGTGCCTGCAGCAGCCGAGACGACGACTCCACCACCAGCGGCGGCGACGGAGGCGGAGGCGGAGGCAACGGTGAGGACGGCGAGGCCGTCGAGGGCATCCCCACCGAGGACTGCGCTTCGGACCCCACCGCCGAGATCGAGGGCGACACCATCAAGCTGGTGTCCTCCTATCCCCAATCGGGCCTGCCCGCCGCCTTCGCCGAGATCGCCCGGGGCTGGGCCGCCTACTTCGACAAGGTCAACGCCGAGGGCGGGGTCGAGATCGGCGACCGCTCCTTCCAGATCGAGTTCGAGGATCTCGACGACGAGTACAACCCGCAGCAGACGGCCTCCAACATCGAGGAGCTGGTCGGCGCCGACGGCGACGGGGCCTTTGCCACCTTCAGCGTCGTCGGCACGGCCAACAACCTGAACATCCGCGACTTCCTGGACGAGCTGTGCGTCCCCGACCTCTTCCCCGCCACCGGCGCCGTGAGCTGGGGCAACCCCGAGTACCCGTGGCTGACCGGGTCGACGCTGTCGCCCTACAGCCTCGAGGCCCAGGCCTTCGTGGAGTACCTCCAGGAGAACCAGCCCGACGCCAAGGTGGGCATGCTGCGCCAGGCCGACGAGTTCGGCGACACCTACGAGGACAGCTTCCGCAACGCCATCGAGGGCACTGACATCACCCTGGTCGAGGTGCAGGAGTACCCCGTCGGTGGCGATGAGGTCAGCTCCCAGGTGACGGCACTCGCCGGCAGCGGCGCCGACGCCTTCTTCAACGGCGCCACCCTGCTGGCCTGCCCCAACGGCCTCACCGCGCAGCAGACGGAGGGCTGGGACGTCACCACCTGGGTGTCGGGCACCTGCATCTCCAAGACCCTCACCGGCATCGCCGGGGCGGCGGCCGACGACGTCATCAGCATGACCAACCTCAAGGACCCGCAGAACCCCGCCTACGACGATGACCCCGACATGATGGCCTTCAAGGACGTCGTCACCGAGAACCGGCCCGAGTTCAAGGGCCGCGAGCTCGACCTCGAGAACGGCATCATCGGCTACGGCTACACCCAGGCCGAGCTGCTGGTGCAGGCCATGGAGAGGGCCGAGGCCCCGACCCGCCTGGCCATCATGGACGCGGTCCGCAACTACGACGAGGCCGACTCCAGCCTCCTGCTCGACGGGGTCACCGTGACCACCGGGCCCGACGACCGGTTCATGGGTGAGACCGTGACGCTCATCCAGTACGACGCGGCCGAGGCCCACTTCAACGAGATCGGCGAGATCATCGACTTCGAGGGCCAGACCGCCGAGGTCACCCCCGAGGACCTCATCACCGGCTGACCCGACCCCGCCCGTCCGCGATGATCGACCCCGGACGCGCCCGGCGCGTCCGGGGTCGGTCCACTCTCGGCCGGCACCGGCAGGGCGGGTGGGCGGCGCCGTCGGTAGGGTCGGGCCGTGGCCGCCAGACGCACGAGCCCCAGCCGCCAGGGCTCCCGCCGCAGGAGGGCGGGTCCCGGGCTGACGGTGGCGGTCACCGGCCCGACCGGGACCTTCGGCTTCGGGCTCATGCCCCTGCTGGAGGCCGACGATCGCATCGATCGGGTGGTGGGTGTCGCTCGTCGCCCCTTCGACCCCGCGGACCACGGCTGGTCCAAGATGGAGTACCGGCGGGGCGACGTGCGGGACCCGGCGATGCTGGAGGAGGCCTTCGTCGACGTCGACGTGGTGGTCCACCTCGCCTTCCTCATCACCGGCACCTCGTCGCGAGAGATGACCCGGGCCATCAACGTGGACGGCACCCTGAACGTGTTTCGGGCTGCGGCCGCGAGCGGGGCCGACCGCTTCGTCTACGCCTCGTCGGTGGCGGCCTACGGCTTCCACGCCGACAACCCCGTCGGGCTCACCGAGGACTGGCCCACCCGCCCCGCGGCCCGGCTCTTCTACGCCCAGGAGAAGGCCGAGCTGGAGGCGCTCCTCGGCGCCGAGGTAGAGGCCCACCCTGACGTGGGCCTCTACCTCCTCCGCCCGCCCATCGTTCTCGGGCCTCACGCCGTCGGGGGCAAGGAGCTGCCCCGGCCCCTGACCGCGCTGGGCCGGGCCGCCGCCGGGGTGCTCGAGCGCCTCCCGGTGCCGCTCCCGGTGCCGGCGCCGGCCATCCCGGTGCAGCTCATCCACGAGGATGATGTGGGCCGGGCCCTGCAGCTGTGTGTCGTCGGTGCCGGACCGCCCGGCGCCTACAACATCGCCGGCGATGGGGTCGTCACCGGCGCCGACGTGGCCCGGGAGCTGGGCCTCACGCCGCTGCCGGTGCCCGCCGGGCTCGCCCACCGGGTAGCCCGCGGGCTGGCCGCGCTGCCGTCGCCGTCGTTCCTGCCGCCGATCACGGATTGGGTCGAGGCCGGGGCCCAGCCCTCGATCATGGACACGACCAAGGCGCGGGAGGTGCTGGGCTGGGAGCCTCGGGTCAGCGCCCGGGAGGCCCTACGGAGCACGCTCCACCCCTGAAACCACGCATACGGCGGTCTCGGGGAGGGAGGGGGATGGGCGGAGATCGTCGGCACACTACCGAGCGGCCTGATCCCCGGGCCCATCTGGTGACGCGTCGTCGCCCGGCTCGGCGGAGGCACCGGCGGCCTGGGCCAGCCGGGTTCGGAGGTGGGCCACCTCGGCGGCCGACACCAGCCTCCCCGTGAGGCCTCGCAGCTCGCCGACCACCTCGGCGTGGGGGCGCCGACCCCGGACCCGGGCCCACACGAACCCGAGGGCATGGCCCAGCGACACCGGGATGCCGGACTCGTCGAGGACCTCGCGCAGGCGCCCGCGGGCGGCGGCGGCGTCGGCCCGCAGGTGACGGGCCCGGCGGGGCAGGGCGAGACGCCGGAGCAGGGCCGCGACGAGGGCCAGGGCCAGGCGGAGCGCCAGCGCGCTCGCCAGCAGCAGGGCCCCGACCACGACGAGGGGCCAGCCGGGGTCGACCGGGAGGCTCAACCCCATGGCGGCCACCCCCAGCGCGCCCAGGATCCAGGCCACCCAGGCCAGGCCGTCGACGCGCTGGGCGGCAACCTCGGCCGCGGCCCACCGGGCCAGCACCAGGCCCTGGGCCGACGTGGTCCGCCATCCCCCGACGTCGGGTCCGCGCACCATCAGCGGCGCAGGTCCTCGGCGGCCTGGCGGACCTGCCAGTCGCGGTCCGCGGCGGCCGCCTCCAGGGCGGCATCGATCTCGGGCCCGTCGAACGGCGCCAGGGCGAGGACGGCCCGCCGGCGCACGGTGGCCTTGTCGCGGGTGCCGGCCAGCACCGCGCCGAGCGCGGCGGGATCGCCGATGGCGCCGAGGGCGGCCACCGCGGCCTCCCGGACCAGGGCGTCGGAGTGGGTGGTGGCCAGGGCGGCCAGGCGAGCGACGGCGCCCTCCTCGGGTGGGACCCGCTCGCCGCTGGCCCACGCCGCCACCTCTACGACGGTCGGATCCTCGTCGTCGAGCAGGCCGAGGAGGGTGATCCCGTCGAGTGAGGAGGTGGTGAGCTCCCCCCCGGTGAGGGCCGCCACCTCCTGTGCGGCACGTCGGCGTACCCCGGGGTGAGCATCGGCGACGGCGGCCACCAGGTCGGCGGGCCCGAGGGCGCCGGCCCGGCGCAGGCCCCCCAGCACCGCTGACCGCACCGTCGGGTCAGGGTCCTGCTGGGCCGCTCGCAGCGCGGCCACGTCACCCCGGTGACCCGCCTCGGCCGCGGCCGCCGCCCGCCCCACGGCCGTGGTCCGCTCGTCCTGCCCGCCCGCCGTCCGGCCGGCGTCGTCGCCGCTGTGAGCCGGAGCGGTGTCGCGAGGGGCGGGGTCATCGGCCGAGCACGGGCCCGGTCGGCCGTGCTCGTCGTCCTCGGGTGCCACCGATCCAGTGGAGCACGCTCAGGAGGCCACGGCCAGCGGCGACGGGTCGGACCCGTCCTCGTCTGGCAGGCTCTCGGGCTCGTGGAGACCAACGACACCCATCTCCAGGCGCCGGCGCCTGGCGGCCCGGCTGCGGCCTCTGCCCCGGGGGATCCGGTGCCACCGCCTCGGCCACCGCGGGCCCGGTGGCACCCCGTGTTTTACGTCCTCGGCGCCGCCCTGGTGCTGGTGGCGGCCCTCGTCGGAGCGGCCGGCGTGGTGCGGGCGCCCTACGTGGTGTTCGCTCCCGGATCGGCGTTCGACACGGAGGCGGCCATCTCCACGTCGGGCACCGAGTCCTACCCGTCGGAGGGCGAGGTCCTGTTCCTCACCGTCTCGCTCCGCGGCGCCAGCCGGCAGGTCGGCTACGTCGAGGCCGGGGTGGGCTGGCTGCGCGGCGACTACGACGTCGCCCCCCGCCAGGCCATCCTCGGGGACCAGACCGGCGCCGAGAGCCGACAGCAGAGCCTGCAGCTGATGTCGAGCTCGCAGGAGGTGGCGGCCAAGGTGGCCCTCGACCACCTCGGCTACGACGTCCCCACCGAGGGGACCGGCGCCCTGGTGCTGAGCACCCTCCCCGACGCCCCCTCGGCCTCCGCCCTCATGCCCGGCGACGTGATCGTCGGTGTCGACGGTGCACCTGTCGACCTGGATTCCCAGCTGCGGGCCGCGCGGGCCGACAATGCTCCCGGTGACGACGTCGACCTCGCGGTCGAGCGTGGGGGGGAGGGCGACCCGGTGGACGTCACCACCCAGCTGGTCGCCGACCCCGAGGACCCGTCCCGCGCCCTTCTCGGCGTGGGCGTGGCCACCCGTGACCTCTCCTACGACCTGCCCTTCCCGGTTCGGATCGAGACCGACGACGTCGGCGGTCCCTCGGCCGGCCTGGCCCTGACCCTCGGGATCATCGATCGGCTGACGCCGGGGTCGCTCACCGGTGGCGCCGATGTGGCCGCCACGGGGACCATCGAGCCGGATGGGACGGTGGACGAGGTCGGAGGAGTGGCCCAGAAGGCCGTGGCCGCCCATCAAGCAGGGGCCACGCTGCTGCTCGTACCCGAGGCCGAGCTGGAGGACGCCACGCGCCTGGCCCCCGACGAGCTGGAGGTCGTCGGGGTGGACGACCTCGACGATGCGCTCGACGCCCTCGCCGCCATCGGGGGCAACGCCCGCGACCTCGACCGGTCCGGAGGAGGCTGACGGGGCCCGAGGTCCTCCATCTGCGGCCGCCACGGACCTGACGGCGCGATTGCCCCGATCCGGGGTGACCGCAGTCGTAGCATCGTGGCGATGCCCTCACCGTCTGACCACAGCGCAGCGTCCATCACGAGCCGATCCTTCGCCGTCCGTCGCAAGGGGTTCGACCCCGACGAGGTGCGGGCCTACCTGGGCCAGCTGGCGGAGGTGATCAGCCGGCTCTCCGCCGACCTCGACGGGGCCCGCGGCGAGATCTCCTCGCTGAAGGCGGCGGCCGAGGCCCGGCCCGAGATCGACGAGGAACAGCTCACCGAGGTGCTCGGCGAAGAGACCGCCCGTGTGCTGTCCTCGGCCCGCCACGCCGCGACCGACATCAAGGAGAGGGCGGAGGAGAGCGCGGCCGTGCTGCGGCGGGAGGCGGCCGAGGAGGCGGGTCGGACCCGCCGCGATGCCGACGCAGATGCCGCCCGGGTCCGGGAGGAGTCCGCCACCGTGCGTCTCGAGGCCGACGAGGCGCGCCGCCTGGCCATCGAGGAGGCCGAGACCACCGCGGCGCGGTGGCGGGCCGAGACCGAGGCCGAGGCCGAGGCAGTGCGGACGGCCGTGGCCGAGGAACAGCGTGCTGCGGAAGCGACGGCGGAGACGGTGCGGGCCGAGGCCGAGGTCGAGGCGGTGGCGACACGCGCCGCGGCCGAGGCGGTGCTGGGCGAGCGGACCGCCGAGGCCGACAAGGCGGCGGCGGCGCTGGTCGAGCAGGGCGAGGCCGACGGCGAGGCGCGCCGCGAGCAGGCCGAGGCCGAAGCCGCCGCCATCCGGACTGCCGCCGAGGGCGACAAGGACGCACGGCACGCCGAAGGTCGGGAGATGGTGGCCGAGGCCCAGCGCGTGCGCAAGCGGATGCTGGCCGACCTGGCCCGGCGCCGGAAGGCGGCACGGGTCCAGCTCGAGCAGCTCCAGGCCGGACGCGATCGGCTGCTGGAGTCCTACGAGGCCGTCCAGCGCCAGCTCGACGCCGCTACCAGTGGCCTGCGGGTCGCTCTCCCCGAGGCCCGCCAGGCGGCGGAGACGGCTCGCATCCGGGCCGAGGGTGAGCCCGCTGACACCTTGGACCAGCTGGAGGCACAGATCTCCGCCGCCCGCAACGCTGGCATGCCCCTGGTGGCACCCGAGGGCGTCGACGACGACGAGGCCGACGAGGCCGCCGACGACCTCTCCGACCCCGCCGATCCGACCCGGCTCAGCGACGAGGATCCCGTCGACCTGCTCGGCGCGACCCACGACGCCCTCGGCGCGACCAACGACAGCACTGACACCGGCACCGTCGACACCGGCACCGTCCCGGCCGTCGGCGGACCCGGCCGAGGCGACGAGAGCGAGGCCGCCGCCACGGAGCTCAGCTCCGACGTCGACCTCGCCGGCCTCGGTGCCGGCCTGGCCGGTGCGGGACCGAAGGAGGTCGATCCGGCGGTCTCCGCGCCCGGCGACGGTCCCGCCGCCGGGGGGGAACCTCCCCCCGAGGACGTCGAGGCCGTCACCGTGGCCACCGCCGCCGCTTCCACCCTGGCGGTCGACGCTCGTGCCCAGGCCGGGGAGGGGACCGCCGAGGGCGAGGAGGTCGAGTCGCTCTTCGCCCGCTTGCGCGCCTCCCGCCAGGGCTCCGAGGACGACCTCGCGCCCGAAGGCGACGCGCCCTCGCCCGACGCCGCCGCCGAGCTGGACCCCGACGCCCCGGGATCCGACATCGCCACCGGCCCGTCGAGCGATGCCGACTCCGACACCACCCCGGCCGTCCCGCCTGCCGCGGTCGGAGCCGACGAGGTGTCCGGGGCGGGCGACCCCGATCTGCTGGAGCTGTTGGAGCGGCGCGACGGCGCCATCGAGCCCATCGAGGGTCGGGTGGCCCGCCGCCTCAAGCGGGTCCTGGCCGACGAGCAGGGACGGGTGCTCGACGGGGTCCGCCGGGCCAAAGACTCTCCTGGCCTCGAAGAGGTGCTGCCCGCCGACGAGCAGGTGGCGGCCTACGCCGCCGCTGCGACCGACGACCTGCTGGCCGCGGCCGAGGAGGGCGCCGCCTTCGAGGGGGCGTCGCTGCCCACTGCGGTGTCGATCGCCACTGTGGCCGAGGAGCTGGGCCGGTCCCTGGCCGCGGTGGTGCGGCCTCGCATCGAGCGCTGCTTCGAGGCCGGCGAGGACCCCGAGGACACCTCCGACCGGCTCCGGGCCACCTACCGGGAGTGGAAGACCGACTCGCTCGTCGATGCCACCCGCCACCACGTTCTCGCCGCCTTCGGTGAGGGCCAGTGCGCGGTCCGACCCTCGGGGTCGCCCGTGCGGTGGGTCCCGGATCCCACCACCCCGGCCTGCCCGGACTGCGAGGATGACGCCCTGGCCGGGTCGGTGCCCTCCGGTGACTCATTCCCCACCGGCCACTCCCACCCCCCGGCCCACCCCGGCTGTCGCTGCCTGGTGATCGGCGAGCGGGTGGGCGTGCCCGCCTGACGACACCGGCACCGCCCGACCCCTGCCGCCCGGGAGGTCGTCGGTAGGGTGGCGCCGGTATGCGTCCCCCCTCCGACATGCCCCGACGGTCGTCGTCGGGATCGCGTCTTCTCCGCCTCCCGACGGGTCGGGGACGCGTCGTCCTCGTCGTCGCCCTCGTCCTCCTCTTCGTGCTGGCCACCTCGCTGCGGGGCATCGCCGGCTTCTACACCGACTACCTGTGGTTCGCCTCCCTCGATCTGAGCAGCGTCTGGCGCGGGGTCCTCGGCGCCAAGGTGTCCCTCGTCGTCATCTTCACCCTCGTCTTCTTCGCCCTCATGTGGGTCAACCTGACCCTGGCCGAGCGCCTCAGCGGTCGTACGGTCCGCTTCGGTGGATCCAGCGAGGACGAGCTGGTGCTGCGCTACCGCGAGCTGGTGGGCCGCCGCTCGCTGCTGATCCGCGGCGCCACCGCGGGGCTGCTCGCCCTCATCGCCGGCAGCGGCACCGCGTCGCAGTGGAACAACTGGATCCTCTTCACCAACCGCACCGACTTCGGCGTCGACGATGCGACCTTCGGGGTCGATGCCGGCTTCTACGTCTTCCAGCTGCCGTTCCTGCGGTTCGTGGCCAGCTGGTTCTTCTCGGCCCTCATCGTGGTGCTGGTGGCCACCGTCGTGGCTCACTACCTGAACGGCGGCATCCGGATGCAGGCCAGCCGCGACCGGGTGAGCTCCCAGGTCAAGGCCCATGTCTCGGTGTTGCTCGCCCTGCTCGCCCTGGTGCGCGCCGGGCAGTACTTCCTCGATCGCTACGAGCTGGTCTTCTCCGGTCGCGGCCCGGTCAACGGGGCCACCTACACCGATGTCAACGTCCAGGAGCGGGCGATCCTGCTGCTGATCATGATCAGCGTGTTCGCCACGCTCCTGTTCATCGTCAACATCTGGCGCCGGGGGTGGGTGCTGCCGGCCATGGCGGTGGGGCTCTGGGCCCTGGTCGCGGTGCTGGCCGGCGAGGCGGTGCCGTCGTTCGTGCAGCGCTTCCGGGTGCCCGGTGAGCAGGCGGCCCGGGAGAGCCCCTACATCGACAACAACATCGAGGCCACCCGCTTCGCCATCGGCCTCGACGGCATCGACGAGCAGTCCTTCGACGTGAACTACGACCTCACCGCCGATGACCTGAACGATAACGCCGAGACGGTCGAGAACATCCGGCTGTGGGACACCAGCCAGCTCCAGCGCACCTTCAAGCGGTTCCAGGGGCTCCGGAGCTACTACGACGTGCCCGACGTCGATGTCGACCGTTACGTGGTCGACGACGGCACCGCCGACGGCTCGGTGCAGCAGGTCATGGTGGCGTCGCGCCAGATCAACGACACCCGACTGCCGACCGACGGGTGGGAGTCGTCGCGGCTCGTCTACACCTCGGGCTACGGCGTGATCATGGCCCCCGCCAACGCCAAGACGAGCGGTGGCCAGCCCGACTACGTCGCGGGCGAGATCCCCATCGAGACCAGCCCGGGCTACCCGCCGGTGACCCAACCCGACCTCTACCTCGGCGAGGACCTCGACGGCTACAAGATCGTCGACACCACGCGCGGCGAGCTGCGCATCGAGGCCGACGGGGAGGAGTCCACCGACGCCAACTACGACGGCGCCGACGGCGTGCCCATGGACAGCGTGTGGCGGCGGGGCGCCTTCGCTCTGCGCTTCGGCGAGATCGAGCCGCTCATCTCCGGCTCCATCACGCCGGACTCCAAGCTGTTGATGCAGCGCGACGTGCGCGAGAGGGTGCAGTCCCTGGCCCCCTTCCTCGCCTTCGACCACGACCCCTACCCGGTGGTGCTCGACGGGCGCGTCGTCTACGTCATCGATGGCTACACCACCAGCGACCGCTTCCCCAACGCCCAGCCGGTGGAGGTCGGCGAGGACATCCCCGACGGCAGCGGCCTGGAGGGCCGCTCCTTCAACTACGCCCGCAACTCGGTCAAGGCCGTCGTCGATGCCTACGAGGGCACCGTCGACATGTACGTCAACGACCCTGACGACCCGCTGATCACGGCCTACCAGAAGGCCTTCGCGGACCTGTTCACCCCCCTCGACGAGGCGCCGGCCGACCTTCGGGCCCACTTCCGCTACCCCGAGGACCTGTTCCGGGTCCAGACCAACATGTGGGGCCGTTACCACGTGACCGACCCCACCACCTTCCTGGAGGACCAGAACCGTTGGACGGTGGCTCCTGAGCCCGACACCAACGTGGCCGAGGCGACCACCACCACCGTGGCGCCCACTGGCGCGGCGGCGGGCGAGACCCCCCAGGTCCCCGTCGGAGCGGCGGGCATCGACCCCACCTACCAGCTGCTGCGGCCCCCGGGCGAGGCCGGGACCGAGGAGGACTTCGTGCTGGTCCGTCCCTTCAACCGGCTCGAGCGGCCGCAGCTCTCGGCCTACATGACCGCCACCCCCGAGGGCGACCTGGTCAGCTACAACGTCGGCTCCGAGGACACCCTCCAGGGGCCCGGCGCGGCGGCCGACTTCATGGCCCAGAACGACCGCGTGGCCCAGCTGCGGGACTTCTTCGGTCAGGAGAGCGACATCAGCTTCGGCAACGTCCTGCTGGTGCCCATCGAGGGGTCGATCCTCTACGTGCGGCCGGTGTACGTGACCAACACCAACGATGCCCCGCTGATCAAGGCCGTCATCGTCGCCGTCCAGGACACCCCCAACAACACCCGGGTGGCGGTGGACTCGACCCTGGCCGGGTCCCTCGAGCAGCTGTTCCCGGGCGCGCCCGGCACCCTGGAGGAGGAGCCGCCGCCCGACGAGGCCTTGGGGGGTGAGAACACCAACCTGCCTCCGTCGGGCCCGGTCGACGGCAACGGAGAGGACACCACCACCACTACCACCACCACGACGGCGCCGCCCGCCACCGAGCCCGACGGGGGCCCCGACACCGTGCCACAGGGCCCCGACGACGAGCTGCTCGACCGCCTGCTGGCCGCCTTCGCGTCTGCCGATGCAGCCCTGGCCGACGGGGACCTGGTGGCCTATGCCCAGAGCGTGCAGGAGGCCAAGGACATCGCCCGCGAGATGGATCTCCGACGCGAGCCACGCGGCGACCCGCCGGACCCCGACGGAGACACGACCACGACCGCCCCACCATCGCCGACCGCCCCCCCATCGACGACGGCCCCCCCATCGACCGCCCCGCCGACGACGGCGCCGGACGGCACGACCACCACGCGCCCCTCGGCCTGAGCACCGGTGCCGGCCCCGGCGCGTCGGTGCGCGAGGGTGCGGCCATGGCGAAGCCCCTGCAGCTGCGCTTCGTGACCTCGGCCGACGCCCTGGTGCGCCTGCCGCCCACCCGGGCCGAGGTGGCGGTGGTCGGGCGCTCCAACGTGGGCAAGTCGTCGCTGCTCAACGCCCTGGCTCAGCACACCGGACTGGCCCACGTGTCCAAGACGCCGGGCCGAACCCGCCTGCTCAACTGCTTCGCCGTCGAGGAGACCGGCCTGGACGGGGCCACCCTGGTCGACTGCCCCGGCTACGGCTACGCCAAGGCCCCACAGAAGATGCGGGCCGGCTGGCAGGAGATGATCGAGGGCTACCTGCTCGGTCGCGCCGAGCTCGTCACCATCCTGATCCTGGTCGACGGCGTCGTCGGGCCCACCCCGCTCGACACCGCCATGGTGGAGTGGCTCGAGCACCACGAGCGGCCCTACGCCGTCGTCGCCACCAAGCACGACAAGGTGAAGGCCTCGGCCCGCGACCGCCGCAAGCGGGATCTGGCCGCAGGCCTCGACCTGGCCCCCGGCGAGGTCGTCTGGGCCAGCGCGGCCAAGGGCGTCAACATCGACCGGGTGCGCGACCTGGTGCGGGGTTGGCTCGCCCCCTGACCGGTTGGGGTGGGTTGCCGAGGCTGGTCGACCCACCGTCGTCCTGGCGAGCGGGACCCCGACCACCTCGAGCGGGTGTCCGAGCGATGGCGACGCGGTGGCGTGGAGGTCGTGGGGGACTGGATCCGACACCGCTGAGGGCGGGGCACCATCAGCCGGCGAGGGGACCGACCTCGACCACCTCGGCCGTCGGTTGTCCGGGTGTGAGGTAGAGCCAGGCGACGGTGTGGACGGGCTGGCGCCGCCGCTGCACCGGAGAGCCGGGGTTCACCAGCAGCGGGCCGTCGCCCTCGCGCTCCACCAGGGGGGCGTGGCTGTGGCCGAACACCACCACCTCGGCGGTGGGGAACCGGCGCGCCATGCGCCGGTGACGGCCAGCGGTCGGTCCGGAGTCATGGACCGCGGCGACGGTGACACCGCCCAGGTCGATCTCGAGCACCTCGGGCAGGGTGCCCACGAGGGCCCGGTCGTTGTTGCCCAGCACCGCGTGCAGCGGAGCCCGCTCACGGAACGCGGCCAGGACGCGGGCGTCGAGCACGTCGCCGGCGTGGAGGACGAGGTCGGCGGCCTCGGCCATGGTCCAGACCTCGTCCGGCATGCGGGCCAGGGTGGCGCCGGTCAGGTGGGTGTCCCCCACGACGAGCGCGCGCACGGCGGTGGACCGGGTCACGGATCCAGCCTAGGAGGGGTTCCGGCACGCCTTGGCACCATCACATCGAGGCCAAGGCACTCGGATGTTCGAGCATCATGTGCTCGATCACGCGGTAGGTCCCCTCGATCGGGGCGGGCCGGCGGAGGTGAAGCGGGTCCCGGGCGGGTCGTGCACCCACGGGGCGGGCTGGCCCCAGCGGTCGTCGTAGACCAGCTCGCCCACCGGCCGGCGGCGCACCGGCCCGTGGCTGCCGGCGGGCCGGCCCAGGCAGATGGTGGCAGCCAGGGCGACGTCGTCGGGGATGCCCACCACGGCCCGCAGGTCGTCCTCGACCAGGGCATGCCACATCGTCAGGACCCCGCCGTAGCCCAGGGCCCGGGCCGCCAGCAGGAGGTTCTGGCACGCCGGGTAGACCGACGCTCCCTCCTGGGGGTTCTCGGCCCGGTGGCGCCCATAGCCGGCGAGCACGATGACCGGCACCTCCTCGATGTGGTCCACGAAGTGCGCCATGGTGGCGGCCATCCGCGCCTTGGGTGAGTCGGGTGCGGACCCCGAGCCCCGCCCGTAACCGTCGGACGCGGCCTTGGTGCTCCACGCCGCTCGAAACCCCTCGCCGAGGATGTGCTTGGCCTGACGGGCGGCGGGGCCGGCGCGCAGCACGAGGAACCGGAAGGGCTGGCGGTTGGAGCCCGACGGCGCCCGCGTCGCGTGCCACAGGATCTGGCCCAGGTCGTGATCGGGGATGGGCTCGGGCCGGTAGCGGCGGATCGCCCGCGTGGTGGCCAGCCCTTCGAGGAGGTCCATGGCGCTCCGGCCTACCAGACCCCCGCCGACCCAGGTCGCGGGGCCGAGGCAGCGCCGACCGGACGGACCCGAGCGGGGCCCCACGTCGCGCGTCAGCGTCCGAGGGCCACACCGGCCACGGTGGCGGCGAGGACGGTGCCGCCCAGGATGCGCCGCCACGGGTTCACGCCCCGCACCAGCTCGTCAACGCTCCACCACACCAGGGCCAGACGGCCGACAGCCACCAGCGCGGTCCGCACGTCCCCGGCTGGGTCCGCCACCCACCGGGCCACGGTGCACGCGCCGAAGACGGCGATGCTCAGGTTGGGCCGCTGGGCGACGACGATCCGGCCTGACACGCGATCCCGGAAGAGCCAGTCGACGGCTTGGGGCAGGACGCTCCACCGTCCCCTCCCGGCGGTGCGGGCGGGGTCGGAGCGGGCCACCTCGGCACCGTATCCAAGCCTCGGCGGAGAGGTCGGGTCGGGTCGGTGCCGGGGCCCCACGACGGGACCGGGGCCGCCACCCCGTACTCTTGCCCCGATGCGCGCCACCTCGATCGGCCATGCAGGGATCCTCGTCGAGACCCACGTCGGCTCGATCCTCTGCGACCCGTGGTTCGTCCCCACCTTCCACGGCTCCTGGTTCCCGTTCCCCCGCAACGACCAGCTGAGCGACGACCTGCGCGAGCGGATCGAGACCGCGGACTTCCTCTACGTCTCCCACCTGCACGGCGACCACCACGACGAGCCCTGGCTGCGTCAGCACCTGCGGCGCGACATCCCGATCCTGCTCCCGGGCTACCCGACCAAGGAGCAGCAGCGGACCCTCGCCGCCCTCGGTTTCACCGAGTTCATCCGCACCACCGACACCGACGAGCTCGAGATCGCTCCCGGCCTGACCGTCGCCATCCACATGGAGTCGTCCATCACCGACGGACCCGGTGGTGATTCCGCCCTGGTCGTGTCCGACGGCGACACGATCCTCGTCGACCAGAACGACTGCCGCACCAACGACCTGGGCCAGCTCAGCGCCCACGGCCCCGTCGACCTGCACTTCCTCCAGTTCTCCGGTGCCATCTGGTACCCGATGGTCTACGAGATGCCCGACGAGGAGAAGGCCCGGCTCTGCCGGGCCAAGGTCGACAGCCAGTTCTCCCGTGCTCTGCGCTACGTGGAGAAGATCGACTCCCGGTTCGTGGTGCCCAGCGCCGGGCCGCCCTGCTTCCTCGACGAGGAGCTGTTCGGCTTCAACGTCGTCGACGGCGACGAGCCCAGCATCTTTCCGGACCAGACCGAGTTCCTGGCTCGTCTGACGGCCGCCGGACGCCACGGGGTGCTGAACGTCCCCGGCACGACCATCGAGGTCACCCCCGGTGGGATCGAGGTCAGCCACCCGGTGGCCGACGCCGAGGTGGAGGCGATCTTCGCCCACAAGGGCACCTACCTCCGGCGCTACCAGGCGGACTGGGCGCCGTGGCTGGCTGATCTGAAGGGGGGCTGGACCGCTCCCTCGACCGACCTGCTGCCGACGCTGAAGGAGTGGTGGGAGCCGCTGTTGGAGATGGCCCCGACCCTGCGCCAGCAGGTGGGGGCCAACATGCTGCTGCGGGCCGGTGACCTGGACGTGCTGGTCGACTTCCCGGGCGGCGAGGTCCGCGCCTGGGACGGCGAGCCCTACGCCTTCCGCTTCGACATCGCCCGTGAGCTGGTGGAGACGGTGGTGGCCCAGCGGGCCGTCGACTGGAGCAACTCGCTGCTCCTGTCGCTCCGGTTCACCGCATGGCGGGAGAACGAGTTCAACGAGTACGTCTACAACTTCCTCAAGTCGCTGTCGCGCCTGCGGATGCGGCGGGCCGAGGCCGAGGTCGTGCGCAAGCTCACGCCGGTGAGCGAGCTGGAGGCGGCGCAGGAGCCCGACATCCGCATCGGCGACCACATCGTCCAGCGCCGCTGTCCCCACCGCAACGCCGATCTGGCCGCCTTCGGGGAGATCGACGGCTGCGAGCTGGTCTGCACCCTGCACGGGTGGCGCTTCGACATCGCCACCGGGAAGTGCCTCACCGCCGCCGACCACCCCCTCCGCATCCGCCCCGCCGACGAACCCGCTCCGTCCTCCCCCGGCGACCAGACCGCCGCGGACGGTGCCGAGCAGGCGTCGTGACCGGACCCCGCCCCACCGAGCCCCGCATCGCCCCCCTCGCCTCGCAGGACATGGACGACCGTCAGCGGGAGCAGATGGAGCTGGTCGGCCTGGGTGGACCGACGGTCAACATCTTCGCCACCCTCGTCCGCCACCCCGGCCTGTTCCGCCACTGGCTGCCCTTCGGCGGCAAGCTCCTCGCCGGTCGGCTGCCGGCCCGCGACCGCGAGCTGCTCATCCTGCGCACCGGGTGGCGCTGTCGCTCCGAGTACGAGTGGGCTCAGCACGTGGTGGTGGGCCGGTCCGCAGGCCTGACCGACGACGAGATCGCTCGGGTGACCGAGGGCCCCGAGGCAGAGGGGTGGAGCGACGATGACCGCCTGTTGCTGTGGGCCGCCGACGAGCTCCACGACGACGCCTGCCTCACCGACGCCACCTGGGCGGCCCTGGCCGAGCGCTACGACGAGCACCAGCTCATCGAGGTGCCCTTCGTGGTGGGCCACTACCACCTGGTCTCGTTCACCCTGAACAGCCTGGGCGTCCCCCTCGATGACGGTGTCGAGGGCTTCCCGGCGGACGACGGCGACGGTGGCTGACGCCCTGGGTGGCGTTCCCGAGCAGGGAGCGTCGGGGCGGATGGTCGGGGTCGACCGTGGTTGACCGGCTGGTCGGGCGCACGGTCCTGGTCGCCGGTGCCGGGACCCGACCCTCCCCCGAGCCCGACCCGCCGCTCGGCAACGGCCGGGCCATCGCCTTGGCCTGCGCCCGGGAGGGGGCAACCGTGGTCTGCGCCGACCGCGATGGCGTCGCGGCCGAGGCCACCGCCGCCCTGGTGCGCGCCGCCGGGGCCGAGGCCATCGTGGTCGAGGCCGACGTCACCGACGAGGGTGACTGCGTCCGCATGGTCGAGTCCGCCCCCGGTCTCCGCGGGGTCGTCGTCAACGCTGGTGTCGGCCGGGGCGGGGGTCTGCAGGGCACGTCGCCCGATGACTGGGACCACACCTTGGCCGTGAACCTGCGGGGCCCGTTCCTCCTGGCCCGTGCCGCCCTGCCGCTCCTGTCCGACGGCGGGTCGATCGTGTTCATCGGCTCCCTGGCCGGGCTCCAGCCCGGCAGCCGCCTCCCCGCCTACGACGCCTCCAAGGCGGGTCTCATCGGCCTGTGCCGCCACGTCGCCCTGGAGGGTGCCCGTCGAGGCATGCGATCCAACGTGATCGCCCCCGGCCTCATCGACACCCCCCTCGGTCGGGCCGCGACCCGGGGCCGACCCTCCCGAGGGGAGACGCCCGTGCCCCTCGGCCGCCAGGGCACCGCCCGCGAGGTCGCCGCGGCCACGGTGTTCCTGCTCTCCGACGAGGCGTCGTACATCACCGGCACCACCCTCCCCGTCGACGGCGGCCTCAGCCTGATCTGACCGGTCGCCGATGAGGACGCCGGGCCCCCGCCGCCCCTCCCTGACCTGAGCTGGGAGAGGCGATGACCATGACCACGTCATTCGCCATCTCGATGAGCCTGGACGGCGACTTCGCCTGGCTCTCGTGGCGGAGTCGATGCGCACCTCGCGCCACGCCACCCACATCATCGACACCGTCGACCGATGAGCGACGGCCTCGGGCGGCGTCTCACCCCCCACACCCGCCGGCACCGCCCGCCTTCACGGGCCTCAACGGCGGGCCGCAGTTCCCCTTCACCGAGGCCGTCTCGCTCTTCGTCGAGTGCGACAACCAGGAGGAGGTCGACCGGTACTGGGAGGCCCTCACCGCCGACGGCGGCGAGCAGGGCCAGTGCGGCTGGCTCAAGGACCGCTTCGGCCTGTCGTGGCAGATCGTCCCCGCCCGCTTCCTCGAGCTCATGTCCACCGGCGACGACGAGGCCCGGGGCCGCACCATGGCCGCCATGATGCAGATGCGGAAGATGGACGTGGCCGCCCTCGAGGCTGCTCACGCCGGGTGACCGAAGACCGAGCGGCGCGGTCGCTCAGCGGCGGTCGGGCAGGAAGGGGAAGCGGTCGCGCACCTGGGCGACCCGGGCCGCGGAGACATCGGCGAGGAGGATCGTCTCGCCCACTGCGGCGGTGGCGAGCAGCTCACCCGACGGGTCGATGATGCGGCTGTCGCCGCTATAGGTGAGGCCGCCGCCGTCGCCCACCCTGTTCACCCCCACCACGTAGGCCTGGTTCTCGATGGCCCGGGCCCGCAGCAGCACCTCCCAGTGCAGCCGGCGGCTCTCGGGCCAGTTGGCCGGGAACAGGTACACGTCGGTGCCTTCCGCCAGCTGCCACGTCTCGTCGGCGAAGCGCAGGTCGTAGCAGACGAAGGGGCTCACGCGGAGACCACCGATCTCGACGGTGACGAGGTCGGTGCCGGCCCGGAACCACTTCTCCTCACCCGCGTAGGTGAAGGGGTGGACCTTCCGGTAGCGGTGCTCGGTGCCGTCGGGCCCGGCGAGCACGAAGGAGTTGAAGGGCCGGCGGTCGTCGTCGGGGGCGTCGGCCGGGACCTCCGGGCACGACCCGCCGACCCACACGCTGTGCTCGGCGGCCTGGGTGCGCAGGAAGGTGGCTGAGGGACCTCCCTCGGGCTCGCCCAGGTCGGGGTCGTCCACCGCGTAGCCGGTGGAGAAGGTCTCGGCCAGCACCACCAGCCCGGCGCCGGCCCCCGCGGCCGCGGCGATCATCGGGGCCAGGCGAGCGAAGTTGGCGTCGCGATCGCCCCACACCACGTCGTGCTGCACCGCGCCGATGCGAAGCTCTCCCGGGGTCACCCGCCCAACCCTGCCAGCCGCTCGGCCGCCTCGTCGAGCACCTCGTCGCGCTTGCAGCAGGCAAAGCGGACCAGGTGGCGTCCGTGCTCGGGACGCTCGTAGAACACCGCGTCGGGCACGGCGACCACCCCGCAGCGGTGGGGCAGCTCCCGGCAGAAGGCCTCCCCGTCGCCGTCGGGCTGATGGGGACGGATGTCGACGGTGGTGAAGTACGTGCCCTCCGGCCGGTGGACCTCGAAGCCGGCCGCCTCCAGACCGGCGACCAGCCGATCGCGCTTGCCTGCCAGGTCCGTCGCCAGGCCGGCGTAGAAGGCATCGTCGAGGCCCAGACCCACCGCGATGGCCGGTTGGAAGGGGGCCCCGTTGACGTCGGTGAGGAACTGCTTGGCGGAGCGGGTGGCGGCCACCAGTGGCGCCGGTCCGCAGGCCCATCCCGTCTTCCAACCGGTGGTGCTGAAGGTCTTGCCGCCGGAGGACACGGTGAGCGTGCGCTCAGCCATGCCCGGCAGGGTGGCCATGGGTACGTGGGCGGAGCCGGGGAAGACGAGGTGCTCGTAGACCTCGTCGGTCACCACGATGAGGTCGGCCTCGATGGCGACGGTGGCGATCTCGGCCATCTCGTCGGTGTCGAACACCTTGCCGGTCGGGTTGTGAGGCGTGTTGAGCAGCAACATCTTCGTGCGCGGCGACACTGCGGCTCGCAGCTCGGTCGGATCGAAGCGGTAGCGGCCGTCATCGGCGGGAGCGAGGAGGACAGGGACGACCCGGGCCCCGGCCAGGGCGATGGCGGCCGGGTAGCTGTCGAACATGGGCTCGAAGACGATCACCTCGTCGCCCGCATCGAGCATGCCGAGCAGTGCCCCGGCCAGGCCCTCGGTGGCCCCCGCCGTGATGAGCACCTCGGTGTCGGGGTCGTGGTCGAGCCCGTAGAACCGGCGCTGGTGGTCGGTCACCGCTCGGCGCAGCTCGGGCGTGCCCGGTCCCGGCGGGTACTGGTTCTGCCCGCCGCGGATGGCGGCCACCGCGGCGTCGAGCACCTCTCGCGGTCCGTCGGTGTCGGGGAACCCCTGCCCCAGGTTGATGGCCCCCGTCGCGACGGCCAGGGCCGACATCTCGGCGAAGATCGAGGTGCCGAACCCGGCCAGCCTCGACGTCAGGGGGTCCTCGGCGCGCACGGGCACGAGCGTACGGCCCGCCGGGCGACGACCAGAGCGAGGCTGAGGATCCATCCGTCGCGAGGGGCGCAGATGGTCAGCGACGTCCCCGGCTTGCCGTTCCGACGCGGTGGGTGGTGCTGCTCCGGTCCCACCGTGGCGACCACGTCCAGCGACGTCTCCGGCGACTTGATCTGACGCGGTGGGGTGTCGCTGGCGTGCGGAGAGGCGCGGGACGGACGGGTGCTGGTGCGGTGGGGCGTCGCCGGTGGGGCCTGAGAGCGCGAGGACCCTCCGCTCAGGTGCGGGAGAAGTGGAGCGGCTTGCTGTAGGAGCCACCCTGCTCCTGGCGGCCGGTGCGGCTGGTCCACCGCCACTGCACCGACAGCCGGGGCCCGACCCGGTGGGTGAGCTTGGGCACCGAGTGCTCCCAGCCGGCCTGACAGCCGCCCCCCATCACCAACAGGTCGCCGTGGCCCGGAGCCAGGTCGACCACCGCACCGCGATCCGGCAGCTCGTGAGCGTGGCGGTGGGCTCGGGGCCGGAGCAGGAAGGGCCGGCGCTCGCCCACCACCAGCAGAGCGATGCGGGTGTCGTCCAGCCAGCGCATGTCGCGGTCACGGTGGAAGGCGACGCTGTCGCGCTCGTTGCGGTACCAGGCGACGCTGGGCGCGGCGAAGCGCACCCCGTAGCGGTGCTGCAGGGCGCGATGGACCTCGTGGAGCACCGGGTGGGGCGGGCGGTCGAGGGAGTAGCCCGCGCCCAGCCGGGGCACGTCGACCCAGTGGTCGTAGCGGAACACCTGGCCCCCGTGCCCGTCCCAGTCCAGCCCGTCCTGCAGCGCGGTCGCCAGCGCATCGGACCCGGTCACCGCGCCCCGGGCCACATCGACCCACGACCGACGATCGAGCCAGGTGCGCGCGAACGACACCTCGTCGGCGAGCACCACAGTCGTGGCCGGGAGCTCGCCGACCGGGGCGGACTCCGCTCGACCAGGCCCCTCGTCGCTCACCCCCCGCAGGGTAACGAGCGCCCGGTCGCCCCTGACCGTCCTGGCCCCGGCGGGCGGCGGTGGTGCGGCCTTCCCGCCGAGGACCGGGCCGGTCGTTTCGGGTCGCCTCGTTCCCCCACCCACCACGAACCGGTCCCGAGATCGGTCGTCCCCACGACCAAACGCGGGACCAGTTCCCCGGCCTTGGACGACGTGCGGTTCGGGCGCGACGAGACTGGGACACATGGCTCCCACCAACGCCCGACCCGGCCTCGACCTCCGAGGCACACCGAGGTGAGCTGGGTCGACCGTCTGGTGGCGCGCCTCGGACGCGTCGGTCAGCGCACGAGCGGGCCCCCCACCTCCTCCAACGGGGCATCGTCGTTCCACCTCGGCTGGGGGTGGGATGGCCCCGAGCCCGACCTGGTCGAGGTGGGGGCCACGCTCACCGTCGTCGACTGCCCGACCGTCGACCGGCTCCACTTCTGGGCCCTCCAGGCCAGCTTCCTCGAGGGCCCCGGCGGGGGACGACGTCACGGCGGCGGTCACGCGGGCCTCCAGTGGCACCCGGGCCATCCGGGCGCCACGGCGGTCAACTGGGGCGGCTACGCGGCCGACGGTCGGGAGCTGCCCGGTTCGGTCAGCCCGCTGCCGTCGGCCCTCCACAACGCCAACACGCGCGACCTGCACTGGGAGCCGGGTCGTCCCCATCGGCTGTCCATCCAGCGTGGGGAGCGCGGCTGGGCTGCCTCGATCGACGGACAGAGGGTGCGCGAGCTGCACGTCGGGGGAGACCGCCTGGGCACGATCCTGGTCTGGTCCGAGGTCTTCGCCCGCTGCGACGACCCCTCCTCCGCGGTGCGGTGGTCCGACCTCTCCGGTCGCACCAGGGACGGCTCCACGGTCCGGCCCATCGCGGTGCAGACTCGCTACCAGTCGGTGCCCGAGGGCGGGTGTTCCAACACCAGCTCCGACCCCGACGGCGACGGTGGCATCGTCCAGCGCACAGGGGTCGCTCGCACCACCCGACCCGGCATCCTCATCCCCCTCACCTGATCGCACCTCGACCCTGTTCCCTTCCCCTGGGTCGCGAGCGGTGAGGATTCGCCTTCGACCGGCGCCCCTGAGACGGCCGCTGCTCGACGCGGGCCCGTCGCCGGGGTCGGGCGACCGCTGCCGCGGCCCGGATGGCACGTACTCGGACCCCACTGTGCCGAGACCAGGCCGTGCGACACTCTGGCAACGGCTGCCACGAAAGGGGTCACCCGGCCGGGCAGCACCCTCGGATCACTCCTCCGGGCGAAAGGCGGAAGGAGGCGACATGCAGGCCCTCGTGGTGAGCCTAGGAGTGATCTTCGTGGCCGAGCTGGGCGACAAGAGCCAGCTCATGGCCCTCGCCTTCGCCTCCCGGTACCGGACCGTGCCCGTGCTCGCCGGCATCACAGTCGCCACCGCCCTCGTCCACGGCGCGTCCGTCGTGGTGGGCGCCCTGATCGGGACGCAGCTGCCGACCGATGCCATCAACGTCGTCGCCGGCCTCGCCTTCTTCGCCTTCGCGGCGTGGACCTGGCGCGGGGACTCCCTGTCGGAGGACGACGAGACCCGCGCGGCGCGCACCGTTCGCTCCACCGTCGTGGCCGTCGGTGTGGCCTTCTTCCTGGCCGAGCTGGGCGACAAGACCATGCTCGCCACCGTCACCCTCGCCTCCCGGGGCGACACCTTCGGGGTGTGGGTCGGCTCCACCGTCGGGATGGTCGCCGCCGACGCCCTGGCCATCGTGGTCGGGCGCCAGCTGGGGGACCGCCTGCCGGAACGGGCCATCCGCATCGGTGCGACAGTGTCCTTCGTGGGCTTCGGCCTCCTCCTCCTCGTCGAGGGGCTCGGCTGACCCGACAGGGGTTGGTATTGATACCCCCCTGGGGTATGTCGGACGCCCGACCACCCCAGGGAGGTCCCTGTGGCTGCTCCTACCGACATCGGGCGCGACGCCCCCCCTCGGCTCGACATCACCAGCATGACCTGCGCGTCGTGTGCCGCCCGGGTGGAGAAGCGGCTGAACGGCGTCGACGGGGTCACGGCGACGGTCAACTTCGCCACCGGCCGGGCCACGGCCCGCACCGAGGGAGACGTCACCGTCGACCGTTCGTCGTGACCAACAGCCTGCGCCTGCGTCGCTTCCGGTCGGTGTCCTCCGACGCCTGACCCCCGCCGCCGGCTCGTCGGGTCCCGACCCACCCGCTCCGTCGCAGACGCCCCACGTGCGCGTCACGAGCAGCGCGCCGCGGCATCGACGCCCGGAGGTGGCCTCGGGTGCGTCCGACCGATGTCGCTGGAGCACCGGCCCAGCGGTCGCGTGGGTCATGGACCCGGTGACCCCCGAGCCGAGTGGCGCCGCGATCAAGGGCGCCGGGGCGCGAGGCTCGACCCCGTGGCTCCCCGACGCGCCGACGGACCCGTGCTCACCCGCCGTTCGCTCAACCGGGCGCTGCTGGCTCGCCAGCACCTCCTGCACCGGGTCGAGGTCGGCGCGGCGGAGGAGGTGGCGCACCTGGTGGGGCTGCAGGCCCAGGAGCCTCTCGATCCCTTCACGCGCTCTGGTCGCGCCTCGCCGGGTTCACTCGACCTCGCCGGCGCACCGCTCCCCGGCGCGGACACCGCGGCACCGGTCCGGTTCCTGCCCGAGTTCGACAACGTCACCCTCGGTCACGCCGACCGCAGCCGGATCGTCCCCGACGGTCTGGGCTCGAGCGTCCTCATCAGGATCGACCCACGCCCCCAGACGATCCTGGTCGACGGCATGGTCGCCGGGCTGTGGAGGGTCAGCACCGAAGGAGCGACGGCTCGTCCTTCGGCCCCTTCGCCGCTGGACCCGAGCCGAGCGGGCCGACGCCGAGACCGAGGGCGCCGCCCTGCTGTCGCTCCTTGCCCCCGCGACCGACCACGACGTCGAGGTGGCGCGCCCAGCCTTGTGACCCCTCCTGGCCACCACCTGGTGCGGCCACGGACTAGCAAGGTCCGGTGGCCGTCGACGCGCTCCCCAGCGGCGAGGGCGGCATGCCCCGCTGGCTGGAGCCGATGACCGCCACCCTCACCCGGAAGGGAGAGGCATCGTCGGGCGACTGGACCTACGAGCGCAAGCTCGACGGGGTGCGGGTCCTCGCCTACATCGATGGCGACCACGCCCGGCTGCTCTCGCGCAACCGCATCCGCCAGGACGACGTCTACCCGGAGGTCGTCGACTCCCTGCGGTCCGGGGTGGCGCTCGACGCGGTGGTTGACGGCGAGGTGGTGGCCTTCGACGGGAACATCACCAGCTTCGAGCGCCTCCAGGCACGGATGCACGTCCACGACGAGGCTCGCTCCCGCGCCTCGTCGGTCGCGGTGAGCTACCTCGCGTTCGACCTGCTCTGGGTGGGTGGCCGCGACGTGCGCTCGCTGCCCTGGCGCGACCGGAGGGCACTGCTCGAACAGGTGCTGGACGTCGATGACGTGGTGGCCGTGACCGAGATCCTCGACGGCGATCGTGATGACCTGGTGGCGCGCGCCCTGGCGGAGGGCTGGGAGGGCGTCATCGCCAAGCGGGCGGCCAGCACCTACCAGGGCCGTCGCAGTCGGGACTGGCTGAAGATCAAGGTGGTGCGCCAACAGGAGATGGTGGTGGTCGGCTTCACCGAGCCGTCGGGGGGGCGGCTCCACCTGGGCGCTCTGCTCCTCGGCTACCACGACGACGGGCGTCTCCGCTTCGGTGGCAAGGTCGGCACCGGCTTCAGTCAGGCCGCCCTGAAGGACCTGCGGACCCAGCTCGAGCCGCTGGAGGTCGATGCTCCGCCGGTGGACGACCCGCCCCGGGAGCCGACGGCGCACTGGGTGCAGCCCGTGCTCGTGGCCCAGGTCGGCTTCGGCGAGTGGAGCGCGGCCGGCCGCCTCCGCCACCCCCGCTACCTCGGCCTCCGCGACGACAAGGACGCGGCCGACGTCGTCCGTGAGTGACCCGGCTCCGGCTCCGCTCGTCGAGCAAGCTGCCGCCTTCAGCCGCCCCGGCGGTGCTGTCCCGGCGGTGGGGCAGGACGACGGTTCCACGACGGGCCGCGTGGGTGTCCGAGGCGAGCGAGGGGCCGGCCCGCAGACACGTCGAGGACCAGACGGATCCGAGGTCGACTCTTCCCTCCGAGAAGGAGCGCAGGCTGGCGGTACGGTGCCACGGTGGCCGGTGACCTCCCGTTCGACCCCATCGTGGAGGCGCAGCAGCAGTGGCGGGACCACGGCTGGGAGGGGGCGGCGCCCGGGATGGGGGTGGTCACCTCCATCATGCGGACCCAGCAGATCCTCCTGGCCCGCGCCGACGCCGTGCTGGGTGGCTTCGGTCTCACCTTCGCCCGCTTCGAGATCCTCACCCTGCTCTCCTTCACCCGGGAGGGGCGACTCCCCATGGGCAAGCTGGGCGACCGCCTCCAGGTCCACCCCGCCAGCGTCACCAGCGCCGTCGACCGACTGGAGGGCCAGGGCTTCGTGCGGCGAGAGCCCCACCCCACCGACGGTCGCACCACCCTGGCCGTGCTCACCGGGGAGGGCCGCGCGGTTGCGGCCGGGGCCGCTGCCCGCCTCAACGCCGAGCTGTTTGAGAGCCTCGACTTGACGGATCCAGAGGCCGATGACCTCTTCACCCTCCTCGCTCGCCTCCGCTGACGGTGCTAGCCCTTCCGACGGTTGCGGGGTGGCTCGGCACGGAGGTCACGACCCCACCGAGCAGCACGTGTTCCGGTCGCGCGTCGGCATCGCGTCGGATCCGAACGTGAGCGGTCCGCACTGGGACTGGGACCGGCCTTCCTGCCTGAACTGATCATCGGTTGCGTCGACGAAGACCTCGCTCGCCCCGGGTCCGAGCACGCGGACCACTCTCGTATGGGGTCGCCCTCGATCGTGGGCCTGATCACGTGTAGCTCTGCCGGTCTCCCGGCGTCCCAAGCGCGTCGGAGGCAGTCCAGGGACCGCTCTTCCCCGAGATCGACGGGGGGCGCTCCGAGGATGAGATCCACCGTGCCGCATCCGGGCAGATCCTTCCGGTCGGTGAAGCGCTCGGGCTCGCTCCCGCCCCCACAGGCGGCGAAGGCCAGGATGGCGGCCGTGCCCTGGAGTCCAGCTCGTCGGGAGGCGAGCACCGCCTGCTCGCCGATCCGGATCCAGCCCAGCTGGTGGATTGGTTGGGGCTGCCCGGTCGAGGGTGGGAGTGACCTGGCCCGCTTGGTCCAAGGTCGTCGAGGGCGGCCAGCTGATCGCGGTTCTCGGCGCCCATGAAATTGCGCCGGCGCTGACCCACGAACAGCGACCGGCCAGGCCCGGGTGGGTCCCCCTGACCCGTATGACTGATGTCACGTTGCGATCCGGTTGTGGATCCGCTTGTAGGGAAACAAGCTGCTCTGCCTCGACGTCCTGGCCGACCTCGACCTCCCCATCCCCGACGGGGCCCGCCCCCGCGACCCGGCCACAGGCCCCGGAGCCCACGAGAATGGTGACGGATCACCGGGTCGCCACGGCGACACCCCTTCGGCCACCGACGCGGGCGGTCAGAACAGCAGTGACGGCGGGCCGGGGGTCGGCGGGAGCGGACCCTCCGCCGCCACCGCCGCCACTGATGCCGCCACCACGGAAGGCGATCCCACCAGCACCG
>JBBSMQ010000035.1:0-39953 GCA_038233075.1 Acidimicrobiales bacterium
AGTCGTTGATGCCGATGATCCGGCCCTGGCGGTCAGCCAGTGCGCCCCCGGAGTTGCCGCTGTTGATGGGGGCGTCGGTCTGGATGGCGGGCACCACCCCACCGGGGGTCTGCACCGAGCGTCCGACGGCGCTGACGATGCCCGCGGTGACCGTCTGGTCCAAACCGAACGGACTTCCGATGGCGATGGCGACCTGGCCCACCGCGGGGTCGACCCCGGTGGCCAGGGTGGCGACCGCCAGATCGGCGGGGGGATCGACCTTGACCACGGCGACGTCGGTGGACGGGTCCTGGCCGAGCACCTTGCCCTCCAGCTGGGTGCCTTCAGAGAGGCGGACCTGGACGCGGTCGTTGCCGTCGGTGACGTGTCCGGCGGTCATGATCAGCCCGCTCTTGTCGTACACGAAGCCCGAACCGTGGCCGGTGCCGGTCTCGATGTGGACCACCGCCGGTCCGAGCACCTTGGCGACGGCGGCGGCCGGCTCGGCCTCGTCGCCCTTCAGCGGCGGCAGCGCCGTGGTGACCGGCGTGTTGGCCACCGCGGTGGTCGCCGCCGTCACCAACCCGTCGTCGTGACGGGCCACCGAGACGCCGGCGGCCACGCCCCCGGCCCCGATCAAAAGGGCGACGACGGCGGCCAGGGCCCCCAGCGCGCCCCGGTGGGGCTTCGTCGGCGGGTGACCAGGCGACCGGTGAGCAGCGCGGGCTCGGTCGTCGAAGCCGGGTGGAAGGGGCGGGGGCGGCGCCGGGGCCGCGCGCTCGGGCGGGGGGGGGGGGGACGGCGCCGGCGGGGGGCCCCGCGGCGGGGGGGGGGCGGGGGGGGGGCCCGGCGGGGGGGGGGGGCCCCCACGCCCCCGGACTCGACGGACCCAGCCGCAACCACCACTGGCCTGAGACATGCGACGACCCTGCAGCCAAACCGTCCGGAGAGGCAACAGGGCGTCGTCTGCATCGCCCCAGCGGGGCTCTGCAGTGTCAGCATCTCGCACGTCCCTTCTGGCAGCAACCCGCCGAGTGGCTCACGAGCCATGCCGCCGTGTCCTCCAGCCGGGTTGATGCCGGCCGCCGATGGCCGCGCAGCCCGGCCGCGCCGGGTACGGCGGACTCGACGGACCCGACCGGGCCAGGCAGGATCGCACCCCGTGCCTGACGACCCCACCCTCGCGGCCGCCCTCGTGCGGGGGCTGCGGGCCAACGGCAGCCGACCGACCGGCACCGGCACCGACGCCGAGACCTGGTCCGCCCGGGGCGATCGGGCCCGCTACCTGGCCCTGGCTCTGGCCGATGCCGGGTGGTCCCGACGTCGGGTGGCCGTCACCGCCTCGGGCGATCCCGCCCTCGACGTCGAACGGGAGCTCGGGTTGCTCAGCGCCGGTGCCGTGCTCGTCGTGGCCGGGGCCGAGGCCGAGGCCGTGCTGGCGGATGGCGCTCTACGACCGACCAGCGGGCCCGACGTCGCTTTGGATGAGTTGGTCGCCGAGGGCGCCCACCGGGATGCTCGGGAACCGGCCGCGGCCGAGGCTCTCCTGGCGACCCTCATGGGAGATGATCCGGCCGTGGTCGACCCGTGCCGTACCGTGACCCACGGCGAGGCACGGTGGGCACTACGAGCCGTCGACCGCTGGCTGGCCCCTGTGATCGGCCCGGGGGGCCCCGGCGTGGTCCACTCGGCACCAGGGGCCGCCACGCCTGCACTACCGGCTGCAGTGGTGGGGCGGTGGTGGCCCGCCTCGGTAGGAGCCCGCCTGGGCCCCACCCCGACCGACGCCGCCGGGGTCGGTGGCGCGCCCAGCCCCGACCTGGCTCTCCTCAGCCCGGCCGCCTGGGCTGCGCTGGCCCAGCGGGTGCGCGACGAGGCCGGTCGGTCGTGGGGGGGACCCACCCTCCTGCACCGGGGCCGGCTGGTGATCTCCGGCGAGTCGTCCTCGGCCGGTGATCGACTGGCGCTGGGCGCGGCCCGGTGGTGGGCCGGCCCGCGGGTGCGCTACGGGGCCGGTCTCGATGGGGTGCGACTCGGTCTGGCCCTCGCTCCCGTCGACCCCGGCACGACACGGGACCTGGCCGCCGTCGGCATCCCGTTCACCCCGACGTGGTGCGCCGACGGTGTCCCGGCGCCGATCGCGGCGGGGCCCCTGGTGCGGGCCGCACCGGCCGGCCCCTGGGGCCGGCCCCTGCCGGGCCGGCGGGTCGAGCTGGCGACGGGTCAGACGGTGATCGGTGGTGGCGATCTGCCTGTCGAGGGCCTCGTCGTCGACGGGGGGACGCGGGTCGACCCTCGGGGCCGGGTGGCCCTCCCCCGATGGCGCGCCGCCGGGCGCCGCGCCGGAGCGCACCACTGAGCGAGCGCGAGCGAACCAGCTCTCCGCGCCGGGAAGGCGCCGGGGCGGGCACCGGACCTCGGCGCCCGTCGCTCGAGCGAGGCGAGGTTGCGGGCGCGGGTCTCGTCCGCCTGGCGTGGATCGGCGTCGTCATCACCTGCGCCTCGTCGGTCGGCAACGCCCTGACCGGCGACCGCGACGCCTACGTCCTGTCGGCCGCGCCCAACCTGGTGCTGTTCGCCCTCGGCTGTGGCGCGTTCCTGTGGGCCTTCGCCCTTGCGGTGGAGCGCAGCCGGGCCGAGCTCATCGGGATCGGCGGCCTGTTCTTCCTGAGTGGGTGCGCGCCGGCCGGGGTGCAGCGGTCCATGCTGGCCGCCCTGGCCGTCCAGACGACGGTGCCCGTCGCGGTGGCCGTGGTCCGGCCCTTCACCGCCTTCGCCGTGCTCGCGCCCATGTGGGCCCTCGGCCTGGCCGGCCTCTGGGGAGCCCGTCACGGGGTCTTCCTCGCCCGGGGCGACGGCCCCGACGGCGTGGGGAGCGAGCCGGGCCCACGGGGCCGCCCCGACGCGCCAGACTGACCCCACGAGCCAGAACGGAGGCACCCACCGATGGGTGATTCGGTCCGACAGCAGATGACGATCGCCGCGCCCGTGGCGGACGTGCTGGAAGTGCTCCTCGCCATCGAGCAGTACCCGGAGTGGGCCCGCGACCTGAAGGCGGCCACGGTGCTTGCCCGCGACGACGAGGGCCGGGCCAGCGAGGCTCGGTTCCGGGCCGCCGGGTTCGGCTACAGCACCGAGTACACGCTCTCCTACGACCACTCGATCCCCGGGCGCCTGGCCTGGGTCCTGACCGAGGGCGACGTCACCCGCAAGCTCGACGGCCACTACGACCTCGCCGACGCGGGTGGGGCCAGGACCGACGTGGTCTACCAGCTCGAGGCCGAGCTGGTGCTGCCCCTGCCCGGCTTCGTCAAGCGGCGCACCGCGCACAAGATCACCCGCACGGCCCTGTCGGAGCTGAAGGCCCGCGTCGAGAGCGGCGGACCGGTCCCCGACGGGGCGCACCGATGACCGTGGGGCACCGCCCGGGTCGGACGCTGCTGTTCACGGGCAAGGGCGGCGTGGGCAAGACGACCGTCGCGGCCGCCACCGCGCTGCGCTGCGCCGAGGCCGGGGCCCGCACCGTCGTGGTGTCGACCGATCCGGCCCACTCCCTCGCTGACTCCCTGGAGGTCGACCTCGGCAGCCGCCCCACCCCGGTGGTGGAGGGGCTCTGGGGCCAGCAGCTCGATGCCCGGGAGCGCATGGAGGAGGCGTGGGGCGACATCCGGGGCTGGCTGGTCGATGTGTTCGAGTGGGCCGGCGTGGCCGGCGTCGAGGCCGAGGAGCTGGCCCTCCTGCCCGGCCTCGAAGAGGTCTTCGGCTTGGTGGATATCAAGGCCTACGCGGAGGGGGGCGAGTGGGACGTGGTGGTCGTCGACTGCGCTCCGACGGCCGACACCATCCGACTGCTCTCGCTGCCCGACGTGCTGCGCTGGTACATGGAGCGGGTCTTTCCCACCAGTCGGCGCCTGCACCGCGCCGTGGCCCCGGTGCTCTCCCGGGTGACGTCGCTACCCATGGCCGGCGACGCCGTGTTCGGCTCCGCCGAGCGGTTCTACGCCCAGCTCGACGGGGTCAAGGAGATCCTCGCCGACACCGAGCGCACCAGCGTCCGCCTCGTCGTCAACCCCGAGCGGATGGTGATCGCCGAGGCCCGACGGACCGCCACCTACCTCTCCCTGTTCGGCTACGGCGTCGATGCGGTGGTCGCCAACCGGCTCCTCCCCGATGAGGTGTCGGACCCGTGGTTCGACCGGTGGAAGAAGCTCCACGCCGAGCACCTGGTCGCCATCGAGGAGGGCTTCGCACCGCTCCCGGTGCTCCGAGCCGAGCTGGCCGAGGAGGAGGTCGTGGGCCTGGACCGCCTCTGCGAGATGGCCGCCGCCGTCTACGGCGACACCGACCCGTCGGCGCGCCTCCACGAGGGCGAGCCGCTTCGGGTGGAGTCTGACGGTGACGGTCTGGCCCTGGTCATCGACCTGCCCTTCGCCGACCGCGACGAGCTCGACCTGGGCCGCCACGGCGACGAGCTGCTCGTGGCCGTCGGCCCGTACCGCCGCGCGCTGGTGCTGCCCGACTCGCTGCGCGGTCGGCCCGTCGCCGCCGCCCGCCTGGACGAGGGTCGCCTGCGTGTCCGGTTCGGTCCCGAGCCGACCCCGGCGGGACCTCGATGAACCCGGAATGGCGCCGATCCGACGACCCGGGTGGGAGCGCTCACGGGGCCGCGTCCCACGGCCGACCGGGCGCGGACGAGACCCGCCTGCCCCCCGGGATGGGCGCCTTGCAGGACGCGGCCCGTGAGGCGATCGGCGCCACCCGGGCCCTCCTCGACGCCGCCGAGGCACTGGTGGACGATCCCGACATGGCCGAACGCATGAGCGCGGTGGTGCGCGCCGCCACCGCCGCTTCTCGCGCCACTCGGTCCTCCGAGTCGAGCCGGGAGCGAGAAGCCGACGACGAGGGCGACGACGGGGTGCAGAGCATCCCGGTCGACTGAGGGGGATCCGCATGCAGATCCACCGCCTCTCGGGGTCCAAACCACGTCGGTGGTCGGCCCAGCTGCACCCACGGCTCACGATCGTCCACGGTCTGCCTCCTGAGGTGGCCTCACCCTTGCGCGCCGCGGTCGACGCCCTGGTGCGGGCCCGCACCAGCGGTCCGGGTCTGGCCGTGGCCGGCCTCGGGGGCCGGGTCGTCGTCGACGGCCGGGAGATCCCCCTCGAGGAGATCGACGTGTGGGCCCCCGGTCTGGTCGCCTCGCCCCCTCGCACCTACGGGGACCTGGTCGGCCCGCCGCGCCTCCTCGGCGCGGCCCGGGCGCGCGCCCTGGAGGTCGAGGTCGATGCCGCCGCCGTCGCGCTGGGCGAGGCCGAGGCCGATCTGGCGCGCGTCCGGGAGCGGTGGTCGGCCGCTCACGAGGCTCAGACCTCGCGGGTGGCCGACGGCTGGCGCACGCGCGCCGATGCCGCTCGCGCCCTGCGACGGGCTCGACGTCGGTCCGCCGACGCCGTCGCGGTCGTCAGCGAGGCGGCCGTGGCCGTCATCGACCGGCCACCGCCGGCGGTGACCTCGGACCTGCGCGGCGCCGCCGAGGAACGCCTTGATGCGGCCCGCACGGCCCTGGCCGCCGCCACCACGGCCCGGGCCGAGGCCGAGGCGCTCCGCGACCGTGCCCTCGTCGCGGATGAGGCGGTCGAGGAGGTGGCCCTGCGAAGCGCCGAGCTCGACCGGGTCGAGCGCGAGCTGGCCCAGGCCCCTGCCCCCCGGGTCGCGACCCCCGAGGAGCGGCGCGCCGTCGTCCACCAGCGGGCTCAGCTCGTCCATGACATCGCCCAGATCGAGCTGGCCCCCACCGAGCGCGTCGCCAACGCCCTGGAGGGCGCCGGGCGCGGCGGCAGCATCGCCACTGTCGAGGCCGCCCAGGTCGCGGTGGAGTGGGAGCGGGTGCGGGACCTGGTCGCCGACCAGGCCGATCCGGAGTCCGGGGCCGATGCCTCCGCTCCCGGCCGCGAGGTGGCACGACCCGTCGCCCCCACCCCCGCCGCCGCGCCGGCGGTCGACCCCGTCGAGGCCGCTGACCGGGTGCGTCGGGCGCGGGACCGGGTGGAGGGGGCGCGGCGCGCCCTGGCCCGCGCCACCTCGTCGAGCGGCCCCCACCCCGCCGAGCTGGAGGCTCTGGAGGCGGCCCACGCCGAGGTGCTGTCGGTCTGGGAGGGCAGTGAGCGCCGCGTCGGCGGGGACCGGGCCCGTCGTCGCCTGGAGGACGCCCAGCTGGCGGAGCGCGAGATCCTGAACCGCCTGGGGTTCGTGAGCTACACGGAGTTCATGGTGTCGGAGGGGCCCTCGGGCCCGTCGTCCCTGGTCGATGGGGCCGAGGCCGAACGCACCCTGGCCGACGCCGAGGCCCATCTCGCGACCCTCGAGGCCGAGGCGGCCTCGGTGTCGATCCCGGACCCGCCGAGCCCGGACACCTGGAGCCCCGACCCGACTCGGGGTCGGATGACCGCCACCCTGGACGCGCTGCGGGCCCGTGCCGCCGACCTGCTCGGGGGGGAGCCGGGCGAGGACGTGGCGGCCCACCTGCGCGAGCGCATCGCCACCGACCCTGTCTCGGATCTGCGCCTGGCCCTCGACGAGGTGGGACTGCCGCTGGGGGAGATCCTGGCCCGCGATGAGATCCTGGCCCGGGCTCGGGCCTGGCTGGCCCAGCAGGAGGGGGCCGCCGCCCGTCGGGCCACGCTGGTGGCGGACCGGGTCAAGGTCGACGAGCACCTGGCCCGCCTTGACGCCGCTGACGCCGCCCGCGCCGAGCGCAACGCCCTGGCCCGACGTCGGGACAAGCTGCGGGCCGATGTGGCCGCCCGGGTAGCCGTCGCCGGCGCGGTGGACGCGGCCGAGGCCCGCGTCGCCCGCGACCGGGACGTGGAGCAGCGCGCCGAGGCCGAGCTGGCCGAGGCCGAGGTGTCCGCGTCCGAGGTCGACCCGGAGGCGGCGAACGTCGCTGCCCCCGGTCCGGCCGATGCCCCCGATGTCTCCGGTCACGAGCCTCGCCCCGACCCGCCGGCCGACGACCTGGCCGCGCTGGGTTCCCACGCCCGTGACGCCCAGACCGCGCTGGACGCGGCCGTCTCCCACCTCCTGGCGCCCCGCGACGACGAGGCCACGATCCAGACCGATGTCGACCTCGGCCGCGCTGAGGCCCGCGTCGAGCTGGCCCGGCGTGAGCTCGAGGGCCTGGAGCGGGTTCGGGTCGAGCGAGCCACCACGGGCGCCGACGGAGCGGTCGACGTCGAGACCCTGACCTGGCGGGTGCTGGCCCAGCTGGCCGCCCACCGCGCCGCCGCCATCCCCGGCGGTCCCGGGCCCACCCCGCTCATGCTCGACGACCCCTTCGGGCCCGTCGACGGCGATGTCGTCGCCCGGGTGTGCGACGCCCTGGTGGGCCCGTCGTCGATCGTGCAGACGGTGCTGTTCACGGCGCGCCCCGAGGTGACGGACTGGCTGGACGGCATCGACGACCAGAGCGCGTCTCTCGTCAGCTTTCGCGTCGGTGACGACGAAGGGGCGACGTGACGACGTCCCCCGAGCGCCACGGGCATCGGGCCCGGTCGGCGGGGGACACCGAGCGAACCGAGGCCAGCCTGCGTACCATCGCGAAAATCGACGACGACGACCCGACGGAGGTTCCGTGACTGCGATCACCGAGGACACGTTGCGCACGCTGGCTGGCTTCCGGGCCGAGGGGATCCCGGTCACGACCTGCTACCTGGACGTGGACGGTCGGCGATTGCTCACCCAACGCGATGTCGAGCACGAGCTCGACGGCGTCCTCCGCTCAGCCCGGACCCGGACCAACGGCACCGCGTCGGTGCACGCCGACCTCGACCGCATCGAGGGCTACGTCCGCAACGGGTTCGACCGCTCGCGGGTCCGGTCCCTCGCCCTGTTCTCCTGCACCGAGCGCGGTCTCTGGGAGGTGGTCCCGCTGCCGGCGCGGGTGCGGAGCCGGGTCGTGGTCAACGACATGCCGGCGGTCGGTCAGCTGGAGGCCATCACCGAGGAGAAGTGCCGCTTCGGCGTGCTCCTCGTCGACCGCAAGCGCACCCGCATGTTCGTCTTCGAGCTCGACGAGCTGGTCGAGACGACCGAGGCCCACGACGAGCTGCCCCGCGATTACGACACCCGGGGCGAGAAGGAGCGGGGCGGGGTGCAGGGCCATGTGGACGCCCTGGCATCGAGCCACATCCGCAACGCCGCCGCCCTCGCCTTCGCCTCGTTCCAGGAGCACGGCTTCGAGCACCTGTGCCTCGGCTGTCCCGATGACATGGCCGGCGAGGTGGAGGGTGCCCTGCACCCCTACCTGCGCGAGCGGCTCTGCGGCCGCATCCCGGTGCACCCGCAGGCCCCGGTGGACGCCATCCGCGACGCGGCGGCGGAGATGGAGGAGTCCACCGAGAGGGCCCGTGAGGCGAAGCTGGTGGCGCGGCTGCTCGACGTCGTCGCGTCGGGAGGCCGAGCTGAGACCGGGCTGGTGCCGGTGCTGAGCGCCCTGGCGGAGCGCCGGGTGGAGCACCTGGTCGTCTCCCACGAGTACGAGCAGGAAGGCTGGAGGTGCCAGGACTCCGGTGCCCTCTACGCCGTCCGTCCCCAGCGCGACGATGCGTCCTCCCTGCACCACATCGAGGACGTGGTCGAGGAGGCCATCGACGACGCTCTGGCCCAGGGGGCAGGGGTCGAGATCTGTGTCGCCAACGCCGACCTCGACGTGCACGGGCGCATCGGCGCCCTGCTGCGCTATTGACCGCCTCCGTCCCCGGTGCCCCCCTCGTCGTCGGCCTCGACCTAGGCGGCACCAAGCTGCTGGGCCTGGCCCTCGACCCCGACCACGCCGGCGCCGAACCGGTGGCCGAGGAGCGCGTCCCGACCCCCGACGGCACCGACGCCGTCCTCGACGCCCTCGCCGAGCTGGCCGCGCAGCTGCGCACCCAGGTGCACGAGGACACCGGGCGCGACGTCCGGGCCGTGGGGCTGGGAGCCCCCGGCCTCGTCGACCGAGCCGGCACCTTCCGCTACGGCCCCAACCTCCCCGGCGTCGAGGGCGTGGCCCTGGGAGCCGAGCTGGGTGAGCGGCTGAGCCTGCCCGTCGTCGTCGACAACGACGCCACCTGTGCTGCGTGGGGCGAGCACGAGCGAGGCGCCGCCCGGGGCCGCAACCATGCGCTGTGCATCACCCTGGGCACGGGGATCGGTGCTGGGGTGACGGTGAAGGGCGAGGTCCTGCGCGGCGCCTACGGGTTCGCCGGCGAGCCCGGCCACATGGTGGTCGATGCCGATGGCCCCGAGTGCCCGTGCGGGCGGCAGGGGTGCTGGGAGACCTACGCTTCGGGGACCGGGCTCGGGCGACTGGCCCGGGTGGCGGTGGAGCGAGGGGATGTGTCCACCGATGCCGGGTTCGTGGCCGAGGCCGGCGGCGCGCTCGACGCGGTCACTGGGGAGCACGTGGTGGCCGCGGCCCGGGCCGGGGACGCCGCCGCCCTCAAGGTGCTGGACGAGTACGGCGACTGGGTGGGCCTGGGACTGGCCAACCTGGTGAACCTCCTCGACTCCGAGGTGGTCGTGCTCGGTGGCGGCGTGTCGGCCGACGCCGACCTGTTCCTCGACCGGGCCCGAGCCCAGGTCCGAGAGCGCTCCCTCGGCGGCGCGCACCGGCCCCGTGTGCCCATCGTGGCCGCCCGCCTCGGGGGCCGGGCCGGGGCCGTCGGCGCCGCGCTGCTGGCCGCCCTCCGCACCTGAGGTCGCCCCCCAGCGTCGGCCACAGGTTCTCAGGTCCGGGCCGGGTCGGCCGACAGGCGGGGGGTGGCATCGACTGATCCGCCTCGACCGGGGGGTCGCACGGACGGGCCCCCGCCCCGTCTGGCGCGACCCTCAGAGGGCGAGCGCCGCGACCCGGCGCGCCCGGAGCACCGGCATGGGCCCGACGCGACACCCCGGCACCGGTCTCACGACGGCCCTGCGGAGCCGGCGCCACGGCCCCGTGCCGGCGAGTCTCCGGACCCGGGGCGGGCATCGTCGCCCCCCGATGCGTCCGGGGCGCCCGGGTCGAGCGCGCCGCCGGACCCATCTCCGTCCCTGGATGCACTGACCGGCGAGGCGGCTGGTCCGACCGCGGCCACCGGTGCGGCGGCCCCCACGGAGTGGCCGCTCGGATCGTCCCCCTTCTACGGGTTCGCCGCGGGGCCCGGCTCCACCCCCACCGGCGTGCCCTCAGGGCCTCCGACCAGCTGGCAGCAGCTCATCGGCCCTCCCGGGGTTCCCCCGCCCCCCGGACCCCCCACGGATGGGCCGCGGCCCGACCAGGCCCCGGTGCCGCCCGGCCTCCCGGACCGTCGGCGGGCCACCAGCCTGCTCGTGGGTGCGGCGGTGCTGGTGCTCGTCGCCCTGGCAGCGGTCGTGGTCGTGCTCGGCGGTCGGGGTTCCGCCGCCCCCGATGCGGTGGCGGCGGAACCGGAGACGAGCTACCCAGACCAGTGGGATCCGCGGATCGCACCCATCGCGTCGTGGGTCGAGGAGGAGCGCGGGCTCACCTTCGACCACCCCGTCGAGGTGCAGCTCTTGACCGAGGAGGACTACCTGGCCGGCGCCGAGGCCGACCCGGTCGGCGACGACGAGGAGGAGGCGGCCGACGCCGACGCCATGGTCGCCGTGCTGCGGGCCCTGGGGCTGGTCCGCGGCGAGGTCGACCTCGAGGCCGCAGCGGGCGATCTGGCCGGTGAGGGCACGCTCGCCTACTACTCGCCCGAGGAGGAGGAGGTCTTCGTCCGCGGTACCGAGATCACCCCGGGGGTGCGGGCCACCCTGGCCCACGAGCTGACCCACACGCTCCAGGACCAGCACTTCGACCTGGGCCGGGTCGACGACCCGGACTTCGAGCGCAGCGGAGGCCTGCGGGCCGTGGCTGAGGGTGATGCGGAGAGGATCCAGGTCGCCTACGTCGATGACGTCCTGAGCGACGACGATCGCCTCGCCTTCGAGGAGGAGACCGCCGCCGGCGCCGAGGATGCTCGCGCCGCCCTCGACGAGACGGTGCCCCCGGCGCTGCTCACCCTCGCCGCGGCCCCCTACAGCCTGGGCCAGGCCTTCGTGGACCACCTGCTGGTGACCGACGGAGCCGACGCCCTCGACGAGGCGCTGGACGACCCACCGTCGGAGGAGGAGCTGCTCTTCCCGTCGATCCGGGCGACGGTGCAGACCGAAGAGGCCGAGGTGGACCTGTCGGCCCCCGACGGCGCCGAGGTCATCGACGACGACACCTTCGGCCCCCTAGCCCTGTACCTGGTGCTGGCATCCCGGGGTGACCCGGCGGCCGCCCTCGGCGCGGTGCACGGGTGGGGCGGGGATCGCATCGTGGCCTACCAAGAGGACGACCGGGTGTGCGTGGACCTGTCGGTGGTGGGTGACGACCCCGCGGCCACCGAGGCGCTGCGCCGGGCCGTCGAGGGATGGGCGGCGCAGGGCCCGGAGGGGGCGGCCTCGGTCGAGCCCGAGGGGGCCGCGGTCCGGCTGCGGTCCTGCGACCCCGGGGCGGCAGCGGACCCCGGCGGTGAGGTCGCCGAGGACCTGCTCACCTTCCCCCTCGTGCGCATCCAGCTGGAGACAGGGCTGCGCCAGACCGGCGCCACCCGCACCCAGTCCGACTGTGCCGCGGGCCGGCTGCTCGACGCCTTCCCGCTCGAGACCCTCACCGACCCCGCAGGGGCGCAGGACCCGGCCGTGCAGGGGGAGATCGCGGCGGCCGTCGCCGGCTGCGGCTAGTGCTCTGACCACAAGCGTTCGCCCGGGTCGGCGTCCGAATCGGCCGTGACCAGTGGCGTGACCGCACCTCCCCGAGCAGGCGGACACAGCACCAGGAGCCGCGGTCAGGACGGGGACGCGGCGTCGCGGGCCCGGGCCAGGCTGCGTTCGATCTCGGCCACGGCGGCGTCGACACCCTCGAAGCCCCGCACGTCGGCCCACTTGCCCGGCTCGAGGGCCTTGTAGATCGAGAAGAAGTGCTCGATCTCCCGGGTGAGGTGCTCGGGCAGGTCGTCGATGTCCTGCACCTGTTCCCAGCGGGGGTCTCCGGAGACCACGCCGATGATCTTGGCGTCGGGTCCGGCGTCGTCCTCCATCCAGAACACCCCGACCGGCCGGGTGCCGATGACGCACCCCGGGAAGGTGGGCTCGTCCATGATCACGAGGGCGTCCAGGGGGTCGCCGTCCTCGCCCAGGGTGTCGTCGACGAACCCGTACTCGGCCGGGTACACGGTGGCCGAGAACAGGCGCCGGTCCAGGCGGATGCGGCCGCTCTCGTGGTCGACCTCGTACTTGTTGCGGCTGCCGCGGGGGATCTCGACGATCACATCGATCAGGTCCATGCGAACGATCCTGGCACCCTCGGGCTCGCGGCGCGGATCCCGCCCCGGTGTCCGTCCCGCTCGGGCCCGGCGCCGGATCCAGAGCAGGGATCCGAGGGGTCAGATGTAGGGTGCGGGCATGGAGTTCCGCCGGATCTCGTCGCTGCCGCCCTACGTCTTCACCATCATCGACGGGTTGAAGGTCGAGGCTCGGCGCAGCGGTCAGGATGTCATCGACCTGGGGTTCGGCAACCCGGACCTGCCCTCGCCGAAGATCGCGGTGGAGAAGCTCTCCGAGGCGGCGCACAACGCTCGCAACCACCGGTACTCCTCCAGCCGGGGCCTGCCCAAGCTGCGCGAGGCGGTGGCCGACCTCTACATCCGCCGCTTCGGCGTGGCCCTGGACCCCGAGCAGGAGGTGCTCACCACCATCGGGGCCAAGGAGGGCTTCAGCCACCTCATGTGGGTGCTGCTCGGGCCCGGCGACTCGGCCCTGGTGCCCTCGCCGTCGTACCCCATCCACATCTGGGGCCCGCTCTTCGCCGGCGCCGGGGTGCAGTACATCCCGATGGGCGGCGCCGATCGCGACCTCATCGGCGAGATCACCGAGGCCATCGACAGTGCCTGGCCCCGCCCCCGGGTGGTGGTCGTGTCGTTCCCCCACAACCCGACGACCACGTGCGTGGACCTCGACTTCTTCCAGCGCCTCGTCGACCTGGCCCACGAGAAGGAGATCGTCGTCGTCCACGACAACGCCTACGCCGAGCTGGGCTTCGACGGCTACCTGCCCCCGTCGATCCTCCAGGCCGAGGGGGCCAAGGACGTCGCCGTCGAGCTCTACTCGATGACCAAGTCGTTCTCCATGGCCGGCTGGCGGGTGGCCTACCTGGTCGGCAACGCCGAGATCGTCGCCGCCCTCCAGAAGCTGAAGTCCTACCTCGACTACGGCACCTTCCAGCCCGTCCAGATCGCCGCCACGGTCACCCTCAACGAGGCCCAGGACCACCCCGTCGAGGTGCAGCACATCTACCAGCGCCGCCGCGACGCCCTCTGCGACGGGCTGGCCCGCATCGGCTGGGACATGACCCCGCCGGGGGGGACCATGTTCGCCTGGGCCCCCATCCCCGAGCCCTACCGCGAGATGGGCTCGGTCGAGTTCTGCTCGTTCCTGGTGCGAGAGGCGCAGGTCGCCACCTCGCCCGGCATCGGCTTCGGCCCCGGCGGCGAGGGCCACGTCCGCTTCGCCCTCATCGAGAACGAGCAGCGCATCGGTCAGGGCGTCCGCAACCTCAAGCGGGCCCTCACCAAGCTCGGCTGAGACGCGAGAGAACGGCCAGTGCAAGGTCGCGGTGGCCCCGAGGCGCATCTCCTGCGAGCCTGATGCACTGCTCGGAGGTGACCCTCGACCGGGGCAGACTCATGGCGTGGCAGTGTCCGTCCGACCGGCGACGAGGGAGGACATCGCCGGGGTCACCAAGGCGTACCTGGACTCGTGGCGGGGCGCGTACCGGCGCCTCCTGCCCGACGGCGTGATCGAGACGCAGGTCGCCCTGCGGGAGGGCTACGACTGGGCGGCAGCGATCTCGGCGTCAGACTCTGAGGTCTCTGGGGCACAGGAGGAGGACGGTGCGGTCGTGGGCGTGGTGCAGGCGGTGGAGGCTCCGGGCCGAGAGCGGGACCTGCCCGAGATCGCGATGCTCTACGTCATGCGTCGGCGTGGGGGTCGGGCGCCGCGCGGGCTCTCCTCGTCGCCGGATCGAGGTGGATCGCGGGCCGCGGACATCGGGCGGCGCGCCTGCGCGTCGTCGACGCCCAGACGAGGGCACGCCGCTTCTACGAGCGGGAGGGATGGGTCGCCGACTCCTCCGTTCCCCCCGCGCACAACGGCTTCTTCCCACTCGTGTACTACCGACGTCGCCTCTGATGGTCGTCGGACCCGGCGGCAGAGCCATCGCGGGGCTCCGCTCCCTACGCTTGGTCGATGGCCACCAGCCCCATCTCGTCTGAGGTCGATGACGTTTGGCGGGCTCGCGCCGCGCTGACGCCCGAGGACGACGACGCTCGGGCCGTCGTGACCGACGCGGTGGACCTCCTCGATGCCGGGGAGGCGCGTGTTGCCGAGGTCATCGGCGACGACGTGGTGGTGGACGAGCGGGCCAAGCGAGCGGTCCTCCTCGCCTTCACGGTCCTGCCGATGCGCCCTCGCGAGGTCGGCGACTTCCACCACGACGACCGGATCCCGCTCAAGACGCGCCTCGAGGGTGTTCGGGTCGTCCCCGGGGCGGTCGCCCGGTGGGGGTCGCACCTCGAGCCGGGCGTCATCCTGATGCCGTCGTTCGTGAACATCGGCGCCCACGTCGGCCAGGGGACGCTCGTCGACACCTGGGCGACCGTCGGCTCGTGCGCGCAGGTGGGCCGGAACGTCCACCTCTCCGGCGGCGTCGGTGTCGGAGGGGTGCTGGAGCCGCCGCAGGCCGCGCCGGTCGTCATCGAGGACGATGCCTTCATCGGCAGCCGTTCGATGGTGGTCGAGGGTGCCCGGGTGCGGAAGGGAGCCAAGCTCGGCGCCGGTTCGGTCCTCACGGCCTCGACGCGCGTGTTCGAGGCCGAGTCCGGGGAGGAGCTGCCCCGCGGTGAGGTACCAGCCCGAGCGGTCGCCGTGGGTTCGAGCCGGATCCGACGCTTCCCGGGTGGCGAGTTCGGGCTTCCGTGCCTCCTGGTCCTGCGCTACCTGGACCCAGGCCAGGAGCATGACAAGCTGGCCCTCAACGACGTGTTGCGAGAACACGGCATCGCCCCTTGACGGTCCGGCGAGACCTGTCCGAGGCAAGGGCGCATTCCCAGCCCAGAACCGACGTCACCCGAGCCCCCAGCCGTGCCGAGCCCTGATCAGCGGGGGATGGTGGCGGGGGCGGCGAGGATGCCGCCGATGCAGAAGCGCACGGCGGCATCGATCACAGGGGTCGGGTCGGCGTCGGGGTCGGCGTGGATGAGGGTGGCGCTGAGGTGCTGGGTCACGCCCACGATCGAGCGGGCCAGTAGGTCGGGGTCGGCCTCGGGCACCCGGCCCTCGGCGATGGCTCGGGCCAGGGGCGCGGCGGCATCGTCGGCGGCGGTGGCCTCGCCCTTGCGGATGCCGGGGGCGAAGCGCTCCTCGGTGGCCGCGAAGCGGATGAGCGTCATCACGTCGCGGTGGGCGGCCATCCACTCCATGCCCGACCGGATGCCCCGCTCCATCTGCTCCACCGGATCATCGACACCGGCGATGGCGTCGCGCTGGTGACGGCGACGAGCTGTCTGCCCAGCGCGGAGGATCTCGGTGAGCAGGGCCTCCTTGGACGGGAAGTACCAGTAGAAGACGCCCTTGCCCACGCCCACGGCGTCGACCACGTCGGCCACCGACGTCGGGTGATAGCCCCTCTCGGCGAAGAGGCGGGTGGCCACGGCGATGATCTGGCGACGTCGCTCCTCGCCCCGTGCCGTCAGCTGGCGGTCCTCGCTCCCCACCGCGCCACGGTACCGCCCTTGACCATCCGGTCAAGGGTCTGCGGGTCTCGGGGCTCGGACGCAACCGAGGTGTCCTGGGGCGGAAACACCTGGTTCACACGCCGTCTCTAGGTTCGGCGCCATGGAGACCTACCTCGTCCGCGTCTGGCTGCCTGACCGCCCTGGAGCCCTCGGCGCGGTGGCCAGCCGCATCGGCGCCGTCCGGGGCGACGTCGTCGGCATCGACATCCTCGAGACGGGCGACGGGGTGGCCGTCGACGAGCTGGTCGTCCAGCTGCCGCAGGGCTCGCTCGTCGATCTCCTCGTGGAGGAGGTCCAGGAGGTCGACGGGGTCACCGTCGAAGACGTGCGGATCGTCGGAGAGGCGGGGCGCGATCCCCGTCTCGATGCGCTCGAGACCGCGGCGATCCTCTGCGGCGCTGACACCATGGACGAGCTCGTGTCAGCCCTGGTGGTCCACGGCCGCCGCACGCTGGGGGCGGAGTGGACCGCGGTGGTGGACCTGTCGGTCGGGTCCGCCGGGTCGGCCCGAGCCTGCGAAGGCCCGGCGCCACCCGAGGCCTGGCTATCGGCCTTCGTCGCCGGCGCCCGGGTCGGCGGCGACGAGCAGCTCACCGGCGCACGCGACATGGCCTGGGCCCCGCTGCCGGGCGTCGACCTGGCCCTGGTGGCCGGACGCCAGGACACCCCCTTCCGCGCCAAGGAGAGGCGGCAGGTCGCCGCTCTGGCGCGCGTGGCCGGCACCCGGGCCCGCGAGGTCGGCCACTCCCGTGCGCAGGGGGCCCACCCGAGCACCAGCCCGACCCGGGGTCGATGACCCCCTAGGAGGATCCATGTCCGAGCCCATGCCGTCACCCGCCCTGGTCAAGACCGGCCTGGTCCCCGTCCCGCGGCGTCGCCCCCGGGTGCCGACCATGGTGCGTCGGGGTCGGTGGTCGCCGCCCGCACCCAATTAGGCCACGGATCGGTCCACCACCGGTCTCGTCGTGGCGGGTGATCTGGTCGTCCCTGGGACCGTTCTGCCTGCCGGCCCGATGGGGGAGTCGGGGACAGGACGGCCGGCGCGTCCGAGGACTACTCGTCGGGGTCGATCCAGTGGCGTGAGCGCTCGATGGCCTGGAGCCACGACCGATGCAGTGCGTCGGCTTCGGTGCGATCGGCGCGGGGCTCCACCGGGGTCTCGCCCGCCCACAGGTCGGCCAGCTCCTCGGTCGAGGCCCACACCCCCTCGGCCAGCCCGGCCAGGTAGGCCGCGCCCAGCGCGGTCGTCTCCGGCACCGCCGCCCGGGTGACGGGCACGCCCAGCTGGTCGGCCTGGACGCGCAGCACCAGCGTCGAGGCCGAGGCGCCGCCGTCGGCCCGCAGCTCGGTCAGGGCATGGCCGCTGGCGGCGATCATGGTGTCGACCACGTCTCGGGTCTGGAGGGCCATGGCCTCCAGGGCGGCGCGGGCCAGGTGCGCCCCCGTCGTGCCTCGGGTGATGCCGATGAGCAGTCCCCGTGCGTAGGGGTCCCACCACGGGCTCCCCAGGCCGGTGAAGGCGGGCACGAAGAAGACCCCGTCGGTGCTCTCGACGGTGTCGGCGAGGGGGCCGACGGCCTCCGCCTCGTCGATCAGGCCGAGACCGTCGCGCAGCCACTGCACGGCGGAACCGGTGGAGAAGATGGCGCCCTCGTAGGCGTAGTCCGTGCGCAGCTCGTCGCCGTCGCCGGGGATGGTCCAAGCACCGGTGCTCAGGAGACCCTCGACCGGCTCGGGGCAGGTGCGGCCCACGTTCATGAGCACGAACGACCCCGTCCCGTAGGTGTTCTTGGTCATGCCCGGCACGAAGCAGGCCTGGCCGAACAGGGCCGCCTGCTGGTCGCCGGCGATGCCGCTGATGGGGATGCCGGCGGGCAGCCCGCTGTCGGCGTGGGTCACGCCGAAGCGACCGGAGGTGGGCAGGACGTCGGCCAGGGCCGAGCGGGGGACGCCGAAGAGGTCGCACAGCTCGTCGGACCACTCGAGGGCTCGGATGTCGAACAGCATGGTCCGACTGGCGTTGGAGGCCTCGGTGGCGAACACCTCGCCACCGGTCAGGTTCCACAGCAGCCAGCTGTCGATGGTGCCCACGCACAGGTCTGGGCCCGCCTCCACCCCGCCGTGGCGCAGCATCCACTCGACCTTGGTGGCCGAGAAGTAGGGGTCGAGCACCAGCCCGGTCGCGGGCCGCACCGTCTCCAGGGCCCCCTGGTGCTCCAGCTCGTCGCACCGAGCGGCAGTGCGCCGGTCCTGCCAGACGATGGCCCGGTGAAGGGGTTCGCCGGTCGAACGGTCCCAGGCCACCACCGTCTCCCGCTGGTCGGTGATCCCGAAGGCGGCCACCGGCTCGTCCAGGGCGGCGATCAGCTGCCGGGTGACGTCCACGACCGCGTCCCAGATCTCGGCGGGGTCGTGCTCCACCCACCCCGGGCGGGGGAAGTGCTGGGTGAACTCCTGGTATCGGTAGCCCGCGGGGCGGCCGGCCTCGTCGACGGCGAAGGCCCGCACCCCTGTGGTGCCGGCGTCGAGGGCGATGACCACGGCCATGGCGCGCAACGTTAGGACGCCACGGGCCCCAGTAGGGTCAACCGTCGGGCCCCGCCGACACGGGGCGGACGAGGAGGACGTCGTGCAGCTGGGCGTGCTGACGAGCGGAGGCGACTGCCCGGGTCTCAACGCGGTCATCAGGGCCGTGGTGCGCAAGGTCGAGCGCCACCTCGGCGGGACCGTCCTCGGGTTCCACGACGGCTACCAGGGGCTGATGGAGGACCGCTACGACGTCCTCTCGATCGACAAGTGCCGGGGCATCCTGCCCAAGGGGGGCACCATCCTGGGTACCAGCCGCCACCAGCCCTACTCCACCCCCGACGGGGTCGATCGGGTGCGCGCCACCATGGCCCGCCACGGCCTCGACGGGCTGGTGGTGATCGGCGGCAACGGCAGCCTCGCTGCGGCGCGCGACCTCGGCCGCGACGGCGTGCCCGTGGTGGGCGTCCCCAAGACGATCGACAACGACCTGGGCGCCACCGAGGTGACCTTCGGCTTCGACACCGCGGTGGCCACCGCCACCGACGCCATCGACCGGCTCCACACCACCGCGGAGAGCCACGATCGGGTGATGTTGGTCGAGGTGATGGGCCGTCACGTGGGCCACATCGCCACCTGGGCCGGCATCGCCGGCGGGGCCACCATGATCCTGGTGCCCGAGGAGCCCTTTGACATCGACGAGGTGTGCGACACGCTCCGTCGGCGTCACGACCAGGGCCGCTACGCCTCGATCGTGGTCGTCGCCGAGGGGGCGGTGCCCGTCGAGGGCACCTTCCGTCTCCCGGATCCCGACATCGACACCTTCGGCCACCAGCGCCTCGGGGGCATCGCCCACGTGCTGGCCCCCGAGGTCGAGGCCCGAACGGGGTTCGACACGAAGGTCGTGGTCCTCGGCTACGTGCAGCGGGGCGGTTCACCCACCGCCACCGACCGGGTGCTGGCCAGCCGGTTCGGGGTGGCCGCGGCCGAGGCTGCGGCCGAGGGGGACTGGGAGACGATGGTGGCCATCCAGGCCGGTCGCATCATCCGGGTGCCCCTCCACGAGGCGGTGGCCGAGCCCAAGATCGTGGCCCCCGACATCCACGACGTGGGCAAGGTCTTCTTCGCCTGAGACGACCGGTCCGGACCGGTCGAGCCGACCTCGGTGGGCCGGGCGCGCCCCTCAGCTGGGGTCGAGGCCGCGGTAGTCGCCGCCGGTGACCTCGGCGCGGGGGTCGCCCTCGGTGGGCACCTCGTCGATCGGCTCACCGTCGACCCGGAAGCGGACGGCGCGGACCTCGGGCAGGTCGGTCACGCTCAGCACGACCTGGGCGTAGGCTCCGAGCTGGTCGGGCCCGAGCAGGGTGCTCCACTCCTCGTTCAGCTCCACGGTCAGGCGGCCGTTCGGCTCCAGGCCCCAGCCCAGGAGGGCGGTGTCGGCGGGGATGAGGCTCACCAGGCTCCGGTCCTGCTCCTCTTCGGTGGCGCCCTCGAACAGCGCCTCCAGCACGGTGGGAGGGGTGGGCGGTTCCCCCAGGTTGCGCGTCACCGCCACCAGCTCGGCATCCTGCTCGGGGGCGGCGCTGGTGGGGCGGCTGAGGTAGATGGTGGCCATGCCCGCCGCCGGCCCCGCCGACGGCGGCGGGGGGTTGGTGGTGGTGCTCTCGGCGGTGATGGCCCGGGGCTCGCCGTCGGTGGGGACACCGCAGGCCGACGCCAGCGAGACGAGGAGGACGGTCGTGACCACGACCCCCAGCCCCCATCGTCCGGTCCGGACGCGCCGGGAGAGTCGACCGCCGGGGCTCATGCTCGGGCCACCGGCAGCTGGACGACGAAGCGAGCGCCGGGCCGACCCCCGGGCCGATCCTCCACCCAGGCCCGACCGCCGTGGAGCCGGGCATGTTCGGCCACGAGGGAGAGGCCGAGCCCGACGCCGTCGCCGGAGGTCCCCCTGCGACCGGCGCCGGCGCCGCGGGAGAAGCGTTCGAAGATGCGGGTCCGGTCCTCGACGGGGACCCCCGGCCCGTCGTCCTCCACCGCGATCCGCACCACGTCGCCGTCGGCCTCGACCGCCACACGGGTGGCCCCCCCTCCGTAGGCGGCGGCGTTGCCAAGCATGTTGTCGAGCATCCGGACGAGGCGACGCTTGTCGGCCCGGACCACTAGGTCGTCGAGCTCGCCGCCGAGGTCGACGACGACGTCGTCGCGTGTGTCGCGGCGCTGGGCGACGGCCTGGCGGACCAGCTCGGGCAGGATGACCTCGTCGAGTGACAGCCGGGCCACGCCGGCGTCGAAGCGGGAGATCTCCAGGAGGTCGTCGACCAGCTGCTGGAAGCGGGCGACGTCGGCGTCCATCAGGTCCAGAGCCGAGCGCGACGCCTCGTCGGGCATCTCCTCGCGGCGGGAGGCCAGCACCGACACCGACGCCGCCAGGGTCATCAGGGGGCTGCGGAGCTCGTGGCTCACGTCGGACGCGAAGCGCCCGTCCCGGTCGATGCGCTCCTCCAGGGCCTGGGCCATGTGGTTGAACGAGCTCACCAGCACGTTGAGGTCGGGGTCCTCGGTGCCCTCCAACCGGGTGTCGAGGCGTCCCCCGGCGATGGCCTCGGCCGCGAGGCCCACGTTGGCCAGCGGGCGCAGCGTGCGGCGGCTCAGCCAGTAGCCCAGGGCCCCACCGACCAGGGTGGTGACCACCGACGCGCCGAACAGGGAGACGGCGAGGGACTCCAGGGTGTCCTGCAGCTCGACGAAGGACACGAACTCGTAGTAGGCCGCGGCCCCGTCGTTGATGGGGATGCCGACCACCAGCTGGGGCTCGCCGCCGATTGTGACGCGCATGCGCACCGGCTGTCCGGCCTCCACCGCGGCCTTGACCGAGGCCGGCACCTGGGCGGGGCCGAGGGTGGGCTGGAGCGAGGCGGTGGACCCGCCGGCCAGCTCGACGGAGGGGCGGGAGCTCGTCGGTGCCTCCAGCGACGCCAGCGCCTCGCGGAGCGCACCGCTGTCCTGGGTGGCGTCGATCCGCAGGGCCATGATGCTCGAGTTGCGCGACGCCTGGCCGATGGCGGCCGCCTCGCGCTGGTTGATGAGGTTCTCTCGGGTCAGGCCCCAGGTGGTGCCGGCCATCAGGGTGGACAGGATGGCGGCGGTGGCGGCGAAGGCAAAGGTGATCCGCGCCCGCAGGCCGAGGCGCGCCGGGGTCAGCCTCCGGCGTCGCCGGGGCTCGACGTCGGGGACCACGATGTCGTCGTCGGCGGGGGCGCCGTGCCGGGCGGCGCCACCTGGGGAGGCGCCGTCCGAGGAGTCCTCGTCCTCGGCCCTCGGAGGGACCGGGCTGGCGGGCGCAGGAGAGAGGCGCACGGACCTAGGTCTGCAGCTTGTAGCCCAGGCCCCGGACCGTGACGACGTGACGGGGGTTGGCGGGGTCGGCCTCGACCTTGGTCCGCAGACGGCGCACGTGGACATCGACCAGGCGCCCGTCGGCGAAGTACCCGTGGCCCCACACCCGCTCCAGCAGGACCTCGCGCGACAGCACCCGGCCCGGGCTGTTGGCCAGCTCCAGGAGCAGGCGGAACTCGGTCTTGGTGAGGTGCACCTCCTCGTCCGCGCGCCGGACCACGCCCTCCTCGGGAACGATCTCGAGGTCGTCGAAGCGGAGGTGGGTGGCCCCGGAGTCGGCGGTGCGAACTCGGCGGAGCATGGCTCGGATGCGGGCCGAGAGCTCCTTGGGCGCAAACGGCTTGGTCAGGTAGTCGTCGGCGCCGGCCTCCAAGCCGGCCACGATGTCGTGGGTGTCGTCGCGAGCCGTGACCATGATGATGGGGGCATCGCTCATGCGGCGGATCGACCGGCACACCTCGAAGCCGTCCACGCCGGGCAGCATGATGTCGATCAGCACCACGTCGGCCGGGCCCTGGGCGAAGAGTTCCAGGGCCTCCTCGCCGGTGTCGGCCTCGTCGACCTTCCAGCCCTCGTCCTCGAGGGCCAGCTTGACCGCAGTGCGGATGCGGGCGTCGTCTTCGACGGTGAGGATGCGCGTCGCCACCCCCGCATCGTGCCTCATGGCGGCCCCCAGAGTCGCGCGCCGGCCCCTTGATCCTCAGACGAGGTGTCCGCCGGCCTCGGCCACCAGGTCGCGCAGGGGACCGAACAGGCCGGGGGCGGCGGCCACGATGCACGCGTCGGGGAGGGCCCCGGGGAGGGGGCGGTCATCGACGGTGCCCACGACGACGCCGGCCTCTTCGGCCACCAGGCCCCCGGCGGCCCAGTCCCAGGACTGCAGGCCCATCTCCCAGTAGCCGTCCAGGCGGCCGCAGGCCACCCAACAGAGGTCGACCGCCGCCGCTCCGACCCGCCGGATGTCGCGTACCCGGGGCAGCACCCGGGCCAGGACCTCGGCCTGGCGCCGGCGCCGCTCGGGGTCGTAGCCGAACCCGGTGCCCACCAGGGACCGGGCCGGATCCGGCGGCGCCGCGGCAGTGAGGGCCACACCGTTGCGGGTGGCACCGTGGCCGCGGGCGGCGGCGAAGACGTCGCCGTGGAGCGGGTCCACCACCGCGCCGGCGACGATGCGACCGTCGAGCTCGGCCGCGACCGACACGTTGCAGCCGGGGATGCCGTAGAGGAAGTTGACGGTCCCGTCGATGGGGTCGATGAGCCACCGCACCCCCGTGGTGCCGGGACGGCTGGCCCCCTCCTCGCCGACGACCCCGTCGTCGGGCCGAGCCCGCAGGAGGGCCTCAACGACCATGGTCTCGACCTCGCGGTCGACCTCGGTCACCGGGTCGGTGTCGCTGCTCTTGGTGTCGACGCGGAGGTCGGCGGCACCGGCGCGGGCGGCCACCCGCTCGGCCCCTGCGGTGGCCACCGCCACCGCCAGGTCGCGCCAGGCGAGGTGGTCGGTCGGGCCCACCCGTTCAGGTGCGCCGGCTGCGTTGGTCACGCCGGGGCGGCGGGACCCCGGCGGCGCGAGCCCGCTCCTCGATGCCGTGCCACTCGGTCATGGCCCGCAACACCAGCACGGCCACCACCGCGACCCCGCCGGCGGCCAGCACGGCCCCGACCAGGGCGCCCAGCGCCGGCCCGGCGCCGCCCCCCGTGGTGGTGGAGGCCCCCTCCTCGCCGGAGACGGTGAGGTCGACGATGCCGAAGCCGATCAGCCCGCCGCAGAGGCCGGCCACCAGGATCGCGGCCACGGCCAGGACTCGGGCCCCGGTGGAGGGCGCCGCCGACGGCAGCGGGCCCGACGCCTCACCGGAGCCGGTGTCGGGGCGGGAGCGATTAGGGGACACGCCTCGACGGTAGCGGCGCGGTGGCGGCCGACCCCACCTGGGAGACACTCGATGTGTCGGCGTCGTCCGCCCTGCTCCTAGTGTCTCTGGCCGTGTCGGTCCTGGTGATCATCCCGACCTACGACGAAGCCGAGAACATCGCCGATGTCATCGGACGCGTCCGCACGTCGGTCCCCGAGGCCCACATCCTGGTGGTGGACGACAACAGCCCTGACGGCACCGCCGACCTCGCCGTCGCCGCCGGCGAGGAGTGGGGCCAGGTCGAGGTGCTGCGCCGGCCCGAGAAGGGCGGACTGGGTCCGGCCTACCGGGCGGGGTTCGCGTGGGGCCTCGAGCGGGGTCACGACGTCCTCGTCGAGATGGACGCCGACCTGTCCCACGACCCGGCCGCCCTGCCCGACCTGCTGGCCGCGGTGGAGGGCGGCGCCGACCTGGCCATCGGCAGTCGCTACGTACCGGGGGGCGAGGTGCCGGGCTGGCCCAAGCATCGCCTGGCTCTGTCCCGGGCCGGCAACGCCTACGTCACCTTCGCCCTGGGCATCGGCCTCCGAGACGCGACCGGCGGTTACCGCGCCTACACCGCGCCGGCGCTGCGCAGCCTCGACCTGGAGGCGATCACCACCTACGGCTACGGCTTCCAGGTGGAGATGGCCTACTCGTTGGTCCGCTCGGGGCACCGGGTCGTCGAGGTGCCCATCACCTTCCGCGACCGCATCCGCGGCACGTCCAAGATGTCGCTCAGCATCGTGGGTGAGGCCATCCGACTGGTCACGTGGTGGGGCATCCGCGACCGGATCCTGCCCTCGCGTCGCCGAGGGGCCGCCACCGCGCCCGGGGCCGACGGGTAGCCGGGCCCGGCTCGCCCGCTCCAAGCGGCCCAGGACGACCTGTGACCCCACCTGAGGAGCCCACGCCGATGCGCCAGTGGCTCGTCGGGGGCGGCATCGTCACCTCCGAGGCCGGGGTGCTGCTGGTCCAGAACCGGCGTCGCGACGGACGCCTCGACTGGTCGCCGCCCGGGGGTGTGATCGACCCCGGCGAGACCCTGTTGGGCGGGCTCACCCGCGAGGTGGCCGAGGAGACCGGCCTCACCGTGGCGGAGTGGGTCGGCCCTGCCTACGAGATCCGGGCCGAGGCGCCCGACATGGGCTGGCGTCTCACGGTGGAGGCCCACGTCGCAGTGCGGGTGGAGGGTGACCTGGGGGCCGAGGATCCCGACGGCATCGTCGTCGACGCCCGCTTCCTGGCCGTCGAGGACTGCTCGGGCGTGCTCGGCGACGGCCCCCGCTGGGTGTCCGAACCGCTGCTCGACTGGCTGCGCGACCCGGTCGAGCGCGCCCGCACCTACGCCTACCGCGTCGACGGCACCCTCGCCGGGCGCAACCTCAGCGTGACCCGCCTCTGACCTAGATCCGTGAGTTCGCACGGACCGCTCGGGCGGGGATCCCACCCCCGGCTCGGATCTCCGATCGCGAGGGGGCGCGGCGGTAGCGTGGCCACCCATGCACATCGATCGAAACGACAGCGCTCGCCGTCGCTCGGAGGGCCGCCGGCCCGCCGCCCGGATCGGGCTGCTGGTGGTCGCGGTGGTGGCGGTCATGGGCCTCTTGGGCTGCAGCGGCGATGACGACGACGGGTTGAGCGCCACCACGACCGCGGCCCCGTCGCCGACCACCTCGTCGACCGAGACGGCCCCGACGCGCGGGAGCGCGTCGACCACCGAGTCCTTCAACCCAGCGCCACCCGAGTCCGGCGGCTCCGACGGAACGGACGGCGGCGGCTCCGACGGAGGCGGGCCCGGGACGGGCAGCTCGGGCTCGACCGTCCCCCCAGGGGGCGACGCCCCGGGTACCGGCGGATCGGCCCCTGGCCCCAGCGACAGCGACGGCGGGGTACCCGACGACGGTGCCCCCGAGGGTGACCTCGGTGGTCCGCCGATCGCCCCGGGGGAGGCGTGTGACCTCGACATCGGGGCTCGCAACTGCATCGACCCCGACGGTGACGGCCTGGGCACCTACCTGCTGGGCGGGGACGACTGCATGGCCGAGGCGCCCAACCCGGCGCTGTGCGCGGATCTCGACGGCGACGGGTACGCCGGTCCGCCCACCCGGGACTGACGGGGCGGGCCGTGGCGGACCGGCCGCGGACCATCCTGCACGTCGACATGGACGCGTTCTACGCGTCGGTGGAGCTGCTGCGCCTTCCCGACCTGCGGGGCCGCCCCGTCGTGGTGGGCGGCACCGGCGCCCGCGGCGTGGTCGCGGCCGCCTCCTACGAGGCCCGGTCCTACGGCGTGTTCTCGGCCATGCCGTCGACCCGGGCCCGGCGGCTGTGCCCTGACGCCGTGTTCCTGGCCGGTGACCACGACCACTACCGCGAGGTGAGCGGCCGGGTCATGGAGCTGTTCCGCGCCGTCACCCCGCTCGTCGAGCCGCTGTCGCTCGACGAGGCCTTCCTCGACGTCACCGGCGCCCGCCGTCTCCACGGCGACGGCGAGTCCATCGCCCGGGCCCTGCGGGCCCGGGTGTGGGACGAGGAGGGCCTCACCTGCTCGGTGGGGGTGGCTCCGGTCAAGTTCCTGGCCAAGCTGGCCACCGGGTCGGCCAAGCCCCGGCCCTCCCGCCGGGGCCCGGTGTTCGGGACGGGGGTGTCGGTGGTGGCGCCGGGTGACGAGCTGGCGTTCCTGCACCCCTTGCCCGTCGAGGCGCTCTGGGGCGTGGGCCCGGCCACCCTGACCCGGCTCCAGCGCTACGGGGTCCGCACCGTGGGCGACCTGGCCGAGCTCCCCCTGGCCACGCTGGCCTCCGGGGTGGGCTCGGCCCACGGCCGCCACCTCCACGAGCTGGCCCACGGCATCGACGATCGGCCGGTGGAGCCCGACCAGGCCCCGAAGTCGGTGAGCCACGAGGAGACCTACGCCACCGACTGCCACGATCGCGGTGAGCTGCGGCGCGAGGCCGTGCGCATGGCCGATGCCGTCGCCGCCCGGCTCCGGGCCCACGGCCTGACCGGGCGCACCGTGACCCTCAAGGTCCGCTTCGGGGACTTCCGCACCATCACCCGCAGCCTGACGCCCGCCGCTGCGGTGACGACCGGGGCCGAGGTCGCCCGGGCGGCCAAGGAGCTCCTGGACCGGGTCGACACCGCCGAGGGTGTCCGTCTGCTCGGCGTGGGGGTCAGTGGCCTGGTCGAGGCTGGCGCCGGCGCGGGCCGCCAGCTGAGCCTGCTCGACGAGGAGGGCGACCCGGTCGGACCGGAGGAGACCAGGCCGGTCGCCTGGGGCGCCGCCACCGACGCTATCGACCGGGTGCGGGAACGCTACGGCGCCGATGCCGTGGTCCCCGCCACCCTCGCGGGCAACGACGGCATCCGAGTGGCCCGACGGGGGCGCCAGCAGTGGGGGCCCGACCACCCTGACCAGGCGGTGACCGGACCTGGACGGCGACCGACGTCGCCGGACTGAGGACGAACGGTCGCAAACACCCCTGCGGGGGCATTCTGCGCGTTGTCGCGGGCCGGAGGCTGTGCGAGACTCGGCGGCAGTTCGTGGGGCTTCGGCCCGGCCGCCTCGAGACCTGGGTGAAGGGACAGACATGCCGCTCTCGGAAGACGAACAGCGGATCCTCCAGCAGATCGAGCAGCAGTTCGAGGAGCAGGATCCGGACCTGGCCGGTGAGATCGGGCGCCACAACGTGTACGCCCACCACCTGCGGTTGATGAAGTTCGCGGGCGTGGCCTTCGGCCTGGGCACCGTCGTCCTCGTCGCCGCCCTGGCCTTCGAGCACAGCTTCCTCTACGCCTTCGGCGGCTTCGTGCTCATGTTGGGCGCCGCCCTCTGGTTCGAGCGCAGCCTGCGCAAGCTGGGTCGGGCCGGGGTCCAGCAGCTGGCCCAGAACCTCCGCGAGCGGGGTTTCGGTGACTCCCTGCGGGGCGCCACCGACCGGGCCCGCGAGAGGCTCCGCCGCGACGGCGAGGGCGACGACGACGAGCCGCCGTCCTAGAGAGCGAGCCGGGACGACGTCAGGGGCGACGCCGGGGAGCGAGGAGAGGTCGGGGGTCGACCAGGGCGCGGATCCGCTGACGGCGGTCGGTTCCGGCACGCGCCCGTGCCGTCACCCGCCGGGCCAGGTCCGTCGCCTCCGCCGCCCACCGCGGATCGGACGGGGCGCCGGCACGGGCCCACGTGGCCGTGGTGGCCAGTCCGGCCAGGCCTGTGAGGGCTCCACCGTCGGGGCCGAGGTCGGGTGCGGCCCGGGCCGCGAACTCACGGTCGGTCTCCGCCGGCAGGGGGGCCACCCCAGCCCGGGTGAGGGCATCCACCGCATCGGCCCACGCCGCCCGCACCCGGCCCACCACGGTGTGGTCGTCCCGGCGGCGTCGACGACGGAGGGCCCGCACCGCGGCCAGGCCGCCGACGTCGATCACCAGAACGACGAGGGCCAGGAGGACCAGCGCGGCCAGCACCGCGAGGGGTCGGGCGCCCCGATCCGACGACGTCCGGTCGGCCGACGCCGGGCCGACCTCGAGGTCCTGGCGCTCGCCCTGCGGCGTGGTGGGGGCCGGTGAGGCGGTGGTGGGGGGTGTGGTGGTCGTCGTCGGTGCCGCCCCGGCGTCGTCCTCGGTGGCCTGGGCCGGCGGGACCCCGGTGTAGGCCTCGGTCCCGGGCTGGCCCCGCCCCGGCGTGGGCTCGAACGGCACCCAGCCCGCGCCCGGGATGTGGACCTCGGGCCAGGCGTGGGCGTTGCGACCCCGCACGGTGAAGGTGCCGTCCTCCTCGCGCTCACCCGGGGTGAAGCCCACCGCCACCCGCGCCGGGATGCCGAGGCTGCGGGCCATGGCCGCGAACGTGCCCGCGAACTGCTCGCAGTAGCCGCGCCGGGCCTCCAGGAACGTCTCGATGGCCGCCTCGTCGTGGCCCGAGCCGGTGCCGGCGAGGTCGTAGGTGAAGGTGCTGCGGAACCAGTCCTGCAGGGCGATGGCCCGATCGTAGGGACGGGGGCCGACGCCGCTCACGACGGCGCGGGCCTGGGAGGCCACCAGGGGGGTGATGTCAGAGGGAAGTCGGGTCGCGTCCGCCAGCTGCTCCTCCAGCGCGGCGGGCAGGGGAGCGCCGAGGTCGTCGGGCGTGAGCTCGGGGACGGCCGAGGTCACGGTGTAGGTGGCCCGGTCGATCGAGTCCCGGCTGGTGGGGACGATGAGGGTGGCCAGCTCGCCGTTCCACCGCAGCTCGGTGTCCGAGGGACCCAGGTCCACCGGGGTCAGCGCGGCGGGGGCCCAGATGGTCGCCAGGGACTCGATCCGGAACGTCTGGCGGACCGGCACCGTCGCCGCGTCGGGCGGGACGCTGGGCAGGCGCCCGTCGGCCTTGGAGAACGATCCGCTCGACGACCAGACCTGTCCGTCGAAGCGATCGAGGGATGTGAGCCTCCAGTAGGCGGATCGCTCGGAGGTGACCCGGAAGGCGACCGCGTCGGACTGCTGGACCAGACGGGAGCGGATGTCGACCAGGGGGCTCACCGTCATGCGGCTCGTCGGGCCGTCGCCGGCGGTGAGGTCCACCAGGGCCTCGCTCCCTGAGCCCGGCAGGCGGGGCCCCACCAGTGCGGCCAGCACGGCACACACCACGGCTGTCGCCAGGCCCACGCGCACCAGGGCAGAGCTGCCCTCGGCCGTCGGGGCCCGATCGCCCGGGTTTCGGTCCCGGCCTCCGACCGGCTCGGCCGGCCCGGCGACGCGCTGGGCGACGGCGAAGCCGAGCACGGCGGCGACCAGGGCCGCAGCCAGGACGACGCCGTCGGAGCTCTGGGCCAGGATGGAGGTGTAGGTGAAGAGAGCCAGAGCGGGCACCACCGCCTCGGCGACGGCTCGGAGGCGGAAGGCGGCCCAGTCCGAGAGCGCGGCGGTCACCCAGAGGGTGAAGGTGACGGCGAGCAGGAAGCCCCGCGACGCGGGCGCGGGCGCGGTGACCTCGCCGTAGAGCTGCCAGGCCTGGTCGAGGTCCACCCCCACCGCCGTCAGGGTGGCTGCGGTGGGCAGGCCCAGCAGGGAGGTGTACGGGTACAGCGTCACCGACGCCTGCAGCGCGAACCCTGCGCCCATGATCGCCGCGGTCGCCCCTGGCCCCAGCCACCGTCTCCGGGCGCCCGCGGTCACCAGGTGGGCGGCCACGGCGGCGACGAGGAGAGGGACCAGGGCGTCGCCGTCGTCGAACAGGCGGGCGAAGGACACCGTCGCCACCAACGTGACCAGCGCGAGCGCGCCCTCGGCCACCCGCCCGGCCGACGGGTCCGTCGTCACGGGGCCATCGACCCGACCGGACGTCGACGCGCCGACTCGGACCAGGCTGAGACGAAGTCGCCCCGGGGGGCCACGTTCACGACCCTCACGCCGGCCACGATCGTGCCTGCGTGGGTGGTGAGTGACCGGGTGGCGGGGAAGCGCACGAGGGTCAGGTGCAGCGGGGCACCGGCGCGGGCCAGTCGACGACCGGGCAGGAGGGCGACTTCGGGGTCGGTCAGGTTGCCAGTGACGGCCACCACCGAGTCGGCTGCCTCCGGGGTGCGGGCCAGGGTTCGGGCGAGGTCGGCGTCGTCGACGCAACCGATGAGCGCCAGTGTCTCCAGCATCTGCTCGAAGGCGACCTGCCCAGTGACCCAACCGGAGTCGCGACCGTCGGTGGCCAGCAGGCGCACGATGTCGCCTCGCTGCCAGTGGGCGGCGGCGAGGCTGGCCGCGGCCGACACCATGCGCTCGAAGCCCTCGGGGCGGGACCGGTGCCGCTCGACGTCGAGCACCACGGTCAGGCGTCCCTGGCGGGGCTCCTCGTCGTGGCGGACCACCAGGTCGTCGGCCCGGGCGCTCATCGGCCAGTGGACGCGGCGCAGGTCGTCGCCGACCACGTAGGGGCGCAGGGCGTGGAACTCCTCGCCGGCACCTCCAGCGCTGGGACGGCCGTCCTGACCGGCGAGGGGCTCAGAGCCCGGCGTCCGACCGAGGGGCGGCACCCGATCGACCCGGGGCAGCACCAGCAGCCGCAGCCGCCCGGCGACGGGCCGGCTCCGGCGGGCCAGACCGAACGGGTCGGTGACCTCGGCGACCAGCGGACCGACGGGGATCTCGCCTCGCTTGTGGGTGGGCAGCCAGTACGTGGCCCGCACCGACTGGCCCGGCCGCAGGGGGGCGATCACGAGGCGGGTTCCGGCCCGATCGCCGATGCGGTCCCGCAGGGTGAGAGCGGGGGTCGGGCGCCGGCCGGTGGCGACGACCTCGACCTCGACCTGGGCCCGGGACCCGACGTGGACCCGGGCCGGGCGCACCGTGCGCCGGACGCTCATGCGAGGCCGGACGAGGGCGACCCGGACCACGGCGAGCGCCACGGCGAGGGTGCCGGCCACCGCCAGGACGTCGAGCTCGACCAGACCCAGCAGCCGGGCGGCGAGGGCGACCCCGGCGGAGGCGCCGAGGAGGAGGCGACCGGCCCGGGTCGGTCGCAGTCTCGGGGTCACCGGCGGATGTCGGCGGCGGAGGGCACCGACACCGCGGTGAGCAGGTCCCTGACCACGCTCGAGCGGGTGGTGCCGGCCAGGGCGGACTCGGGGGCGAGCAGCAGGCGGTGGGCGACCGCCGGCACCGCCAGGGCCTTGACGTCGTCGGGGATCACGAACTCGCGGCCGTTGACCGCGGCCCGGGCCTGGGCGGCGCGTTGCAGGCTCAACGTGGCCCGGGGCGACATGCCGAGCGAGAGTCGGCCATCGGCCCGGCTAGCGGTGGCGAGGTCGACGAGGTAGCGCCGGAGGCCGGGGGCCACGTGGGCCTGGCGGGCGGCGTGGGCCATGGCCACCACGTCGGCGGCCGACACCACGGGCTGGAGGTGGGGCAGGATGTCGATGGCGCCGTCATTGTCGAGGATGGCCACCTCTGCCTCCTCGGCCGGGTAGCCCATCGAGACCCGCAGGAGGAACCGGTCGAGCTGGCTGTCGGGCAGCGGGTAGGCGCCCTCGTGCTCGGTCGGGTTCTGCGTGGCCAGCACCAGGAAGGGGTCCTCGAGGGGGTAGGTCGTCCCCCCCACGGTCACCTGGCCCTCGGCCATGGCCTCCAGCAGGGCCGACTGGGTCTTGGGCGAGGCCCGGTTGATCTCGTCCGCCAGCACCACGTTGGCGAACACCGGCCCGGGCCGGAAGTCGAAGGTGGCCGACCGCCGGTCGTACACGCTCACCCCGACGACGTCGGAGGGAAGGAGGTCGGGGGTGAACTGGATGCGCCCGAAGGACCCCTCGACCGACGCGGCCAGGGCCTTGGCCAGGCTGGTCTTGCCCACGCCGGGGACATCCTCGATGAGCACGTGGCCACCGGCCAACATGCCGAGCAAGACCAGCTCCACCACCTCGGTCTTGCCCTGGATCACGCGGTTCACGCTGTCGACCACGGCGCGGTAGCGCGTCGTCACCTCGTCAGGTGCCAGGCCCGGGCGCGCCCGGCGCGCCGGGTCGAGCGGGCTCGTCTGGGCCACGTGTCCTCCTCCGGTCACCGTCAGGGTAGAGGGCGTCGGGTGCACTCCAGGTGCGCCGCTGACGCTCGCCCCCGATCCGCCTCGGGCGGTCGCGCCACGGGGGAGCGGCCCGAGGACGGCGTGGCCGGCCCACCCCGACCTACCGTGTCGCCGTGCCCGCCGCCTCCGTCCTGGCCATCGACGTCGGGGGCACGAAGCTGGCCGTCGGGTGGGTCGACCGCACCGGGACGCTGACCCGGCACCGGGCGGTCCCGACCCCGACGGGGACCGATCCCGAGGTGCTCTTCGCCGTCCTCACCGATCTGGTCGACGCCGCGCGCGGGGGAGGGCCGGCACCCGCCGCGGTGGGCGTCGGGTGCGGCGGCCCGATGGAGACCACCGCCGGGGAGCCCACGGTGTCGCCGCTCAACATCGCCGCCTGGCGCCGCTTCCCGCTGGCCCGCCGCCTGGCGGAGCACGTGAGCGCGCCGGCCGCGGTGGACAACGACGCCAAGGCGCTGGCCCTGGGCGAGGGGTGGATCGGCGCCGCCGCCGGGGTCCGGGACTACCTCGCCATGGTGGTCTCGACCGGCGTGGGCGGGGGCCTGGTGCTCGACGGGCGCCTGCTCGACGGGGCCGACGGCAACGCCGGCCACATCGGCCACGTGATCGTCGAACCGCAAGGCCGGGAGTGCGCGTGTGGGGCCCGGGGCTGCCTGGAGGCCGAGGCCTCGGGCTCGGCCATCGCCGCGGTGACGGGCGCGCCGGCCGCCGAGGCTCCTCGGGCCGTCCGGGAGCGCACCGGTCGGCTGGTGGGACGGGCCGTGGCCTCGGTGGCCAACCTGCTGGACCTGCGCCTGTCCTGCGTGGCCGGGTCGGTGGCCCTCGGCTACGGCGACGTCTTCCTCGAGGCCGCCCGGGCCGAGGTGGCCGCCTCGGCCCGCCTGGGCTTCAGCCGGGACACCGAGGTCCGCTTCGGAGGCCTGGGGGCCGCCGGTCCGCTGGTGGGGGCCGGCGCGGTGGCCTGGCGGCTGCTCGACGGCTGAGGTCAGTCGCCGGGGCGGGTGTCGGCGGCAGGGGTGGCGTCGTCGACGTCGGGGTCGTACTCGCCGTACCCGGCGCGCACGTCCCGCTCGGCCTCGTCCACTGCTTCGCGCGTCTCATCGTCGTCGTGATCGGTGTCGAGGCGCCGCAGCTTGCCCTTGGCCTCGGCCTGGCGATCGCCGGTGAGCCAGCCGACCTTCTCCTTGACCTTGCCGATGAGGTCGTCGTCCTTGGCCATGGGGTGGATCCTCCTGCGGGGTGTTGGGCCGACCGCAGCCGGCGATCCTGAGGCTACGGGTTCACACCGCGGGCTCCCACCTATCCCTTCTCCTAGGGTCGGGTCGGTGAGGCCGGTCGACCCCGAGGTGCGCAGGGTGGCGCGTGCCCTGCTGCGTCGACCCGGGCTGTGGCCGACAGCGGCCCGGGCCGGGGGCCGCCACCTGCCGCCCGGGTGGTGGCGGGGGCCGACCGCCCTGCGGGCGGTCCGGCCCTGGCTGCGGTTCCGACTGGAGACGGCCTACGGTGCCGAGCGGACCACCCCGACCCCGGACGACCTCCTCACCTGGCTGCGTTGGCTCCGGTCCTGGCGACGGGGTTGACGACTCAGCCGGGCGTGGAGGTGTCGGCGGCGGCTCGGGGGCGAGACGACGGCTCCAGCTCGACCACCGGATCGAGGCGGTGGGCGAAGCGGCGCAGCGAGCGCAGCACCGGCCGGCCCAGGAGGGCCACCGCGATGAGGTTGGCGGTGGCGCCGGCCGCATCCCATGCCAGCGACGTGGTGACGTAGAAGGCCCAGTAGTGGTCGAGGGTGGCGGAGAGGCCCATGCCCGGCCGCCATTGGAGCGCGCCGTCACCGGGCAGCAGGGGCCAGGACCAGAGGTTGATCACCGCGCCGTAGGCGAAGCCGCCGAGCCAGGAGGCAGGGGCCAGCACGGCCACCTCCAGGCGCGGGGCCAGGTGGCGGGTCAACCGGCCCAGGGCTCCGACCGCGGCGCCCAGCCAGGCCAGCACCAGCATCTGGAACGGCAGCCACGGGCCGATGCCCCCGGTGATGACTGCGCTCAGGGCCATCGAGAACAGCCCCAGGAGGAAGCCGAACCGGGGACCGAAGGCAGCCGCGCCCAGCAGGACCAGGAAGAACAGGCCACTGCCCCCGCCCGGCAGGTCGAGCAGGCGCAAGAGCCCGGCCATGGCCGACAGCATCCCCAGGAGCGCCACGTTGGTGCCGGTCATGGTCCCGGCTCGGATCTCCACCATGATCGCGGCCACCGCCAACCCCCCGACGGCGCCGGCCAGCAGCGGGGCGTCGGCGGGGTGCGCGGTGGCCGCCCCGGCCTCGCCCGGCAGCCAGAACGGGTACAGGAAGGCACCGACGCCCACCACGCTGGCCATCAGGTAGACCACGCGGACGCGACTTGCGGCGCTCGCTCCACCGTTGGTTGGCCCGTGTCGTCTGCTGCGCTCGTTGCGCTCGCTCATGGGCGACCTGTCGGGCCCGGGGCCGAAGCGGGGAGGGCGGCCGCGACCTCGGCCACGGTCAGGTGCGGGGGCAGGACCCGGAGCACCTGAGGAGCGAACAGCGAGCCCGACAGCACATCCCGGGCGGGCCCGTCGGCCACCACCTCGCCGCCGCCCAGGACCACCACCCGGCTGGCGGTGCGGGCCGCCAGCTCGACGTCGTGGGTGGCGATCACCACCGCACCACCTGCGGCCGCATGGGCGGTGGCGGCCGCCTCCAGCGCGGCCCGAGAGGCGGCATCGATGCCCCGGGTGGGTTCGTCGAGGAGGAGCACCGGCGCACCGCCCACCGCCACCGCGGCCACCGCGACGCGCTGGCGCTCGCCGGTGGAGAGGCTGCGAGGGTGGCGCTCGGCCAGGGCGGTGAGGTCGAGGCGCGCCAGCCACGCATCGGTGGCGGTCCGGTCGACGCCGACGAGGCGACAGGTCTCGCTCACCTCGGCCCGGACGGTGGGCGAGAACAGGAGGCTGCTCGGGTCCTGGGGCACGAGGGCGACGCGGCCGCGCCGGTCGATCGTCCCCGCCACCGGTGTCGTCAACTGGGCCAGCGTGCGCAGGAGGGTGGACTTCCCCGACCCGTTGCGGCCGACGAGGGCGACCACCTCGCCCTCGGCCAGGGCCAGGTCCACGCCGGTGAGCACAGGGGCGCCGCCGGGATGACCCACCGCCAGCCCCGACGTGGCCAGCAGCGTCTCCCCCGGCGCGACCGGTCGGGTCGGGGGCGGGCCGTCAGCGAGATCGACGGGGTGGCGACGCACCCACCGGCGGGCGTCCCGAACCGTCAGCGGGGGCGGGTCCCAGCCCAGCAGCCGACCCAGGTGGGCCACCGGCGGCGCCGCCGGATCGTCGGCCAGGACAGGCCCGGGGATGCCGTCGGCCACCACCCGGCCCCCGTCGAGGCCCACGGCCCGATCGGCCATGGGCGCGGCCCGCTCGAGGCGGTGCTCGGCCATGACCACGGTGGTGCCCAGGTCGTCGGCCAGGCGGGCGATGGCGGCGAGGACGTCGTCGGCCCCCTGCGGATCGAGCATGGAGGTCGGCTCGTCGAGGACCAGGACGGCCGGCGCCGCGGCCAGGGCCCCGGCCACGGCGCTGCGCTGGCGCTCGCCGCCCGAGAGCGTCGACGGCGACCGGTGACGCAGGGCGGCGATGCCGACCGCGTCGAGGACCTCCTCCACCCGGCGGCGCATCTCGGGTCCGCTCACGCCCAGGTTCTCGAGCACGAAGGCCACGTCGTGCTCGACCTCGTCCACCACCACCTGGGCCTCGGGGTCCTGGTGGACGAAGCCCACCGCACCAGCCATGTCCCGGGGGCGCCGGGTGGTGACGTCGAGGGGGCCGACGGCGACGGAGCCCCGGAAGTGCCCCCCGCTGGCGTGGGGGACCAGGCCGTTCACCGTCCGCAGCAGGGTGCTCTTGCCCGAGCCGCTGCCCCCGACCACCAGCACGACCTCGCCGTCGGGGACGGCCAGGTCGATGCCGTCGAGCACCGGGGGGCCATCGGGGTAGGCGAAGGCGACGTCGTCCCAGCGGACCTCGCCGGCGTGGACCGTGGTCATGGCCCCGTCGTCGCCCCGGTGGCGGGCGGCGGTGCGACCCCCGCGACCCCGTCCTCGATGGCGCGGGGCGTCGGGGCCGACGGGCGGATCAGGGCCGGGGTGGCGAGGGCGACCAGGAGGGCGGCGGGGAGCAGCGGCAGTCCCGGAGCCCGGAAGGGGAGCACGGCCGGGTCCCACGAGAGCCCCTCGACCCCGACGGCCCGGCCCAGCCCGAGGGCGACCGGGACGATCAGCACCGCGGCCATGACCGCGCCGTCGGTCCGGGTGAGGCGGCGGCGGCGGTACCGGGTCGGCGCCGAGCGACCACTGGCCAGCACCGCGCCGACCAGCGCGGCCACGCCCACCCCGGCCAGCGCCGCGGCCACCGCGCCGGCCTGGCCCACCAGGGCCACCACCGCGCCGCCGAGGGCCAACAGGGCCGTCGCGCCCAGGGCCGCGGTCGCCCGGTCGCCCGCGGTGGCCCGGGAGCGGCCGTACCCCCGCGCGTCCATGGACTCGGCCAGGCGCACGGCGCGCTCGAGGCCCGTCTCCAGCACCGGCAGGGCCTGGCGGAGGGCCCGGCCCCGGCGGAGGGTGACGCCCCCGGTGCGGGCCCGATCGGCCTCGCGGGCGGCGGTGGCGGCCTCCAGCGTGGCCGGCACGAAGGCCAGGCCGACGGTGAGGACCAGGCCCGGCTCGTGGAACGCGCGCGGCGCGGTCGCCAGCAGCTCGTGGTGGGAGGCCACCGAGCTGAAGGCGCCGAAGCCGGCCATGATCCCAATGAGGACGAGGCTGTCGACCGCGGTGGTGAGCACCACCGCCTGGGACACCGCGCCGCCCACGGCGACACCGCCCAGCAGGCGGGGGAGGGTGGCCTGGGGCAGGGTGAACAACACCCCGGAGGCGCCCTCGGCCGCGGGGGTGGTCAGCCCGATCAGCACCACCCGCACCAGTGCGAAGACGGCGGCCACCCCCAGCAGGACGGGGAAGGCCCGAGCCAGGGCGCCGGGGCGACGGTGGGTCTCGACCACCACCCACACCCCGGCGAGCACGATGGCCACCAGGAGAGGGTTGCGGGCCAGCTGCAGGGAGACGGTGACGGCGACGGCCCAGACCATCCAGGTGACCGCGTGCAGGGGGCTGGTCACCGGTGCCACCTCCTGCGGTCTTTGACGGTCGCGGACCCGGGGCGTACGGTACGCAACCAGCAGAGGTCGGCCGCAACCCGGATGTTGCGGTCGGTCAGGTCCGGGAGAGACAACCCAGGGCCGACGGGGGAAGCCGGTGCAAGTCCGGCGCTGACCCGCAGCTGTGAGCGGCCTTCGGGCCGCAAGCCAGGTGACCCGCCCTGCCGCCGGCCCGCCCGGCCCTGCCCACGGCCGTCTGCGACGGCCCGCATCGCCCCTCGAGGACATCCAGGGGCACAGGAGGAAGTCCCTTGCGTACGCGCCCCCGTCCCCGCCTGCTGGCCGGCATCGCCCTGTCCGCGAGTGCCGCGATCCCGCTCCTCTCGGCGCCCGCGGGCGCCGCGCCGGCCCTCCGGGCCACCCCCGCCGTCGATGCGGCGGCGGCCTGGCTGGCGGCCCAACAGGAGGCTGACGGCGGCTTCGAGCTGGCCAACTTCGCCGGCTTCGAGACCCCCGACGCCATCCTCGCCCTGGCCGCCGCCGGTCAGCCCGGACCGGGTTGGGACGAGGACGCCGCCCTCGGGGCGGTCACCGCGGTGCAGACCGACGGCAAGGACCCGCTCGACTCGGTGGACGACTGGGTCGACTCCGTGCAGGGCGACGATGCCGCCGGGGCGCCCGCCCGGGCCCAGCAGGCAGCCAAGGTGATCGCCCTGGTCACCGTGCCCCTCGGCCTCGACGCCACCGACTTCGATCCCTCCGACGACACCGCGGGGCCCGTCGACCTGGTGGCGGCCCTTCGGGCCGGGGCCGGCCCCGACTCCGACTACGCCGGGCTCCCGTTCGGGGGGCGGGTGTTCGCGGTCTGGGCCCTCGGCGCCCTCGGCTCGACCGCACCCGACCCCCTGCTCGCCTCGATCGCGTCCTCCCAGCAGGCCAACGGAGGCTTCTCCTTCACCGGCGACGCGGACGGGACCGGTTTCGACCCCGACCTCACCGCCTCGGTCGTCATCTCCCTGCGCCTCGGCGGCACGGCGGCGCAGGCGGGCGTCGTCGGGCGCACCATCGTTGGCCTGGGGCTCCAGCAGGTCTGGGATGGCCAGTGGGCCACCGAGTTCGACGACGGCAACCCCAACTCCACGGCCATGGTCATGCTGGCGGCGGCCACCCTGGGCGGCGACCCCGACGACCCGTGCTGGCGCGACGCCCCGAGCACCCTGTCGATCGGTGTGCCCTACCCGTCGCCCCGGCGCTCGATCCAGCGCCGCCAGGCGGGTGACGGCCACATCGCCAGCCCCAACGACGGCGTCGGCCTCACCACCTTCGCCACCAGCCAGTCCATCCAGGCCCTGGTCGCGGCCGGGGGCTCCTGGCCCTACGCGGGCGCGGAGTGCACCGCGCCGTCGCGCGGGCCCAGCCGTCGCCTGGTCAACGCCCACTACGCCGACCTCCTCCGTCGCCTGAGCGATGAGGTGGGAGCATCCTTCTGGGTCGACCAGCTCGACTCCGGCGCCCTGACCCCAGCCCAGGTCGCCCGCCGGATCACCGTGACCACCGAGTACGACCGGAGCGTCGTCGATGGCCTCTACCGCCGGTACCTGGGCCGCCCGGCGTCGGCGGACGAGCGGACGCTCTTCCAGGCCATCGTCCGGTCGGGGCGGCGCGGCGACGTCGCCGCCGCCATCCTGGGCAGCGGAGCGTTCAGCCCCGATGCGCCCGACACCGTCTGGGTCGAGGACGCCTACCTCGCCATCCTCGATCGGTCGCCGGACCCGGTTGGTCGGCAGTGGGCCCTCGACCAGCTGCGCTCGGGCCGCAGCCGGACCCAGGTGGCGCGCACGTTGCTGGGCTCCACCGAGGCCCTCCGGGTGCTGGTGACCGACACCTACCACGACCTGCTGCGACGCGACCCGGACCGGGCCGGCCGGGACTTCTGGGTGGGCGAGATCCGGCGGGGCCAGAGCCCCGAGCGGCTGGTCCTGCTCATCGCTGGCTCCTCGGAGTACGTGGCCAAGACGGCGGCCCCGGCCTGACCGTGGACCTCACCGGATGGTCCCGAGCCCGGCGCGCTCTGGTCTCGGGCGTGCTCGCGGTGGCGGGCGTGCTGGCGTTGTCGAGCCCGACCGGTGCGGCGGCGCCGGCGAGCTCAGGGGTCACCGCGTCCGTCGGCTCCGGCGGGCTGGGTTGTGGCGCCGAGGCCCGAGCGGCCGGTCGGGTGGGGGTGGCCATCGCCTTCCCCGGCCAGCCCCTGTTCACCGCCTGCGTGGCGGCCGGGGGCAGCGGCATCGACGTGCTGCGCCGGGCCGGGCTGAACCCGGTGGTCTACGGGTTCGGCTCGGTGGGCGGCGGGGCCGTGTGCGCGCTGACCGACCCCCGGCGAGGTGAGCAGGTCGGCTGCGCGTCCGGCCCGAGCTGTCTGACGTGCCAGGACCCAAAGTCCTGGGTCTACTACCAGGGATACCGCTACTCGCAGGTGGGGGCGGGATCGACCCGGCCCGCCGCCGGCGGGCTCGAGGCCTGGCAGTGGGGGAGCGGCACCTCCTGGGGCGGGTCCCGGGTCTATGACATGTGCGCCCCCA
>JBBSMQ010000036.1:0-39083 GCA_038233075.1 Acidimicrobiales bacterium
CACGACCGGTGGGCCGCCGCGCCGTCGCCCGTGCCCGGACCGGGCCCGTTCCGCGGCAAGAGCGGGCGCCCCCCGGCCGAGGGGACCGTGGCCGGGGCCCGGGCCACGGCGCGGATCCGCGCCGGGGAGCTGGACAAGGTGGTGCTGGCTCGGGAGGTGCGGGTGCGCGCCGACGCCGCGTTCGACGTGGCCGCGGTGGTGCGTCGCCTCACCCTGGGCTTCCCCGGCTGCTACGCCTTCGCCGTCGACGGCTTCGTGGGCGCCAGCCCCGAGCTGCTGGTGGCGCGGGCCGGCGACGAGGTGCGGGCCCAACCCATGGCCGGCACCGCCCCACGGCGGGGCGACCCGGCGGCCGATGCCGATGCGGTGGCGGGGCTGCGGGCCTCACCGTCGTACCGCTACGAGCACCAGGTCACCATCGACGCCGTCTACGACGCCCTGGTGCCCTTCTGCTCCTTCCTCGACTTCGAGCCCGAGCCCTCGGTGGTGGCCCTCCCCAACGTCACCCACCTGGCCACCACCGTGAGCGGGCGGCTCTCCTCTCCCGCCGCTGGCATCCTCGACCTGGTGGCCGGCCTGCACCCCACGCCTGCGGTCTGCGGGCGGCCCCGCGCCGCCGCCCTGGCCGCCATCGCCGAGCTCGAGGGCTTCGACCGTGGCCCCTACGCCGGCACCGTCGGGTGGGTCGACCGCCACGGCAACGGCACCTGGGCGGTCGCCATCCGCTGCGCGTCGGTGCAGGGGTCCGAGGCCCGGGCCTACGCGGGCAACGGCATCGTCGGCGACAGCGATCCCCCGACCGAGCTGGTGGAGACCCGGGCCAAGCTCCAGGCCGTCCTCGGGGTCCTCGTGCGGCCCTGACACCTTTCGAGCTCGCTGCGCCTTCGAGCTCGATGCAGAGCCTCTCGCCCGAGCTGGTCGCCCTCGCTGCGCTCGCGCCCATGCTCGCCGACCAGCAAGCTGGATCGGCTCGCTTCCTCTGGGGCTGTGCCCCAGACCCCAGCGGCTGCGCCGGCCCCGGACCTGTCCGACACGTAGGCCGCGTCGGCACCGGCATCCGAACGCGGCGCGGGATTCGCGCCACGTCGTGGGTGGTGAGCTACGTCAGGGCGGCGGCGACGGCGTGGTGGAGCTCTCGGTGCACGGCCACGTTGGCCGCTCGGTCGGTCGCGACCCGCACCACCCGCACCCCGCCCGCGACGAGCGAGGCCGCCACCGCCGGGCCCACCTCGGCCGCGGTGGCCGGCTCCACGGTGATCAGCCCGTGGGCGGCGGCGAGCACGCGGAGGTCGACGCCGTGAGGGGTGCCGTAGAGCTCCTCGAAGGTGGCCCCACCGGGGTCCTCGGCCTGGGGAAGGAACGAGAAGATGCCCCCGCCGTCGTTGTCCACCACCACCACCGTGAGGTCGATGCCCCGCCGGGCCACCCCGACCAGGGCGGTGCTGTCGTGCAGGAAGGCCACATCGCCGACCAGGGCCACCGTGGGCCGTCCCGTGGCCAGAGCGGCGCCCACCGCGGTGGAGACCACCCCGTCGATCCCGTTGGCACCCCGGTTGGCCATCACGTCCACCCCGCCCCGGGGCCGCCCATACCACTCGACGTCACGCACCGGCATCGAGCTCGACACCACCAGCGTCGTCCCCTCCTCCAGGACCTCGAGGACCGACCGGGCCACACCCGGCTCGGTGACCTCTTCGTGACCGGCCAGCACTGCGTCCAGGGCACCCTGGGCGGCGCCCTCCGCGTCCGCCCAGCGTTGGGCCCACCCCGCCTCGGTGGCCGACGCGACCAGCGCCCCGGCGCCGTCGGCCGCCGCCCCCATGGCGGCCACCAGCGCCGCCGCCGGGGCCGCCACCCGCAGACCGGCGCCACCGGTCGGGTCGGTCCACCCGTGCGCTCCGACCCGCACCTCGACGGGGCTGTCGGCCGACCACTCCCCCACCACCCGTGAGGCGACCGGGGCACCCAGGTGGATGGCGACATCGGGCCGCAGCGCCTCGGCCGTGGCCCGATGCCGGAGCAGGGCATCGGCGGCGCCCACGGTGACCGCTCCCTGGCGCCCCGGGCCGCCCAGGGCACCGCGGATCCGTCCGTCGAGCAGGAGCGGCCAGCCCAGCGCCGAGGCCACCCGGAGCGCGGCGTCGGCGGTCACGGCCGGGGGCTGGCCCGGTTCCGCTCCGGCGACCACCAGGCCCCGGCGCGCGGATCGGACCACCACCGCGAGCGGCGCCAGGTCGGGCACCGCTGCGGGGGGTGCCGAGCGCAGCCAGGGGTGGCCCTCGGCGCGTCCGTCGGGGAGCCGGAGGGCACTGCCCACCAGCGGCTCCCGGAACGCCAGGTCCAGGTGCACCGGGCCGGGTCGTCCCGCGGCGCCGCCCCCGGCCGCCTCGGCCCGGCTGCGACCGGCGAGGGACCGCCACGTCCCTGCGGCGGCGGCATCGGGCACCCCCGGGGCGTGGTACCAGCGCACGGCCCGCCCGAAGAGGTGCACCTGGTCGATGGTCTGGGCCGCGCCCACGTCGGCCAGCTCGGGCGGCCGGTCGGCGGTGACCGCCAGCAGGGGCACCGACGCCTGGTGAGCCTCCACGACAGCCGGGTGGAGCTCGGCCGCAGCGGTGCCGCTGGTGGTGAGGACCAGCGCCGGGTGTCCCGAGGCCAGACCGAGACCGAGGGCCACGAAGGCCCCGGCCCGCTCGTCGTGGTGGACGTGGACCCTGACCCCGGGGTGGGCGTGGAGGGCCAGGGCCACCGGCGTGGACCGGCTCCCGGGGCTGACGACGGCGTCGGTGAGCCCCGAGCGCGCCCACTCGTCGACCAGGGTGACGCAGAAGGTGGCCGCCACATCGGGGGCCGAGGCCGTGGTCAGCTCGGGTGTGGCCTCGGTGTCGTCGGGGTCAGGCACCACGGTCCGCAGCGTAGGGACTGGCTCGGGCCGGAGCGGTGGCCGGTAGGTGGGCGACCAACGCCGTGGGGACCGGCCTCCGCCGTGGCGGCGACGTCCTACCGTGGCCGCATGGCCCTGCTCCACGCCGCTCGGGCCGGGCCTGCCGGCGCACCCCGCATCGTCCTGCTCCACGGCTTCACCCAGACCTCGGCGTCGTGGGCGCCGGTGGCCGGGCCGCTGGCGGAGGACCGGCAGGTGGTCGCGGTCGACCTCCCCGGCCACGGGGGATCGTCCGAGGTCCGGCTCGACCTGACCGACACCGCCGCCCCCGTGGCCGAGGTCGGCGGCCAGGCGACCTACGTCGGGTACTCGATGGGGGGACGCGTCGCCCTGCGCCTGGCTCTCGACCGCCCGCGGCTCGTCGAGCGCCTGGTGCTGATCGGGGCCACCGCCGGCATCGACGAGACCGACGAGAGGGCCGCCCGACGGGCCGCCGATGAGGCGCGGGCCCAGGCCCTCGAGCGCGACGGTGTGGACCGGTTCCTCGAGGGCTGGCTGGCCCAACCCCTGTTCGCCGGTCTCACCCCCCGCCCCGAGGACCTGGCAGCGCGCCGGGCCAACACCGCCGAGGGTCTGGCCGCGTCGCTGCGCCAGAGCGGCACCGGCACCATGGACCCGCCGTGGTGGGACGAGCTCGCCGTCCTCGGCCGAGCGGGGATCCCCGTCGCGGTGGTCGTCGGCGAGCGAGATGCCAAGTTCACCGCCCTGGGTCAGCGCCTCGTCACCGCCATCGGCGCCACCGCCACGCTGGTGGCGATCCCCGGGGCTGGCCACGCCTGCCACCTGGAGGACCCCGACGCCGTCCTGGCCGTCCTGCGGGGGACGTGATCCCGACCTCGTGCCCACCCCGGCACGAGGGCGAGAAACCCAGGCAGTCGGGACCACGGTCGACCCCGCGAGCGGAGCCCGGCCAGATCGCAGGGTGATGGTGCTGTGCCCGCCGACCCCGGCCGGTGGCGCCGAGGTCCTCACCGGGGGCCGACCCACGCCCTGAGCGGCGCCGAACGTGTGGTCAGAGCGGTCGCGACAGAGATGAGGCCGGGCGCGGGTGGGGCCCCGGGCGCCGCACCGGCCGAAGCCAGGCGGCGGCCCGGGGCCACCGGCGGACAGGATCCACCTTGCGATCATCCCGTGGCGGTAGCCTCGTTCTGACCACTTCCATCGCCCGTCGGAGCCGAGGCCCCGGCGGGCGATGTCCGTTGTGCCGGCCTGCGACTGCGCCGGAGCGCACTGCTGACCGTGCCGTCGCCCCGGGTCGGGACCCGGTTCGACAGACCCACCCCGCAGCTCGGCCCGAGGGCCTCCCGGCGGGGCGGACGGTGGAAACGTCCTCCACAGCAGCCTCCACGGTGCCCTCGGCGGACCCGTCTCCCCGGGGCGGACCCGGAGTCGTCGTCTGCGTCGGTCACCGCTTCGATGCCGTTGCGGTGAGAGCACTCTGCGCCGTGGCCCGGACGCGGTCAAGGGACTTCCCGAGATCCACAGGCTTGTCCCCGACCTTTCCCCGCTGTCCCCAAGCCGCACTCCGCTTGTCCACACCTCGGCCACACGGTCACCCACAACCCGTGACCCCGGACACGAACAGTCGTACGACGGGGCGACCGACGGGGCCGAGGTCAGCCCCCGAGGGCCAGGCCAACCGCCAGGACCGCGCCGAAGAGCAGCTGCACCCGGCCGGTGGCGACCAGCACGTCCACCAGGGCGGGGCCGCGGGCGCCGCCCAGGACGGCGACCACAGGCTTCTGGGCGACCAGCACCGCGACCAGGGCCAGTGCCCCCAGGGGACGTCCACCCAGCCCGCAGACCGGCACCACGGTGACGAAGGCGCCCACCAGCAGCGCCACGTACAGCCACCGGGTGCGCCGGTCGCCGAGACGGACGGCGAGGGTGCGCTTGGCGGCCTCGGTGTCACCGGGGATGTCGCGCAAGTTGTTGGTGACCAGCAGGGCGGTGGCCAGGAGGCCCACCGGGAGCGACGCCCCCAGGGCCAGGGCATCGAGGGCGCCGGTCTGCACGTAGGCGGAGCCGGCGGTGGCGACCACCCCGAAGAAGGTGAACACGAAGGCCTCGCCCAGCCCGGCGTAGCCGTAGGGGCGCGGGCCGCCGGTGTAGAACCAGCCGGCGGCGATGGCGGCCGCGCCCACCACGAACAGCTCGGGGCCGACCACCAGGGCCAGGGCCCCACCGGCGAGGCCGGCCACCCCGAACGACGCCAGGGCCGCCCGCTTGACTGCGGACGGCGGGGCCAGACCCTGTCCCACCAGGCGCACCGGGCCGACCCTCCGGGCGGCGTCGTCGGTGCCCCGGACGCCGTCGGAGTAGTCGTTGGCGTAGTTGGTGGCCACCTGGAGGGCCAGGGCCACCACCAGCGCGGCCGCCGCCCGCCACCAGATGAGCCCGCCGTCCACCCGGCCGACGACCGCGGCGGTGCCCACCGCGACCGGGACTACCGCGGCCGGCAGGGTGCGGGGCCGGGCTCCGGCCAGCCAGAGCCGCCACCCCTCAGGCGGCGCGTCGGGGCCAGCCGCGGTCACGGGCGCTTGGGGAAGCGCTCGAACTCCGGGCGCCGCTTCTCCTTGAACGCGTCACGGCCCTCCTGGGCCTCCTCCGAGCCGTAGAAGAGCAGGTTGGTGTCGTGCGCCAGCTGCTGGATGCCGGCCAGGCCGTCCTCCTCGGCGTGGAAGCCGGCCTTCAGCAACCGCAGCGAGAACGGCGACAGCCGCATCATGTCCTGGCACCAGCGCACCGTCTCCTGCTCCAGCTCCTCGAGGGCCACCACCTCGTTCACCAGACCCCACGCGAGCGCCCGGTGGGCGTCGTACTGGCGGCAGAGGAACCAGATCTCCTTGGCCCGCTTCTGACCCACCTGCCGGGCCAGCACCGAGGCGCCGAAACCGCCGTCGAAGGACCCGACCCGCGGCCCGGTCTGACCGAAGGTGGCGTTGTCGGCGGCGATGGTGAGGTCGCACAGGACGTGGAGGACGTGGCCGCCACCCACCGCGTAGCCCGCCACCATGGCCACCACCGGCTTGGGCAGGCGTCGGATCTGCACGTGCAGGTCGGTGATCAGGAACCGTCCCACCCCCCGCTGACCCACGGCGTCCTCGCCGACGTACCCCGAGTCGCCGCGGGCCCGCTGATCGCCACCGCTGCAGAAGGCCAGGGGCCCCTCGCCGGTGAGGATCACCACACCCACGTCGGGGTCCTCGCGGCCGAGGGTGAAGGCCTGGGCCAGCTCCTCCACCGTGTGAGGTCGGAAGGCGTTGCGGACCTCGGGCCGGTCGATGGTGATCTTGGCGATCCGGCCCCCGCCGTCACCGTCGGGGAAGGCCACCGCCGTCTCGTAGCGGATGTCGGACCACTCGCCCCCGCCCTCCCAGGTCAGGGCAGGGGTGATGGTCCGATCGGCGTCGGCGGGGTCGGCCATGGGGGCGAGTCTCGCCCAGCACCCCGAGCTGTCGCACGTCGAGGGGTGGGTCGGCCCGCTGCTCAGCTCCTCCCGGAGCTGATGATGCGGCGCAGCACCCGGCGCCCGAGATCGGGATCATCGTCGGCGTCCTCGGTCGTGTCGACCTCGTCGGCCGTGTCGGCGTCGGCGGTGTCGGCCTTGTCGGCGCCGCTGACGTCGCCTGCGGCGGTGGCGTCGCTGGTGTCGCTGGTGTCGCCGACGTCGGTCGCCTCGGTGCCGTCGGTGGTGTCGGCCGCGGAGCTGACGGTGGCCACGGCCCGGGCCGCGGCCGGGCTCAGGACCGCGAGCGCGCCGTCCGTCTCGTCGTCGCCGGGGGTGAGCTCCGCAACGTCGGGTTCCCCGGTGAGGAGAGGCTCGGGCAGCCCGTCGGCGTCGCTCGCACCGAGGTACCGGTGACCGTCGGTCGGCCCGCCCAGACCTGCGTCGAGATCGACCTGGAGGCTCCCTCCGGCACCGAGGTCCAAACCGGAAAGGGGCTCGTGCGCCTCGTCCGCCCAACCGTTCTGATCCGCGGACGTCGACCCCGCGAACGATCCCTCGAGCCCACTCGGGTCCTCCCCGACGGCCCACTCGCCAGCCTCGAGGAGGCCACCGTCGTCCTCGTTGAACCAGGAGCCACCGCCATCGATCAGCCCGCCGTCGTCGGCCCCCAGGCCGTCCGCGACGCTGCCGTCGGCGTCGATGTCGCCCGACGAGGGGCTCAGGTCCCCGTTGGCCTGCGCATCGGTCTCGGCCTCAGGACGGCTGAGCGACCGCAGCGTGGGGAGGGGCTCCTCGACCGTCTCGATCGGCACCGAGAACGCATCCGGTGCCAGCTCCTCCCGGTCGTCCCCGGGCTCGTCCTCGGCCGCGGGCGCGGGGTCCTCGTCGAAGCCGAGCAGGTCGCCAGTCGGGGACGGGACCGCGGCCGCGGCCTCGTCGATCACCTCGGGTCCCACCTCGGCCACCCCCAGGTCGACCAGGTCCTTGATGCGGGTGGCGGCGCTCACCTCGTCGAGGTCCAGCGCCACCGCGAGGGCCGCTGCGGTGGTGCCACCGGCGATGGTGGACACCACCCGCCACTGGTCCCGGTCGAAGCGGACCTCCTCCTCGCCGAGCTCGGACCGCAGGGTCACGAGCACGGCCGGTGAGGGGACCACGGCCTCGATCGGCCGCCACGCCTCCAGTCGGGCCTCGGCGGCGACCAGCGCGTCGATGGCGTCTTCAGGTGTCCCTGCGCCCTCGGGGGCGATGATGTCGGTCTCGAAGGCGAAGCTGCCCTCCTCGAAGCGGAGCAGCTCGAACAGCGCGTCGACGCTGTCGCCCTCGACCGGCTCGCAGTCGGTCAGCTGACCAGCTGCGAACCAGAGACGGCCGGTGCCACGGTCGCCGTCGATGACCAGCGCACCGGTCTTGGATGTCGTCGCCAGCAGCCGAACCAGATCGGCGAGGGCGAACGTGTCGAGGGTGCCCTGAAGGGCCACGGCCCACCTCCATGCTCGAGGAACCCAGCACCATCGGCACCGCGTCGCCACCTGTGAGCGAGCGCAGCGAGCGCCGTCGCGCTCAGCCGTGGGCGGCGCTGAGAGAGGCCACCACCGCGGCTGACATCACCTCGACGGGCGGATCCTCGCCGGTCCACAAGCGGAACGCGTGGGCGGCCTGGTGGACCAGCATCCCGATCCCCGTCACGGGCACCGCCCCTCGGGCCCGGGCCGCCGCCAGCAGCGGCGTCTCGAGGGGCTCGTAGACCAGGGCGGCGACGACCTGTCCCGCCCCGAGGCGATCCTCCTCCACCGGCAGCCGGCGGTCCGCCCCCATGCCGGTGGGCGTGGCGTTGACGACCAGATCGGCCTCGTCGACCGCCTCGGGACCCACCACCCGGCCCCGGTCGCCGGCCAATCGGGCCGCGCTCTCCGCTCCTTCCGGGGTGCGGTTGATCACCCCCACCTCCCGGGCTCCGGCGTCGGCGAGGGCGGCGACAACGGCGCGGGCGGCGCCCCCGGCGCCCACCACGATCGCTCGGGCACCCTCCGGCTCCCAGGCGTGGTCGACCCGCAGGGAGTCGAGGAAGCCGGCGCCGTCGGTGCTGTCGCCGGCGATGCGGGTCCCCTGCCACGACAGGCAGTTGACCGCGCCGAGCCGCTCCGCCCGCGGGGTGACGACATCGACGGCGCGGGCGGCCGCCGCCTTGTGGGGCATGGTCACCGAGATCCCCCCCAGGCGCAGACTGCGCATCGCCGCCACCGCCCGGGCGGTGCCGCCGGCGGGGACCGTGACCGCGAAGTAGGTCCAGTCCAGGTCGAGCGCGGCGAAGGCGGCGTTGTGGATCACCGGCGACAGGGAGTGCTCGACGGGAGCGCCGATCACCCAGCAGACCCGCGGGTGGTTCATCGGCCTGTCGGCCCGACGGTCAGCCGCACCCCAGCCCCTTGGCCTCGCACTCGTCCTTCTTGGCCAGGAACTCGTCGTAGCTGGAGGTGAAGAAGTGCTCGCCCTCGGACTCGAGCACGTAGTACAGCTCGGGACCGGTGGCCGGGCTGAGGGCGGCGTCGAGCGACGACCGCCCGGGTGCGGCGATGGGGGTGGGGGGCAGACCGGTGCGCGTGCGGGTGTTGTAGGGCGAGTCGCTCTCGAAGTCGATCTCGGTGCCGGCGAGGTCGGCTTCGTAGGCGCTGGTGGCGTCGATGCCGAGGGGGATCCCTTCGAGGAGTCGGTTGTAGATGACCCGCGCGATCCGGGGGGACTCCTGCGGGTTGCCCGACTCCCGCTCGATGAGCGAGGCGACGGTGATGACCTCGTAGGCGCTGAGGGTGGGCAGGCCGTCGCCGGTGAGGCCCACATCGATGCCGGCGGCCACCGCCTGGCTGTCCATCTCGTCGACCATGCGCCGGACCATGGTCGAGGCGGTGTCATCGGGGCCCACCTCGTAGGTGCTGGGGAAGAGCATCCCCTCCATCGACTCCTGGTCGGGGGGCAGGAAGCGGGACCGGTTGGCGGGATCGCCCAGGGCGCGGAAGGCGTCCTCGGGGGTGAAGCGGGGCACATCCTCGGGGATCTTGGCCGCGACCTGCTCGGTGGTGAACCCCTCGGGGACGGTGAGGTCGGTGGTGGCGACCACCGTCGGGGCCCCGAGGAGCACCTCCCCGACCTCCTCGAACGAGGAGTTGCGACGGAACTGGTAGGTGCCGGCCTGCAGCTCGATGTCCCGGTCCCGGATCCAGAAGCGGAAGAGGGTGGCGTTGGCCACCACGTCGGCGTCGCCGAGCAACGAACCCAGGTCGGTGAGGCGGGCACCGCTGGGCACCACCACGTCGACGACCTCTCCCTGGGGTCCGGGGGGGTCGACCTGGCGCTGGTACCAGTTGCGGCCCCCGACGACGAGGCCGCCGAACAGCAAGACGATGAGGACGAGGACGACCGCCACCTTGGGCGGTCCGGCTCGTTCGCGGGGCATGTCGACGATCTCGTCGATGGGCTCGGGGGCTCGGGGCACTCTGGACGTCACTCCTCGGGGGACTCGACGGGATCGGCGAGCTCGGCGCGGTCGGCGGGGTGGGCGGTCAGGGTCAGGGGGGCACCGCCGTCGAGCCAGCTCTGGAGCAGCACGGCCGCCGCGGCGCCATCCACCACCCTACGGCGCGCCCGGCTGTCGAGGCCCTGCGCGGCGAGCAGGCGGTGGGCGGTCACGGTGCTCAGGCGCTCGTCGTGGAGCACCACCGGGACGTCGAGGACGGCGGCGAGGGCCGAGGCCTGGGCCTCCGCCCCGCGGGCCGCGGGTCCGTGGGAGCCGTCGAGCGAGAGGGGGAGGCCGACGACGACCACCTCCACCTCCTCCTCGGTCACGATCGCGGCCAGGCGCCGGTGCAGCAGGGCGGGGTCGCGCCCGGGGGGGATGACGTCGTAGGGGCTGGCCAGTCGCCCGCCCGCATCACAGGTCGCGAGGCCGATCCGGGTGGTGCCGAGGTCGACGCCGAGCGCCCTCACCGCACCGCCGAGCGGCCACCCGATGCGCGAACCGGTGGCGCTTCGCGGGTCAGGAACACTGCCCCTGTCGACCGGCTCGAGGGTGGGTGGGCGGCGAGGCCGGTCACGAGGACAGGTCGGCGGCGGCGCGGACCTGGGCCAGGGCCTCGTCGAGGGCCTCGGGGTCGCGCCCGCCGGCCACGGCCAGGTCGGCGCCCTTGCCGCCCCCGCCGCCGACGGTGCGCGCCGCCTCGGCGATGAGCTCCCCGGCGTGGAGGCCGCTGCCCCCGGCCACCGCCGCGACCAGGGCCACACCCCCGCCCTCGGGCGCCGCGCCCAGCACCACGCCGCGGATGTCGGGCTGGTCGCGCACGGCCAGGGCCAGGGTGCGCACGGCGTCGCGGTCGAGCCCGTCGACCCGGGCCACGACCACGCCGTCGACAGCCTGGCCGGCCAGGTCGTCGGCGCCTCCGGCCGCCATCCGGGCCTTCAGGGAGCTGACCTCGTCGCGCAGGCCCTTGAGCTCGGCCAGACGCTTCTCGATGCCCTCCAGCACCTCACCGGCGGGCACGCCGACCAGGTCGGCGACCTGGGCCAGCCGGGCTTCCTCGGCCCGCAGGCGGTCGATGGGCCCGGTGCCGGTCACGGCCTCGACCCGACGCAGGTTGGACCCGATCGAGCTCTCCGAGGTGATCTTCATGGGACCGATGTCGCCCGTGGCGGTGACGTGGGTGCCGCCGCACAGCTCGATGGAGTGCCGGCCCGCCTCCAGGACCCACACCTGGTCGCCGTACTTCTCCCCGAAGAAGGCGATGGCCCCCTTCTCCAGGGCCTCCTCCTTGGTGGTCTCGTAGTGGCGCACCGGGTCGTTGACCAACACCGCCTCGTTGACCAGGTCCTCGATGCGGGCGATCTGGTCGGCCGTGACCGGCTCGTAGTGGCTGAAGTCGAACCGGAGACGATCGGGCGCGACCAGGGAGCCCTGCTGCTTGACGTGGGGGCCGAGAACCTGATGGAGGGCCCAGTGGAGGAGGTGGGTGCCGGTGTGGTTGCGCTTGATGGCCGCCCGGCGCTCGGCATCGATGGTCGCGGTCACCTCGTCCCCGGCGGCCAGGGTGCCCTCGGTGATCTGCGCCCGGTGGCGGATGAGGCCGGGCACGGCGGCCGTGGTGTCGCGCACCGAGGCCGCACCGGTCGGCCCGGTGAGGGTGCCGGTGTCGCCGACCTGGCCGCCGGCCTCGGCGTAGAAGGGCGTCCGATCGAGGAACACCTCGACCTCAGCGCCGTCGTCGCCCGTGGGGACCACGGCCAGGACCCGGGCGGTGGTGACGTCCTCGTCGCGCCCGATGAACGCGGTCGGGCCGTGGTCGGACAGCAGCGATTGGTAGGTGGCCAGGGCGTCGTCGCGCTCGACGCCGGTGTTCCGGCGGCCTCCGGCCTTGGACTGGGCCTTCTGGCTGGCCATGTCCTCGTCGAACGAGGCCCGATCGACAGGGTGGCCCCTGTCCTCGGCGATCTCGGCGGTGACCTCGTAGGGGAAGCCGTAGGTGTCGTGGAGGGTGAAGGCGACGTGACCCGACAGCCGGTCGTCGTCGGCCAGGTCGGCCATCTCGGCCTCGAGGATGCCCAGGCCGTTGCGCAGGGTGCGGCGGAACTGGGCCTCCTCGCGGTCGAGGACGCTCTGGATCTGGTCCCGGCCGGTGCGCACCTCGGGGTAGGCATCGCCCATGACCTCGGCCACATGGCCGGCCAGGGGGGCGGTGATGGGGGTCTCCACACCGAGCAGGTAGGCGAAGCGGACCGCCCGGCGGATGATGCGCCGCAGCACGTAGCCCCGCTCCTCGTTGGACGGGACCACCCCGTCGGCGATGAGGAAGGTCATGGTGCGGGCGTGGTCGGCCAGCAGTCGCAGAGCGACGTCGGACTCCTCGGCATCACCCAGCCGCCGCCCGGTGAGGGATTGGGCGCCGTCGACGAGCCGACTGACCGAGTCGGCCGCGTAGAGCGAGGGGCTGTCGGCCAGGACGCCGAGGATGCGCTCGAACCCGGCGCCGGTGTCGACGTTCTTCACCGGCAGGTCGGTGAGGCTGCCGTCCGGTCCCCGGTACGAGTCCTCGAACACCAGGTTCCAGATCTCGACGAAGCGATGCTCGGCCTCGGGGTTGGCCGGGCCGCCGTCGGGGCCGTGGTCGGGGCCGAAGTCCCAGAACAGCTCGGAGCTGGGTCCGCAAGGGCCGACCTCGCCCATCTCCCAGAAGTTGTCGGCGCCCAGACGCTGGATGCGCTCGACCGGGAACCCGACCCCGTCGGCCCAGATGGCGTGGGCCTCGTCGTCGCTGGTGTGGACCGTGACCCAGACGCGGTCGCCGTCGAGGCCCAGCACCTCGGTGATGAACTCCCACGCCCACGGGATGGCCTCGGCCTTGAAGTAGTCGCCGAAGCTGAAGTTGCCGAGCATCTCGAAGAAGGACAGGTGCCGCAGCGAGCGGCCGATGGCGTCGAGGTCGTTGTGCTTGCCGCCGGCCCGGACGCACTTCTGGATCGACACCGCGCGGGGCGGGTCGTAGGGCGCGACCTCCTCACCGAGGAAGTAGGGGACGAACTGCATCATGCCCGAGTTGGTGAACATGGGGGCCGACGGGTGGTGTGGGATCAGCCCGGCCGACCCCACCGGCGTGTGGTTGCGGTCGGTGAAGTAGCGGGTCCAGATCCGGCGCAGGTCGTCGGCGTCCATAAGCCGGATCAGTGTACGGGCAGCGTCCCGCGGACCCGTGGCGCCTTGCGGGCGGTGGCCCAAGGCCGAGACGGGTCGGCGACGACGTCGTGGGAGGGCCGCGGGTCGGTGCTAGAGGGCCACCCCGCAGGGGTCGATGCCCTTGAGGCGGAGGGTGCGCACCACCGAGGCGTCGACCGAGGCCGCGTCGAGGGAGCCGTCGGCCACGGCCTGCTCCAGCCGGTCGAGGAGGGCAGCCAGGTCCGCATCGTTCAGGAGCACGACATCGACCCCGGCCGCCAGGGCGGCGACGGCGGCCTCGGCCACGCCCAGGCGCGCCGTCACCGCGCCCATGCCGGCCAGGTCATCGGTCACCACCACCCCGGTGAACCCGTAGTCCTCGCGCAGCAGCCGGACCGTCGCAGGGCTGAGCGAGCTCGGCGTCCCCGGTTCGGTGAGACCGGGGACGTCGAGGTGGCCCAGCATGACCGCCGCCCGGTCACCGAGGCGAGGCAACAGCCCCTCGTAGGGGACCAGGTCTCGGGCCCGCAGCGCGTCGAGCGGTGGTGTGGTCACGGCCCCGTCGTGAGAGTCGCCGGAGGCCTGACCGTGGCCGGGGAAGTGCTTGAGCACGGGAACGATGCCCTCGGCCAGCAGGCCCTCGGCGTAGGCCCCAGCGTAGGCCACCACGGCGGCGGGTTCGTCCGACCACGATCGGTCGCCGATGACGGTGTCGTCGGGCTGGTCGCTGACGTCGACCACGGGAGCGAGGTCGACGGTGACCCCGTGGTCGGCCATCACCCGGGCCCGACGCCGGGCCAGCTCGGTGACCTCCTCGGGCGAGGTGTCGGCGGCCTGGTCCCGGGCCGAGGGCACGTCGCCGTCGAGACCCTCGATGCGCTGGACCCGTCCCCCCTCCTCGTCGACGGCCACGAACAGCCCCGTCGGCGACGCCGCCCGCAGCGCCTCCAGGGTCCCGCCGGTGAGCAGGTCGGTGTCGTCGCCGCCCACGAACACCCCGCCCACGTGGTGCTCCTCGACCGCGGCCGCCGCGTCATCGGGCCCTCCGGGGTCGACCCCGACCACGACCAGCGCAGCCAGGCGGCGGCGCAGAGGCCAGCCCGCGACCACCGCCTCCGGATCGGTGCAGGCGGCGCCGTCGCCCCCTAGTGGAGACGGCGCTGAGGTCCCCGGGGGGCTCGTCGAAGACGCGGTCGACGCGGCCCGGCGTCCCGTGGTCGGGTCGGACACGGTGGACCCCGCATCGCTCGCGACCTCGTCGGGCTCGCCCTCGTCAGCCCACAGGGCCACCGCGACGACGAGGACCAGGACGACACCCAGCCCGCCCACCACCAGCCGGCCCCGCCCTCGGTCCCCCAACGTCGTGCCCATGGCGACCATGGTGGCGCACTTCGGCACCAACCTCGGCCCACCTGACCCGGATCCCCCAACGTCGTGCCCACGGCGACGGTGGTGGCGCACCTCGGCCCGAAGCCCGACCCACCTGACCCGGACCCCGTCGACGTCGTGCCCACGGCGACGGTGGTGGCGCACCTCGGCACCAAGCTGGGCCGGTCGGACTGGCGCTACCCGGCTCGGCGGTCGGCGTCGGGGGTGGGGCGGGCGACCCTGCTGTCGACCTCGGCCCGCATCTCGGCCTCGCGCTCCCGCATGGCGCCGCGCCCCTCGGTGACGGCATCGCGCACCGCCGGGCCCACCTTCCGGGCCGCGTCCGCTGCCCGGGCCTGCACCTTCTCGGGCACGTAGCGCTCCACCGCGGTGCGCACCCGGCGCTGGACCCAGACCGACGTGCCCAGCCCGGCGGCGGTGCCGGTCACGAACCAGAACGAGCGTTTGGGCACCACTTCACCTCTCGGATGGGACCGGGGAAGGGTCAGTCTCGCCCACGGAGCTTGCGGGCGGCACGCTGGGCTCCCGAGGCGGCCGCCGCCGTCTTGATCACCGGCCGGGACAGGGCGACGTAGGCCGCCTTGGACGCCCCGTCGACGCGGTGGGAGAGGGCCTCGGCGGCGTCGAGGATCTCGCCCACCCGTTCGGTCTCGTCGCCGGCCTGACGGACGGCCGCGGTGGCGTCGCGCAGGGCGGGGAGGGCCTCGTCGCGCACCTCAGCCAGGGTGGCGGCCAGCGCAGCGGTGGTGCGGGCCAGGCGGACCACGACGAGGGTCAGGGCGGCGACCACCGCCAGCGAGGCCACGGCCGCCACCACCGCAGCCAGATCGACCGCGCTCATCGGTGATCGCTGATGCCGCGCGACACATCCCAGACCACGCTGGTCGCCACACACCGATGAGCGCCGCCGGCTCCCCTCGCTGCGCTCGATCCGCCGCCGGAGGGCCCGTACCGTCTGGTTTGCTCGCATCGCTCGCTCATCGGCTCACCCTGACATCGCTCGACATGTCACTGCCGCCGTCATCGCCGGCGCGGTGGGCGGCCAGGCGACGACCGACCTCGCCCTCGTGCCCGTGCGGCGAGGGCTCGTAGAACCGGGTGCCGGCCAGCTCGTCGGGCAGGTGCTGCTGGTCGACCCACCCGTCGGGGTCGTGGTGCGGGTACCGGTAGCCCGTGCCGTGGCCCAGCCCCTTGGCCCCCTGGTAGTGGGCGTCTCGGAGGTGGGCTGGCACCCGCCCGCTGGGGGCCTCGCGCACTGCGGCCTGGGCGGCGCCCAGGGCCATCGTCACCCGGTTCGACTTGGGGCTGGTGGCCAGGTGGACCACGGCGTGGGCCAGGTTGAGCTGGGCCTCGGGCAGGCCCACGTGGTCGACGGCGCGGGCCGCGGCCTCGGCCACGAGCAGGGCCTGGGGATCGGCCATGCCGATGTCCTCGGAGGCCAGGATGACCAGGCGTCGGGCGATGAACCGGGCGTCCTCGCCGGCCTCGAGCATGGTGGCCAACCACCAGAGGCCGGCGTCGGGGTCCGAGCCCCGGATGCTCTTGATGAAGGCGCTGGCCACGTCGTAGTGCTCGTCGCGGCCGTAGCGCAGGGCGTTCACGCCGAGGGCCGCCTCCACGTCGGTGACCTGGACCTGGGTCGCACCACCCCCGCCGTCGCGCACCCGGCCCGCGGCCAGGGCCACGGCCACCTCGAGGGCGGTGAGGGTCTGGCGCCCGTCGCCCCCGGCCCGCAGGACCAGGTGGTCGACGGCCTCGGGGTCGGCCGTGGCCTCCTCCACTGCCAGGCCCCGGGTGACCAGCTCCCGCAGGGCATCGGCGTCGAGGGGCTCGAGGCGGAACATGGTCGATCGCGAGAGCAGGGGTGGGTTGACGGTGAAGTGGGGGTTCTCGGTGGTCGCTCCGATGAGCACCACCAGCCCCTGCTCCACCGCCGGGAGCAGGGCGTCCTGCTGGGACTTGGAGAAGCGGTGGACCTCGTCGAGGAAGAGGATGGTGCCCTGGCTCCGCTCCCCGAGGCGCTGACGAGCCCGAGCCAGCACCTCGCGGACATCCTTGACCGACGCATCGACAGCCGAGAGAGAGGCGAACTCCTTGGCCGTGGTGCGGGCCACCAGGCGGGCCAGGGTGGTCTTGCCCGTCCCCGCCGGGCCCCAGAGGATGGCCGACGAGAGACGGTCGGCCTCGATGAGGCGGCGCAACGGGGCGCCGTGGTCGAGCAGGTGCCCCTGTCCCACCACCTCGTCGAGGGTGGCGGGCCGCATCCGGTCGGCCAGGGGCGCACGGGTCGCCAGCCGCTCGGCCGCCGCCGACGCGAACAGATCCTCGGCCACCCGACGAGGGTACCGCCCCGCGCCAGGGCGCCGACCGACCTCGGCCCGCCCCCCTCCTTGGGCACCGAACCGGTCCGGCCAGAGACCTGTCAAAGACGTGACACGGCCATGGGCCACCGACAAGAGTGGCGCGATGCGTCGCTCCGTGCCCCTGGCCATCGTCGTCGTCCTGGCGTTGTTCGCGGGAGCATGCGGCTCCGGCGACGACGGTGCTGCACCCGACGGTGGACCGGCCGCTGCGGCCGACGGCGCCCCCACCGACGGCGCCCCCACCGATGACGGCTCCACCGACGCGGGGGCGACCACCACGACCATGCCGCCGACGACGACGACCACGGAACCACCGCCGGAGCTGCCTCGGGGCGGCGGTCGGGAGATCTTCCCGGCGCATCGGGTGGTCGCCTACTACGGCAACCCCGGCACCGCCGCGCTGGGGGTGCTGGGCGAGACCCCACCGGAGGAGGCCGCGGCCCGGGTCGAGGAGGCCGCCGCGCCCTTCGCGACTCCCGACCGGCCTGTGTTGCCGGCGATGGAGCTGATCGTCACAGTGGCCCAGGCGTCACCCGGCTCCGACGGTGACTACAGCGCCCCCACCGACATGGACGCCATCCTGCCCTGGCTCTTCGCCGCCCGTGATGCCGGCATGCTGCTCATCCTCGACATCCAGCCCGGGAGGGCGCCCTTCCTGCCCGAGGTCCAGCGCTACGAGGACCTCCTCCGTGAGCCCGATGTGGGCCTCGCCCTGGACTCCGAGTGGCGGATGGGTCCCGACCAGGTCCCCGGCCAGGTCATCGGTTCGGTCGACGCCTCTGAGATCAACGAGGTCTCGGCCTGGCTGGCCGACATCGTCCGGGAGGAGGACCTGCCCGAGAAGGTCTTCCTCCTCCACCTGTTCACCGGCTCGATGATCCTCAACCGCGACGCGGTCGAGGACCGACCGGGGCTGGCGACGGTGTTCCACGTCGACGGCTTCGGTGGCCAGGAGATCAAGATCCGCAAGTACGATCAGCTGAAGGCGCAGCCGCCCTTCGCCAACGGCTTCAAGCTCTTCTACGACGAGGACATCGACATCTTCTCCCCCGAGCAGGTCCTCGGCTTCGCCCCCGACGTCGACCTCGTCACCTACCAGTGATGGTTTCGAGCTTGGAGCGGAGCTCCTCGCTCGAGCTGGTCGGGTCGCTTCGCCGACACCCATGCTCGCCGACCAGCAAGCTGGATCGGCTCGCTTCCTCTGGGGCTGATGCCCCAGACCCCAGCGGCTGCGCCGGCCACAAGCCGTTGTCCACCGGGCGAGCGACGACTATCGGTGCCCGGCCATGATGCGGTGGGCCTCGTAGACGCCGTCGATGCGCCGGACCGACCGCAGCACCGAGTCGATGTGCGAGGGATCGCTGACCTCCACCTCGAAGCGCATGGTGGTCACCCGGTCGGCGTTGGCCCGCGACTCGCAGGTCAGGATGTTGATGTCGGCGTCGGCGAAGGCCGACGAGGTCTCGCCCAGGAGGCGGGGCCGGTCCAGCCCGGTGATCTCGACCGCGGCGGTGAAGCGCCCGGCGCCGTCCTCGTCCCACTCGACCTCGATGAGGCGTCCGCCCTGGCCCTGCGACAGCGACACCGCGTTGGCGCAGTCGGTGCGGTGGACCGAGACGCCCCGCCCCCGGGTCACGAACCCCATGATCTCGTCCCCCGGCACCGGCGTGCAGCACTTCGCCAACCGCACCATGACATCGTCGAGGCCCTCGACGTGGACCCCGATGGTGTCGCGCTCGCTGCGCGTCCGGGGCGTGCGCGCCGTGGTCGGGAGCTGCTCCTCGTGGTCGGGGTCGCCGCTGCGCAGCTGACGGGCCACCCGGCTGGCCACCGACTCGGACGACACGTGGTGCTCGCCGATGGCGGCGTGGAGAGCATCGACATCGACGTAGTTGAGCTCCGACGCGATGTCGGACAGCACCCCGCGGGTGACCTCCCGCACCGGCAGACCCTCACGCCGCAGCCCCTTGGCCAGGTCGTCGCGCCCAGTCTCGATGGCGTCCTCGCGTCGCTCACGCGAGAACCACTGGCGGATCTTGTTGGCCGCCTTCGGGGTCTGGACGATCTGCAACCAGTCACGCTTGGGGCCCGCCCCCTGGGTCCGGGACGTGACGATCTCACAGCTGTCGCCCGACACCAGCGCGTGCTCGAGCGCCACCAGCCGGCCGTTGACCTTGGCCCCGGCGCAGGCATGACCGACCTCGGTGTGCACGGCGTAGGCGAAGTCGATGGGGGTGGCCCCTCGGGCCAGGGTGATGATCCGCCCCTTGGGGGTGAAGACGTAGACCTCGTCCTGGTCGAGGTCGAACTTCAGCTGGTCGTAGAACTGCTGGGGGTCGGAGATGTCCTGCTGCCAGTCGACGATGCGGTTGAGCCACACCATGGCGTCCGCGTCCGAGCTCGGCTCCTTGTAGCCCCAGTGCGCGGCCACACCCACCTCGGCCCGGCTGTGCATCTCACGGGTGCGGATCTGCACCTCCAGGGGCTTGCCGCCCGGCCCCACCACCGTGGTGTGGAGGGACTGGTAGAGGTTGAACTTCGGGTGGGCGATGTAGTCCTTGAAGCGCCCCTGAACCGGGGTCCAGGTGGCGTGGATCGAGCCCAGCGCCGCGTAGCAGTCCTTCACCGCATCGACGAGCACCCGGATGCCGACCAGGTCGAAGATGTCGTCGAAGGCCCGGCCCTTCACGACCATCTTCTCGTAGATGCTCCAGTAGTGCTTGGGCCGCCCCGAGACCTCGGCATCGATCCGGAGCTCCTTGATGCGGTACTGCACCTCCTCCAGCACCTGGGTCAGGTACAGGTCGCGCTCGGGGGCCCGGAGCGACACCATGTGGTCGATCTCGGCGTAGCGCTTGGGTTGCTGGGTGGCGAAGGCCAGGTCCTCGAGCTGCTGGCGCAGGTCCTGCATGCCGAGGCGATGGGCCAGCGGGGCGTAGACGTCGAGGGTCTCCTGAGCGGTGCGCTCCTGCTTCCATCCCGGCAGGGCGGCGAGGGTGCGCATGTTGTGGAGTCGGTCGGCCAGCTTGATGATGATGACCCGGAGGTCGCGGGCCATGGCTACCAGCACCTTGCGCACCGTGGCCGCCTGCTGGGCCTCCTTGGTGTCGAAGTTCAGCCGTTCGATCTTGGTGACCCCGTCGACCAGGTGGCGCACCTGCGACCCGAAGTCGCGTTCCACGTCGGCCAAGGACATCCCCGTGTCCTCCACCGCGTCGTGGAGGAGGGCGGCGGAGATGGTGACCTCGTCGAGGCCGAAGCCGGCCACGATCCGGGCCACCGCCAACGGATGGGTGACGTAGGCCTCGCCGGTCTTGCGGACCTGGCCGGAGTGCGCCGCCTTGGCGGCGTCGTAGGCGCGGGTGATCATCGCCGTCGAGCCCTTGGGGTGACGGGCCTTGAAGTCGGTCACCAGGGGAGCGAGCACGTCGTCGCGCGGCGCGGCCGAGCGCCGCCACGGGAGCACGCGATCGACCGTCGTCGCCATCACCCCAGTGTGGCGCGTCCCTGGCCCGATCCCGCGTCCCCTGCGGGGCCCGAGGTCAGTGGATGAGCAGGAACCGCCCGGGGCCCGGGCCTGGCGCAGCCACAGGTCGTCGTCCCCACCGGGTCGGCCCTGCGTCGGATCCCCGCGGACGACGGGGATCGGCGAGCCGGGTCCGCCTCCGAGGTGATCTGTCGGGAGACCTCCCGATCGACGGTGGGCTGCGGGGCACTCATCCTGACCCTTGGTGAGCGGCGCTGGGTCCTCACCGCTTCGTGAACACGAGGAGATGGTGACATGGGTCGGTATCGGGTTGGACAGCTGTTGCGGGGGGCGCTGGGACCCCCCCGCCCACAGCGAGTACGACGCCTTGACCCAGAGCGGGATCCCGCTGGTGGTCGATCAGACCTGCGCCGCCGTGTCCGCCACGTCCTGTGCCGCAGCGCCGGAGATCGTGATGGGGCGCTACCCCCTCGGCGACCTCGGACCCGACGAGCCGGATCACCAGGGACTTCGACCTGATCAGATCACCTTCGCGTGGGCGGACTCACGGGACTTCAACGGCGGAAGCGAGTACTTCCAACCGCAGACCGCCGACGCCCACATCAGCGACGACGGGCAGACGCTCACCGTGGACTGGAGGACCACCGACCACTCCCCCGGCTGGCGCCAACCCGGCGACCCGACCGGCGACGTGCGGGGGCCGGCGCGCACCAGTTCGTCCACCGGCTCACCGGGTGCTTCCTCCGCCGCAACGGATTCTGGTGGGTGCAGAACCTGGGGGCCCGGCTGCACCTGGAGGTCCTCGACGCCAGCAGCCGCTCCCGTCCGGAGCTGGCGCCTGGCTTCGAAGGGCCCCTCGCCCTGACCGAGGGCGTGGTGCGGTTCGTCGCCGGTCGGACCACCTACGAGGTGGATGTCACCGTCGCCGAGGACCTCACGGTGCACCGAGACCGGCCCGCGGAGCCGGAGCTTGCCGGAGGCACCACGCTCCGGGGTCCGGCGCTTCGCCTCCACGAGGAGCAACGGATGCTGGTGGTGTGCCTGGCCGAGCCCCGTCTGCTCGATCCCCACGATCACCGCCTTCCCTCCAACAAGGAGTGTGCAACCGGCTGGGCTGGTCGAAGAAGAAGTTCGACGGCAAGCTCGACTACCTGTGTCGACGCCTCGACGAGCTCGGTGTCCCCGGACTGCGCGGCGACATCGGTGCCCTGGCCAAGGACCGTCGTACCGTGCTCGTCGACCACGCCCTCGCCCACGGCACCATCTCCCAGGATGACCTCGCGGTGTTGCCCGACGAGTAGTCAGCCCTCGGTGTCGGACACCTGCTCGGTCGGGACGACTCCCGACCTGCGGGACTCATGGCGGGTCAGTAGGTGAGCAGGCTTACGATCGGGTGCTCGTCGATGGGGGCCCGACCGCCCAGCCCGGTCAGCTCGAGGAGGAAGGCGAAGCCCGCGACGCGGCCGCCCAGGCCGGTCACCAGGCGCCCGGTGGCGGCGGCGGTCCCCCCGGTGGCGATGACGTCGTCGACGATGAGGACCCGCTCGTCGGCCACGATGCCGTCGACGTGGACCTCGAGGCGGTCGGTGCCGTACTCCAGCGCGTACTCCTCGGCCGCCACCTCCCGGGGGAGCTTGGCCGGCTTGCGGACCGGGACGAACCCGCACCCCAGACGCAGGGCCACCGGGGCGCCGAGGAGGAACCCACGGGACTCGATGCCGACCACCTGGTCGACCTCGATGCCGGCCTCGACGACCAGCCGGGCCAGGCCGTCGACGGCCCGGGCGAACGCCGGCCCGTCGGCCAGCAGCGGGGTGATGTCCTTGAAGGTGATGCCCGGCGACGGGAAGTCCGCCACCTCGCGGATGAGAGCGTCGAGTCCCTCCGGGTCGGCCACCACTGGGATGGCGGCGCTCACCGCTTCTTGCCCTTCTTCCTCGGGCGGGGCGGGTGGTTGCGGGTGCCGCTGGGCCGGGCCGGCACGGCACCCTTCGGTCGGGCCTCGCGCCCGCCGGCGCGAGGACCCGCGGCCGCCCCGGCGGGGACGGCGTCGGCCGAGGCGGTGGCCCCCACCGAGATGTCGGACGCGGTCACCGGATCCTCGTCGTCAGAGTCCCGGCCGCCGCCCAGGCGGTCGGTGACCCGTTGGCGCAGGGCGCGGTAGCGGGGCTCGCGCTCCTTCAGGATCGCCAGCAGCGGTGAGGCGATGAAGATCGAGGAGTAGGCGCCCGAGAGCTGGCCGATGAACAGGGCCAGGCCGAACTCCTGGAGCGACGCCTGGCCCAGGGCCAGCGAGCCGACCAGCAGCACCGACAGGATGGGGATGAGCGCGGTGATCTGGGTGTTCAGCGACCGCATCAGCACCTGGTTGAGCGACATGTCGACCATCTCGCTGTAGGTCATCTTGGCGCCGCTGGTGAGCAGGCGCGTGTTCTCGTCGACGCGGTCGAACACGACGATCCCGTCGTAGATCGAGAAGCCCATGATGGTGAGGAAGGCCACCACGGTGGCGGGGGTCACCGGGAGCTGGAGCACGGCGTAGACGCCGATCACCACCAGGATGTCGTGGAGCAGGGCGCCGATGGTGGCCAGTGCCATCCGGAACTCGAACCGGATGGTGATGTAGATGAGGATGGCGATGAGGAAGAAGACGAGGGCGCGCAGCGCCTTCTCGGAGATCTCCTGACCCCAGGACGGTCCGACGTCGTTGATCGCCACGTCGTTGCGCTCGGCGCCGGTCAGGTCGACGAGGGTGTCGACGACGCTGCTGCTCTGGGCCCGCTTCTCGGCGTCGCTGCCCTCCAACGGCGGGGTCTGCACGCGCAGGTCGTCACCGACCTCCTGCACCTCGACCTCGGTGAAGCCCTCGTCGCTGACCGCCGTCTCGACCTGGGACACGGTGACCCCGTTGGCGGGGACCTCCCACTGGCTGCCGCCGGTGAAGTCGATGCCCAGGTTCAGACCGCCCTGGAACAGCAGGCCGAGCAGCCCGACGACGATGATCGCAGCGGAGATCGCGAACCAGAGCCGGGCCCGTCCGATGAAGTCGTAGTTCGTCTCGCCGTGGTACAGCCGGTGCCAGATGCTGCGCTTGGCCGCGAGGGGGCCCTCGTCGGTCGCGGTGTCGTTCTTCACGTGGCCGCTCCCGCTCGCGGGGCGGGCGTGGAGCCACCCCCGTCACTGCGGCCCAGGCCCCGGGCCACCCCGAAGGTCCGGTTCTCGGTGAAGAACCGGTTGCGGGCCAGCAGGGCCACCATGGGCCGGTCGAAGGTGTAGGCGACGACCACGTCGAGGACCACCGACAGGCCGAGGAAGAAGGCGAAGCCGCGCACGGCACCGACGGTGAGCCACCACAGCAGCAGGGCGCCCATGAAGGAGGCGATGTCGGCGGTGAGGATGGTGCGGAAGGCCCGTTGGAAACCCTTCTCGGTCGAGGCGCGGACGGACTTGCCCAACTTGACCTCGTCCTTCAGGCGTTCGAAGTGCACCACGTAGGAGTCCACCGTGGTGCCCAACGAGACCACGATGCCCACCACCCCGGCCAGGGAGAGGGTGAGGCCCTGGGTGGCCGACAACCAGGAGATGACCCCGTACATCAGGGAGCTCCACACGGCCAGGCCCATCACCACCACCACCCCGAGGGCCCGGTAGTAGAGGATGAGGTAGAGGACCACCGCGACGAGGCCGATGAGACCGGCCAGCGCGCCGGCCTGGAGCGACTCCTCGCCCAGGGTGGGCGACACCTGGCGCTCGGCGCTGCGGGTGAACTCGACGGGCAGGGCGCCGTAGCGCAGCACGAGGGCCAGGTCCTTGGCGTCGCCCTCGGCGAAGCCGCTCTCGCCGCCGCCGCTGATGATGAACTCGTCGTTGGCCAGGTTCTGGCTGTTGACCGCCGGGGCCGAGACGACCTCGTCGTCGAGGGCGATGGCCAGCTGGCCGTTGCCGCCGCCCGACGAGGGGCAGGTCGGGCCGCCGGCGAAGCAGGCGTTGAACAGGGCGTTGGCCGCGTCACGGGACCCGCCCTTGATGTTCACGCCCACGACCCAATCGGAGCCGGTGTTGCCGCCCAGCTGGGCCTGGGCCGAGCTGAGGGCGTCGCCCTCGAAGCCGATGGGACCCAGCTGGACGCAGGTGCGGGGTTCGCCGTCGCGCTCCTGGGTGGGCAGGAACACGGCGCCCGCCTGGGCGTCGCCGCCCGGGGCCTGGCCTCCCGGCGCGACCGGCGCCGTGGTCGCCGGGGCGTCATCGGGCGGAGCCGTGGTGGTGGACCCGTCGGCCGGGGCCGTCGTGGTCGGGGCGTCATCGGCCGGGGCCGTCGTGGTGGACCCGTCCTCGCCGTCCTGGCGCGCCAGCGGCGGAGCGGCCGACTCGCCGTCGGTGATGCCCCCGACCGGGGGCACCGGCCGGGCGGGCGCACCCTCGGCGGCGCCACCGGGGGCGGGCGGGGGGGCAGTGTCAGGCACCGTGGACTCGCCCGACGGGTCGGACGCGGGGGGCGGTCCTTCCCCTGGCGGCGCACCACCAGGCACCTCCCCTGGTGTGGCACCACCAGGCACCGCACCACCGGGCACCGCCCCACCGGGCGCGGCACCACCGGGGGCGCCGGCGGACGCGGCCTGGGCCGCCGTCGCGCAGGGATCCTCGCCGGCGTCGGCCGCGGCCTGGTCGTAGGGCAGGGCCGGGATGAGGACGGGCCGGAACTCCAGCTTGGCGGTCTGACCCACGATCTGCTGGGCCTGCTCGCGGTCCTCGACGCCGGGCAGCTCCACCACCACGTTGTTGCCCTGGCGGGTCACCTCGGGCTCGGCCACGCCGAGGCCGTCGATGCGCTGGCGGATGATGGAGATGGCCTGGTCGACGGTGTCGCTGGGTGGATCACCCTGGGCGGTGAGCACGACCGAGAACCCGCCCTGGAGGTCGAGGCCCAGCTCGGGAGTGGCCCGGTTGGCCGACACGATGACCAGCGAGGTGAGGGCCAGGCCGACGATGAGGCCCAGCGCGCCCAGCCCACGGCCGCGCAGCGGGGTCAGCCGGCCGGTACCGTCGAGCACGACCAGACCGGTCGCCAGCACCAGGCCGATGCAGAGGGCCAGGGTGGCCCACGTCGCCGACGAGGTCCGCGACCCGGCCACCGCGATGGTGACCACCCGGGCCCCCAGCAGGGCCACGGCGGCGGCAAAGGCCACCAGCCGGGCGGTGGGACGACCGCGGGAGCTCACCGCAGGTCAGGGGTGGGGGTTCGGAGGGCCACGCGGCGGTCCAGTCACGTCTGGGAAATGAGCCTGGGAGACACTAGTGCCCGACCCCCGGCGGCACCGAGCGCGGCGGGACCCCCACCTGGGCTGGGCGCCGTTGCCACGGGTCAGCCCCAGGTCGAACACCGGCGGGCGACCCGGTCCCGGCACCCTCCGACCGGGTCCTCCTCAGGTCGAGCACGACGGCGAGACCAGGTCCCGGTCCCCTCGACGCCGGTCACCCCCAGATCGTCAGGACCTCGTCCCGCCAGGAGGCGAACCGCCCGGCGCGGATCGCGTCACCGGTGCGGGTCACCAGGCGCAGCAACCAGGCCACGTTGTGGAGGGTGAGGAGCCGGGACGCGGTGAGCTCTCCCGTGGTGAGGAGGTGGCGCAGGTACCCCCGGGACCACCGGGAGCACACGGGGCACGGGCACGCCGCGTCGAGCGGGCCCGGGTCGCGGGCGTGGCCGGCGTTGCGCAGGTTGAGCCGACCCTCGTCGGTGAGGATGGTGCCGTGGCGGGCCAGGCGGCTGGGCAGGACGCTGTCGAACATGTCGACGCCGAGCCCCACGGCCTCGACCAGGCCGGCCGGGTCGCCCACGCCCATCAGGTAGCGGGGCCGGTCGGCGGGCAGACCTGCCACCGCGGCCGCCAGCGCGGGCAGCATCTCGGACCGGCTCTCCCCCACCGACAGGCCGCCGATGGCGTAGCCGTCGAAGCCCACGTCGGTGGTCCACCGGGCGCTCTCGGCTCGCAGGCTCGGGTCCACACCGCCCTGCACGATGCCCAGCTGCGACTGCAGCAGACCTCGCTCCGACCTCTGCTCGGCGCCGGTGAGGAACGCGGCCCGGCCCCGCCCGGCCCAGCGGGCGGTGCGCTCGGTGGCGGCCCGGATCACCCCGGTCGGCGCCGGCAGGGCGGGGCAGATGTCGAGCACCATCTGCATGTCGGCGCCCAGGTCGGTCTGGACCGAGGCCGCGGCCTCCGGTGTCAGCCGGTGGGTGCTGCCGTCGTAGGTCGAGCGGAAGGTGGCGCCCTCCTCGTCGACCTTGGGCTCGAGGGAGAAGATCTGGAACCCCCCGGAGTCGGTGAGCGACGTGCCGTCCCAGCCCGTGAAGCGGCGCAGGCCCCCCAGGCCGCGCACCACCTCGGCGCCGGGGCGCAGCATCAGGTGGTAGGTGTTGGCCAGCACCACCGGGGGGGCCAGGCGGTCGAGGTCGTCGGCACCGAGGGCCCGTACCGCGCCCCGGGTCCCGACCGGCATGAAGGCGGGGACGGGGAACGATCCCCGGGCGGTGGTGGCGCGGCCGGCCCGGGCGTCACCGTCGGTGGCCTCCACCTCGATCCGTACCGGAACCGTCACCCCGCGTCTCCGATCCCCACGAACTTCGTACGGACCTGCGCCCCATGGGACCACTTCCGTACGAAGTTGGTGACCTCCTGCAGCTTGCTCACGCCACCCGGCCCCAGCGGTGGTCGAGCAGGCAGCAGTCGCCGAAGGACAGGAACCGGTAGCCCGAGGCCCGGGCGTGGTCGTAGAGCCCCCGCCAACGGGGCCCGACGAAGGCGTCGACCAGCACCAGAAGCGACGACCGGGGGATGTGGAAGTTGGTGAGCAAGCCGTCGACGAGGCCGAAGCGGTGATCGCCGTGGATGTAGAGGTCGGTGCGGCCGTTGGTGCGACCGCTCGCCGCCGCCGCTTCCAGGGCGCGCAGGGTGGTGGTGCCGACGGCCACGACACGACGGTGGTGGGCTCGGGTCCGATGACACGCGTCGAGGACCTCGGGGGCGACCCGGTAGGCCTCCTCGTGCATCCGATGGGCCTCGACGGTCTCGGCGGCCAGGGGTCGGAAGGTGCCCAGCCCGACCGCCAGGTCGATGGTCTCGACGCGGATGCCCCGATCACGGACCTCGTCGAGGACACGCCGGGTCAGGTGGAGCCCGGCGGTGGGCGCCGCCACCGAGCCCGGGGTCCGGGCATAGACCGTCTGGTAGCGCTCGGGGTCGTCCAGGGTGACGTGCACGTAGGGCGGCAGCGGCACCTCACCCTCGACGGCCAGGGCCCGGAGCTCGGCCTCGGCATCCGCCGGGGCGGAGCCGTCGGCGCCCGCATCAGCAGCGGTGTTGGCGTCGGCCACGACGTGGGCATCGACATCGGCGTCGGCGTCGGCCCGCGCATGGCTGCGGGCCCCGGCGCCGGGGACGAGGCGGACCCGGCGCACACCGTCACCCACCTCCTCGCCCACATCCACGGCCAGCCCGCCCGCCGTGACCCTCGTGCCGGGAGGCACCCGGCGGCCGGGACGGACGAACGCCCGCCAGGTCCCCGTCGGCTCGCGCTCGAGGAGCAGGACCTCCACCGCGCCGCCGGTCACCTTGATTGCCCGAAGCCGGGCCGGGAGCACCCGCGTGTCGTTCACCACGAGGAGGTCGCCCGGGTCGAGGAGGGCGGGCAGGTCCCGGATGCCTCGATCATCGGGATGGCGACGGGGCCCGCGGTCGACGAGCATCCGGGCACCGTCGCGAGGTTCGGACGGCACCTGGGCGATGGCGGCGTCGGGCAGCGGGTAGGCGAACCGCTCGACCGGCGTGCCGCCCGTCGGCGTCACCACCACCCTCGAACCGGCAGGCCCAACAGTCGCTCCCATGACCGGATCCCCTGCCCCTCACGCGTCCGCGCCCTCACGGGGCTGCGAGGGCGACCAGGGCGGCACCGGCCAGGAGGCGCGCGCCCAGGGCGATGGCCCGCTCGTCCACGTCGAAGGCGCCGGAGTGGATGTCCACCGGCTCGGCTCCGGGGGTGGTCACGCCCAAGCGGGCGAAGGCTCCGGGCACCCGCTCCAGGAACCAGGAGAAGTCCTCGCCCCCGCCGCTCTGGCGGGTGGGCACGACCCCGCCCGGGCGAGCCACGGCCGAGGCCGCGACGGTGAGCAGGCGGGTGGCCCACGGATCGTTCTCGACCGGTGGCGCCCCCACCCGGTGATCCAGATCCCAGGTGGCGCCGAGGGCCTCGGCGATGCCCGCCACCAGGCGGGGCAGCAGTCGGGCCGCGTCCTCCCAGCCGGCCCGACCGCTGGCCCGCAGTGAGCCGCGTAGCACCGCAGTGCTGGGGATCACGTTGGGGGCGTCCCCGCTGGCGATGGCGCCGAAGGTGAGGTTGACGCCGTCTCGCGGGTCGGTGAGGCGGTCGAGGGAGCCGGGCAGGTCGACGGCCAGGCGGGCGGCCACGTTGACGAGGTCGACGGTGCGATGGGGGCGTCCGGTGTGGCCGCCGGGGCCGGTGAGGCGGATCTCGACCATGTCGGCGGCGGAGGTGATGGGCCCGGGCGAGATCCCGACCTGGCCGATCTCCAGGTGGGGGTCGCAGTGGAGGGCGAACACGGCACGGGCCCCGTCGACGATGCCGGCGTCGGCCATGGGACGGGCACCTGAGGGGATCGTCTCCTCTGCCGGCTGGAACACGATCCTCACCCGACCGTCGCCGGGGCGCAGCACTCGGGCCAGGGCGGTGGCGGCGCCGACCGCGGCGGCGGTGTGCAGGTCGTGACCGCAGGCGTGGGCCACCCCGGGGATCCTCGAGCGGTACGGCACCTCCTTCACATCGGTGAGGCGCAGGGCGTCCATGTCGGCGCGCAGGGCAACCAGCGCCTCGCCGGTGCCGATGTCGCACACCAGGCCGGTCGCCGTCGGCGCAGAGGTCACCGCCAGCCCGGCGTCGGCCAAGTGCTTGCCGACCACCTCGGTGGTGCGGGTCTCCTCCCAGGACGGCTCGGGGTGAGCATGGAGATCCCGCCGCAGGGCGATGAGGTCGGCCTCCACCTCGGCCACGGCCCGGGCGACGGTCTCGACCCTGCTCTGGCCGGACACGTCGTCGGACGGGCGGGGCGGGATCCTCACGGGACCGAGGGCAACACGCCAGGGACGTCTGACGCCAGCTCGGCCACGAGGAGGTCAACGACCGGGCGCAGGGCGTCGGCTCCCCCTGCGTCCGGGCCGGCGACGGCGCGTTGGCGCTGGTAGCTCGCCCCCCCGGTGAGGATGCCCTCGACGCGGTGCAGCTCCTCGGCGCAGCCCAGGCGCTCGGCCACGGGGTCGAGCTCGGCCACCAGCTCTCGCACCGCATCGCGCAGGGCGACCAGCTGGCCCCGATCGTCGACGATCAGCTGGGCGTCGAGGCCGTGGCGACCGGCGCGCCACTTGTTCTGGCGCAGCACCCAGTCGCGTTGGCGGGGCAGGGGCCGCCCCTGGTCGATCCAGGCGTCGAAGCGACAGACGAGGCTCTGGGCCAGGGCCGCCACCGCCATCACCTCGCCGAGGGTGGGGAGGCCGTCGCACATGCGCAGCTCGACGGTGCCGAAGTCGGGATGCGGGCGGATGTCCCACCAGACCTCCCGGACCGTGGTGATGGCGGCCGACGAGACCAGCGTCTCCATGAGCTGCTCGAACTCCTCCCAGCTCTCGATGGGCGACGGCAGGCCGGCGGTGGGCAGGCCCTCGAACACCTTGCTGCGACACGAGGCCAGCCCGGTGTCGTGACCCTCCCAATAGGGGCTCGACGCGGAGAGGGCCAGGAAGTGCGGGATGTAGCCGGCCAGGGCGCCGGCGATGGCCACCGCCTTCTCCCCCGAGCGGACGCCGACGTGGACGTGGACCCCGAAGATGGCCAGGCGCCGGGCCATCCACTGCATCTCCTCGAGGAGCTGCGCGTACCGGGGGTTCGGGCTGACGTCCTGGTCCTGCCAGGACGAGAAGGGGTGGGTGCCCGAGCAGAGCAGGTCCAGGCCCCGCCGGTCGGCGGCGGCGGTCACCTCGTCGAGGGTCTGTTGGAGGTCGGCTCGGGCTTCGGCCACCGATGTGCACACGCCGGTGATGATCTCGATGGTGCACTCGAACAGCTCGTGCTTGGCCTTGGGGTGCTCCCCTGCCGGGTGACCGGCGCCGATCTCGGCCAGGATGGAGCTGGCCGCGCTGGTCAGGGCCCGGGTCTGGCGGTCGACGATCTCGAGCTCGACCTCGACGCCCAGACTGGGTCCCGGCGAGCTCTTGAACTCGATGTCCACACGGTCCTCCTCGCCGGGCTGGGCCCGAGACTACGGCGGCTCAACCCGACGGCGGTTGATCGGCGGTGCGGCACGGCGCCGCGGACCCCCCGGGTTCGCCCTGGCGCCCCGAGCCTCAGGCGACCGTGGGGAGACGACGGCGGTCAGCCACGCCGGGCGGCACCGCCTCGGTGACGAGGAGGACCCGACCGTCCGGCCTTCACCGGGTCAGCGGCGGAAGCAGCGGTCGGTCGGCGAGCGGGTGACCTCCTCGTAGCCCTGACCCTCGACGAGGTCGATGCGCAGGGCGGCCCACACCGGCAGGCAGACCTGCTCGACCTCGACCACGGTGAGGGCGCGGGCGATCGCCGCCCGGTCGGCCGGGCGACCGGGCTGGTTGGCGAAGTCGACCAGGGTGAGGCGCTCGTCGTAGTGGAAGCGGGGGTCGTCGCGCAGGTAGGCCATGAAGTAGTCCCGGGGAGCGACGGTGTGGACCTCGGTGGTCATCACGGTGATGGTGATGGCGAGCTGCTGGGGGGCGAGGATGGTGTCCCCGGGCGACGCCGCGTCGATGGCCCGCTGGGCGGTCACCACCGATTCGGGGCCGCGCTTCCACTGGGGCGGGGCGTCGACGGAGACCCCGTTCTGCTCCGACCACGTGGGCACCCCGAACCCGACGAGCACCGCGACCAGCACCACGGGCACTGCCAGGGTGAGGATCCGCCCGGGGGCGCGGGCGGCCACGTGAGCGCCGAGCACCCCGACCAGGGCGGCGATCGAGGCCACCCACGAGACCCGCCACAGCGTTGGGCCCAGTCCCAACAAGTCGAAGGAGATGTGCGTGACCCCGGGGACGAAGGTCACCCCGGTGAGGACCACCAGGATCCCGGTGGTCACCCGGGCCGCCCGGTGGGGCACCACCACGGCACCGACGAGCACGGCCACCACCGCGACGGCCGCCACCGGACCGCTGCGCAGGATCTCGGGGCCGAACCAGGACGGCTCGAACCGGAACAGGCTTCGCTCATCGAAGAAGTCGGCCGAGCGCCCGCCGACGGCCTTGGTCACCGCGCCTGCGCCGAGGGGGTACGCGATCATGGCTGCGAACCCGACCAGGGCCCTCCGTGGGTTGCGTCGGAGCAGCGGTGCGGCCCCGGCCAGGGCCAGGAGCGGCACCAGGAACATCGCCGTGGTGCTCAGACCCACGGCCGCCACCCCGCCGGCGAAGAGCCACCCGGATCTCGCCCGGGTCGGTCGCTCGACGTAGCGCAGGGCGTAGACCAGCAGCGTCGGGACCATCAAGCCCAGCAGGATGACCTTGCCCTGCCACATCCGGATCAGGAACAGGTTGCCCGGTGCGGCGTAGCCCGGACCCCCGTCGAACAGCAGGAAGACCAGCGCCAGGCTGAGGGCCAGTCCGACCGCCCCGACCCGCCAGGCGCGCAGCAGGCGCCACAGCGCCAGGACCGACAAGAACGTCGCCACGGGCGGCACGACGAGGTAGACGATCGACGCGGCCCGGGCGCCGGTCAGCCAGCCCAGCGTCCCGGCCAACGCGTCGTACGACGCCATCGGCGGCCAGCTCGACATCGGGAACACCAGGTCGGAGAAGATCGTGTCGCGCACGGGGAAGGTCCCCGTCTCGGCCACCGCCTGGGCCAGGTTGACGTAGTACAGGTCGTCGGGGTTGGGCCACCGGGTGAGCGCGGCCAGCACGGCCAGACCCAGGGCCCACACCAAGGCGACCACGATCCCCGTGCCCGCCGATGGCTCCGGGTCGCGCTCGGTGGTGGGCCGGGGTGTGAGCCCCGACGATCGGCGGTCGCGCCGGACGGCCAGGATCGTGCCGGCGACGGCGGCAGTCATCCACAGCGTGGCCGCCACCGGCCACACACCGTCGAGCGCGACGACCAGGGCGGCGGCCACCGCCGCCGCGATCGTGACGGCGAGGAGGACGCGGTCGAGGCTCGTCGCCCCGGCACGCACGGGTGCCGAGGCCCGGTCACTGCTCGACCCCGGCGTCGGGGGCGGGCGCTCCGAGGTCGACCGAGCCCGGCGCGCCAGCAGCGCACCGCCGGTCAGGGCGGCCACCTCGAGGCCCAGCGCCCACGCCGCGCCCAGCCGCAGCAGCAGGCAGAGGTGGTACACCACGGTCCAGGTGGCCAGGACGACCACGGTCAGGTCGAGCAGCCGCTCGGCACCGCGGGTGAGCCGGGTGCGGTCGCTCTCGCCCCCGGGATGGACCTCCTCGGACCCCGCGCCCTCGAACCCCGGTCCCACGTGACGTGCGGGCTCCTCGACAGCGCGGCCACCGAGCACGGGGGCCAGCGCGCCTCGGGGATGCATCCTGCGATGATACGGGTGGGTCTCGGAAACGGCCGGTCACACCGTAGGGTTCGGTCATGTCGGGCCACCAGAGGTCCTCCGAGGAGGAGGGCCGCACCGGATCCGCGGGGGGGAGGCGGGGACGGATCCTGCGCTACGCGGCCGGTTCCGGGGTGGCCACGGTGTGCAGCGAGGTGACGTTCCTCTGCCTGTACGGCCCGCTGCGCGCCTCGCCGGCGGTCGCCTCCGTCGTCGGCTGGCTGGCGGGAGCGGTGCCCAGCTACTGGCTCAACCGCACCTGGGCCTGGGGACGTCGAGGTCGGGCCAGCCTCACCCGGGAGGTGCTGCCCTACGTGGCGATCATCCTGGGCACGCTGCTCCTCGCCACCCTTGCGACCAGCGCGGCCGATGCCATCCTCAACCGCAGTCGCATCTCCGACGACGTGCGGGTGATCCTCGTCGGAGCCACGTTCCTCGGCGTCTACGGTGTCGTGTTCCTGCTGCGCTACCTGCTGTTCGACCGCCTGTTCGGCCATCCCTCCCCGAACCCCTCCCCGGGCCCGCCGGACTCGGCGCCGGCCCGGACCCGCGCATGAGCGCGGCGGCCGTCGGAGACGGCGATCGCGACACGACCGGCGAGGGACCCGGGACCGACGGTGAGGACGGGGCCTTCGGTCGCGCCACAGGCCGGACCGTCGAGGATGGCTTGGAGGCCGACCAGCGTCGGTACCGCGGCTACCAGCTGGAGCTGATGGGCCGCCACTGCGGTCCCTCGGTGCTCGAGGTCGGCGCCGGCCTGGGCGAGCTCGCCACCCTGTTCACCGGACTCGACCGCCACGTGGTGACCGATGTCGACCCCGGGTGCGTCACCCACCTGCGGCGCCGCTTCGCGGCCCGGCCCGAGGTCGAGGCCCTCGAGCTGGACCTCCGCGGGGCCCTGCCCGACGTGGGCCCGCCGGTGTCGAGCATCGTCGCCGTCAACGTGCTGGAGCACATCGAGGACGACAGCGCCACGCTGCGGTCGTTGGCCACCATGGTCAAGCCCGGGGGCACGATCGTGCTCTGGGTGCCGGGCTACATGCAGCTCTACGGCGACTTCGACCGGCGGGTCGGCCACGTCCGCCGCTACACGCCCACGACCCTGCGCACGGCCATCGTCGACGCCGGACTGGTCCCCACCGAGGTGCGACCGGTCAACCTGTTGGGCGGGATCGCCTGGTGGCTGGCGGTCCGCCGCGGCGGCGTGGGTCCCCCCCGCGCGGCGGTGCGGCGCGGCTACGACCGGGTCCTCGTCCCGGCCACCCGGGCCCTGGAGCGCCGGTGGACACCTCCGTTCGGTCAGTCGATCCTGGGCGTGGCAACGGTCCCGACCTCAGCCTGACCCCGGCGCAGGGCAGTGAACGCCAGCGCCGCACCCCCGGGCAGCAGCACCAGCGCGGGCAGCTGGTAGCGCCAGACGAACTGGGCCGTCACGGCGGGCACCACGATGAGGACCAGCCCCGAGACGGTCAGCAGGAGACCGACCCACCGGGCATCCGCGTGACGGGCACGCCGCCAGCCCAACCCGCCCAGGAGGCCGAGCACCAGGCAGCCGAGCAGCAGCGGACCCGGCAGGTAGCCCACCCTCTGGTAGGCGACGACAAGGTCGGCGTAGGGCCGGTGGGTGGTCAGCTGCTCGCCGCCGTGGGCGTCGAAGGCAGGACCGGTCCACGTGTCGGGCTCGAGGTCGACGTAGGTGCCGAACCGCCACTTCCACGCCGTGTCGAGCCCGAAGCGGTCGGTGCGCCGGACGTCGAAGTTCAGCGCCACGTCGCGCGCCACGACCCCGGCGTAGCCCTCGGGTTGCTGGCCGATGGCCGACCGGGCGAACTGGCGCAGCGCCTGGCTGTTGGACGTGCCCGGCGGCGGGTTGACAAGCGATGTCCTGGGGGCCACCCCCCACCCGTAGAGGGATGGGTCCAAGCGCTGCCCGCGTGGCTCGGGCGGGCACAGCACCCGCTGGTACTCCGGGACCGACAGCTCCGAGCAGTCCACGAACGAGGTCGTGCGCATGTAGGCGGACTTCCCGTCGACCTCCGATAACGCGTAGACGCCGTGCTCGTCGTAGTACCAGGTCATGTAGGCGCCGACAGGGACCACGAAGCCCAGCGCGAACACCGCGGCGATCCCCAGTCGGGCTCGCCACCCGTGACCGGCGAGCAAGCAGAAGGCGACCCCGGCCAGCACGAGGGGCAGTCCGACCTGGCGGACGGTGACCGCCAGCCCGAGGAGGAGCCCGGCGGCGAGAGCGAGGGCGGGTGTCGGACGGCGCCGCCAGCCCAGCACCACGAGACCGGCGGTGACCAGCAGGACGAACGGGGTGTCGCTCAGCGGGGCGTGCTCCAACACCAGTTGCATGGCATCGAACAGGACCGGCAGCGTGGCCAGGGTCGCCAGCCAACGGCCGACACCCCAGTGGCGGAGCAGCACGTAGAGGAGGACGGCGGTGGCCAGTCCCATGAGGTGCTGGACCGAGGTGACCGCCACGAGGTCCTCGGTGACGCGCGACAACGGGTGGAGCACCAGCACCGTGTAACCCACCACCCGGTCCCGGGCCGGCGCGTAGGTGTCGATGAAGGACAGGTACCGCGGGCCGTCGCTCGTCATCAGCGCCGGGGTGAAGGCGAGCGAGACGAGCATCCGCACCGCGGCCGCGAGGATGAGCGCGACCACGAAGGGGCGATGCTCGGCGAACCACCGGCGGCGATCGCCGGTGTCGTGGGGGACCGCCACGTCGGGGGTGCGCAGCGAGCGGTCGGTGCCGCGGGAGTCGACGTCGAAGGCCCCGCGAGTCGTGGTCAACACCGTCGCGGACCCCGGGATCGCTCCCGCCACCAGGTACCGAGCACGACACGTGCGTAGCGCACGGCGTACACCAGGTTCTTTCCCTTCTTGCTGGACCCTGTGGCGCGCTCGTGCATGGTACCGGGCACCTCGGCGATCCGGTACCCGCGGGCGTGCACCCCGATCAGGAGCTCGGCCGACTGGTACTGGGGCTGGTCGAGGGTGACCGATGCGGTCACGTCTGCTCGCATGGCCCGCAGCCCGAACGACGTGTCGGTCACCCGCTGTCGGATGAGGACGCTCACGACCCAGGAGAACACGTGCACACCGGCCCGACGGAAGCGGTCCGGGACGTGGTGGTGGCCCAGGACCCGCGACCCGGTGACGAAGTCGGCCGTCCCCTCCAGCACCGGAGCCAGTACGGCGGGCAGGTCACCCGGGTCGTACTGTCCGTCGGCATCGGTGGTGATGAGGTACCGGGCGCCGTGGCACCGGGCCACCCGGTAGCCCAGCCGCAACGCCGCCCCCTGCCCTCGGTTCACCGGGCAGGACACGACGTAGGCGCCCCCGTGGTCCGACACCGCGGCCGCGGTGCCGTCGCTGCTGCCGTCGTCGACCACGACCACCTCGGCATCCAGCCCGCAGACCGTGGCCGGCAGCGCAGTGAGCACATCGGGCAGTCCGCCCGACTCGTCGTAGGCAGCGATGACGATGGCCACCGGCGCCAGCCTCGGATTCCCGTAGCGGTCGTCGAAGGCGCCCAGCGCGGCCCGGTCGACCTCGTCGATCCCGCCGCCGTCCGTCGCCGAGGAGCGCCGCCCCTGCGACCGCGACACGAGGCCCCTACGCGTCCGGGGACGGGTCGAAGTCGACCCAGGCGCTGCGCATGCCGTCGACGAGGGACATGGTCGGTGAGTAGCCGAGGCTGCGGGCGCGGGCCACATCGACCACGACCGCGGGCATCTCGCCGGGCTTGGCCGCCACCGGGGTGCCCGGGATGGGCCGCCCCGTGACCTCCCTCGCGACCGCGGCGATCTCGTTGACCGTGTAGGAGCGGCTCCCGCCGACGATGACCGGTCCGCTGGGCCAGCCGGTGACGGCCTGAGCGAGGGCACCGGCGGCGTCGACCACGTGGACGAGATCGCGACGCTGCTCACCGTCGCCGTAGATCTCCACCCCCCCTCCCTCGCGTGCCGCTCGCAGCAGCCGGGGCACGAAGCTGTCCTTGTGCCCCATCCCCGGGCCGTAGACGTTGGTCAGGCGGACGACCGGGGTGCGGATCCCGTAGGCGCCGGCGTAGCCGGCCAGAAGCATCTCGCTGGCGGCCTTGGTCGCGCCGTACGGGGTGAGGGGCGCCAGGGGCAGCTCCTCGGTGATCGTGTTCACCCCGACATCACCCACGACCGCATTGGTCGACGCCAACACGAATGCACCGACACCGCAGGTACGGGCTCGCTCCAGCAGCCCTGCCGTCACCTCGACGTTGGTGGCGTAGGTGCGTGCCGGCGCCTCGATCGAGCCCAGCACCGACGTCGCCGCGGCCAGGTGGACGATGGCATGGGTGCCCGGGATCACGGCCTGCTCCCGCACCCAGGGCTCACACAGATCGCCCGTGACCGTGGGGACGGATCGGTCGGGGTGGCGCACCAGGTCCGCCGCAATGACGTGGTGACCGTCGGCTTGCAGCCGGGCGACGACGTGGCGGCCGACGAAGCCCGACGCGCCCGTGACCAGGACCCGCTGGCCGGACCGGGAGGGATCGTTCGAGGTCTCGCCGCCGGTCACCGGGGGCCGGAGTGGTTGCTCGCCTGTCGCCAGTCGACCGTGGGCCGTAGCGCGTCACGGTCCACCCGGTCCTGGTGCGCCTCGATGATGCCGAACATGGAGGTGAGCAGCGTGTCGGACAGCAGGTGGGGACGGAGTCCCAAGCCCTCGAGCGCGGTGTGGGTGAACGCGAAGTGGTGGTCCTCCGCCTCGACCCTGGGGTTGTCGAGGTACTCGATGTCGGTCGGGCCGGGGAAGGCTCCGGCCACGGTCTTGGCCATCTCCGTCAACGAGAACTTCTCGGTGGCCTGGTTGAAGACGCGGAACTCGCCGGCGTCCGCCGGGTTCTCACAGGCCAGGCGGACGCACTCGACGGTGTCGCGGATGTCGAGCACGGCCCGGACCTGGGTGCCGCCGCCGTAGACCGACATCGGGAGCCCGAGCACGGCCTGGATGGCGAAGCGGTTCAGCACCGTGCCGAACACCGCGTCGTAGTCGAACCGGGTGGCCAGGCGAGGATCCAGCGCCGTCTGCTCCGTCTGCTGTCCGTACACGATGCCCTGGTTGAGGTCGGTGACGCGCAGGCTCCAGACCCGGCAACCGAACTCCAGGTTGTGGCTGTCGTGCACCTTGGACAGGTGGTAGAAGGACCCCGGCCGCTTGGGGAACAGCACCCGGTCGGTGCGGCCCTTGTGGGTGACCTCCAGCCAGCCCTCCTCGATGTCGATGTTGGGCGTGCCGTACTCGCCCATCGTGCCCAGCTTGACCAGGTGGATGTCGCGGTCGATCTCGCCGATCGCGAACATCACGTTGAGCGTGCCGACCACGTTGTTCGTCTGGGTGTACACCGCGTGTTCGCGGTCGATCATGGAGTAGGGCGCCGCTCGCTGCTCGGCGAAGTGCACGACTGCGTCGGGGGCGAATCCACTGATCGCCTCGTAGACGAAGTCGGCGTCGAGGAGGTCGCCGTGGAGCACGCTGAGCGTCTCGCCGCTGACCTCCCGCCACGCGCGCACGCGATCGTCGAGCGTCTCGATGGGAACCAGGCTGCCCGATCCGAGCTCGTGGTCGTACTTCCGCCACACCCCGCTGTCCAGGACACCGACTACGTGGCCCCTCGCGGAGAGGTACAGCGCCGTCGGCCAGCCCAGGTAGCCGTCGCCGCCGAAGACCAAGACGCGCATGAATGAGAATCCCCTCGTGGTTGGAACGGTCGGCCGGACTGCCGAACACTGTCGAGGCGCCAGCATAGCCCGAACCGCGGGCACTCCCGCGGCGCGGGATCGTCGTGGGCCTCGTGTGCGTCCCCCTCTCCTGCTGTGGCGACGCGTTCCTCGACCGATACTCGCATGACCTGGATCGAGCGATCCAGAAGTCGACCCGGGCGCGAACTTGGAGGGTGGGCCTCTAGATTGCCGGGACATGGCCTACGTGATAGCCGGCAACTGCATCAAGGACGACGTCTGCATCGAGGTCTGCCCCGTCGACTGCATCCACCCCACGCCGGGCGCGCCCGACTTCGAGACCGCCGAGCAGCTCTACATCGATCCCGAGACCTGCATCG